>NZ_JACJTY010000001.1:0-688313 GCF_014698945.1 Synechococcus sp. FACHB-909 | reverse complement strand
AACCGCCGGGGCGGGGGGTGGGGTCAAGCAGGACCGTCTGACCGGCGGGCATGCGCACGGCACTGACGGGATCGTCGGGGAGGAAGCGGTAACGCATCGGGCGAAGGGAGGGGCCTTATTGCGAATGGCTCTCAACCTAGAGGACCCACGGGCACTTTTGCAAGCGATTCTCAATAGCAGCTGGTGGTTGCGAGGCGGGGTCATTAGCGTCGAGAGCTGCTTTCAGAGGCGCTGCCGTGATCCCCGATGCCCCATGGCTGCTCGAACGGGAACGCCGCTGCCGCCGGGAGGGCAGCGGCCTGACGACGGCGGATCTGGTCGGCTGCTGGCGACTCGAGCGGATCTGGAACAAGGGGAGCCTGGAGCCTGCTTCGGTGGCCGCCGGCCTGCTGCGGGGGCTGGCGGCCCGGCTGCGGCTGTCCGCGGACGGGGCCGGTCCGGAGGCTGGGGACCTGCGGCTGGCCAACAGCGTGCGCCTCGGTGCTCTGGAGCTCCGCTTCGAGGGTGTGGGCCGTCTGGAGGGCCGCCGCCCCCTGCTGGTCTTCAGCTTCGAGCGCCTGCTGCTGCTGCTGGGCGGGCGGGTGCTGATCGAGCGGACGCTGCCCCAGCCCGATCCGCTGCGCCGGCCCTTCTTCGCCCTGATCGCCGCCGAACGCCCGCACTGGCTGGCGGCCCGAGGTCGCGGCGGCGGCCTCGCCCTGTGGCTCCTCGAGGGGACGACGGGCGAAAATGAGGTTAGGGTGAATGAAAATTGAATAAAAGGTTGGAGCCATGGCTGAGTCAGCAACGGCCCTGCAGGACTGGTTGCTCCTGAGGGCGCAGGACGGCAGTACGGCGACCCTCCCGGACAACCTCTCGCGGGCCTTCCAGGCCAACGACCTCAGCCTGCTGCCGGTGTTCGTGGCCCACGCCTGGCAGGAGCACCTCCGGGCGGAGGCGGACCGCGGACGGCGGCAAGCCACCGAAGCCCAGCAGCAGGATCGCGCGGCCGCCTTCCATGCCCAGCTCGGCCTCGATGCCCAGGCCGACGGCGACCTGGCCGTGCAGCTGGGCCGGGCGGTGGACCGCGGCCTCAGCGCCTGCCGCTGCGAGCTTCACCTCACGGCCCAGTCGATGCCTGATGGTCTGCGCTGGTTTCGCCTGGAGATCAGGGACAGCCCCGCCGACCCCGGGGGGCACCAGGAGACGGTCCAGGTGCTCCCCGTCGCCGGTGAATCCCAGGCCCTGACCATCCGCACCGCCATCCATGCGGTCCTCGAGGAACGCGGCTGGCAGGCCAGCGCCGAGCCGGGGCTCTTCCACCTCCAGGGTCCCCAGCTGGCGGCCCTGGTGGCGATTCTGAAGCGGCTGGCCGTGCCGGAATCCGAGGCCCTGACGGATCTGATGGCGCGGCCGGCCTGAGCTCCGGCTTGCCGGCCCGCCCCCCGGATGGCGCTGTCAGGGGCTGGCCGGCGGGCCGGGTTCCTGCATCCGCTCGAGGTTGGCGCCGAGGTCGGATTCGAGAAACTCCTTCACCACATGGCCCATGCCGCTGAGCCCCGCCAGGGCCGATTGCAGGGCCGGCAGGTTGATGGCGATCTCCTCGTTGGGGTAGGCCCGCAGGAATCCCACCGCCGAGAGCGTTCCCGAGCCGGACTCGATCCCCAGGATCGTCGCTGACCGCAGCGCCACCATGCCCACCTGTGGCGCCCTCAGCGGATAGAGGATGCCGGACAGCCGCTCCAGGGCGTTCTCGCCGAAGCGGGTGCTGAGCAGCCGGGTGGTCAGCGCCAGCGGCAGCGTCACCCGGTGGTTCAGCAGCCTGCCGACCTCGGCGGGGTCCTTGCCGCCCAGCCGCAGGGCATCCCCCAGCAGGCCCACGGCCTCACCGGTCCGGGCCAGCCGTTCCAGGTCGGCGACGGGGATCGAACGGCGAAACGCTCCGCTGACGAAGACCACCTGCTCGGCGGCCTCGGCCGCCGGCCCGGCCAGGATCAGCAGGGCCGCCAAGCCGGTGGCGCCCCAGGCGTGGGCCGTTGAGGGCAGGGAAGGCAGGGGGGGCATCGATCGGGTGGCCGGATCCTTGGGCGCCGGATCAAGTGTGGGTCAGACGACAGGCACCGGCGCTTCAGGGGTTCCAACTCGCCAGCCGGTCGCTCACGTCGACCAGGGGGAGGCCGTCACCCCCCCAGCCACCCGGGGGTAGCAGGGCCGGGCCTCCGGGCCCGGGGGCGACGGCGGGGCCGGCGGCGAAGGCCCCGTTCACCCAGGCCAGCAGCAGTCCCCGCAGGGGTCCGCCGCCCTGGTCATAGGGGGAGCCCATGTTGAAGTGATCACCGCCGCCTGCCAGGACCAGCCGATGGCCGTCCTTCCCCAGGCGGGCGACCCGGGCCATCGGAGCGATGGCTTCGGGACCGGGTGGCACCACCCAGTCACGGCTGCCGCTCACCACCAGCACCCGCCCCTGGAAGACGGGGATGGTTCCGGTCTCGAACAGGAGCGACATCGGCGGACTCACCGCCACGGCGGCCTTCACCCGCGGATCGGCCAGGGCGGCCTGGTCGATGGCGCCCAGGAAGCTGCACTGCAGCACCCAGCTCAGGTTGCGCTGGGGATCCTGCAGATTGCTGCAGCGTTTCTGCAGTTGCTGGGAGGTGGGTCGGGCGCCCGCCAGCTGCAGGGCCGTGGTGGCCCCCCAGGACTGGCCCAGCACCACCACCGAACCGGTGTCCAGTCCGCCCGGAAGACCCAGCTTCCCGGCGGCCGCCGCATCGATCAGGGCAGAGATGTCGAGGGGGCGCAGGCGCAGCTCCGCCGGACCGGGCGGCGGCACCTTGCCGGAGAGCATGGCCTGCTGCTGGGTGCGGTCACTGCCGGGGTGGCGGGGCAGCAGCACCGTGTAGCCGTGGCTGGCCAGGTGCCGTGCCCAGCCCTCAAAGCTCTCGGGCCCGTCCCAGAGGCCATGGGAGATGGCCACCAGCCGGCCGGAGGCCTGCTGGGTCGGGCGGATCACCACCACCTCCAGGGGCTGGGGCCGGTAGGCCACCGGCAGGGTCAGGGTGTCGCGCCGCACGGGCAGGGGGCCCGGATCCCGCAGGGAGGGGGCAGGCGTCGCTGCCGTCCCCCCCTCCAGCAGACGGTTCGCCGACAGCAGCTGGGCGTTCATCCGCTGGAGCAGGAACAGGCCCTTGCCCACATCGACGCTGGCGGTCCTGCCCGGCACGGCCTCCAGCACCCCCAGCATCGTCAGGGGCCCGCGGCCGGCGGCCCGGTCCAGCACCTTCAGC
Organism: Synechococcus sp. FACHB-909; assembly: GCF_014698945.1. NCBI lineage: Bacteria > Bacillati > Cyanobacteriota > Cyanophyceae > Synechococcales > Synechococcaceae > Synechococcus > Synechococcus sp. FACHB-909. The sequence goes on along the minus strand of NZ_JACJTY010000001.1, from coordinate 685,047 downwards.
ACCGTGTCGCTGGACACGTCGGCCGGCAGACCGTCGACCCCCCCGAGGGAGGAGAGCAGCAGCAGGGCCTGCTGGGCCAGGGGGGACGGGACGACCTGGCGGGCCACGTCCAGGGCCTGCAGGGGCAGGGGGGCATTGAACAGATCCACCAGGGAGCGCCCGATGGCGCCCCGGGTGGCCTGGTCGAGTTCGGCCAGGTCGCTGTTGCCGGCGAGCAGGGCCCGGGGATCGCTCAGTTCCGCCAGCCGGATCGAGAACGTGGTCTCGACCAGGGGCAGCTTCAGCTCGATCGTCTCGAGGGCCCGGGCCGGCGGCACAGCGGCCAGGCCTGCGGCGAGCGCCAGGCCCAGAGCGGCCAGGGACGGAGAGATCCGCATCACCAGAGCAACTCCGCTGTGGGGGGCGCATCCTGGCAGAAATGAACGGCCATGACCCGCCCCGTGGGCCTCATTCCACGTCGTCGTGGGCGAAGCGGTTGTAGAGGAAGTCGAGGGCGGTGTTGCGCAGCTCGTAGTACTTGGGATCCTCCATGATGTCCTCCCGGTTGCGGGGCCGGGGGAAGTCGATCGGCATCACCTCGCCGATGGAGGCGGCCGGGCCGTTGGTCATCATCACCAGCCGATCGGCGAGGAACAGGGCCTCATCGATGTCGTGGGTGATCATCAGCACGGTGCATTTCTGGGTGTTCCAGATCTGCAGCAGCTCCTCCTGCAGCTCCTCCTTGGTGATCGCATCGAGGGCCCCGAAGGGTTCATCGAGGATCAGCACCTCCGGGCGGATGGCCAGGGCGCGGGCGATGGCCACCCGCTGCTTCATGCCACCGGAGAGCTGGGGAATGCGCTTGTCCATGGCCTTCTCCAGGCCCACCATCGCCAGATGGTCCACGGCGATCTCGCGCTTCTCGCGGCTGGAGAGGTCGGGCTTCACCTCGTCAATGGCCAGATAGACGTTCTCGTAGGCCGTCATCCAGGGCAGCAGGGCGTATCCCTGAAAGACCACCATCCGATCGGGCCCGGGCTTCTCGATCGGCCTGCCGTTGAGCAGCACCTGGCCGGCGGTGGGTGTCGAAAAGCCGGAGACCATGTTCAGCAGGGTGGACTTGCCGCAGCCGGAATGGCCGATGACGCAGATGAATTCCCCATGCTCGACCTGCAGGTTGATGTTGTCCAGCACCGGGTAGGGGCCGGTGGGGGTGGGGTAGACCTTGCCCAGGGCTTCGAAGCGCAGCAGGGGCTGGGTGGCGTTGGTGATCATGGGAGAAAGGGGCGGAGGGACGGCGGATCAGAGGCTGATGGCACGGGGCTGGCCGATGGGGATTTCGGCGATGCTGAAATCGCGGTGCAGGGACACGGCGTTGAGGTAACCGATCGGGTCCTCGGGGTTGAAGGGACGGCCGTCGAACAGTTCGATGCCCTGGCGCTGATAGCTCACGTCGTCCAGACCCAGTTCCCGCGCGGCGGTGCTGAACACCCCCACGCTGCAGACCCGCTCGAGGATCTCCACGTAGTTGCGGGGGAAGGGGATCTCGGCCCAGCGGGCCAGCTGGGTGAGGATCCAGAGGTGCTCACTGCGGCTGGGCCGGTTCAGCCCCGCTCCGTAGAACAGGTGGTGCGGTTCGCCGTGGGGGGCGAAGGAGCCGGAATCGCCCGGCTGGCCGCTGAAGCGGATCAGATCGGCCTTGATCCCCAGGTAGCGACGGTCGCTGAGCAGTTCGCTCATTTCCGCCCAGTGGGCGGGATCGGCGCAGTAGCGGCAGGCCTCCAGCAGGGCCTTGGTGAGGGCGATGTGGGTGTTGGGGTAGGCCTGGGCCCAGTCCTCGCGGGCGCCGAGCACCTTGCCGGGATGGCCCGACCAGATTTCCAGATCCCCCACGATCGGCACGCCGTGACCGCTGCTGGCGGCCCGGAAGTTCCAGGGTTCGCCGATGCAGTAGCCGTCGATGGAGCCGTCCTTGAGGTCGGCCAGCATCTGGGCCGGCGGCAGGGTCTGCAGGTGCACGTCCTTGTCGGGATCGATGCCGTTGGCCGCCAGCCAGTAGCGCAGCAGCAGGTTGTGCATCGAGGCGGGATGGACGATGCCGATCCGGTGGGGCTCCCGCTCGTGGCTGCCCAACCAGGCGCGGTAGTCCTCCACCGTGCTGACGCCCTGTTCCGCCAGTCGTTTGGCGAGGGTCACCTCGTTGCCGTTGCGGCTGATGGTGAGGGAGGACACGATCGGCAGCGGCTCGCTGCCGTGGCCGCCGGCCGTCATCCAGGTGGGCATGCCCGAGGGCATCATCGCCGCGTCGAGGGTCTTGTCGACCAGACCGTCGACCACACCCCGCCAGCTGGTCTCCCGCACCAGCTGCACGTCGTCGAGACCGTGCTTGGTGAAGAACCCCTTGGCCTCCGCCACCGCCAGGGGGGCGCAGGCGGCCAGGGGAATGAAGCCCAGGTCGAGATTCACCTTTTCAAGGCCGTGGCGGGCCAGCACCTTGTGGGGGCGCGCCTGCCACTGCTTCACCCGCTTCTGGCGGTTGAGGAAGTAGATGATCTCCGAACGCAGGCTGTAGTAGCTGGGGTGGTGCACCACCGTGAGCCGCTGGCGTGGCCGGGGGATGTCCACCTCGAGGATGCCGCCGATCTTCGAGCCAGGACCGTTGGTGAGCATCACGATCCGGTCGGAAAGCAGCACCGCCTCGTCCACGTCGTGGGTGACCATCACCGCGGTGAGCTCGTGCTCGTTGCAGATCTGCATCAGCTTTTCCTGCAGATTCCCCCGCGTCAGCGCATCGAGGGCGCCGAAGGGTTCATCCAGCAGCAGCAGCTTGGGCTTGATGGCCAGGGCGCGGGCTATCGACACCCGCTGGCGCATGCCGCCCGAGAGCTGGGCGGGGAGCTTGGTAGCCGCCTGGGTCAGACCCACCATCTCCATGTGCTCTTCGATCAGCGCGTCCTGCTCCGCTTTGCCAAGATCGGGCATCACCTCCTCGATCGCCAGGGCGATGTTCTGGCGAACGGTGAGCCAGGGCAGCAGCGAGTAGTTCTGAAAGACGACCATCTTGTCGGGGCCCGGACGCTTCACCGTTTCCCCCTCGAGGAGCACGGTGCCGCCGGTGGGCAGATCCAGGCCGGCGATCATGTTGAGCAGGGTGGACTTGCCGCAACCGGAGTGGCCGATCAGGGAGATGAATTCGCCCTTGCGGATTTCCAGATCGATCCCCTTCAGGGCCAGGTAGTTGCCGCCACCGGTGAGGGGAAAGTTCTTTTCGAGATTCTGAACATCAACGAGTGCTGTCATGGCGGATCACGTTTGGGGAAAGTGGAGGACACAGAAGGCCAGGACCATGGCGGTCATCAGCAGGAGGCGGGCCAGCAGAAAGCGGATCACGTTCTTCCTTTCCCTCATCCAGGCGTCGAGCCATCCAAAGGGCCTCAGGACAGTGGGCAGGTTCATGGCTGGGTGTGTCTCACTGGCCGGGGGAGATGCGGGACTGGATCCAGGCCATCAGGCGATCCAGCAGCAGGCCGATGCCGCCAATCCAGATCACGGCCAGCACGATGTCGCTGACGTAGTTCTGCTGGTAGGCATCCCAGATGAAGAAGCCGATGCCGACGATGCCGCTCATCACGATCTCGGCGGCGATGATCGCCAGCCAGGCCAGGCCGATGGAGATGCGCAGGCCCGTGAAGATGTAGGGCAGCGCGGAAGGAATCAGCACCTTGGTGAAGAAGGTCTTCTTCGACATCTGCAGCACCAGGGCCACGTTGTGGTAGTCCTGCGGGATCTGGCGCACCCCTTCGGCGGTGTTGATCAGGATCGGCCACACCGCGGTGATGAAGATCACGAAGATGGCCGCCGGCTGGTTCTTCTGGAAGATCACCAGGGCGATCGGCACCCAGGCCAGGGGGGCCACCATGCGCAGGAACTGGAACAGGGGGTCGAAGGCACGGTTGAGTGTCTTGTTGAGGCCCACGGCGATGCCGGCGCTGATCCCCACCACGGCGGCGAGGACGTAACCCTGGGCGACCCGGCCCAGGCTGGCCATCGTCTGCCAGAAGAGTCCCTTGTCGAGGCCGCCCCGGTCGTAGAAGGGATAGAGCAGCAGTTCACGGGTGCGCTGCTCGGTGAACAGGCTCAGGGGACCGGGAAGCCGGGTGAGCCCGAGGCTGGCGCTGAGCTGCCAGGCCAGCAGAAAGCCGGCGATGCCGAACAGGGGCGGCAGGATCAGCTTGCGGTTGCGCTTCCACCAGAGCAGGGGGCCTGCCGCGTTGCTGGTGGGGTTGGGGGATGTGGTCGTCATGGAAGGGGTTCGTCCTGGAAGAAAGGGATGGAATCCGTTGGAAGGAATGACCCGTGACGGCAGTCACGGGTCTGGGAGGTGCAGGGCCGATGGGGCACCGGCCTCTGGGCGATCGAATCAGCGCTTGATCTTGAGGCTGTCGAGATAGGCCTGGGGGTTCTCAGGATCGAAGACGATGCCGTCGAAGAAGGTCTCCTTGCCGCGGGAGGAACCGGTGGGAATGTCCTTGGCGGGCAGCCCCAGTTCGGTGGCGGCCTGGCGCCAGATGTCTTCCCGGTTCACCTTGTCGACCAGGGCTTTGGCCTGCTCGATCGAGGTGAGCTTGCCGGGGTGCATGTTCCAGCGCAGCGATTCCACCAGGAACCACAGACTCAGGCTCTTGTAGGGATAGGAGATCACCCCCCGATCACTCATCCAGTAGATCGGGCCCAGCTTCGGATCGTTCACCGGTTTGCGATCCGCACCGAGCAGGTACTCGCCCTTCAGCGCGGGTTCGAGCACCTCCACCGGGGTGTTGAAATAGGCGCGGGAGCTGATCAGCTTGGCCACCTCGCTGCGGTTCTCGGGCTTGTCGGCCCACTGCTGGGCCTCGATCAGGCCCTTCACCAGCGCCACCGCCGCCTTGGGATTCTTGTCGACCCAGTCGCTGCGGACCGCCAGGAATTCCTCGGGGTGCACCGGCCACATCTGGGCGGTGAGGGCGGCCAGGTAGCCGATGTCATCCTTGACGATCCGGAACGGCCAGGGATCGCCGGTGCTGAACGCATCCATGGTGCCGTTGCGCATGCCCTGGAGGGTTTCAGTGGAGGGCACGGTCAGCAGTTCAATGTCCTTGTCGGGATCGACACCCCCGGCCGCCAGCCAGTAGCGGATCCAGAGGTCCTGGTTGGCATTGGGGAAGGTGTAGGCGGCGCGGAACTTTCGGCCTTCCTTCTGCGGGAAGCGCTGGAAGACATCCACGGCCGGGGCCAGATCCAGCCCCAGGTTGTCGGCCTTGAGGCTGTTGGAGACGGCGATGCCATTGCCCTGGCTGTTCAGCTGGGCCAGCACCACCATGGGCACCTTCTTGCCGTCGGTGATGATCCCTTCGGTGATCAGGTGGGGCATCGGCAGCTGCCACTGGCCCCCATCGATGCCGCCGCCGGCGGAGCCGAGCACCACGTTGTCGCGGGCGGCGGGCCAGCTGGCCTGCTTGGCCAGTTCCACCTTGATCCCGTGCTTGGCGAAGAAGCCCTTCTCCACACCCACCACCAGGGGAGCGGCTTCCAGGATGGGGATGTAGCCGAGCTTGATGGTGCCCAGCTCCTGGCCGGCCGCAGGGCTGGCGGCCTGGGGCGAGCTGGTGGACTCGGAGGTACCTGGTGGATTGCCCAGGCATCCGGCGAGCAGCAGGGAGGATCCCAGGGCTGCCCCGAACCGGGTGAGGAAGCGACGGCGACTCGTCATGGCATTCAGGTGTGATGGAGGGAGTGGGAAAGGGTTGGCAAGAAAAGAAGAGGGGCTGCTCAAAGAACAGTCCCATGGGGCTAATCCGTGGTTGTCAGCGTCTCCTCAGGGTGGAGACAATGGCGAAGGGAGAAGGGCTGAAACGGTGCGTTCGAGGGTGGTTTGGCGACCCCGGATTTGGGGTCCGGCAACATTAGTGGTTGAGTTCTAATCCTGGGTGCCGACTTGAAGCAGACCTGCCAATCTCCTGAATAAATCTGGCTTATGCATTCAGGAATACAAGGCTTAGGACACAGGTATCCCGAACAACATCCGCTGCTAAATGGCCTGGAGGGCCGCTTACTCCTGCTGCTGGCGCATCCGCGCCGACACCTGGGCTTCAGGGTCGACGCCGGCAAATGTCGGAGGCAGCCACACCCGCACCACCATCAGCAGGGCCATGGTCATCAGGAACAGGCAGACCGCCAGGATCTGTTGCCAGTCCGTCTCCAGCACGCCGCGGACGATCACTTCCCGGAGCACCGAGACGATGGCGATCTCCACCGCCACCCCGATCGACACCCGTTGTTCCTGCAGATAGATGATCAGCAGGCGGAACAGCTCCACCAGGATCAGGATGAACAGGATGTCGGCCGTGACCTCGTGAAACTCCGATGTGGAGAAGAGGGTCGAAAAGGTTCGCTTCAGCTGGAGCACCATCACGCCGAACAGCCCCAGGCAGAGGGAAATGGCGATCAGGTCCTGGACAGCCTCAAGGGACTGGACGATCTGGCTGCGGCGGAGCTGCTGATGCCAGGGGATGGCGTCATGGGGTGTCGAAACCGGCGTTCCGGTGGGCGGGTGGTTCATGGCGAAGGGTTTTCGGGAACGGGAAGGGGGCCACGGGAAGGGTGTCTGGGTTTTCGCTCGGGATCTGGGGGCTGGCGGCGCGAGGGACGAGCAGATCGGCCTCGCTGACCTTGACGACCTGGCCCTTGCTGCGGAACCGGGTCAGGGATTTGGTCACGGTGACCCTGGTCATGCCGGCGATGTCGGCGAGCTGGCGGTGGGTCAGGTTCATGTCCTCCAGCGAGAGGGTGGTGCCGCTGGTGCTGACCCGGCCGAAGCGGGCCCCGATCCAGTGCAGCAACCGCAGCAGCCGGGAGTCGGCGGGTCGGACGCGGTGGATCTGCAGCAACTGTGTGGTCTGGGTGAACAGATCCCTCATGAAGTCAAGGGTCTCGCCCTCGCTTGGCTCGAATTCGACCACCACCACCCGGGTGAGGGAGATGAGCTCGTAGGGAGTCACATCACAGCCGATGGGTGTGATCAGATCGCCCGGTCCCCAGATGCCAAGGGTGATGGACTCTCCCTCTTCATTCCAGGTGTTGGCTCGGATGTAGCCATCGTCGATCCGCCAGCTGATGTCGGCGGGCACATGATCATCAGCGCGGAGGGTCAGCTGCAGCGGTCGGGCGGGCATGGCGAGGGTCATGTCACGGCGAATGGCATGGCGGGAGGCTCCGGCGGGCTGCACGGCGAGCTGCGGATGATTGGGCTTGATGGTGTGATCGTTGCGTGGTGCCCAACCACCGGGCAGGACCTGGTGTTGGAGTCCGGGAACATTAATGACCAGATGTGGGTGTTGGGTGCTAGTTCGACGCAGGATTACCAATCCAGCCGATAAGTCCCGGTGATCGGATTGCCGCCCTTCGCCTGTCGCCCTCCGGCGGCTTTTGCTGGCCGTCCGGTCAGCCTGGCCACCCGCCATGGCAAGGAGCGGCTGCTGGCCAGGCCCTTCCGCCACGGCCTCGACCTCAGCCTCGTTCTGGCCACCGGCTTCGACACCGACCTGCTCGGCACCTTCAGCGGTGAACGGCCCCGTCCCGCCGATGCCCTCGAGACCTGCCGGCGCAAGGCGGAGGCCGGCATGGACGACACGGGTCTGGATCTCGGGCTGGCCAGTGAGGGCAGCTTCGGGTCCCACCCCGCCCTCCCCTGGATGACGGTGGGCACCGAGTGGCTCACCTTCGTGGACCGCCGCGAGGGTCTGCTGATCGCCGAGAGCCTGGTGGCGACGCGCACCAACTTCGACCGCCGGCGGGTGTCACCGCAGGACGACATCCAGGACTGGCTCGATCGGGTGGGCTTTCCCTCCCATGCCCTGATCGCCAGTCCCCATGGCGGCGACGGCGACGGGGGCAGCCCCGGTACCCCCCTGATCAAAGGACTGCGGACCCATGCGGCGCTGGCCGAGGCGATGGGCCGCTGTGCCCGGGCCTCGAGCGATGGCTCGGTCTGGCTGGAGACCGACATGCGGGCCCACTGCAACCCGACCCGACGGCTGGCGATCCGCTCTCTGGCGTTCCGGCTGGTCCGGCGGATCGCCCGTCCCTGTCCGGCCTGCGGTGCGCCGGGCTGGGGCCGTTGCGACGTGCGGGTCGGCCTGCCCTGCAGCTGGTGCGGCCACCCCACCGAGCGCCTTCTGGCCGAGGTGTGGGGCTGCGTCGCCTGCGCCCATCGGGAGGAGCGGCCCCGCCCGGATGGTCGACTTACGGCCGATCCCGGGGATTGCCCACGCTGCAATCCCTGAGAGAACTCTCCGGATCCTGTCAGCCCGATCCGCCTTGCCGATCGGTCGTGGCAGCTACCCGGCCAGGTGTCCGGTTGTCAGCGTCAACAGAATCGGTTTTCTAGGGTTGCTGTCTCCTGGAATCCCGATCCGGTGGGGCACCTGCAAGGGCTCTGCCGGATTTTTTATCGGCCGCTCATGATGCGGGGTGGAGGTGCTGAGCCGGAGTCTGCGGTGCCACGGCAGCAGAAGAAGGGACCGCGCAGCGCTCGCGGCAGAGAACCTCCAGGGACGGCCGGCCGGTGATGGCCAGACGCCAACGGGCCCAGAATCCGTAGAGGGCATCCACCAGGGGCCGCAGCAGGGGCCAGCGGGTGGGGGCGTAGAGCCAGCCCAGACCCACCAGCCCATAGGCCTGGCGGAACACCTCCACATCCCGGATCACCTCGCCGTCGCTGCGCAGGGCGTGCATGCGGCCCATGGCCTCGGCGTAGGTGATGCCGCCGTGGCGGGCCGGGTCGTAGGCGGGGTCATTGACGTCCACGAAGGCCAGCCGGCCCACCCCCCGGTCGCGGCGGCGCAGGGTGTTCACCTCCCGCAGGCACAGGGGGCAGCCGCCATCGAACAGCAGGGTGAGCTCGGCCATGGGGCTCCAGACGCCTGGTGAGCCTAGAAAGAGCTGTCACCGTCCCGGTGGCGCCCGTCCGGTGGCCAGACTCCAGCCCGCTCCCCCCTCCCCCATGTCCGTCTGCCGCCAGGCCGCGCTGCGTCGCTGGCAACGCCGGGATCCGCAGTTGATCCAGCGGCTGATGCCGTTCTGGGGCTGGTTCTACGCCCATTACTTCCGCGTCGTCTCCGATGGCTGGGAGCACATCCCCGACGCCGATCCGCTGCTGTTCGTGGGCAGTCACAACGGCGGGCTGGCGGCCCCCGACATGCACATGGTCATGTACGACTGGTTCCGCCGCTTCGGCCTGGAGCGCCCGGTGCTGGGGCTGGCGCACCCGAAGGTCTGGCTGGGCTATCCGCCGCTGGCGGATCTGGCCGCCCGCACCGGAGCCATCCCCTATCACCCCCGCCTGGCCCTGGCGGCCCTGGAGGAGGGGAACAGCCTGCTGGTCTATCCCGGCGGCGGCCAGGACACCTTCCGCCCCCACCGGGACCGGGGCCGCATCCACTTCGCCGGCCGCACCGGCTTCCTGCGCCTGGCGATCTGGCATGACCTGCCGATCGTCCCGGTGATCTCCTGGGGGGCCCACGACACCCTGGTGGTGCTGGAGGACTTCTACCCCCAGTTCCGGGCGCTGCACGAACGGGGGATGCCCTGGCTGTTCGGCATCGATCCCGAGGTGATGCCCCTCTACCTGGGCCTTCCCTGGGGCCTGGCCCTGGGGCCGCTGCTCAACCTGCCCCTGCCGGTGCGGATCCACACGCGGGTGTGTCCGCCGATCCGCCTGGAGCGCAGCGGCCACGCCGCCAGCCGCGACCGGGCCTATGTGCAGGCCTGCTACCAGCAGGTGACCGCCACCATGCAGCAGGCCCTGGATCAGCTGGCGCTCGAGGCTCAGCGGTAACGGGAGGGCGACACGTAGGACTGGGAGGGAATCGACTGCGGCCCGGTGCCGTTGCCGAGCCGCTGCGGCAGGCCGTCCCGCTGGCGCTGCAGTTCCGCCAGGGAACGGGTCTCCCCCATGGCCAGGCCTGTCAGCACCGCCAGTTCCTGCTTCAGCTGGTTGGCGGGCCTGGGATTCACGAAGCGGAAGTTCAGCGTCGTCTTGTCGCCGCCGCTGTCGTAGCCCACCACCGTGAAGTAGAGGTCCGCCGTCTTGCCGGCCTTGGATCCGGCGAGGGCCCCGCCCACCATGCCCCCCACCAGGCCGATCGGGCCCAGCAGCAGGCCACCGGCGATGGCCCCGGCGGTGCCGCCACCCACGGCTCCCACCGTGCCGTTGGTGCTGTCGTAGGTCTCCTGCCCGCCCGCGTACCAGCGGGCGATGCGGCCGATGGGGATGAAGCTCCTCCTGTCTCCGATGCCGTTGGCGTCGAGGTTGATGCTGCAGGGGTTGTTGCCGCAGAGGGCCTTATAGGTGGTGGCCATCGCCGGTGCGGGAAGCAGCAGGGCCAGGAGCAGGGGAGAGGCCTGGCAGGCTCGCCGTCGAAGCCGGGCTCGCGTGACGGTCATGGGTCGAGCGTGGAGGGTCGTGCCAGTCAATCGACCCTCGCCGACGGCGCAATGGGGCCGGGGCCGCGGGGTGATGACCGGATGTGTCCGGCGTGGCGGCGCCCCCGGGGCTCCGATGATGGACATCGCTCTGCCGGTGTCCCCGGGGCCCCCATGTCCCTGATCAACACGGCCGTCGGTCTGCTGGCGATCAGTTCGCCGATCGGTCTGCTGCCGGTGGTGGTGGAGGCCGGAGGGGGCAACCCCGTGCGGATCCGCCGGATCAGCCGCCTGGCGGTGCTCACCTTTCTCTGTGCCCTGATCGCCGCCTGCTGGTGGGGCCAGGGCCTGCTCGACCTGTTCGGCATCACCCTGGACGCCTTCCGGGTGGCCGGGGGACTGATTCTGCTGCCGATCGGCCTGCGCCTGATCGATGGGCGGGAGGTGAGCCACGGTTCCCTGGACGGCACTGAGGACAGTGCCGGCGTGGTGCCGATCGGCCTGCCGCTGCTGGCGGGCCCGGGGGCCATCTCCCTGGTGGTGGCCGATGCCCCCGCCGCCTGGCAGGGCAGGCTCGCCCTCAGCGGTGTGATCGGCCTGCTGGCGATCCTGATCTATCTGTTGCTGATCGCCTCGATGCCCCTGCGCCAGGCCCTGGGGGAACTGCAGGAGAAGGTGATCAGCCGCCTGATGGGGCTGCTGCTGAGCGCCATCGCCGTCCAGATGCTCGTCAGTGGCCTCAGGGGGTGCTTTCCGGTGCTGGCCTGAGGGCAGCGGCGTCCCCCCCGGCTGCTCAGAGATAACCGAGCCTCGGTGGCGTCGGCGGCCCCTCGAACGGGTCAATGGCCAGCTCCCGATCCAGCACGGTGAGGATGTCCTGGATCACGGCAGGTCGGGTGGCCACCCAGAGGAAACCCTCCAGGGGAGCCGCCGCGACAGGGTCCCACAGGCAGAACTGGGGGTGCTGCCGGTACATGCGGGTGGCCAGGGGCACCAGGAAGCGGGTCTTTGGGAACTGGTCCTCCCCGTGATCGAAGGTGAGGACGATGGCGAATTCCAGCTCGCCTTTCGGGGTGTAGCGGTCGATCCGGGTCTCCCCGTCCGATCCGGGAAAGGGGGAGAGCCGGTACTCGACGTAGCGGCGATGGAAGGGGTTTCTCTGCTCCTTCCAGGTCCTCGCTTCCACCCCCAGCTCCGTCGCCAGCTCGGTGAGCAGCAGATAGGAATGGGTGCGGAGGGTCTCGTGGAGCTCGTCGGTCCTGTTGCTCTGAAGCCGCCAGCGCTGGGCCAGCGCCTCATAGCGGTTCATCTGGGGCAGGTCCTGGGGGGTGGGTCCCGTGGGGCCAGTCACCGATGCTCTCCTCACTTTCTCAGTTTATCGACGGTCGGTGTGGGGGCCAGGGGGTGGTCGCGCCGCCCCGGGCGAGGCTCGGGCAAGGGGCGGATCACCACCCGAAACGCCTGTCGGCAGCGGTTTTCCAGGAGCTTCAGCCCAATCGCGGCAGGGTTGCAGCAGCACCGCTGCTCTGGCCATGGCCATGAGCGATAACTTGGTGTACTCTTAAAGGGCAGTGAAACGACGGCCATGGATCCTGTGAGCCCGGTAGCCCAGCTGGCAGTCGCCGCCATCAGCGGCGCCGCCTTCCTGATTTCGATGGTCGTGATCCCCTTCCCAGAGTCGAAGGCCGATTCCTCGGCGGGCATCGCCCCGACCTCCCAGACGAGCGCCAGCATGCTTCGCACCCTTGAGTCCTCCGCCCCTCCTCTGGTCAAGTAACCCTCAACCAACGACCGATCCGCTGGTCCGTCACGGCCACCGTCGAGCAGCGTTCGTCCCCCAGTTCCCGGCCCAGGCCACACAGTTCAGCCAGCCATCCCGCAGCAGATTTCCTGCAGCAGCAGATTTCCGGCAACAGATTCCCCGCCACAGAGCCCCCACTGACCGTTCAGCCGCGAGACCCCAAGCCGGCCCGCTGATCGCCAGTCCATCGAAGGAATCCTCACCTCCATCGTTTCCTGGTCGCGGCTCAGGATGGTTGGGTTCTGCTCGCCACTTCCATGTCCTCCGGCCCTGAGCCTCCCCAGGGGACGCCGCTGGTGCTGGTCCACGGCCTGTTCGACACGCCCCGGGTCTTCGACCGACTCGATCGCCAACTGGCCGGGAGGCGCCAGCCCCTGCTGAAGCCGGCCCTGCCGCTCCCCTTGCGGGCCGCCGCGATCGAGACCTCGGCCGAGCGGCTCGCCGCCACGATCGAGGCGGCCTTCGGGAGCGCGACGCCGGTCGACATCCTGGGCTTCTCCATGGGTGGCGTCATCGCCCGCACCTGGATCCAGCGGATGGGCGGCCATGCCCGCACCCGCCGCTTCATCAGCCTCGGCAGCCCCCAGCAGGGGACCCTGACGGCCCAGCCCTGGCCCCGCAGGCCGCTGGCCGGCATCGCCGACCTCAAGGTGGGCAGCCCGTTGCTGCGGGAACTCAATGCCGACCTCAGCCTGCTGCAGGGGATCGACTGCCGCAGCTACGCCACGGTCTTCGATCTGATGGTGGTGCCGGGCTGGCGGGCGGTGCTGCCGATCGGGCCCCGGCGGATGCTGCCGGTCTGGACCCACCAGCAGTTGCTGCGCCACCCGGCGGCCCTCGATCCCCTGGTGGCGGATCTGCTGCGCCCCTGAGCCGTTTCCGGCCCCAGCATGGGGGTGGACGCCGATCCGCGAGGTCACGATGCCGAACGCCCTGGCCGCAAGGCTCACCGCCTGGGGATTCTCCTGGGGGGGCCTGCGGGACAACCGCCGTGGCGAGTGGTGGCTGATCGCCCAGATGGCCCTGATCGTGGCCCATCTGCTGCCGGCCACCCCCTCCCCCGCTTCCCTGGGTCTGGCCTGGCCGCTGCCGGTGCGCTTCGGGGGTCTGGCCCTGTTCGCCCTCGGGCTGGTGCTGGCCGGCCAGGGAGCCCTGAACCTGGGCGCCAGCCTCAGCCCCCTGCCCGAGCCCATGGCCGACGCCCCCCTGGTGACCACCGGGGCCTACGGCCGCTGCCGCCACCCGCTCTACCAGGCCCTGATCCTCTGCTCCCTGGGTGTGACCGTGGCCCTCGGCAGCCTGTTGCATCTGGGCCTGATGCTTGGGCTGGTCGTCGTGCTCGGCTTCAAGGCCCGCCGGGAGGAGGCCCGCCTGGTGCTGCTCCATCCGGATTACGGCGCCTACCGCCAGGCGACCGCCGCGATCCTTCCCGGGCTGCCCTGGCTCGACTGGCGTTCCGCCTGAGCCCCTGCCGCCGACCGGTGGAGCGGTTAGAACCGACGCCACTGCCCTGTCCGGTCCATGCTCCTGCTTCCGTTCTTCCGGGTTCTTCGGGCCTGCGGCCTTGCCGCCCTGATGGCTCTGGGGGTGCTCATGGCCGACCCGGCGCCGGCGTTGGCCGCCTTTGTGCTGCCGCCACTGCCCTACCCGGTCGATGGCCTGGCTCCGGCGATCGCGCCCACCACGATGACGATCCACCACGACCGCCATCACGCCGCCTACGTGGCCAACCTCAACGCCCGGATCGCCGACCACCCCGAGCTGGAGGGGATGGCGCTGGAGGATCTGCAGGGCCGGATGTCGCGCTACCCGGCCGCCGTGCGCAACAACGGCGGCGGCCACTACAACCATTCCCTCTTCTGGCAGGTGATGGCGCCCCCGGGCCAGGGCGGTGCCCCTTCGGCGGAGCTGGAGGCGGCGATCACCGCGGCCTTCGGCTCCCCCGAAGCCCTGCAGCAGCGCTTTGCCCGGGCGGCGACCGACCGCTTCGGTTCGGGATGGGCCTGGCTGATCCGGCGACCCGACGGCAGCCTGGCGATCACCAGCACCGCCAACCAGGACAACCCGCTGATGGATCTGCCGGGCATCGAGCGGGGCGTGCCCCTGCTGGGTCTGGATGTCTGGGAGCACGCCTATTACCTCGACTACCAGAACCGCAGGCCGGACTACATCGCCGCCTGGTGGTCGCTGGTGAACTGGAACGAGGTGAACCGGCGCTTCGCCGCTGGCGGCGCGGCGACAACCGCGAGTGAATCCTGACAGCCGCGGTTGTCTGTAGCTGATACGACGACCGCCCGGGGAAATGGTCGCGAAAGTTAACGATATTGCCGTGACCACCATGGCCCTGTCCCGAACCGGCCTGTCCGGAACCGCCCTGTCCCGAACCGTCGAGCTCGTCCCCGTCCAGCGAACGCTCCACGGAGACGCCCTCTTCTCCGCGCCCCGCACCAGCGACGAGACCCTCATCGCCGAGATCGCCAGGGGAGACGCCTTCGAACTCTTCTGCCACCGCTTTCAGACCGATCAGCTGCTGGTGCTGCGGGGAGCGATCGATCTGGTGGTGCTCCAGAACCGCCAGCTGCGCCGCATCCCCCTGCGGGAGGACGAGGCCACCTGGGTCTGCATTCCCCCCGGGGTGCCCCACGGCGCCATCAACCGGGGCCGGATCCCCGCCCTGCTCGTCAATGCCGTGCTCCGCCACGGACCGAGTGATCCGAGGGATTACGAGCCCCATCCGGTGCCGCCCAGGTTCCGCAGCCAGTGGCGCCGGCTGGCGGTCGCCTGATCGACGCCCCGCACCCGCTCACAGGGCCTCGCCTTTTCCCAGGGGGGCCTCGTCACGACGAGGAGATTCCTTTACCGTTCGCCGGAGCTCGGATCGACCTGTTGGCATGGTTGTACGAGCTGCGAGCGCCAGACTTGCCCTCGGTGTTCCCGCTACCCGCAGCACCATCGCCATCAAGCCAACCTTTCTTCAGACGCTGGGGGAACCCCTGGCCCAGGCCCCAGGGCCGAAGGGTTTCTCATTGCGATGCTCCCCCGGCCGAGAAGATAGATGACCCTGCGCATCCTGCTTCTCAACAACTATTCCATGCATCGGGCCCGCCTCAGGTATGGCCAGGGCCTGACGGCCGGCCAGCAGCTCTGGGGAGCGGCCCATCTGGCCGACTTCGGCATCGAGACGCTCATCCCGCCCTACATCGATACGGCCAGGGGTGGTCTCCACGCTGATGTGTCCAGATTTTTCAAAGGGCCCTTCGTGCGTCAGCAGATCGCGGCCTGTGCCATGGCCGGATCGGTGGATCTGATCTACGCAGCTTGTCAATACAACACCCGCATTCTTGCCTACCTGCGCAGTCGTAACCTGCTCAGGATTCCCCTGGTGGCTTTGATCCATCACCCGGTCCACCCCCTTGAGGTTCCTGGACTGGTGGCCGGCCATGATCGTCTGCTGTTTCTAACCCAATCGGCTCTGGAATCGGTGCGCCGTCTGGCACCGGATCAGGCTGGCAAGCTGGAGCTGATCGACTGGGGGGCGGATCTGGAGTTCTATCCCACCTGGAGGCCTCCCGAGGCCAGCGAGCGGATCAGGATCGTGTGTGCCGGCAAGTCGAAGCGGGACCATGACACCCTGGCCCGGGCGCTGCAGGGTCTGCCCGTGAACGCCGAGATCTTCTGCAGCGATGTTTCGGCTCCGGAGGCCGGATCCGTGGATGCCAACACCAGCGTCATCATCACCAGCTCTGATCAACGGAAGCGATCTCTTCAGTACCACCGGGATGTGATCGATGCCTATGTCCGCTCCCACATCATTGCCATACCCCTGCAGGCCACACCGATGCTGGCGGGCCTCACCAGCCTGCTCGATGCGATGGCCATGGGGCGCGCCGTGATAATGACCCGAAATGCTCCGCTGGATATCGACGTGGAACGGGAAGGATTCGGCATCACGGTGGAGCCCGGCGATGTGGCCGGCTGGCGCCAGGCGATCCTGTCTCTGCTCCAGGATCCCGACAGGGTTGCTGCGATGGGACGCCGGGCCAGGGAACGGGTGGAATCCCGTTACAACCTGGGCCGGTTCACGGCGTCACTGGCAGCAGCGTTGAAGGCGGCAGCCGGCCGTGATGGGCAGAGCTGAGTTGAACCTGCTCGGCAGAACCGGCGATGGAAGATGGCGTAGCGCCTCCGATGTGCGTTTAAGGGCTGGCCTTGTCGGCGATGGCACTGGGGGCGGGGCGCAAGGAGGGGTCAGGCAGGAATCAGTTGTATTCCCCGGGGATGTCCTGCTTGGTCACCGTGACCCGACCGACCTTCTTCCCCGAAAGGCGCAGCAACTCATCGCCCGAGAAGTCGAAGACCCTGCCCGCGGCGATCTGGGCGACGTCGTCGGCGGTGGCGGCGGCCAGCACCTCGGCGCGCAGGGCCTGGTCGTCCTGCATGCGGGCCAGGAAGGAACGGGCCTGATCGAGGCTCATGCGCCGGTGGGGGTGGCGTGGCCGTCCAGCATGGCGCAGGCCGCTAGCGGCTCCACCACTTCTCCAGCTCCAGGTAGGTGACGAACACCAGGCTGACGCCCCCGCAGGCCCCCAGCTCGCTGGCCGTCAGCGGGGTGACGCCGAAGAAATGGGCCAGCGGCGCCACATACAGGAGCATCAGCTGCAGGGCAGCGCTGACCAGCACCGCCCCCAGCAGCCAGGGGTTCGCCGCCGGAGCGGAGCGCCACAGGGCCCGATCGCTGCCGGCGGAGAGGGCATGGCCCAGCTGGGCCAGACAGAGGGTGGTGAAGGCCATCGTCTGCCAGGGCCGTCCCAGCCGGGCGGCCACCACCATCAGCGCCACCACCAGGGCACCGAAGACCAGTCCGATACGCAGGATGGCGCTGCCCAGACCCCGGGCGAAGATCGATTCGCCGGGCTCGATCGGCGGCTGACACATCAGATCCTCGGCGGGCGGGCCCAGGGCGAGGGCCAGCGCCGGCAGTCCGTCGGTCACCAGGTTGATCCAGAGGATCTGCAGGGGGGTGAGGGCCAGCCCGAGCAGCGGCGCCGAGCCGATGGTGATCAGTTCGCCCAGGTTGCAGCCGAGGATGAAGCGCACGAAGCGGCGGATGTTGGCGTACACCTGCCGGCCCTCCTCCACGGCATTGACGATCGAGGCGAAGTTGTCGTCGAGCAGCACCACGTCGGCCGCCTCCCGGCTCACGTCCGAGCCGCTGATGCCCATGGCCACACCGACGTGGGCCTGGCGCAGGGCCGGGGCGTCGTTGACCCCGTCCCCGGTCATGGCCACCACCGCACCGGTGGCCTGGAGCGCCCGCACGATGCGGAGCTTCTGCTCCGGCACCACCCGGGCGAAGAGGCTGGTCCGTCGCACCAGCGCTTCAAGCGCCGACGCGTCGAGGCCCTCCAGCTCCGGGCCCTGAACGATCGGGCTTCCCGGTTCCGCCAGGCCGATGGCCTCGCTGATCGAGCGCGCCGTCAGCGGATGGTCGCCGGTGACCATCACCGGCCGGATGCCGGCCCCACGGCAGCGGGCCACGGCAGCGGGCACCTCCGGCCGGGGCGGATCCCGCTGGGCCATCAGGCCCAGCAGCACCAAGGACTCCAGCCCGGCCTGCGGGCCCCCATGCCGGGGGGCGGCGGCGAAGGCCAGCAGCCGCAGCCCCGAGGCGGCCAGTCCGCGGGCCTGGGCCAGCCACCAGTCCCGCTGGGCCTCGCTGAGGGGACGCACCCCCGCGCCGTCCAGCCAGCGGTCGCAGCGGTGCAGGATCGCCTCGGGTGCTCCCTTGGCGATCAGCAGCAGGGAGCCCCCGGCGGGGCTCAGACCCAGGACTGGGGGGCCCAGAGGTGCCGTCAGGCGGCCGTCGGTGTCCCTCACCCACACCGCCATCATCCGCTGCTCCGAGCAGAAGGGCATCTCGTGGGCACGGCCGTGCAGCGCCCGCAGGCTGGTGGCCTCCAGGCCCGCCCGGGCGGCGATCTCCAGCAGCGCCACTTCGGTGGGATCGCCCATTCCCCCCCGCTGCTGGGGCTCGGCGTCGTTGCACAACACCCCGGCCTGCAGCAGCAGCTCGAGGTGGCCGGGGCTGAGCCCGGCCACGGCCCCCGGCGGCGCTGCCAGCTCGGTGGTCAGGAAGCCATGGCGGCTGTCGTCGGCCCCCCGGCCGCCCTGGTGCTCCTCGTCGGGGCGCAGGGCCAGGGTGCCGCAGCGGAGCTCGGTCACCACCTGCCGGTTCTGGGTCAGGGTGCCGGTCTTGTCGGTGCAGATGACGGTGATGGCGCCCAGCGCCTCCACGGCGGGCAGGTGGCGGACCAGGGCGGCGCGACGCACCATCCGCTGGGTGCCGATGGCGAGGCTCACGGTGATCACCGCCGGCAGCCCTTCCGGCACGATCGCGACGGCGGTGGAGAGGGCCAGCTCCAGCAGCGCCAGGGGGGAGCCGCCGAGCAGCCAGCCCCCCAGCACCACCGCCGCCACGAGCCCCAGGGCCCAGGCCACCAGCCGGCGGGAGAGGTCCGCCAGCCGTTGCTGCAGGGGCGTCGGCTCCGGACGGGCGGTGTGGATCAGCGTGGCGATGCCTCCCAGCACGGTGGCCATGCCCGTGGCGGTCACCACCGCCAGGCCCCGGCCCCGCCCCACGGCGGTGCCGAGGAAGAGGCAGTTGCTGCGCTCCACCAGCGGCGTGTCAGCTGCCAGGGGCGGTTCGGGGCGCTTGCCGACCAGGTCGGCTTCGCCCGTGAGGGCCGACTCCTGCGCTCCCAGGTCGCTGGCCTCGAGCAGCCGGACGTCGGCGGGCACCCGATCACCGCTCTCGAGGCGGATCAGGTCCCCCGGCACCAGCTGGTCAGCGGGGAGGCCCTGCCAGCATCCGTCGCGGCGGACGCGCGCCAGGGGCTGGGCAAGATCCAGCAGGCTGCGCAGGGCCAGCAGCGCCCGGCTCTCCTGCAGGTAGCCGAGCAGGGCGGTGAGCCCCACGATCAGCAGGATCGCGATCGCATCCTTGGGGATGGCGTGGTCCACCACGGCCAGCCCGGCGGAGACTGCCGCCACCGCCAGCAGCAGGAGCAACATCACGTTGCTGAACTGGTCCAGCAGGATCCGCCAACGACCCGGCCCCGGCGGCAGGACGAGCCGGTTGGGGCCCGTGGTGGCCAGGCGTTCGGCCGCGGCGGCCCCGCCCAGCCCCTCCCTCTCGACCCCGAGCCGGCGCAGGCATTCCGGCCCGGACAGGGCCTGCCAGTCCGTGGCCTCGGGAGGGATCATGGCCAGCCACCCTGTGGCCCCTGAACCCTAGGAGCGCAGACTTTCGCAGGCCTCCCCGTCGCCATCGGAGTCCAGGTAGCTGTGGCCCTGGCGCAGCAGCTCCTGGGCCCTGGCATGGGAGCCGATCTGGCTGCAGAAGTGGCGGCGGCCGTCGGGGGTGGTGCCATCGGGGATCCGGGCGGAACGTCGGCCGCGCCTGAAGTCCCAGGGCCGGGTGATCCCACCCGGCACCCGCCAGACGCCGAGCCCCTGGCGGCGGGCCCGTTCCTCGGCCTCCAGGTAGGCCGCCCCGTCGCAGCCGGCCAGATAGCGCCGGTAGGCGAAGGCCAGGCCGTCCTCCACCAGGGCCAGGTTGATGTTGGTGTCACGGATCACCTCGGCCACCGTGCGCCCGAAGCGGTCGGTGCTGTGGGGT
Organism: Synechococcus sp. FACHB-909; assembly: GCF_014698945.1. NCBI lineage: Bacteria > Bacillati > Cyanobacteriota > Cyanophyceae > Synechococcales > Synechococcaceae > Synechococcus > Synechococcus sp. FACHB-909. The sequence goes on along the minus strand of NZ_JACJTY010000001.1, from coordinate 665,128 downwards.
TGGATCGTCACCGGCCGCCCGACGGCCAGGCGCATCAGGAGGGCCTGGCGCGCCTGCTGGCCCCATGGGCTCTGGGCCGTTTCGGGGGCATCGATGCAGGCCAGGCGGATCGTGATCCGCTCCTGGCCGCGGCGCACCCGCAGGGTGTCGCCATCGCCGACCGAGACCACGGTGGCCCGGAAGGCCGGCGCCGCTGCCGCGGGCCCGCCCTGCAGCAGGGCCAGCAGGATCAGCAGCAACGGCAACCGGTGGCCGGGCATGGCGCCGGGGGGCAGGGAGGGCGGCCCCTCAGCCTTGCATCGCCCGGGAGCGCACCTCCTCGAGGCTGCAGCGCCGCCGCAGCGCCCCGTTCTCGAAAACGGTCTGCAGGCAGCTGGCCGGATGGGGCTCCGGTCGCTCCAGCACCACCGTCCGGTACCCCCGTTCGTCGCGGATCAGGTCGAGCACGCCGGCCTTGCTGGTCTTGGCGGGATCGGTGATGGGGCACTTGTGCACCGGCCGGATCCGGCCGGCCCGCTCCACCCACGACACCTTGTAGGCGAAGCGCTGGCTGTCCCGGTTCACCTGCTGCAGCAGGCCGCCACCCATGCCGAAGGCCACGTTCTCGACGCTGAAGCCCGCCGCCAGGATCGCCTCGATCACCAGCGGCAGGCTGGTGGCGGTGATGCCATCCCCCTGGATCACCCGCACGTGCTCCAGCACCCGGTAGCCCTTGCCGTTGAGCCGGCTGCCGAAACGGGCCTCCAGGCGCCGCAGCAGCTCGGGGACGATCGCCACCGGGTCGCCCGAATCGGGCCGGATCACCACGGTGGCGCCCGAGGCGATCACCTGCTCCCGCAGCTGCTCCCCCCAGAGATGGTCGACGGCGTTCCAGAGGTCGTAGGCGTCGGAGACCACCGCCAGCACGGCACCGGGCCTGGCGAAGCGGTCGAGCATGGTCCGGTAGGCCTCCAGCTCGTGCTCCTGCCCCCAGGCCAGGATCGTGGAGTGTTCGGCGGCCGGAATCGAGAAGCCGGCCATCGGGCCGTCGTAGTGGCGCCGGCCCGCCACCAGGGCGGCGACGGTGTCGGTGCCGCGGAAGGCCACCAGGTGGGCCAGGCCGCCGATGGCGGCACTTTCCCGGCTCGAGACGCCGCGGGAGCCGAAGTCGTGCAGGCGGAAGGGGAGTTCGGCGGCCGGGTCATCGGCGGAGCGCTCCAGGCCTGCCCGCAGGAGCTCGCGGAAGTGCCAGCTGCGGGTGGCCACGGTGGTGGGGTACCAGAGGCGCAGCAGCAGGGTCTCCACCCAGGTGACCAGCCAGGCCAGGGCCGGATCGGTGGACTCCACCGTCATCAGCACGTTGCCGGTGGGTACCCGGCTGCCCTCGGGGACGGCCCGGATGCGCAGGGGCAGCCGGCCGCCATGGACGCTGAGGAGACGCTGCCAGCCCTGGTGGTTGAAGGGCAGGCCGTGGGCGCTCCAGAGGTCGGCGGCCTCCTCCCCATCGCCCCGGGTGACGGGCCGCTCCAGGGTGTCCTGCAGCAGCATCTGCAGTCCGAAGAACAGGGTGTCGGGGTTTTCGCCGCCGCGGCTTTCCATGTAGGCCCCCATGGCGGTCAGATCGGGGGGGTACTGGAGCCAGTGGCTGCCCTTGTAGCTGTCGGTGTCGAGCAGAAGATTGAAGTCCATGGTGTGCGCTGCTCAGAGTCGCGAGATGAAGTGCTGGATGATCTGGACGTGGTCCTCGAAGAAGCTGTCTTCGTGGGCGTAGATGTCGGCGAGGGGCATCCAGAAGGCCTTCTCGGCGTCATCGCCGCCGCGGACGGAGGGCAGGGCCCCGCCCTTGAGCTGGATCAGGAAGGCGTGGGTGATCACCCGGCCGCGCTGGGAGCGTCCCGGAGCATCGAAGACGTGGCGATCGGCGATCGATCCCTCCAGCACGGGCTTGGGCACCTTGAGGCCCGTTTCCTCCCGCAGCTCCCGCAGCATTCCATCGACCACCTGCTCCTGCTGGTTGAGGTAGCCCCCCGGCAGGGCGATCAGCCCCTGGCCCGGCCGCACCCGGCGGCGCACCACCAGCACATGGCCCGACTGGACCACCACCGCATCGGTGGTGACGAAGGTGGGCGGGTAGGGCGCCACCGACCACAGCTGGCGGTAGCCGGCGATGTAGTCGGCCTCCTGGCGCAGCCAGCGGTAGCGGCCCGTGTCCCGGTAGTCCGTCAGGAAGGCCCGCACCGCCTCCGGGACATGGGCGGCCCACTCGGTTGCAGCGGCGTCAGAGAAGTAGGCCTGGCGAATGGCCGTGGAGTGGACGTCGCTTTTGAGGGGCACATCCTGAAAGTCCCACTGAGGAAACAGATCGAGGTAGTAACTGCTGCGATCCTTCCGGTGACCGATGAGCAGCACCCGTTCGTCCTCGGCCGTGACGGCGAGCACTTTCTGCTGCACCTCCGCCAGCCAGAGATTGTCGGAGTAGAGATGGTCGCGGATCGGGATCACCTCCAGCCGCCGCTGCCACGCGGCCGGAAGGGCGGACCGGATCATGGCCTCCCGTTCCTCGCTGCTCCAGGGGTTGCGGTTGTCGGGGGCACAGCGGTGGCTGCCGAGCAGCAGGATCAGCCGATCGGCCCTCTCCAGGGCCGCTTCGACCAACCCGAAATGCCCCACATGGAAGGGCTGGAACCGTCCGATGAGGACGGCGACGTCGTGATTCATGGTGAACCTCAGAATCCCTGAGATGAAGCCCGCCTCAGCGGCAGACTGCACTGATCTAGCACGTCCATGGCGACTGTCAACGGCGGGGGTCAATGTCCGGGCGTCACGATCCGCAGGGGCCACCGCAGAGCGGAGATGGTGTGACGTTGCCTGGAGCTGAAGGTCATGGAGGCCGGCCGCCCATAGCCTGAGGTCTGAGGAAGCATGGGACCCTCTCCTTCCGATGAGACCTCCTCTCTGATCAGAAATCTCAGCATCTTCACGGCTTCGGTGGTGTCTCTCCGGGGCTTTCCAGGCCTGGAGCTCGATGCAGATCACCCACTCTCTTGAGGAGGCCAGGCGAACGCAGGCCTTCTCCAGGCAGATCCTCGATCAGATGGACAATCTCACGGGCGAGAATGAAACCAAGGGCAAGGTTGCCCTGATTGGCCTCTGCATCATTGCGGCCAATGACAAAGACAAGATGAATAGCGCCAACATCGCGCTCCAGAGCGGAAAGAACAACCTCAGAGATGCCGCGGCATTCCTGAGCAGTCAACCTGCAAGAACGCCCTGGAGATGCTGGCGCGTACGGAGGATGTGATCGTGCAGCGCCAGATCCGCAAGGAAGACAAGCTGATCGGCGAATCGCCAGCGGCTCGCCAGCAGAAGGCCGTGGTGAAAGCTCAGGTTCAACCCTCGCCGGTGGCCCAGGCTCTCGAGGAGATCACGACGGCCAAGATCGCCGCCTCCGACCTGCAGGGTTGGATCTACATCGGCAAGGCGCATCCCTCCGGCGCCCTTCTCGACGACCGCACCATCAACATCGCCAGGAAGCCCTCCCCCAATGCCGATGTCACCACCATCACGTCGGTGTATCTGGGTTCCCAGAACACGATCCGCTCGGATTCGTCCCTCGGCATCATCCCCAGGGGACAGGTTCTGCGGATCCACGCCCTCAGCTTGAGAGCGATCGCGGCCGGCACCGAGGCCGTCTGGGCCAAGGTGAAGACCCAGAGGGGCTCCCTCCAGAGCGTCCCCTGACAGGGGAGCGGCAACCGCTCCGGGTGATGGCGGCAGCAGCGCGATGCAGCCGCGGATGTGCTGCATCCGCCGCCTGGGGCGGTGGCTAGCACGGGGAAGGAGGGGGCGGGGTTTCTTACGGGTCCTGCCGGGCGCGCCCGTGGCCACCACGCCGGTCCGTGGAGCCCGGGCGCCTTCGCCAGATCCGTCCCGCCGTTCCCGTCGCCATGGTGCTCCGCGCTCCCCTCTGGACCAGCCGCCACCAGGCGGGCCTCGCCCTGGCCGAGGCCTTCGCCGATCGCCGGGGCCACAGCGGCGACACCACCCTGGTGGCCGTGCCCCGGGGCGGTGTGCCGGTGGCGGCCGCGATGGCGTCGCGGCTGGAGCTGCCCCTGGTGACCTGGTCGGTGCGCAAGGTCGCCGATCCCAGCTGGCCCGAACTGGCGATCGGGGCCGTCGCCGCCGGCGGAGTGGTGGTCTGGCGCAACGGGGCGGGGGGCCGGCAGCGGGCCACCACGGCAACGGAGCACGGCTGGTTGCGGGATCAGGAGCTGGAACTGCAACGGCGGCAGCGCCGGTTCGGGGACCCACCCGCCGATCAGCTGCGCGGCCGGCACCTGATCGTGGTGGACGACGGCATCGCCACCGGCATGACGGTGAAGGCGGCGCTGCTGTCCCTGCGCCGTGTGCGCCCAGCCTCCCTGGCCCTGGCGGTGCCGGTGGTGGATCGGGACGTCGCCGGCGAACTGGGCCGCCTGGTGGAACGCATGGAGGCCCTGGCCGTCGTCAGCGACCTGCAGGCCGTTGGGCTCTGGTACGAGCACTTCGAGCAACTCAGCGACCGTCAGGTGCTCGCCCTTCTGCAGGGCTGCCGGGGCGGCATACCATCAACCCCACCTGCGCCACCGCTGAGCGGCCCATGACCCTGGGGGAATCCGACGGCGCCCTGGTCTCCATCGCCGAGGCGTTCGAGCTTCCCGGCCGGGTTAGCAGCCTCGATCCTCTGGGCAGCGGCAACGTCAACGAGAGCTTCGTCGTCGTCTGCGACGGCCCGCCCGAGCGGCGGTTCGTCCTGCAGCGCCTGAACCGCAGGGTGTTTCCCCGGCCCGATCTGGTGATGGCCAACATCCTCGCCCTCGGGGAGCATGTCGACCGGCGCCTGGCAGGGGAGGGCTTCCCCCTGGGGGAGCGGCGCTGGGAGGTCCCCCGGGTGGTGCGTTGCCGCGCCGACCAGCGGCCCTGGGTGGAGCGGGGGGACGGCTTCTGGCGCCTGATCACCTTCGTCGAATCTTCCAGGAGCTTCGATCTGGTGACCAGTGCCGACCAGGCCCGGGAGGTGGGCGTCGGCCTGGGTCTGTTCCACCACCTGATCAGTGATCTGTCTCCGGAGCGGCTGGCCGACACCCTGGAGGGCTTCCATGTCACCCCCAGGTATCTGGAGCAGTACGACGCGGTGCTGGCCGGCGCGCCGGCCGCGGCCGGGGGCGACGTCAGCCATTGCCGGGCCTTCGTGGAGGAGCGCCGGGACTTCGCGCCGGTGCTGGAGGCGGCCAGGGTGAGCGGCCGTCTGCGGCTTCGCCCCATCCACGGGGACCCCAAGGTCAGCAACGTGATGCTGGAAGCCGGCTCCGGCCGGGCCGTGGCCCTGGTGGACCTCGACACGGTGAAGCCCGGGCTGATCCACTACGACATCGGCGACTGCCTGCGCTCCTGCTGCAACCCCCTCGGCGAGGAGACGGCGGATCTGGAGGCCGTCCGTTTCGATGTGGACCTCTGCCGCGCGGTGCTGGGCGGCTACCTGTCCGCCGCCTCAGGCTTTCTCACCGAGGCCGACTACGACCACCTCTACGCCGCGATCCGCCTGATCAGCTTCGAGCTTGGCCTGCGTTTCTTCACCGATCACCTGGCTGGAAACGTCTACTTCCGGACGGAGCGGCCCGACCACAACCTGCAGCGGGCCCTGGTGCAATTCCGGCTGACGGCCAGCATCGAGGCCCAGGAGCGGCAGATCCTCGCGGTGATCGACGAGCTCCGGGCCGGCTGCGCCAGCCGCCTCTGATGTCCGGGACGCTCCGCCATGGCTTCGACCTGCGCCCCTTCGGTGCTGACGGTCCCTCGCCGGGACTGCGGCTGGAGGGTGAGGTCTGCCGGGAGGGGGGCCTGCTGCGGCTCCGCTACCGGCTGAGCGGCGCGATCGAGACGGTGCAGCTGCCGCCACCGGTCGCCTCGCCCACACGGAGGGACGGGCTCTGGACCACGACCTGCTTCGAGTGCTTCTGGGGCCTCGAGGGGGAGCGGCCCTACTGGGAACTGAACCTGTCCCCGGCGGGCCACTGGAACCTGTACCGGCTGGAGGACTACCGGCTGGGGCTGCGGCCGGAGCCTGGCTACGACCGGCCCCTGCACCGGGTCAGCCAGGGGGGCGGAGTTCTGTCCATGGAGCTGGATCTGCCGCTGCCGGACCCGATTGCCCCCGATGCCCCCCTGCAGGTGGCGATCGCCGCCGTGATCGAGGACCGCCACGGCCAGCTGAGCTACTGGGCCCTGGTCCATCCGGGGGCCGAGCCCGATTTCCACCGCCGGGACGCCTTCCTGCTGCGGCTCTGAGCGCGTCCCGGGGGCTTCAGGCGCCGGGCCCTTCGGAGTCACTCTCCGGGGCCGGAGGCTTCGGCGTGGTAGCTGCTGCGCACCAGGGGGCCGCTGCGCACCTGGGCGAAGCCCATGCCGCGGGCGATGGCGCCCAGCTCCTCGAACTCCTCCGGCCGCCAGTAGCGGGCCACGGGGATGTGGGCGAGGGAGGGGCGCAGGTACTGGCCCAGGGTGAGCCGCTGGCAACCGGCGGCCCGCAGGTGCTCCAGGGTGGTGACCACCTCGGCGGCGGTCTCCCCGAGGCCCAGCATCAGGCCGGATTTGGTGGGAATCCCCGGCGCCAGTTCCCGGGCCATGGCCAGCAGATCCAGGGAGCGGCGGTAGGTGGCGCCGCGACGCACCTCCCCCTGCAGGCGCTCCACTGTCTCGAGGTTGTGGTTGAAGCACACCGGCGCGGCCGCCAGCACTGCCGCCAGCCGCTGGCGCTGGGCCCGGCGACCCGCTTCGGGATCCGGGTGTCCGCCCCAGAAATCGGGCGTCAGCACCTCGATCAGCACCTGGGGATCCCGGCGGCGGATCGCCGCGATGGTGGTGGTGAAGAGGCTTGCCCCGTGGTCGGGGAGGTCGTCGCGGGCCACGGCGGTGAGCACCACGTAGCGGAGGCCGAGCTCCTGCACCGCCTCCGCCACCCGCTCCGCCTCGGCCCCGTCCAGGGGCACCGGGGCCATGCCCTTGTCCACCTGGCAGAAGGCGCAGCTGCGGGTGCAGATCGGCCCCCCCAGCAGGAAGGTGGCCGTGCCGGCGGCGTAGCACTCGCCCCGGTTGGGACAGCGGCCCTCCTCGCAGATGGTGTGCAGCCGCTGGGCTTTGACCACCCCCTGCACCCGTTCGGTGGCCGAGGCCTCTCCAAGGGGACGGCGGATCCAGTCCGGCAGCCGCTCGGAGGGAGGGATGGCGCTGTAGCGGCTGGTGGCGGTCATGGTGTCGCGGTGGGGTTCATTCCATGCGCCGGCGTCCCTCGAACGCCCGGGCCAGGGTGACTTCGTCGGCATACTCCAGCTCCCCCCCCACCGGCAGGCCGTAGGCGATGCGGGTGACGCTGGTGAACGGTTTGAGCAGCCGGGCCAGGTAGAGGCTGGTGGTGTCCCCCTCCACGCTGGGGGTGAGGGCCAGGATCACCTCGATCGCATCCTCCCGGTCGACACGCTCCACCAAAGGCTGGATCTGCAGCAGCTCCGGACCGATGCCATCCATCGGTGAGATCAGCCCGCCCAGCACGTGGTACTGGCCGTGGAATTCACGGCTGCGTTCCATCGCCAGCAGGTCGCGGGAGTCGGCGACCACACAGATCTGGCCGTTGCGGCGCTCCTCATTGCGGCAGATCTCGCAGAACTCCTCGGCCGAGAGATGGAAACAGCGCCGGCACTGGCCCACCTGGCTGCGGGCCGCCAGCAGGGCATCGGCGAAGCTGCGGATCTGCTCCTCCGGCTGGCGCAGCAGGTGCAGGGCCAGTCGCTGGGCCGTGCGGGGCCCGATGCCGGGCAGTCGTTCGAACTGGTCGATCAGCCGGGCCAGGGGTCGGGTGAAACCGCTCAGCGGACCGGCTGCAGGTAGGAACGAATCTAGGCGGCACGCTCGCGGCGGGCGACGGCGCCGGGTGAGGATGGCCCCGGCTCCCGCCAGCTCCCCCGCCCCGCCCCGTGCCATGGGTTTCCCCGCCACCCACCAGCCCGTTGCCCCCGCCGCCGCCGGCCCCTGGCGAGCCCGCGCCGGCTCCCTGCTGGCGGGCCTGTTGATGACTCTGATGCTGGTGGGCTGCAGCGCCGCCGCCGCGGGCCTGAACTCCTTCCAGAGCCCGGATGGCCGCTACGCCTTCCTGTACCCCACCGGCTGGACCCGGGTGCAGGTCTCCAATGGTCCCCAGGTGGTCTTCCACGACCTGATCAACAGCGACGAGACCCTCAGCCTGGTGGTGTCGGAGGTCACCCCCGACCGGGACCTCAGCCAGCTCGGCAGTGCCGTCGAGGTGGGCGAGACCCTGCGGCGCAGCGTCATCTCCCCGGAGGGCAGCGGCCGCGACGCTGAACTGGTGGAGGCCCACGAGCGCGAGCAGGGCGGCCGCACCTACTACGACCTCGAGTACACGGTCCATCTGGCCGACCGGGACCGCCACGAGCTCGCCACGGTGGTGGTCGACCGCGGCCGGCTCTACACCTTCGCCGCCAGCACCAACGAAGCCCGCTGGAACAAGGTGAAGGACCTGTTCGCCGTAGTGATCGGCTCCTTCACCCTGCAGATCTGAGCGTGGCCGCCCCCGGCCGGCTGACCGTCATCGGGGGCGGGCTGGCCGGCAGCCTGCTGGCCCTGGAGCTGGCGGAGCGGGGCCTGGCGGTGACCCTGATCGATGCGTCGGAGGCCACGGCCACGGCCCTCAGCTATGGCGGGGTGGCCTGGTGGGCCGGGGCTCCTGGCCCCCTGGGACGGCTGCTGCGCCAGGCCCCCGCCCGCTGGCGACGGCTGCAGGCGCGCCATGGGCGGCTTGGCTGGCGGGGCTGCGGCCTGCGCCTCCATGGCGGCGACTGGACCACCCCCCTGCTGCGCCCCCCCTTCGCCCAGGTGGACACCGCCGTGCTGATGGCGGCCCTGCCCGGGGTGCTGGCGGCGGCCGGGGTTGAGCGGCGGCCCGGCAGGGTGGTGGCGCCGCCTCGGCCCCTGTCCGGTGGCTGGCACCTGGAGCTGGAGCCGGGCGGCACCCACCTGGCGGATCAGGTGGTGCTGGCGGCCGGAGCCGGCAGCCGCGCCCTGGCCCCCGGCCTGCCGGAGCGCCATCGCGCCAGCTGGGCCGGGGTGCTGACCCTGCCGGTGCGCCCGAGCCTTTCCTCAGCGTCCTCCAGTCCCTGGCTGGGGCACGCGGCCCGGCGCCGCATCGTTCAGCCGCGGCACTGGCAGCGACCGTCCCTGGAGGCCCGCGCCCCGGAGCTGGGGGAGGAACGCTGGATCGTTGATGCCGGTTTCGCCCCCCAGGGGGAGGGACTGCTGCTGGGGCAGATCAGCCTGGTGCGGCCGGGCCTGGACAGCGGCGAGCCGCCCGATGCGGCCGTCATGGAACGCCGGCTGCGCCAGGCCCTGGCCGGGCTCGATCCGGTTCTGGCCGCCCTGCAGGGCCCCTACCGCCAGGTGCCGGTGGCCTTCTGCAGCGGCGGGCTTCCCCTGGTGGGGCCCCTGGGCGGCGCGGCGGGTCTGTGGGTATTCAGTGGCTTCGGCGGTGCCTTCGCCCAGGTGCCGGTGCTCGCGCCCCTGCTGGCCGATGTGATCGCCGGGGCGGCCGATCCGGCGGTTCTGGCCGGATTCGGCGTCCTGCCGGGCTGACAGGCGGCCTTCCATCCAGCATGCTGGCGGCGATGGCCACCTCCGCTCCCCCGACCGGTGCAGCCCTTCCGCCCGGAGCAGCCCAGTCTCGCCGGCCGGTGGCGGCCCTGCGCCGCCGTTGGAGTGGCCTCAGCGACCGGGGCCAGGTGGGTGCCTGTCTGGTGGCGATGGGCGGGGCCCTCGGGCTCTGGGTGCTGTTCTGGCCCGTGCCCACCGAGGTGATGGGGCAGGGGGTGCTGATCTACCCCGACACCGCCGGCCTGCTCGATGCCCGCGCCGGCGGGCAGGTGCGGCGCCTGCGGGTGGCTGTGGGGCAGGAGGTGCGCAAGGGGCAGGTGCTGATGGAGCTGTATCTGCCGGTGCTCGACCGCCAGCTGCAGCAGCAGCGCGGCAACCTCGCCCAGCTGGAGCGCGACAACCGCGACCTCGACAGGCGCGATGCCCTGCGGCTCTCCAGCGAGCGACTCAGCGTCGACACCGCCCTGGCCAAGCTGGCCCAGGATCGGCGCCGCTATCAGGAGCTGGCGGCCACCTACGCGGAGAAGGTGCGCAACCTGCGCTGGCTGAGCAAGCGGGAGGTGGTGGCGCCCCTGGCCTCCGAGGTGGTGGCGGCTGAGCAGGGGCTGACCAGCACCAGCGTCAGTCTTGATGCGGTCAGGATCCAGGAGAAGGACCTGCTGACCCGCTACGAGCAGGTGCGGCTGGATATCCAGACCCAGGCGTTGCGGCGCCGCTACCAGATCGACGACATGCGCCGTCAGATCCGGGTCACCGAGGCCCGTCTGGCTTTCGACGGCCAGGTGCTCGCCGACCGGGACGGCACCGTGCTGGATCTGCAGGTGATCCAGGGCCAGACGGTCGCCACCGGCCAGCGCCTTGGCACCCTGGGCCGGGCCGGGGGCGGCGCTGCCGGGGGGCCGCGGCTGCAGGCCGTGGCCTACTTCGCCCCGGCCGATGCCCGCCGACTGCCGGCCGGCCTGCCGGTGGAGGTGGTGCCCCTCTGGGACCAGCGGGGCCGGTTCGGCGGGATCGTCGGCAAGGTGGTCCAGGTGCTGGCCCTGCCGGCCACGGAGGAGGACATCTCCACCACCATCGGCAACCCCCAGCTGGCCCGGGACCTGCTCAAGCACGGACCGGTGATGCGCACGGAGATCGCCCTGGAGCGGGACCCCGGCAGCCGGGACGGCTACCGCTGGACCCTCTCCGGCGGCAGTGGGGTGTTCCCTGTGCGGGAGGGCCTGACGATCGCCGCCCATGCCTACGTGGAGTGGCGCACCCCGATCACCTACGTGATTCCGGGCCTGCGTTCCCTCACGGGCGGCTACCGCAGCCTGCGAATCGATCGGCTCTGGGACCGTCCGTCCCTGCGTCAGAGTGGGTCTCCGCCATGAGTGATCGTCGCTGGTGGCAGATCCGCAATCCCCTGCTCCGTCAGGAGCTTCCCTGGCTGGTCAGCGAGGTGGTGCTGCTGGTGGTGCTGTGCAATGCCAACCCACCGGAACTGTGGTTCTGGCTGGTGGTGCTCCTGGTGATCCTGGGTTACAGGATCGAGCGCTGGTATGCTTCGCGGCCGGAATGATCTTTCGCCTGGGTATTTCGCCCGACCAGTGATGATCTCCTGCTCGTAAAATTTAGTCGCGGATAAACTTTCTCCTCAATTCCTGAAGCATTGTTTCCTGTGAGGCCGACAATGGAAGCCATGCATACCAGCTCCGTGTTGGAACAGAAAACGCTGAGAACGCCGAGAATGCTGAGACCGCGGAGTCGGCCGGCGTGGTTCCTGATCGGCATGGTCGCCCTGGCCATGATGGCCACGCTGACGAGTTGCTTCGGTCCGTCAGCAGCGCCCCTGAGAATCGGCGCCAACCTTTGGACGGGATACGAAACCCTCTTTCTGGCGAGAGATCTGGGAGAACTCAAAGGCAAGCCCATCAGACTGATCGATTTTCCATCCGGGACCGAGGAAGTCCGGGCCTACCGCAACGATGAGATCGACGGAGCCGGCCTGTCGATTGATCAGGTGATCACCTTGGCTGCCACCCAGGGGGACATCAGGATCATTGCCGTTATGGACTATTCCAACGGTGGTGATGTGATCCTCGCCAGGCCTGGCCTGACAGAGATGCGAGACCTGAAGGGAAAGCGCATCGGCGTGGAGTCCACCGCCCTGGGAGCTTTCTTTCTCGCCAGAGCCCTGGAGCTCAATGGCATGACCCCCCAGGATGTCAAGGTGGTGTCGTTGGAGTTGAGTGATCACGAAGCCGCCTACAAGGCTGGCAGGGTTGATGCGGTGGTGACCTTCGGCCCGGCTCGGACCAATCTGCTGAAGGCGGGAGCCATCCAATTGTTCGACAGCAGCCTGATCCCGGGCGAAATTGTGGATACGCTTGCTGCCAGCACCCGGGCGATCACCGACAACTCCGAGAATCTGCAGGCCCTCGTGGCGGCAAGATTCAAGGCCTTGGATTATTTTCAACGGAATCCCGCCGATGCCGCCCGGCGCATGGCCAAGCGCACCCAGGTGAAGCCGGAGGAGATGCTGGAGGCTTTCCGTCTCATCCAGCAGCCATCCCTTGAAGAGAATGTGGCGTTGCTGAGTCAGCGGGATCCAGCCCTGGTGGTCTCTATGACAAATCTGATCCAGGTCATGCATGAAAACGGGCTAATCACGAAAAAGATCGACCCAGCCAGTCTCCTGGATCCACAGTTTGTCGAACGTGTACGGGCTGGACGTTAGGTGTTCGCTGACGTCATGACGCGTTTCCCTCCACCACTTCGCTTCACGATCCCGGCGCTGATCGTCGCCAGTGGCTTTTCCTTGGGTGCCATCAAGTTTGCCCTGGAAGTTCAAGATGTGAATCGTCGAACCGAGCAAAGCGCCACCATTTATCTGAAGTCTTCGGTCTCCCAGGCGGTTCGGATGGTTGACTATCTTTATCGAACAGTCGATGAAGGTGATCAAGTTGTTGCATTGATCAGCCAGCTGGGAACGAACCCAGGCTATCGGAGCGTGATCCTGTTCAATGACAAGAACGTCGTGCTCCGTGCCAATGACTACGGCCTGGTGGGCCAACCCCTGGGGGCGACCAACGCCGCGCCATTGGCGCCCATCTTTTCCGAGACCCGACGTACGCTTCGGGGAGAGGTCCGCCTGTCCAGGGACCGCCTTCATCTGTCGGCCGTTTATCCCATTCTGCTCAAACCCCTGGCGAATGAACTGAAGCCGTCTCGCGTCGGAATCTTCTACGTTGATTACAGCCTGAAAGAGGCGAAAAGCAGCGCCTTCCGTGAAGCATTCAGCCGAACGCTGGCCTTCAATGGTCTCCTGGTTGTTCTCGGAATCTGCGTATGGCTCTTTTTTCAGTACGCGCTGACCAGCCGGATCAGGAAGCTGATCGATGCCAGCCATGCCCTTGGGGAAGGGGACCTGGCGGTGAGAAGCGGTTTGGGTGGCTCCGATGAACTGGCAGGGATATCCGTGGCGTTTGATCAGATGGCGGAGAAAATGGAGCAGAATGCCGTGCACTTGCAACGGCAGGTGCAACGAGAACTGATCCTGCGTGAGATCACCGAGAGGATTCTGACGTTTCTTGAGCTCAAGCGCATCTTTCAGGTGGCGGTTAATGAAATGCTTCCCTATCTCGCGGTTGACCGGGTAGCCATTTACCGCTTTGATCAGGAGTTCCAGTGTCATCGGGGTGCCTTCATTGCCGAGGCTGTTCATCCAGAGACGGAATCGTTGTTATCTGTTTCCATTGAGGATACGTGTTTTGACGATGCCTTGGTGGCGCGCTATCTCAAGGGCGGAAACCAGGTCATTGACGACGTGGCGACAGCTGACCTGGAGCCCTGCTACCGAGAGCTGCTTCTTGGATTGAAGATTCAATCCAATCTGGTGGTTCCCTTGATCTGCGGTTCCCGTCTATGGGGGCTGCTCTGTATGCATCACTCCAAGCGGCCTCGTCACTGGACCGAAGAAGATGTCCAGGTCGTGAATCATGTCGCGAGCCAACTGAGTATCGCCATCCAGCAGGCTGATCTGTTCACCAAGCTGGAAGACGAATTGCAGGAGAAGAAGCTTGCTGAAGAACGCCTGATCACGGTGAATGAGGAGCTGGCCTCCACCAATGATCAGCTGGCCCGCTCCACGCGCCTGAAGGATGAGTTCCTGGCCAACATGAGCCATGAGCTGCGAACCCCGCTGAATGGGATCCTCGGCATGGCCGAATCGCTGCAGGACCATATCTATGGTGAGGTTTCCACGATCCAACGCAAGGCATTGGAAGAGATCGAACGCAGTGGTAACCATCTGCTGGAGTTGATCAACGATATTCTTGACATCACCAAAATCGAAGCCGGCAAGCTTGAGGTCCACCTCCATCCTGCCTCGATCACGCTGCTCTGCCACTCCTGTATCTCCACCATTCAGAGAATGGCGGAGGCCAAGTCGATCCTGCTTTCATCAGAGATTGAACCTGATCTGCCTGTCGTCCTGCTGGATGAGCGGCTGCTCCGACAGGTTCTCATCAATCTCCTGAGCAATGCCGTCAAGTTCACTCCCGAGGCAGGAACCGTTCGCCTTGAGGCCAGGCTGGTCCGTTCCCCACAGGCTTCATCGGGCCAGGCCACGCTTGAGCTCTGCGTGATCGATTCGGGAATCGGCATCGATCCCGAGGATCAGAACAAGATCTTCCAGCCATTCGTGCAGATCGAGAGTGGTCTGAATCGCCAGTTCACAGGCTCAGGCCTTGGCCTCTCGATCGTGAAGCGAATCCTCCTGGCGCATGGTGGTGACATCGGTGTGCAATCGAGCCTGGGGACGGGTACACGCTTCGATGTTCATCTTCCCGTCACGCTCGTCCCTGCGACAGCCACGGATGGTTCTGTTCCCGAATCGGGGCAGACTGACACGGACGAACCCGATTCCCGCGCTCCAATGGATCGGCCTTCAATCTTGCTGGCCGAGGACAGCAGGGTCAACCGCATGATCTATTCCCGCTATCTCACCGCTAAGGGATACCAGCTGCATGAGGTGGTCAATGGCCAGGAAGCGATTGATTTCCTGCGGGAGCGTGTTCCGAGTCTGTTGATTCTCGATATGTCGATGCCGATCGTGGACGGCTTCACTGTCCTGCGCATGATTCGCTCCAGTGACAGGCCAGAGCTCGTGGCATTGCCCATCGTCGTGCTGACGGCCCTGGCCATGAAAGGTGATCGGGAAAAGTGCCTGGCTGCCGGTGCCAGCGAGTATCTGGCCAAGCCAGTGAAACTCCAACAGCTGGATCAGACGATCAGGAAAATCCTGGAGACGGCTGGCCAGAAATGTTGACATGTTGGTGCATGATCGCCGATCAAGCGGCAGCCATCCAATCGGTTACTGCCCCGGACGGGAGGATCAGCCGGTACGTTCCTGAAGTTTGCTGTTGAAACCGGCCAAGGCGCGGTCGGCCTCTGAAACTACGGGGTCGCTTGGTTCGCGATCGTCCAGGTAGTGGTTTCGCAGCTTCTTGATCTCCTCCATCAAGGCCTCTCCATCGGCCAGCAGCTCGACAATCGTTTCATGCCGCTCCGGCTGATAGGCCGTGATACCGAAAGAGAACGCGATGGGATACCCATTGTTCGTCAGTCCGTGGGCCTGGCTGAGGGCCTTCTTGATGCGATCGACAACGATCTCTGCCTGTTCCCGGGTCGCGTTGATCAGCAGGACCACAAACTCATCACCCCCCATTCTGGCCACCACATCGGAGTCTCGGCAGACATCCTTGATCCGATCTGCCAGGTTGATCAGCACGTCATCGCCCGCTTGACGCCCATGGAGCTGATTGAAGCTCTGGAAATCGTCCAGGTCGAGATAGAGAAGCGAAACAGGCGTTGCCTGGCGTGTGCAGAGTTGCAGACTCTGCTGGGCGAGGGCAAGGAAGCCGCGGCGGTTCTCAAGGCCGGTGAGCTGATCCCTGATGGCAAGAAGCGTGGAGGCGATCTCCTGTTCCACCACTTTCGCCAGATCCTTCAGGATCTCGATCTGATCCTCATCAAGGGTTCGGGGCACCTGATCGACGATGCAGAGCGTTCCGATCTTGCGATTGTCCACCGTCAGAGGACAGCCGGCATAGAAGCGGACATGGGGCTCGCCCAGGACCAGAGGATTGTCGTGGAAGCGTTCATCTCCAAGGGCATCGGGGACGATGAACGCGTCGGAGCCGAGGATCGCATGGCCGCAGAAGGAAACGGTTCTGGGGGTTTCTGAAACTTCGAAACCCACACAGGATTTGAACCATTGCCGGCTTTCATCCAGGAGGCTGACCATTGAGATCGGCACCTTGAAGATGCGCCTGGCCATCCGGGTGAGACGGTCGAAATGGGGGTCGTCCTGCGCCGAGTCCAGCAGGCGGAGCGACCGGAGCTTGGCGAGACGAAGGCGTTCGTCGTCTGGGGTCTCGGGTGGTTTCAAACGGTCCCTCTCTGGGTCATGACGGGTCGACAGGACAAGCATCGGTACGAGCAAGTGATGGGTGAACTCCCGATTTCAGGGAGCCGTGGTGGACACCGCCATCCTGAGTAGGGGATTCCATCCGTTGCGGGAATCAATCCGTTAGGGGCTGGGATTGCCGATTGTTAACCGTGAGTATTCATCGGACAGATTAGCGTGATTTTCCTGTCCCTTCCGGCCGTTGTTCCTTAGCGCCGACTTCAGCGCTGCTGTCATTGAAGGAAAGGATGGACGGCAAGCTTTCAGTCGTCTTTCAGTTTCCTTGCGCCGCTGGCTGCGTGGGCCTCCAGCCAGCGTTCCAGCTGTACTTCGTTCCAGGTGTCCTCGCTGACCCAGCGACCGATCGGCGCCGCCAGGGCGGCCACCAGCAACAAGAGCGGCACCAGGGCGACCGTACCGGCGATCTGGGCCACGAACAGCGCGCAGAACAGAGGCGTGCGGCAGGCGCCGCTGAACAGGGCTGTCGCTGCGGTCCATACCAGCAGCTGACGTTCCAGGGGCGGCAGGTCCCCGATCAGGGGCCCGGCCAGCAGCGCCCCCAGTGACATCGCGTCGTGCATCACACCGCCAGGGGCGCCGATGGCGATGCTCAGTACCGAGGCGAGCAGCCTCCAGGGGAGGATCTCCAGCCCCGGGCGATCCTCCCCGTAGGCCATGCGCAGGATCAGCAGCTGTCCGTCGTTGAGGCTCCACCCTTCGCTGGCGACCGCCGCCAGGCTGATCACCAGGGCGGCCACCAGAGCGCCCATCAGCGGCCGGGAGACGGCCGCCCCCCGCGCCTCTGCAGGCGTTGAGAGCCACTGGCCCCAGCGCTTGGCCATCCAGGCGGTGGCGGCGCTGAAGACTCCCCCCAGCCATCCCGCCCCGAAGGTGAGCAGCAGGGCCGGTGCGATCAGGTGGGGGCCACCGCCCACCAGCAGACTGATGCCGGCGTGGTGGGCCGGGGCCGCTTCGGCCGTGCTCTGCCACAGGCCCGTCGCAGCTCCGACCACGACCCCCAGCCCCGTGGTCAGCAGGGTGCCGTTGATCAGCGCCGCCGAGCGCCGCCGGCAGAGCTCCTCGACGGCATAGGTGACTCCCAGCAGGACGGAGTTGAAGGCGATGCCCAGGCCGGCCCCGGCGCCGGTCGCCAGCAGCACCGGCAGTGGCAGACGCTTCAGGGGGCCCACCTTCTCCCGCAGCGCCAGCAGCAGGCTCGCCCCCAGGGAGGCGGAGGGGGACTCCAGCCCCACCGTCAGGCCGGCGCCGTGGGTGAGCAGCAGAAGCGGCAGCCGGGCCAGCTGGCGCCTGAGATCCAGGGAGGCGAGGGCTGCGCTGCGGGCGGGGCCCTGCTGCACCTGCTCCAGCTGCAGGGCCAGCACCCCGGTGAGCCCGCCCCCCCGGCCGCCCTTCAGGGGGCCGTTCGCCAGCAGGGTCAGCAGCACCGTGCCGGCGAACACCAGCAGCAGGCTGCCGCCGGGGATGCCCCCATCCCCGCCCAGGGGCCAGGCCTGCTGGAGGCGGAAGCCGAGGGCCGAGAGCCACTGGTAGGGCTGCAGCAGCAGCAGCAGCGGCAGCGACACCAGCAGCAGGGCAACCACCTGGCCCAGGCGCAGACTGCCGTCACGACGGGCATCGGCGGCATCGATCGCTTCCGCTGGAATCGTCATGGGGTCCATTCGAGGCGCGCCGGAACCGCCGCATCGGGGTCCGTCGGCATGGGCAGCAGTTCGCGCAGCAGCTGGGCGTAGGTGATGTTCACGTTCACGGTGGCCTCCAACCGCTGGACCAGACTGGCGATCAGCCGTTCCTGGGTGTTGGAGAGATCCAGCTCGCTGCTCAGCCCCGCCTGGTAGCGCAGGCGGGCGTCCCGGAAGGCCTCCAGGCTCGCCGCCACGCCTCGCCTGGCGGCCACCAGCCGAGCCAGGCTGGCCTCGTGGCCCAGGAAGGCCTGCTCGATCCGCAGCCGGATGTCGTTGCGCTGGGCGGCGTACTGCTCGGCCACCGCCGCACCCCGTCGGGCCAGGGCCCGGGCCTGGCCCCGGGTGGTGCCGGCGTCGAACAGCAGCCAGCTCACCGCCAGGCCCACCGACCAGTCGGTGCCGTAGGTGTTGAGGGAGGTGGCCACCGTGGTGCCGCAGCAGCCTCCGTCGGCGATGCGCACGTTCCAGTTGTTGGCGTTGCTGGCCCCGGCCCCGGCGCTGGCGAACAGCGACAGCTTCGGCAGCAGCTCGGCAGCGACCGCATCCTTCTGGCGCAGCAGCGCCTCGCGGGTGGCCAGCAGGGCTTCCAGTTCCGGGTTGTCCCGGAAGGAGGCCAGCAGGCTGGCCTCCAGGTCGAGGGGCCAGCGCGGCTGCAGGCGGATCGGGTCGCTGGCGGTGGGGGTCAGCTGGGGCGGCAGGTTGAGCAGGGCCGCCAGCCGCCGGCGGGCGACCGCCCGTTCCGCCAGGGCCGCGATCAGCTGCTCCTGGCCGTCCGCTTCGATCGCCTGCCGCCGCAGCACGTCGAGCCTGGGCACCAGCCCGGCCTGCTTGAGATCCAGGCTGTCCTGCAGGATCAGCAGGTCGTTGCGCACGACGGCCTCGCGGATGCGCACCAGCTGGTCGGCCCGCTGCAGCTGGTAATAGCTCTCGCTCAGGGCCAGTTGCAGCCGCCGCAGGGCATCGGCGTAGTCCAGACGGCTGCCGCGCAGTCGCGCCAGGGCGGCCCGCGCCTTCGGTGTGCGGGCCAGATCCAGGAGTTCGTAGCGCAGCTCAAGGCCGCCGCTCACCCCGTTGGCGTTGTTGTTGAGGGAGCCCCTGCCGCCGGGGGGGATGAAGAAGGGGTTGCTGGGGGCGAACAGGCTCCCGGTGCCGGTGGGGGAGAAGAAGCTGGTGCTCGCCTGGTCGGTGCCGCCGGCGGCGTAGGCGGAGATCCGGGGCCAGTAGGTGCCCATCTGGCTCTGCAGCTCGGCCAGGGCTGCCGCCACCGCTTCGCGGCGGGCCTGCAGGCCCGGACTGTTGGCGAAGCCGATCGCCAGCGACTGCTCCAGGCTCAGGGCCTGAAGCTGGCCCGGACGGAGATCGCCGGCCTCCGGCAGCGCCAGGGGCGGCAGGGGAACGCTGTCCTGCGGTGGCCCGGGAACCGCGCTGGCTTCCGCCGGCCCCAGCAGCGCCCCCGGCAGCGCCGGCCTGGCGGACCCGTCACCGTGGTGGGGTGCCGCCTCGGCGGGCAGCAGCTCCTCAAGGGCACGGATCTGGCGATCGAGCTCGTTCCAGCGGCGCTCGAGACGTCGCACGTCGCCGGCGCTGGCCGCCGGCAGGGGTTGGCCCGCGACGGGCCCCGTTCCAAGGCCGAGACCGAGCACCATCCCGGGCACCATCCCCGCGAGGATCCCCCTGGCCAGGGGCCGCCCCGTTCCGCTGCCCCCCATGGCCTCCCGCTCCCCCCATCCGGCGCCCAGTTTGCTCGACATCGGCCTCCCCGGCTCCTAGAAGCTGAAACCCAGCTGCAGGCCCGCCGCGAACAGGCCCGGCACGCGGCCGGCACCACCGGGATTGAGGATCCACTGGAGGCTGGGCTGCAGGTTGAAGGACTGGTTGAAACGGATCTGATACCCCAGCTCCACCACGCCTTCGTGGCTCAGGCCGGGCTGGGTGATCGGACTGAAGCCGGTGCGGGCGACGCCAAGGATCAGCAGGTCGAGGGGACGGCCGGGCAGCACCCCCTGGCTCACCAGACCGCCGCCGATGTAGCTGGGCGTGGGATTGGCGGCGGTGTCGAAGCCCGCGGCGGTGGCGGCCCAGAGCCGGTGGTCGAGGCCCCAGGGCAGGGCCACGGGCACGGTGGCGCTGCCGTAAAGGCCCCGGTTCGGCCCGGTCCCGGCATAGGCCGCCAGCTGCAGCAGTCCTCCGGGAAGCTGGCGCTCCACCTGGACCGGCTGGGGGCAGGTTCGGCCCTGGACCCTGATGCCATTGCCCTCGCGGCAGGCGGCGATCGGGGCCCCCAGCCGGCGGTTGAGCCATGGGGCCGCGTAGCTCCACTGCAGCTGGTGGGTCCAGCCCCGGCCGGGGGGAAGGCCGCTGGCGGTTCCCAGGAGCCTGGCGACCTCGTCGGTGGCGGCCAGGTTGAAGCTGGCCATCCGCAGGGTGGTGGCCGGGGTCGGCCGCAGCACCAGCAGGGCGCCCGGTGCCGCCACGGGAAAGACGGGGAAGTTCGGAATCGTGAACACCACCGGCGCCCCGTTGAGGGCGTCGTGGACGTAGAAGCCCTCGATCGGGGTGCTGAACAGGTCCGGGGCCATGCCCACCAGCCCCGCCTCCAGGCTCCAGCGACCGTCGTCGGAGCGGCGCTCCAGGCTGGCGCGGGTGGGCCAGAACCCCACCGGGTTGGCCACCTCCTGCAGGGGCAGCGCCGCCCCCAGCCTCTCGGCATAGGTGGGGTCGCCGTTGTAGGCGGCGATGGCCAGATGCATCGCCCATCGCTTCCATTCCCCTGACGCCGCGCCGCCGGCGGGGGCTCGCAGGGTGAGGGCCAGGGTCGTCTGCTGGATCCAGTTCGCCTCCCTCACCAGACCGCCGACGGGATTGGCCATCGGTTCGGCCAGGATCTCCAGATCCAGATCGACCCAGGCCGGCAGACCCAGGGTCTGCTGGAGGGTGCCCCAGCCCGGCTCGAGCCGGACCAGGGGCGGCTCCGGTGGCGGTGGCTCAGCCTCAGGCTCGGGGGCGAGTGGCTGGGCGTTGCCGGATCCGGCAGCGGCCAGCAGCAGCAGCGCCTGCGCCAGCGCCCGGCGGCACCCGGGGGCCTGCGGTGGGGACGGGCGCGCTGCAGCCATGGCGTCAGCCGCTGGCCTCCCCCAGGGCCCGCCAGCTGTGCTCCGCCTGCTCGATGCTGCGCAGGGCCTGGCCGCAGAGCATCAGCCGGCTGGCATTGCGCTGCAGCAGGGGCAGATCGAAGCGGTCCAGGTCCGGATCGTGGAGCGAGCGCTCCAGGTCCCGCCAGCGGGCCGGAGGTGTCATGACCTTGGCGGGTGGCTTCGGCCGGTGGCGGTGGGGCACCTCGAGGCAGTGGCGCCACTGTTCCAGGCGCCCGGCCACGGAGCGCAGCAGTTCGGCCTGGGCGCCGTGGAGTCCCTCCAGGGGCCCCCGATCCGCAGGGGTGTGCTCGAGCAGCCGCAGCCCGTCGACCACGCCGACCAGCTGGGAGCCGGCCCCGTTGAGGAGCTGGAACAGACGGAACGTGGCATGGCTGGTGGGGTTGTTGCCGAGCTCATCGGCCACCGCCGGCATGGCCTGGCGCAGCGCCACCAGCTGGCGCCGCAGCCCCTGGGCAGTCTCCAGCTCAAGCTGCCGGGCGGCCACCAGGGCCCCCGGCGGCGCCGGGACGGCCGGGGCCTCGAGGCGGTCGGCCTGGGCGATCAGGGCCCCGCCGAGCTCGGCCAGGAAGCGCCGCAGCCGCTGCCGGTTGCCCTCCACCGCCAGGTCGGGCCAGAAGAGCCGCAGGCACAGCAGGGCCACCAGGATGCCGGCCGCGGTCCAGAACAGCCGCACCGGGACCCACATCCCCAGTTCACCGTCGTGGACCAGCCAGCCCATCACGATGATGTTGCTGCCCACCTTGTACCCCACCTCCAGCCCCAGCGCCCCCCCCAGCAGCCGCATCGCCACCAGGGACAGGCTCAGCCCCAGGGGCAGGGGCAGGTGACTGAGGCCGGTGAAGGAGACCACCAGCACCACCCCCCCCACCAGCGACCCCAGCAGCCGCTGGCGTCCCAGGCCAATGGAGCCCCCATAGGTGCCGGTGCAGACCACCAGCACGGCCATCGGCGCGTAGAAGCCGTAGGCCAAGGGGGCCAGGGACCCCAGCCCGTTCATCAGCCCGGCTGTCAGGGCCAGACGCAGCTCGGAGCGGCGGATCAGCATCGGGCCACCAGGCTCAGGGTGCGCAGGCTGGCCAGCAGCGGATGCTGCTCCTCGGCCAGGGCCAGCAGCGGCAGCAGCGGCAGGGAGCGGCGCCGGGCCAGGGTCTGCCAGGGCCCAGGGTCCGGGGCCAGGACCGGAAGGGTCTCCCCCCGAAGCAGGGCGGTCATGCGTGCCATGCCGGCCTGCAGGGGATCGCCGGGCTCCGCGTCCTGGCCCAGCCGGTCGGGGAGGCCCCCCAGCAGGCGCTCCCACTGCACCCAGTGGTGCTGGACCGCGCCCCACAGCTGCAGACGCTGCGACCAGTGCTGCCGCTGCAGGCGCAGGCCGTGGGGGCCGCGGCGCTCCTGGGCGAGCAGCTGTTCCATCGCCACCAGGTCGTTGCTGAGCCTGGCCGGGGGCAGGGGCTGGGGCCGCTCGCCACGGCCCTCAAGCCAGCTCCGCTGCTGCTCCAGCTGGGCGGCATAGCCCTGGCGCAGCCCGGCCTCCAGACGCATCAGCCGGTCGCATCCCCGCCGGGGCCAGAACAGCAGCCCCACGACGATGGCGATCACGCACCCCACGGCCGTGTCCAGGGTGCGGTTGAACACGTAATCCCAGTTCAGGGCCACATGGCTGGGGATCATCAGGAACATCAGGCTGACCAGCGTCGCGGTCCCGGCGGCCGACTGCCAGCCCAGCCAGCGCAGCAGGGGCAGCATCAGCAGCAGCGACACCAGCACCCCCGGCCAGCCGGACAGCACGGTGTGGACCAGGAAGGTGACCAGCCCGCCGGTGATGGTGCCGAAAACCCGCACCCTGGCGGCCTGGAGGCTGAGGTCGTCCCCGTCCTCCATGACCGTGACCACGGCCAGCATCGGGTACCAGACGTAGGCGATCCGCTCGAACCAGAGCGACAGGGCGGCGGTGAGGAAGGCGGCCACCCCGAGCCTCAGGCTGTTGCGAAGCAGGGCGGACCGCACGGACCTCGTGGCGCTGGGCTGGCAGGAGCCTATGGAGGCCCATGGTCCATGGCCGTTGGCCGATGCGCCATGGTTGAACACCCCCCACCGTGCCGCGGACAGCCATGGTCCTCTCGCTGAGCCCGGATCTGGAGGCCCTGCTGCGGCTGGGGATGGCGGTGCTCTGTGGATTGGCGGTGGGTCTCAACCGGGCGCACCACGGCAGCCGCGCCCACCCCAACCGCCTGCGGGTTCATGTGCTGGTGGGGATGAGTGCCTGCCTGATGGTCCTGGCGGCCGGGCCCGATGCCCAGGCCCGCAGCCGCGTGATCCAGGGGGTGGCGGCGGGCATCGGCTTTCTGGGGGCCGGCGAGATCCTGGTGCCTCCGGTGCGCTCGAAGCACGGCGTTCCGGAGGTGCGGGGCCTGAGCAGTGCCGCCTCGATCTGGTTCACGGCGGCCCTGGGGGTCACGGTGGCCGTCTCCAGCCCGGTGCCGGTGCTGATGGCCCTCGGCCTGGCCCTGATCACCCTCTCCGACCGTGACGGCCACCCGCCCGACGGGGGCAGCGACGAAGCTCCGCCTCCGGCGGAAGAGGTCAGAAAAGGAAACGGTGGCGGCCGTTCGTAGCGTTGGCCTGGCCCTCGTTGCCGGCCTCCAGGGGGTCGTTCTCCGGAGCCGGCCAGACGGCGTCCCAGTAGCTGATGCCGTCCTTGTAGAAGGGGCGGCCGTCCAGCCGCTCGGTGTCGAGCTGGGTGCTGCCCATGGCCGTGATCAGGCCCCCGAGCTCCATGGGTCCGAGGTCGGTCTTGAGGTCCTTGCGGGCGGCCATCATCAGGGCCGGCAGCCGCACGAGGTACTCGGGCCGGGTGAGTTTGCGGAACAGGGACTTCAGGGCCAGCTGCTGGCGGTCCATGCGCCCCAGGTCGCCGGTCTCGTCGTGGCGGAAGCGCAGGAAACCCTCCAGATCCTTGCCGCGCAGGGTCTGCACCCCGGGTTGCAGATCGATGGACAGCCCCTGGCTGCGGTCGACGTAGAGCATCCGCTTGGGAACGTCCACCTCGATGCCCCCGAGCACATCGGCCATCTGGCGGATCGAGGAGAGGTTGACGACCAGGTGGTGCTGGATGGGGCGGCCGAGGCGCTGGGAGATCTCCCGCTTCACCGCCTCGATGCCGCCCAGGCTGTAGAGGGCGTTGATCTTGACCGGGCCGAAACTCTCGGCCTCGATGTAGGTGTCGCGGGGGATCTGGGTGATGCTGGTGCGCTTGCCATCGATGCGCAGGGTGGCGATCACGTCGGTGTTGCCACCGCCCACGTCGGTGCCCAGAATCAGGACGTCCTGACCGTCCATGCCGCCGCTCCAGGCGGCGAAGGGATTGGTCAGCGCCGGGTTGCCCCCGGCGGTGGCCCGGGCCGAGATCAGCTGGGCCAGGGGTCCGGCCAGCAGCAGGCCCGCCCCCAGGCCGCAGACCATGGCCAGAAGCACGGGGGTGCGCCGGCGGGACGCCCTTGGCTTGGCTGCCTTCCTGGCCTTGGCCTCGGTGCTGGGTTGAGAAATCTTCATTGAATCCACGCTAAGCCCAGTGGGCTCAGCGCAGGGCCTCCTCCGGCCTCAGCCCCGTCTGCACCCGCCAGAGGGCCGCGTAGGCGCCGTTTCTGGCCAGCAGCTCGTCGTGCCCGCCGCTCTCGACGATGCGCCCCTGTTCCATCACCACGATGCGGTCGGCGTGGCGCACCGTGCTGAGGCGGTGGGCGATCACCAGGGTGGTGCGGGAGGCCGTGATCCGATCGAGGGACCGCTGGATCGCCGCCTCGGTTTCATTGTCGACGGCGGCGGTGGCCTCATCCAGCACCAGTACCGGGGGATCCTTGAGGATCGCCCGGGCCAGGGCGATGCGCTGGCGCTGGCCCCCGGACAGGCGCAGGCCCCGTTCCCCTACCAGGGTGTCGTACCCCTGGGGCAGGGCCTCAATGAAGCCCGCCGCCTCGGCCAGGCCGGCTGCCCGTTCGATGGCCGCGCGGGTGGCGGCGAAGCTGCCGTAGGCGATGTTCTCGGCCACGGTGCCGTGGAACAGGAACACCTCCTGACTCACCAGGCCGATGGCCCGGCGCAGGTCCTGCAGGGACAGCTGCTCGATCGCCAGGCCGTCGAGCAGGATCCGCCCGCCCTGGATGGGGTAGAGCCGCAGCAGCAGCTTGACGATCGTGCTCTTGCCGGAGCCCGTGGCCCCCACGATCCCCACGGTGGCGCCGGCGGGAACCTCCAGATCGAAGGCTTCGAGAAGCCGCTCCCGGCCGCTGTAGGCGAAGTCGACCCGCTCGAAGCGGATCTGGCCGCGGACGTCGGCGATGGGGAGCGGCAGGTTGCCGCTGGGGATGGCGACGGGGGTGTCCAGCAGGTCCATCACCCGGTGGGTGGAGGCCATGGCGCGCTGGTAGTCGTCGAGGGTGCGGCCCAGGGTGGTGAGCGGCCACAGCAGCCGCTGGGTGATGAAGACCAGGAACGAGTAGGTGCCGATGGCGATGGCGCCGCTCCAGGCCTGCAGTCCGCCGATCACGAGGATGGCGATGAAGGCGAAGAGGATCGCGAACCGGATCAGGGGGATGAAGGCGGCCGACAGCCGGATGGCGCGGCCGTTGCTGGCCCTGTAGGCCTGGCTCTGGGCGATCAGCCGCTGCTTCTCCCACGCCTCTGCGGCGTAGCTCTTGATGGTGAGCATGCCGCCGAGGTTGTTGCTGAGGGTGCTGGCCAGGTCCCCGGCCCGCTCGCGCACCTCCCGGTAACGGGGGGCCAGGCGCCGCTGGAAGCGGAGCGAGCCCCAGAGGATCACCGGGATCGGCAGGAAGGAGACGCCGGCCACCGTGGGGGAGAGGACCACCATGGCCCCGCCCACCGCCAGAACGGTGGTGATCAGCTGCAGGATGTCATTGGCGCCCTGGTCGAGGAAGCGCTCCAGCTGATTGATGTCGTCGTTGAGGACCGTGAGCAGACGCCCGCTGCTGCCGGCTTCGAAGAAGCCCATCTCCAGATGCTGGAGGTGGTCGTAGGCCTCGATGCGCAGCTCATGCTGCACCGTCTGGGCGAGGCGCCGCCAGAGCAGGGCGTAGAGGTATTCGAACAGGGACTCGGCGCTCCAGATCAGGAACGAGAGCACCGCCAGCACCCCCAGCTGGCCCGGCACGGTGGTGAAGCCGAGGCCGGCCAGCCAGGAGGTGCGCTGCTGGACCACCACATCGACCGCCAGACCGATGAGGACGGGGGGCGCGAGGTCGAAGAGCTTGTTGAGAACCGAGCAGGCGGCCGCCAGGCCGACGAGCCTGCGGTGGGGCCGCAGGCTGCGCAGCAGGCGTTTCAGCCCTGCCGCTGTCGGGGCTGGCCCCGTGGGGCCATCAACGGCCCTGGCCGCCGCCGGACTCACCAGCGATTGCCGCCGCCGCCGCCACCGCCGCCGTAACCACCGCCACCGCCACCGCCGTAGCCGCCGCCACCACCGGAGCGGCCAGCGCCGCCACCGGGGCGACCACCGCCACCGCCGTAGCCGCCGCCGCCGGAGCGACCGCCGCCACCGCCGCCGCCACCCTCACGGGGGGTGGCCTTGTTGACACGGATCATGCGACCCATCCATTCGACGTCCTGGAGGTCGTCGATGGCCTTCTGCTCGGACGCATCGTCGGCGAGTTCGATGAAGGCGAAACCGCGCTTGCGGCCGGTCTCACGGTCGAGGGGCAGGCTGCACTGACGGACCTCGCCGTACTGGCCGAAGAGATCGAGAAGGTCCTCGCGTTCGGCCTGGAACGAGAGGTTGCCGACGTAGATGGTCATTCAATGAAAAAGCTGGAACGGATTCCTCCGGTGTCGGGAATCCCAGGGAAAGCAGGCGGTCGGCATGGAGCTGGAATCGGACCCAGGGTCGGGTCCGGTTCCGTTGGGCCCGAGCCGTCGATGCGTGCCGAAGGGAGCCAGAGCGGCATGGAATTCCCGGAAGCCTACAACCGTGACCCGGGCCTCCATGGCGAAGTTTGAAGCAGATGCGAAGGAAAACAAAAAAATCTCCCCACCCCCGCCGGCGACGCTCCATTGTCAGCAAACCCTGATCCAGTTGATCCCATGAAAGCCGCCCCTGTGCCCTGGAGCCTCACCTGGCGTGAGGATGGAGAGCTCGGTTCCCAGGATCTGTTCGATCTGCTGCAGGTCCTGGTGGCGAGCGAAAGTCACGAGGTGCAGATGACCCTGATCGCCGCCGTGGAGCAGCTCGCGGTGAGCGAGCTCCAGGTGACGGGCTGTGAGCAGGTCACCCGGCTCTGCGCCTGATGGCCTGCCCAGGCGCCTGATCGGGCTTCAGATCGGATAGCGCTTCGAGGTGGCGTCCCGGCAGCTGCTGCGGGCGGAAGCGATGCTGCTGCCGCTCGAGATGCGATCGGCCACGCAGTCGCAGGCGAAGCTGGCCATCCCGTCCGGGGCCTTCTTCCCGGACTGGGCCAGCTCCGTCTCGAAGGCGGAGAGGCAGATGGAGCGCACCACCTCGAGGATGGGGCCGGAGGCCGCCTCAGCCCGGCGCTCCAGCGGCCCGAAGGCCGCCAGAGCTACCACGCCGAGGATCAGCCCGGCCAGGCCCGGCAGGCGCCGGGAGCGGAGGGAAGCCAAAGGGGGCCGCTGCTGGGTAGGCATGGGGGACTATCGTGAGGAGCGCCGCTGAGGGGATGTCAGGAGCCCAGCCGGGAGATCTGAAGTTCCTTGTTCATCACCCGCAGGCGACGCAGGTCGGCGAAGACGTCGTCGGGCATGCCCTTGGGCAGGTCGACGGTGCTGTGGGCGTCGAAGATGCGGATCTTCCCGATCGATCGTCCGGCTAGGCCGGACTCGTTGGCGATGGCGCCGACAATGTTGCCGGGCTTGACCCGATCCCGCCAGCCCACCTCGATGCGGAACCGTTCCATGTTGTCCTCGGGACCGTCCTCGCCGCGTTCCTGGTGACGGTCGTTGAAGGGGCGGCGTTCCCCGCCCCGATCCCGCTCACCCCGGTCACGGTCGCGGTCCCGGGTGGGGGCGCCGGCACGGCCCTGGCCCCAGCGCTCCTCGCCCTGCAGCAGCAGGGGTTTGCCCCCCAGTCCGAGTTCCAGGGCGGCCAGGGCCAGCTGCTCGGGGGTGCAGGCCTGTTCCTGGGCCACCCGCTGCAGGATCTCGCCCAGCAGGGCCCTTTCCTCGGGATTGCAGGCGGGCTGCTGGAGGACGGTGGTGAGTTTCTGGCGCAGCCGGTCGAGGCGGTGCTGGTTGATGCTGGCGTTGCCCGGCACCTCCATCGGTTCGATGGGCTGGTTCACGGCCCGCTCCAGACCCCCGAGGAAGCGCCGCTCCCGGGGCGTGAGGAACAGGATCGCCTCACCGCTGCGCCCGGCGCGGCCGGTGCGGCCGATGCGGTGCACGTAGGCCTCCCCGTCGAAGGGGATGTCGTAGTTGATGACCAGGCCGATACGGTCGACGTCGAGGCCCCGGGCGGCCACGTCCGTGGCCACGAGCACATTGACCCGGCCATCCCGCAGACGCTCGATCGTGCGCTCCCGCTGGGTCTGGGGAACGTCGCCGTTGAGCACCGCCACGTCGTAGCCGTGCTGCTCGAGGGACTCGGCCACGGTGAGGGTGATGGCCTTGGTGCGGGCGAAGATGATCACCCCTTCGCTGCCCTCGGCTTCCAGCACCCGTTCGAGGGCCTCGAGCTTCTGGGGGCCGTTGACCACCAGGTGCCGCTGGCGGATGCGGCGACCGTCGGCGGCCTTCTGGCGGATGGTGACCTCCGCCGGGTTCTTCAGATGGTTCTGGGAGATCCTCCGGATCTCCGGGGGCATGGTGGCGGAGAACAGCACCACCTGACGCTCGGCGGGAAGCTGCTCGAGCACCCACTTGACGTCGTCGATGAAGCCCATGCGCAGCATTTCATCGGCCTCGTCCAGCACCAGGCTGCGCAGCCCGGAGAGGTCGAGGGTGCCCTGGCGCATGTGGTCCATCACCCGCCCCGGGGTGCCCACGACGATCTGGACGCCCCGGCGCAGTTGCTGGATCTGGTCGCGGAAGTCGGCGCCGCCGTAGACGGGCAGCACCTTGACGCCCTTCATGCAGGCCGCGTAGCTGTTGAAGGCCTCCGCCACCTGCATCGCCAGTTCGCGGGTGGGGGTGAGCACGAGCACCTGGGGGGTGCGCTGGCCGGGATCGAGGCGCTCCAGCAGGGGCAGGCCGAAGGCGGCCGTCTTGCCGGTGCCGGTCTGGGCCTGGCCCACCAGGTCGCGGCCGAGCATCAGTTCGGGGATGGCGGCCTTCTGGATCGGCGAGGGCTCCTCGAAGCCGATGGCCGCCAGGCCATCCAGCAGCTCCCGGCGCAGGCCGAAGGCGGCGAAGGCGCTGACAGGAGCTGCCGTTTCGGTTGCTGCCGTTTCAGAGGGGGCCGCTTCGGTAGCTGAAGTTTCAGCGGCGGCCGTTCCGGTAGCGGCGTCATCGGCAGGGATGACGACCAGGGGAAGGGCGGATTCCGGCGCTTCGGGGAAATCGATGTCGGTGGCGCTCCCCAGGGAGATGGGGGACGAGACCGTCTGGGCCTCGCAGGGCTGCGCGAGGGCCGCCTGGGAATCGACAGCACCGACGAGGGTGCTGCCGTCAATGATCTGGGTCACGGGATGCGGGAGCCTGGTGAATCCTTTTCAACGCAGGCCGGCAGCGGACCGTTGGAGATGGGTGCCTTGCACCCGGGCTGCCTTGCCCTTGCTCAAAGGTTGAAATGAGACTTTACCACCCTGCCGTAATCGTCGTCGAAACGCTCGATGTCCTCCTCCCGCAGCTCCTCGCCCAGCTGCACCTCGATGATCTCCAGGTCGGTGGCTCCGGCCGACGCCCGGTGCAGGCCCCCCCGGGGGACGAACAGGGTGGCGCCGGGGCAGGCGGTGATCGAGCCGCCGTCGACTTCCATCACCCCTTCGCCCGTCACCACCACCCAGTGTTCGCTGCGCTGGCGGTGGCGCTGCAGGCTGATGCGTTGCCCCGCCGTGATCCGCAGACGCTTGACGAGGTAGCCGGGGCCGGTGGCGAGGGTCTCGAACCATCCCCAGGGCCGCTGGGTCCGCTCAGTCATCGCATTGCTCTCCTGAAATCGCAGGCAGAGACACTGTCAGCGGGTCCGGAACGATGGCGGCGGGAGGGGGCGAGGGAGGTGAGAAAAAAGACTGACCGGAACCACCTGGGGCCAGGGAATCCATGGGGTTGTCCCTGTCGACCTCGGGGCACCTGAAAGGGTTGATCCGGTGGGGCCGGTTCGCACCTTCGTGACGATGCAGGAGGGTATTCCTCAAGGGGGGACTCGAGGAATCAAGGGGCTCCCGAAAAGGGAGAGATCCCAGAGGTGGAGACTATTGGAGCAGGGGGCTCCGGTGAGTTCGGCCCGGGGGAACCGCGCCGATGGACGAAGTATGGAACGGGGGTCGGAGCTGTCTCCGTGCGGTTCACTTTTCGTAGACACATTGCCGGCTGTGGCGATGAATGAAGAAGCCTTACGGCTCCTCCCCTGCCGCGGGCCCGTCCTCCCCGGCGCTGAGCAGCAGGGCCCCCTGACGCGCCCGGGTCAGGGCGGTGTAGAGCAGCCGCCCGTCGCGGGCGGCGCCGCTGGGCAGCAGCACGATCACCTCCTCGGCTTCGCTGCCCTGGGCCTTGTGGACCGTCAGGGCCAGGGCCGGCTCGGCGGCGGCGCCCAGCTGGCCGGGGTGGATCCAGAGCGGCTCCCCCTCCCCGTCCCCGAACAGCAGGCGTGCCGAGGGCCCGGGGCCGCCCACGAGCACGCCCACATCGCCGTTGGCCAGGTCCAGTTCCGGCAGGTTGCGGCGGCAGAGGACGGGGGTGCCCGGGGGCAGATCCTGAAGATCGCCGTCCCGACGGCCCCCCAGCAGGGTGCGGTGGATCGCCTCCAGACCCCAGCGGCCCTGGCGCTGGGGCGCCATCACCAGCAGGCGGTCCCGTTCGGCCAGCAGCGCCCGGCATCCCTGCTCGGAGCCCGGCCGGCAGCGCCCCGCCAGCCGGGCCAGCTCGGCCTGGTGGCGGCGCAGCCGCTCCAGCAGCTCCGCCGGCAGGGTCCGGGGGGAGCAGGGGCGCCACTGGAGGTTGTCGGTGCTTTCCAGGGCCTGCAGCAGCGGGCGGATGGCGGCGATCGGATCCGGATCCTGCGGGCCGGCGGCGCCCCCCAGCCCCTGGCGCAGGGCGGCGGCCACGGCGGCGATGGCCCCGGCGTTGCGGTAGGTGGTGGTCAGGGTGATGGCGGCGTCGCCCAGCCGGTGGCGGTGTTCGGGCCGCTGCAGGTCCTCCAGCACGGCCCCGGGGGCGATCGGCGGCAGCTGGGCCGGGTCGCCCACCAGCACCAGCCGACAGGTGCTGGGCAGGGCCTCCAGCAGGGCCCCCATCAGACCCAGATCCACCATCGAGACCTCATCCACCACCAGCAGATCGAGGTCGAGGGGCCGGCCGCGGTGGCGGCCGAAACGGTCGCCGCGGCTCTCCAGCAGCCGGTGCAGGGTCGTGCAGGGAAGGGTGCCGCCGGTGGCGGTCCGCAGCCGGCCCGCCGCCTTGCCGGTGGGCGCCGCCAGATGGACGCGGGCGTCGGGCTGGCTTGCCCGCTGGGCCGCGATCATCGCCGCCACCGTGCTGGTCTTGCCAGTGCCGGGCCCCCCCTCCAGCAGCACCAGTCCGTGGCGAAGCACCGCCGCCACCGCCTGCCGCTGCCGGGTATCGAGGCTCCGGGGGGCGCCGGAAGCCGCAGCGTCGGGCTCCGCAGCGTCGGGGGCCGGCGAGCCAGGCCCCTCGCCGACGCCGCCCGGTTCGACGGCCCCGGCGCGGGCGATCAGGGCCTCGATCACCGCCCGCCGCTGCCGCTGCCAGCGGCGCCACTGCAGCCGATCCTCATCCAGGGCCAGGGGACCGTCCGGATCGCTGCAGAGCGGACTGGCCGCCAGGGCCCGGCGGTGCCCCTCCGGCCAGGGTCCTTCGCTGACCTCCGCCGGTCTCGGACCCCGCAGGTCCAGCTCCAGCTCACCCCGGGCCAGGGCCGCGGTGAGGGCGGCGATCAGCTCGCCGACCAGGGGATCGGCGGGGGTGCCGTGCAGGCGGGGCAGGGCTTCGGCCAGGCCGAGGGCCAGGGCTGCCACCCAGGGCTGGGGGGTGGGGAGGAAGGGGTCCCTCATGGCGCCCCCTCGCCGGCGCCGGTCGCGGCCTGGCCGCCCAGGGCCCCGTTGAGGGCCAGGAGCCTGCCCAGGGGCGGGCGCTCCACGAACATGCCCGGCACGGCTCCGCCTGGGGCCTGCGCCCCCGCTGCTCCGGGTGCTCCGCGCAGGAAGACGTAGGCGTACCCCCCCAGATGGCGCTCAGGGTCGTAGCCGGGCAGGCGCCAGGCCAGGTAGCGGTGCAGGGCCACCAGGTAGAGGTGGGCCTGGAGGGGGTAGTGACTCTGGGCCATCAGGGCGGCCATCGCCTCCCGGCCGTAGTGCCGGGGGCCGCAGGCCAGGGGTCTGCCCTCGCCGTCCCGCCGGCCCAGCCAGTTGCTCTTCCAGTCGGCCACCCACCAGCGCTCCTGGCCATCGGCATCCATGGCGGTGAAGATCAGGTCGATCGAGCCGGTGAGGAAGCCGCGGCTGGCCACCGGCAGGCTGCCCACGGTGGCGGCGTAGGCGGCACCGAAGGCGCCACCGGGATGGTCCGCGAAGGCCGCCGCCAGCTGCGCCGCCCTGACGAAGCCGAGGGTCAGGTCGAAGCTGAGTTCGTTGAGCCGTCGCTCAGGCCCGAGATCGGCCACCCGCAGGGAGCCCAGCCCGCCGCCGAAGGGGGTGAGGCGCACCTGCTCCAGGCCCCGCAGCAGCGGCTCCAGGTCTTCCGCCTCCAGCCCGCCCCGGCGCAGCTCCCGCTCCACCAGCTCCTGGCTGGCGGGCGTGTCGGTGGGAACCCGGTAGTCCAGCTGCTCCAGCATCCGGTGCAGACAGTCCCCGGCCCCCGGGCCGCGGGCGAAGCCGGCCAGGGGACCCTGCTCTGGCCACAGGGCCGCGTCGGCTCCTTCCGGAGCCTCGCCTTCGGGGCTGGGATCGCTGGTGTCGCGGCCCTGGTCGAGGGTCGCCTCCGAGACGCCGGCGCCGTGGGCGGAGCGGGTCCAGCCGGTGTAGCTGCTGCGGCTCCAGCTCGTGTCCAGCGTGCGCCGGGGCACGGGCCCGCAGCGCAGGGCATCGACCGCCGCCGGTGCCGGCGCCAGCGTCCGCGGGGAGCCCGGCTCCGCGGCGACCTGGTGCAGCTCGAGCCCCAGGGCCCGACGCCCGATCTCCTCCTCCAGCCGCAGGAGCCAGTCCCCGTCGCTGCGCCCGCTGATGGGGGCATCGTCCTCGGGGTCGGGCAGGGGGTCGCCTGGGAAGAGCCAGGGGTACAGGGGGTTGGCCTGCTGGCCCTTCGCCGGCCCCCAGGCGAGCAGCAGCAGGTGCTGGGCCCGGGTGACGGCCACGTAGGCCAGCCGCTCCCGCTCGGCCCGTTCCGCATCCCGGTGCTGGCGGAGCGCCGGCCATCCCCGTCCCCAGGCAGGACGGAGGTGGAGGTCGAGGTGGGCGCCGGCGCCGCCGGGCGGATGCCAGCGGAGGCCCACCCGGTGGCCGCCGGCGGGGGGTGTGCCGGCCGCCTGCCACAGGTAGGGACAGATCACCACGGGGAACTCCAGTCCCTTGCTGCGGTGCACCGTGATCACCGTCACCGCCTCGTCGGCCTTGTCGCTGTGGGCCTGGTGCGACTCCGGGATGGTGCCGCTGGCCCGGGTCTGGTCGAGACGCAGGCGCCGCAGCCAGTCGGCGGCGGCCGCCAGGGAGAGCCGTTCGACGTGCAGTCGCTCCTGGAGCAGTTCGGCCACCTGCTGCAGGTCGGCCAGCAGCCGGCCGCTGACGCTCAGCCGGGCCAGCCCCTCGCCGTCCACCAGCCGCGACAGCACCCCGAGCGGTCCCTGATGGGGCAGGTCCCGGGCCAGGGCCTGGAGCCGGCCGGCCAGTTCGCTCCACTCGGCCGGAGCGGCTTCGGCGATCCGCCGCGCCGACCAGCCGAGCAGGGGGGAGGCGGCCAGCAGCCGCAGACGGCCGGGATCGGCGGGATCGGCCAGGGCATCGAGCAGCCGCTGCAGGGCGGTGGCGGCCGGGCTGGCGAACACGTCGGCCTTGCTCACCAGTCGGCTGGCGATCTGGCGCCGCTCCAGGGCGCTGCGCAGTTCCTCCGCCTGGCGGTGGTTGTGGACCAGCAGGGCGATGTCGCCGGCACGCAGGGGGCCGGGTGGCCGCCCGTCGCCCACCGCCAGGGCGGGGGCCTGCTCCAGCAGCTCCAGGACGGCGTCGGCCACCAGGGCGGGCAGGCGGTCCTCCAGCCCACCCCGGCTCGGCAGGGAATCGCCCGCCCCCCGATCGCCCCCCAGCCAGAGCAGGCGCACCGGCGCCATGCCGTCGGGTCCGCTTCGCCGCGAACGGGCCAGCACCGCCGGCACCGGCAGGCCGGAGCGGGGCAGGCCAGCCGGTGCCATCAGGCCGTTGAGGCTCCCGATCAGCGCCGGAGTCGAGCGGCGGTTCTCCTGCAGCGCCAGCACCCGCGCCGCGCTGCGGCGGGCCAGCCGGTAGGTGTCCAGGTCACCGCCGCGGAAGCGGTAGATGGCCTGCTTCGGATCCCCCACCATCACCAGCAGGTGGACGTCGCCGGGGAAGGCCAGCCGCAGGATCCGCCACTGGACCGGGTCCGTGTCCTGGAACTCATCGATCAGAGCGGCCCTGTAACGCTGTCCCACCGCCCGCAGCAGGGGGGTAGGGGCAGTGGCGTCCGGGCCGGGGTCGAGTCCCTCCAGCAGCTGGGCGAAGCCGATGCTGCCGCTGCGGGCCCGGCGTCGGGCCAGCTCCGCCCGCCCCCAGTGGCAGCCATGCAGCAGCACCGCCTCCGCCGGGCCTTCCCGCAGGGCGGCCACCGCCTCCAGGAGCCCATGGCCGGGCAGCCGGATCTCCCGCTCCGCCCCTTCCGCCTTCCGCGCCGCCCGGCAGAAGGGCTCGGGGTGGAAATAGGACCCCAGTTCCTTCTGGGCCATCAGGGCGGCGTAGCTGCCGCCTTCGGGCTGCTGGACGAGCCAGGCGTCGACCAGCTCGCAGCGATCGCTTCTGGGCCTGACGGCATAGGGCGTGGTGGCGCTGGCACCGGTGGCCCGCCATTCCGCAGCGGCGGCGCGGAAGGCCTGCTCCAGGTCGCGGCCCCCGTCCGACCAGGCCTGCCGGAACCGTGCCCAGGGCTCGTCCCACAGCGCCGCCAGCTGCTCCGCCAGCGGCCGCTCCAGGCCCAGGCCCGCCGGCAGGGGATCGAGGGCCAGGCCAGGGTCGCCATCGAGCTGCAGCAGCAGCCGCTCCAGATCCCCCAGGCCGATGCCCTCCGCCAGCCCCTCGACCAGATGCAGGGGAAGGGTCAGCACCTGCTGCTGCCAGTAGTCGTGGGCGATCTGGCGCACCAGGTCGGCGGCGTCGGTCTCCAGCGTCAGCTCAGGGGGGCGGGCGGCCTCCATGGCGTGGCGCCGCAGGGTGCGCTGGCAGAAGCCGTGGATGGTGGTGATGTCGGCGGCGTCGAGCTCCTCGAGGGCCAGCAGCAGCAGGCCCTGCACGGTGGCGCGGGCGCCGGTCTCCTCCGGCTGGCGCTCCAGCCATTCGGCCAGCACCGGATCGGGCGCCGCCCAGCCGTCTGGGGGCTGGAGGCCGGTGAGGGCCTGCTGGAGCCGGCGGCCGATGCGATCGCGCAGCTCCGCCGCCGCGGCGTTGGTGTAGGTCACCACCAGCAGCTCGCGCAGGCCGAGCCGCTTCTCGGCCAGGAGCCGCAGCACCAGATGGGCCAGGGCGAAGGTCTTGCCGGTGCCGGCGCTGGCCTCCAGCAGCACGATGCCGTCATCGAGGCTGACGTCGTTGGCCTCGAAGCGCTCGGGCCCGCAGGGGCCGTCCCCGGAGACGGTCATCGCTCCACCTCCGCCGCCAGCAGGGGTGAGAAGAGGTCGCTCGCCAGGGCCAGGACTTCCGGGGTCAGCAGATCGTCCGCCGGCAGGCCGGCGCCGAAGCAGGCCTCCATCTCGGCCCGATCCCGCTCGCCGGCGCGGAAGCCGGACCCCTCCCAGGTGCCGGCGGCCCGGGCCGGTCCCTGGCCGGGTTTCCTGCGCTCGCCTGTCACGTGGCTCCAGCCCGTCTCCGGCGGCACCGGCCATCCCCTGCTGCGCCACTGGCGCTGCAGGCCGGCCAGACGCTCCAGCTCATCCCGTGCCGCCTCCGGGTCCGGTGCCGTGAGCTCCATCACCGGCACGTAGCCATCGCCGTCCCGGGCGATCAGCACCCCCCGGCGCGGGGCGGGACCGGCGGCGCTGGCCAGCAGGAGCTGCAGCCAGAGCTCCAGCCGGTGGCTGACCCGGGCCTGGGCCGTGTGCGCCAGCACGACGGCCTCGCCCCGCCAGGGGACCGCGGCCTGCCAGGGGCCCCAGTGGTGGCTGGAGCGCCGGGGCGGGCCGAGGGCCTCCAGGGCGTTCACCAGGCCCGTCCAGCGGCGCTGCAGGAGCTCCGCCTCCATGGCGCCCGCTGCCCCTGGCGGCAACAGGCCCTGGCCCCGGTGCCGGTCGAGCCAGTCGGCCGCCTCAAGGGGGGCCTCCCCGCCGGTGTCCGCCTCGCTGAGGGTCGCCCGCAGCAGGGACGAGCGCTCCCTCTCCCCCAGGGCCAGGGCCTCGAGGTCGTCCACCCGCTTCTCCCACTCCCCGGGCCGCAGGCCCAGGGACCGCAGCCAGTGCGTCTGGGGTGCCACCAGCCAGTCCCGCAGGTCGGCGTAGGCCTCGCTCTCGCCGGCGGGGGGAGCCTCCCGAGGGGTCGCTCCGGCCAGCAGCGCCGGTGGCGGTGTCGGCCGATCGCCGGCCAGGCGGCGCACCGCCTCCAGCAGCCGCCGGTCGCAGCTGGGGGGCTCCCGCCCGCGGGCGGGCAGGAAGTTGCGCCGGTCGAGGGGGTTGGCGGCGTGCTCCACCAGCAGCTGCCCCATGGCCTCCGCATCCAGCTGGCCGGCCAGCCACTGCAGCCATTGGCCCACCGGTCCGGAGGGGGGCAGGGCGGCGCCGGTGCGGTCGTCGCGGCAGCTCCAGCTCAGCAGCAGATGGTCCCGGGCGGAGAGCAGGGCCTCCATCAGCACGTAGCGGTCCTGGTCGGCGGGGTGGGGATCGCCGAGCTGGCGCTGGCCCTCCATCAGGTGGAAGGCGGGCCGGTCGCCGGGCCGGGGAAACAGGCCCGCATCCAGCCCCATCAGCACGATCACCCGGTAGGGAATGGCCCGCATCGGTTCAAGGGCGCTGATGGTGAGGGCGCCGCTGCGGTGGCCGAAACGGCCGCTCTCGGCCCCGAGCAGCTCCCGCAGCGCGGCCGCCGCCACCGGCGCCTCCAGGGACAGGGCGCAGGGACCGGCGGCCGTCTGCCAGGCGTCGATGGCCCCCATCAGCTCGGGCCGCTCGCCGGCATCGTCGTCGGTGTCCCCGAAGAGGTCATCGATCAGCCGTCGCAGCCGCTCTGCCCAGACACCCACGGTGCCGCCCCGGCGCAGCTCCGCCAGCCAGTGGCGCAGCCGCCCCAGCAGGTGCAGCCAGCGGCCGGCCAGCTCCAGGGGCACCCCCCCCTCCCAGGGGGCGGTCTCCCCGGGCGCCAGGCCCGCATCGGCGGGCAGCACCAGGCCGAGCAGCAGCCGGTCGATCGTCCAGCCCAGGCTGTGGCAGGGCGGGTCCTTCTCCTGGCCGTCCAGGCCCCAACGGAAGCCCGCCTCCTGCAGCGCCTCCACCAGGCGGGTCGCCTCGGCCAGCTCGAGGCCGAACCGCTCCAGCAGGGTCCGGCAGCCCAGCAGGGTCTCCAGGCCGGTGGCGGTCAGCCGGGTGCCGGCCAGCTCCAGGAGCAGCAGCAGGGTGCTGCCCATCCCCGCCCCGTCCTGCTGGCTGCGGTCGGTGAGGCGCCAGGGGAGTTCCACGTCCGTGGCGTGGCCATCGCCGAACACCGAAGCCACCAGGGGGGCGAATCCGTCGATGTCGGGCGTCATCACCAGGATGTCCCGCGGTTCAAGGCCGGGGTCGGCCGCCAGGAGCTGCAGCAGTCGGTCGCGCACGATCTGCACCTGGCGCAGCCGGCCGGGACAGGCGTGGAACTCCAGGGAGTGGTCCTCCGGATCCATGGCCAGCGAAGGGATCCTGTCCGGATCGGCCAGCTGCTCCTGCAGCTGGGCCAGCAGGGGGGCCGGTGCATGGCCGCTGGCGGGCCAGAAAAAGAGGTCCCGTTCCTGCTCCTCCCCCAGCTGGGCCTCGCCGGTGCCCTCCAGCAGTTGCTGGAACTCTCCCCCCAGGCGGCCGAAGCGGGCCTCCAGGCCAGGGGCCTCCAGCAGCCAGGCGGCGTCGAGCGGCTGGCGCAGGGCCAGGGCGTCGCTGAGTTCCCGGCGGCGCTCGCCGCAGCGCTGCCAGAGATTGCGGCACGGCGTCAGCAGGTAGAGGTCCACATTCCGGTGCCGGCTGAGGGCCTGCAGGAGCTGCACCTGGATCGGCGCCATGCTGCTCAGGCCGAAGAGTCGCAGGGGGGGGCCGCCCGCTTCGGGGCATGGGCCGCCGCGGCGCAGCCCGGCGATCAGCTCCTGCACCCGGCGTCCGAACGGTTCGGCGCCCAGCTCCGCCCGCAGGGCGCGGTAGAGCAGGGGCTGCCAGCACTGGCTGTCGGACAGCGGCCGGCCGTGGCCATCCACAGCCTGGCCGCCCTCCCAGGCCCGCAGCAGCTCGGGCCGGTACAGGGCGTAGTCATCGAAGGCATCGGCGATCGCCCGCCCCAGTTGCCAGTGGCCCAGTTCCAGCTGGGCACCCGCCCCCCTGTCCGCAAGCCAGCGGCGCAGCGGCTCCCCTTCCGCTGCGGCGGCGACCGCCGGCAGCAGGCCCAGCAGGGGCCAGACAAGGCGGTCGGCACGCCAGGGATCGACGCCTCCGGCCGCGGGAACCTCCCCGGCGGGGGTCAGCAGCTGGTCGACCAGCTGGCGCAGGTGGCTGCCCGGGAAGGGAAAACGCAGGTTGGCGGCGATGCCGCCGAGGTGCTCGGCCAGCTGCTCGCCGAGCCAGCGGCTGGTGGGCCAGGTGTTGACCACCACCTGGACCTGCTCGAACGGATCGGGCGGGTACAGGCGGAGCTGGGTGGCCAGCAGGCGAGCCAGGAACTCGGCCCGGTTGCTGCGAAAGACCGTCAGCAAAGGGGCGGGCTCAGAGGGCGCGGCTCAGCGCCGGGCCGGGGGACGGGGCGGCCACCGTGTTGCCCGCCGCGGCCAGGTTGCTGACCTGGCGTGTCTCTCGCGTTTCGGGGCAGTAGGCGGTGAGGTCGCCGCCGTAACAGGCACCGGTGTCGAGCAGGACGATCGAGCCGACTCGCCGCAGGCCGGGCCCGGGGGTGTGGCCGACGATCACCTCACCGAAGCGGTTGTCGTAGGCCTGCCAGAAGGCCAGCCTCACGTTGAGGTCGGGTTGCCAGGTGCGGGGATCGAAGCCGGCATGGGTGGCCACCCAGCCCTGACCCCAGTAGGCGAGGGGCAGCTGGTCGAGGCGGTCGCGCCAGAGGCGGCAGCGGGCCGCCCCCAGCTGGCGGTAGGTGTCGTTGCCGTTCAGGTCGGGACGGCCGGGCGCCAGGCCCGTGTCGAGCTGACGCACCAGGTCCCGCTCATGGTTGCCCTTGAGCCACACCGCCCTCTGGCGACGCACCAGGTCCCAGACCAGTTCCATGGACTCCTCGATGCGGGAGCCGCGGTTGATCACATCGCCGCAGAACACCAGACGGTCGCCGGCCGGCAACTGGACCAGAAGGCGTTGCAGAGCGTCCGCGCATCCATGCACATCACCGATGACCCAGTGCT
Source organism: Synechococcus sp. FACHB-909 (assembly GCF_014698945.1). Classification (NCBI taxonomy): domain Bacteria; kingdom Bacillati; phylum Cyanobacteriota; class Cyanophyceae; order Synechococcales; family Synechococcaceae; genus Synechococcus; species Synechococcus sp. FACHB-909. The sequence goes on along the minus strand of NZ_JACJTY010000001.1, from coordinate 625,220 downwards.
GGGGTGGGCGGTGATGGGGTGGACGCCGGTCCGGGAACGTCATCAAGAAGGATGCTTCCCCCCAAGTGTTGCCTCTGGAGTGGGCTTCTGTCACCCCCGCCGGCGCCGGCGGGCCTCCAGCGCTGATACGGTGCGCCCTCGGTGCACCCTGGAGGCAACGGGCGATGGACCTGAAGAATCTGCCGGTCACCCAGCGCGTCAACGCCCTGGTGAAGGCCCTCGACGGGGCGAAGCGCACCAACGAGGCCCTGGCCCGCTGCAGTGACGGCGAGCAGATGCTGGACGTGCTTCTCGATGCCTCTTCGCGGCTGGGGCTGGGTCTGACCCGCTGGGAACTGCAGAACACGCCGCCGATCCGGGACTGGATCTGGTGGAAGAACAAGGAAGCCCCCCTCACCATCGGCGACAGCAAGCCGCGCTACCAGCAGGACGGCGGCCAGGGCAAACCCCGTCCGGCGGCATCGGACCAGGAGGATGGTCCCGACGCGCCCCGGCGCCGTTTCCTGGGCCTGTTCTGAACTGCCGCTCCGGCGCCCGCCCCCGCCGCCGCCCCAGGGTCAGCTCAGGGTGGCCAGCGGGTCGGGAATCGTGGCGCTGGGGGCCTCGAAGCTGCCCACGGCCACGAACTCCAGCCGCAGCTTCATGAAGGTGATGAACTTCTCGTCGGTGGATACCACCGCCGCCGCCGGCCTCGGCACGGCGGCCAGGCCGGCGGCCAGCTCGGGAGCCTCCAGGAAGGCGGGGCGCTCCAGGAGCCAGAAGTCGATGGCCTTGTCCTTCTCGGCGTAGTTGCGCCGGCGCTCGCGCAGCACCTCTTCCAGGGGTTCCTCCTCAAGCAGGAAGGCACGGCTGGCGGCGACGAAGTGGTAGCGGGTCATGGCGGGAGGGGCCTCAGGGCTGGCGGTCGCCGAACAGCGGGTCGCGGCGGGGATTCTGCACCAGCGCCCGCATCTGGCGCACCGCCTCCTGGAGACCGACCACCAGGGCGCGGGCCACGATCGTGTGGCCGATGTTCAGTTCCTCCATCCCCTCGATCGCGGCGATCGGTTCGACGTTGTGATACGTGAGGCCATGGCCGGCATTGACCCGCAGGCCGAGCCCCCGGGCGATGGCGGTGGCTTCGGTGATCCTGGCCAGCTGGAACGGCTGCTCCCCCCAGGCGGCCTCGGCATAGGCGCCGGTGTGCAGTTCCACCCAGCGGGCGCCGCAGTGGCGGCAGGCCTCCAGCTGGGCGTCGTCGGGATCGACGAACAGGCTGACGCCGATGCCCGCCTCCATCAGGCGCCCCGTCAGGGGCGCGAGGCTCTCCACCTGTCCGGCCACGTCCAGGCCCCCTTCGGTGGTCACCTCCTCCCGGCGTTCCGGCACCAGGGTCACCATGTCGGGCCGGACCCGCAGGGCGATCGCCTCCATCTCGGCGGTGGCGGCCATCTCCAGGTTCAGCCGGGTGCGGACGGTGGCCCGCAGCAGCTCCACGTCCCGGTCCTGGATGTGGCGCCGATCCTCCCGCAGGTGCACGGTGATGCCGTCGGCGCCGCCCAGCTCGGCCAGCAGGGCGCAGCGCACCGGATCGGGCTCGACGGTGCGGCGGGCCTGTCGCACGTTGGCGATGTGGTCGATGTTGACCCCGAGGCTGGCCATGGGCGGCAGGTGGCTGAAGCGATCTTGGTCGCACCGTATCGGTCGCCGGGGAGCGGCCGCAGGCCCAACTGCCCGCCGCCGGCCTTCAAGGGGGGGATCCAGCCCCTAGCGTCGACATCGACGTTCTGCCGGATCGAGAGTGTTGGCGGCGCAGACGCCCTCCGGACCAGGCCTTTCCCCGGTGATCAGCCGGCGGGAGCGTTCCCTCTGCAACGGCATCAGCCCCTGGCTGTCCCCGGTGGCGATGGTGGTCACCATCGATCTGGCTCTCCAGGGCTATTTCAGCGAGCTGACGGTGCTCGATCGCGAGAATCTGCCCCGCGACGGAGCCGTGCTGCTGGCCCCCACCCACCGGGCCCGCTGGGACGCGCTGATGCTCCCCTGGGGGGCCGGCCGCCGGGTCACGGGCCGGGACTGCCGCTTCATGGTCACGGCCGATGAGATGAAGGGTCTGCAGGGTTGGTTCCTGCACCGTCTCGGCTGTTTTCCCGTCAACCAGGGGCGCCCCACCCTGGCCAGCCTGCGGTTCTCCGTGGAGCTGCTGGCCTGCGGACAGCAGCTGGTGGTGTTTCCCGAGGGCCGCATCCGCCGCGAGGACGGCCCGATCCGCCTGCACCAGGGACTGGCCCGCCTCGCCCTGCTGGCCGCCAGCCAGGGGGTGGAGGTGCCGGTGGTGCCGGTGGGCATCGCCTACGGCCACGCCGATCCCCGGCCCGGCGACCGGGCCGCCCTCTGTTTCGGCCGCCCCCTGCGGGCGGAGGGTCAGGGTCGCCAGGCGGCCCTGGACTTCAGCGCCGAGCTCGCCGCCGCCATGGAGTCGGCCGAGCAAGCGGCCCGCGCCGTGGTGGGTCGCCCGATCGGCTCCCCGTAAAGTTCGGCCGTTACCCGTCAGGCGTCGACGTGATCAGGCCTTCCGCCGTTTCTTCCCTTCGATCCGCCCGGCCATCGGGCCTGGCCGGGGTCTGCGGCAGCTGCCTGGCCCTGCTGGCCCTCGCCCAGCCGCTCCTGCAGCCGCCGGCCCGGGCCCAGGCCACCCCCCAGACGGTCCAGCCCGCCGGCACCGATCTCAACCTTTCCTCGGTGAAGACCCTCCTGGCCAGGGGTGATGCGGCGGTGGCCAGCGGCAACCTGGCCGAGGGCCGGCGCCTCTACGACCTGGCGCGTGACGCCAGCCGCCGCCTGCTCGGCTTCTACCGCGACCTGAGCGGCTCCTTCCGCGGTCTCGACGCCCGCATCCCCCGCGAGATGGACGACAAGGGGCGGGAGGCGCTGACGCTGCTGGCCGAGTCCAACCTGCGGCTGGCGGCCCTGTTCCGCCGCCAGAACGAGCCGGAGGTGGCGATCCCCCTGCTGGTGGAGGTGGTGAAGATCATGACCCCCACCAACGAGGGCGGGCGCAAGGCCTACCAGCAGCTGGTGGAGCTGGGTTTCGTGATCACCCCCTACACCGCGCCGGGATCGACCGCCGGTGGGTGATCGTCCTTAGATTCCAGCCTTCCGTCATCTCCCCGACCCCCGCCGCCATGGTGCAACCGGACCAGGTCAAGGACGCGATCCTGCGCGCCCTCCCCGATGCCGCCGTTGAGGTGGAGGATCTCACCGGGGGTGGCGATCACCTGCAGGTGAGGGTGGTGTCCGGTGCCTTCGCCGGCCTCAACCGGGTGCGCCAGCACCAGCTCGTCTACGGCGCCCTGCGCAGCGAGCTGGCCAGCGAGGCGATCCATGCCCTGGCGCTGCAGACCTCCCTTCCCTCCTGACGTTCCCTTTCGCGATTCCGACCATGGATGCCAGCACCCGTCAACGCATCGACGCCCTGATCAGCGCCAGCCCGGTGGTGGTCTTCATGAAGGGCAACAAATTGATGCCTCAGTGTGGATTCTCTAACAACGTCGTCCAGATCCTGCAGTCGCTGGGTGTGCCTTTCGAGACGTTCGACGTGCTCTCCGACATGGAGATCCGCCAGGGGATCAAGGAGTTCTCCGACTGGCCCACCATCCCCCAGGTGTATGTGAAAGGGGAGTTCCTGGGCGGCTCGGACATCCTGATCGAGATGTACAACAGCGGCGAGCTGCGCGAGAAGCTGGAAGTGGCCCTGGCCTCCTGAGGCCCCGACCGCACCACGACGCAGGTGCCAGGTCCGCCGCGGCTGGTCAGTAGCGGCTGCGCTCCATCATCAGGCGGGGTTGGCCGTCGGGCCCCAGGAAGCTGGACGGGTCCTGGATCCAGCGGTCGATCAGCTCCTCCAGCCGGCGCTGGGACTGGTGGTCCAGCACGGCCGTGCGGCGCAGGGCATGGAGGTAGCCGTCCGCGTACAGACGCAGCTCGGAGGGTCCGTGGTGACGATCGGACAGGGCCTGGCAGCCATCACACAGGGACTGGAAGTGGCGGATCGCGTCGGGGTGTTGGAGTGCTGTCATGGCTGGGGTCGGGCCCCTGGCGTCATTGTGGCGGCGAAAGCCGGCAGATGGCACCATCCTGCCGTGCCGGGACCGTCATCCGGGAGCGGACAGTTGACAAGGCATCGCCCGTCACCGGCGTCTCCGCACATTTCCAGTTAGCGTTGACACACTCAATCGGCTGTCGGCACTTCCGCTTCTGATTTCATCGTGATGCCGAGGAGATGCCCGTGGCCCAGGACAAGCTGACTGATCCAGGAGGAACCCCTCGGAGAGTTCTCGTAGTGGACCCCCACGCGACCCTCCGCACCGTTCTCGCCCAGCGTCTGCGTCAGGATGGGCACCTGGCCGCGGCCGTCGCCACCGCCCGCGAAGCCCTGGAGATCTGCCAGGAGCAATCCCCCGATCTGCTGGTGAGCGCCGAACTGCTCGAGGAGACCTCGGCCCTGCGCCTCGCCGCCCAGCTGCACTGCCAGGTGATGGTGCTCACGGCCCGCTCCGGCTCGGAGCCCGTGGTGGCCCTGCTCGATGCCGGCGCCGATGACGTGCTGCGCAAGCCCTTCGGGCTTGAAGAGCTGGCGGCCCGCTGTCGCACCCTGCTGCGCCGCAGTGGCAGCGGCCTCCAGGAACGGGTCTGCGTGGGCCCCCTGGAGGTGCACCTGCTGCTGCGCCAGGTCACCCTGCGCGACCAGCCGGTGGAGCTCAGCCCGCGGGAGTTCGCCCTGCTCTGCGCCCTGCTGATGCCCCCGGGGGTGGTGCGCAGCCGCCAGGAACTGCTGCGCATGGCCTGGCCCCCCTTCAGCGGCGGCCCCCGCTCGGTCGACACCCAGGTGCTCACCCTGCGCCGCAAGCTCGAACAGGCCGGCCTCGGCGAGGGCGGCGCGATCGAAACGATGCGCCAGCAGGGCTATCGCTTCAGCCTCGACACCCTGCCCGAGCTCAACGAGGAAGCTGCTGGCGCCGCCGGCTCGGGTCTGCTGGTCACCTCCCCCGGCAGCTCCTCCCGCCTAAACTAGGCCCTGGTCCGACAGGTAGGTAGGACCTGTTCAGGCGGGCCGCAGGATCAGGGCTGCGGCTTCGCCCGCCAGTAGGAGACCGCAGAGCAGGGCCAGCAGCCTGTATGTCCAGGGAGGGCTGATCCGGCCGATGCCCTTGGTGGTGATGCCTGTGGCGGCGCTGAAGCGCTCCAGGAAGTCCTCGAAGCGGGCCACCCGCTGGGGCAGCAGCCAGGCGGCGCCGCTGCGATCCCCCTGCTCCCCCGCAGTGCGCACGTAGTAGACCCTGCCCCCCTGGCTGGTGGTGACCGGGGTGAGGGCGGTGATGCGATCCCAGGGCAGCTGCCAGCCGCGGCGCAGCAGCCAGGAGCACCAGGGGGGATGGCCCACCCGCAGCTCCCGTTCGTCGAGCTCCACCCGCTCACTGGTGATGGCGACCACCAGCAGCAGGCCGGCGCTGGCAGCCAGCAGCAGGGGCCGTTGCAGGGCTTCGGGCGCCAGCACCGGCAGGGGCAGGACCAGGGCCAGGTAGAGGGCCAGCAGGGTGAACCGGATCAGCGGCGCCATCGGATAGCGCTGGGCCGTCGGGGCGGGGCTCATCGGTCGTCGGGGGAACCGGGCAGGGGCTCGATGACCTGGGAGGGCTGGTAGCGGCCTCCGAACACCTCCGCCTCCCGCCCCTTCCAGAACTCGCCCAGCCGCATCAGGTCGGCATGGGCTTCGCCGAGCCGTTCGACGTACTCATTGGGCTCCATCGTGTCCTTGGCCTCCTTGAGCTTGCTGAGCCGCAGCAGGTGCCAGACCCAGGGCTTGCCCATCTCACCGCGGGCCTCCAGGTAGCGCGCCAGGTCGGTGGAGCTGGGAATCGGAGCCGCCATGAACACGCAATAAATGTTTACACAGTTTACCGGCGCCCCTGCTCCGGCGTGGCCGGCCGGCGGGCCGCTGTCAGTAGAGCTCGGGCCGCAGGTCAGTAGAGATCGGGCCGGAGATCCTCGTGGTAGCGGGTGGCGGCGGGGTGGGTGGGCCCGTACTCGCCGGGCCGGCAGTCGGCGATCAGCAGCGTCGGCTCCGGCCGGGCGGCCGCCAGGACATCGCCATGGGGGCCGCAGATGACACTGTTGCCCAGGTACGCCGCCATCACCCGGCCGTTCACCGTTTCCTCGCCACAGCGGTTGGCGTAGGCCACGAAGCAGCCGTTCTGGAAGGCGTGGGCGGGGATCAGGGTGCGGGACACATCCGGGTAGGGCCGGTCGGTGCGCTCGCCGGTGCTCAGCTCGGCCCAGACATCGGCGGCCGTGGGGATCAGCACCAGCCGGGCCCCCTCCAGCGCCAGGCGCCTGGTGAGCTCGGGGAACTCGGCCTCGTAGCAGTTGAGCAGGCCCACCCCCACCCCGTTCACCGGCTGGACCGTGAAGGCCGCGCCCTCCTCGGGATGGCGGTAGCCGGCACTCCAGCAGCGCTTCTCGTCCGGTCCCCAGAGGTGGGTCTTGCGGTAGTTGCGCAGCAGCGCGCCGTCCCGGTCAAACAGGGCGATGGCGTCGTAGAAGCGCTCCTCACCGGCCACGGTCGCCCGTTCGGCGTAGGGACAGGCCACCGCCAGGCCATGGCGGCGCGCCGCTGCGGCCACCCGCCGCAGGCTGGGGCCATCCACCGGCTCGGCCAGCTGCCGCACGATCGACGGGGTGACGATGTAGCCGGTGAGGTAGAGCTCCGGGAAGGCCAGCAGCTGCACCCCGTGGCCCGCCGCCAGCTCGCAGACCCGCTCCAGCCGCTCCAGGTTCTCTTCGAGGGCGTCGGGGGTGCCGGCGCTGCCGCTCCCCTGCCAGATCCCCAGCCGCAGGCCCTCGCCGGCGGCCGGCGGCTGCGGCCGCACGACGCAGTGCAGGCGGTGATCGGGAACCATGGGGTGCTTCACGCCGGCAGGTTCCAGGGGTTGAGGCCCAGGTCGGCACCGATGCGGTGGGCGCAGGCGAAGCCGCTGAAGGCCACCGCATTGAGGCCCTGGCCGGGGAAACAGGAATCCCCCACGCAGTAGAGGTCGGGGATGGCGGTGCGGTTGAAGGGCATCGGCAGCAGGCCGGGCAGCCGCAGGGCCGGCACCGGACCGTAGCTGCCGCCGTGGCGGCCCAGGAAGCGGCGGTGGCTGCGGGGCGTGCCGATCTCCCGGTGGGTGATCGCCCCCTCCAGCCCCGGCAGGATCGCCTCCAGGCGGCGGATCAGCCGGGTGGCGGCGGCCTCCTTGGCGGCCCGGTAGGCCCCTGGGGCCAGCCCCTGCCAGGGGGCCATCTCCGAGGGGGTGAAGGTGTGCACGATGTGGTGGCCGGCCGGGGCCAGGGAGGGATCCAGCAGGGTGGGGATCGAGACGAAGATCACCCCCTGCTCGGCCTCCATGTCCTCCCAGCGCTCCAGCAGCAGGTGGTGGACATGGCTGCCGGGGGGGATCGCTTCGGCCCGCACCCCCAGGTGCAGGGAGAGGAAGGAGGAGGAGGGCCGGTAGCGCCGCCGCCAGGTCTGCTCGGCCGCCGGGGTGTGGGCCTCATCCACCAGGGAGCCGAAGGTGTCCCAGCGGGTGGCGTTGCTCACGACCCGCCGGGCGCGGATCTCCTCGCCGCCGGCCAGCTTCACCCCCACGGCGCGGGCCTGGGGTCCCTCGCCCTCCAGCAGCACCTTCACCACCCGCGAGCGGTAGTGGATGGCGCCGCCATGGCGGCGCAGGCCCGTCACCAGCTTCTCGGCGATCACCCCGACGCCGCCTCTGGGGTAGTTGATGCCGCCGGCGTGGCGATCGGAGAACACCATGCCGGCGTTGATCATCGGCGTGCGATCGGCGGGCATCACCGACCAGCAGAAGCACTCCATGTCGATGAACTTGAGCAGGGCCGGATCGCTGATGTGGGCGCGGGCCACGGCGCCCACGTTCACCGGCAGCCAGCGGGCCAGCCCCAGGCAGGCCAGGGGCGCGCGGAAGAACACCTTGGCCAGGTAGGCGGGGTCCTCCAGCGACAGCAGCGGCATCGCATCGAGGCAGCGGAACACCTGCCAGCAGGTGTCGTAGAAGGCGCGGATCCCCTTGGCCTCATGGGGGAACAGGGCGGTGAGATCAGCGATGAAGCGCTCGTAATCGCGGTCGACCGCCACCGACAGGCCGCCGGGCAGGTGGTAGGCCAGCTGGGCGGGGTCGGGGATCGTCTCGCAGTGTTCGCCCACATCGGCCAGGGCGCGGGTCAGCAGGTTGGTGTGGCCCTTCTCGCCGAAGCCGAAGATCATCGAGGCGCCGACGTCGAAGGTGTAGCCCTCGCGCCGGAAGCTGCCGCCGCTGCCCCCGGGGATCAGGTAGCGCTCCAGCACCAGCACCGAGGCCCCCTTGGCCGCCAGCTGGCTGGCGGTGACCAGCCCGCCGATCCCTGAGCCGATCACAACGACGTCCCAGGGGCGGCCATCGGCCGCAGTGAGGGGGGCGGCGGCGGAAGAAGGGACGGTGACGGTCACCGGAACCAGGCGAACGGGAGCGGCCCGACCCTAGGAAGCGATCAGCCCGCCACGGCCGCCGGCACGGCGCTGCTGGCGCCAGCCTGGCGCTGGGCGTCCCAGGCAGCCAGATCCGCCAGGGCCCGGTCGCGGTAGGCGCCGTAGCGGCGGCGTTTGTCGCGGATGCGCTCCGGCAGCTCCGGCATCAGGCCGAAGCTGGGGGGCATGGGCTGGAAGCCCCCCTTGCGGGCACCGTGGCTGCGCTCCTCATCCGAGATGAAGCCCAGCAGGGCGCCGGCCATGGTGGTGGGCGGCAGGCTCAGGGGCGGCAGGCCCCGCACCAGGCGGACGGCGTTGGTGCCGGCCAGCCAGCCGCCCGCCACCGCGGCGGCGTAGCCCTCGGTGCCGGTGATCTGGCCGGCGGCCAGCAGCGTCGGCCGCTGGCGGAACTGCAGGGTGGGCTGCAGCAGCTCGGGAGACTCCAGGAAGGTGTTGCGGTGCATCACCCCGAAGCGCACGAAGCTGGCGTTCTCCAGGCCGGGGATCATGCGCAGCACCCGCTGCTGCTCGCCCCACTTGAGATTGGTCTGGAAGCCGACGAGGTTCCAGAGCTGGCCGTCCTTGTCCTCCTGGCGCAGCTGCACCACCGCGTGGGCCCGCTTGGCGCGGCGCACGTCGCGGTCGTGGAGGTCGCCCCAGCGCGGATCCCAGAGACCGATCGGCTTGAGGGGGCCGTAGCGCATGGTGTCTTCGCCGCGGCGGGCCAGCTCCTCGATCGGCAGGCAGCCCTCGAAGAAGGTGGCGCTCTCCTGCTCGAAATCCTTCAGCTCCGCCTTCTCGGCCTCCAGCAGGGCGGTGCGGAAGGCGAGGTACTGCTCCCGGTCCATGGGGCAGTTGATGTAGTCGGCGTCGCCCTTGTCGTAGCGGCTGGCCCGGAAGGCCACCGACAGGTCGATCCCCTCCCCCTCCACGATCGGGCTGGCGGCATCGAAGAAGTGGCAGGACTCCCGGCCGGTGAAGCGCAGCAGGTCCTCGGCCAGGGCGGCGCCGGTGAGGGGCCCGGTGGCCAGCACGGCGATCTCCTCCGGGTCGGGCAGCGCCAGCTGCTCGCAGCGCTCCACCGTCACCAGGGGATGGGCCTCAACGGCGGCCGTGAGGGCGACGCTGTAGCGGCCCCGATCGACGGCCAGGGCGCCGCCGGCGGGCACCGCATGGACATCGGCGGTGCGGATCACCAGCGATCCCAGTCGCCTGAGCTCCTCCTGCAGCAGGCCGGCGGCCCGGTCGGGGGAGAGGGAGCCGAAGCTGTTGCTGCAGACCAGTTCGGCGAAATCGCCGCTGTGGTGGGCCGGGGAGGGCCGCACGGGCCGCATCTCCACCAGCCGCACCGGAATCCCGGCTTCGGCGATCTGCCAGGCGGCTTCGGTGCCGGCCAGGCCGGCACCGATGACGACGACCATCAGGCGCGGGCGCGCTTGAGCATCAGTTGCAGCTGACCCACGGCGGCGCGGCCGATGTTGAAGGCGGCCCAACCCACGGCCAGGAGGATCGGAGCAGCGACGAGCAGCAGCCGGAGGTCCATGGCGGGGGAGGGGAAAACGTTGGCGGGATCCTAACGGAGTCCAGCGTGAACCTCCGCCAGCTGGCGATAACGATGTGCATGCTGTCGCTGGGCCTCGATCGCAGCGGCATCGAGCTGGCGTTTCACCACCGCCGGAGCCCCCATCACCAGGGCGCCGGCGGGCACATCCCGGGTGACCACCGAGCCGGCCGCCACCAGGGCCCCGGCCCCCACCGTGACGCCGTTGAGCACGATGGCGCCGATGCCGATCAGGCAGCCGTCCTCCAGCGTGGCGCCATGGACCACGGCCCGGTGGCCGATGGTCACATCGGCGCCGATGGTCACGGGCTGGCCCGGATCCCCGTGCAGCACGGCGCCGTCCTGCACGTTGCTGCCTTCCCCGACCCGGATGGCGCAGACATCCCCCCGGGCCACGGCGGTGGGCCAGAGGCTGGCCCCCGCCGCCAGCTCCACATCGCCGATCACCACCGCCGACGGGGCCACCCAGGCGGCGGCGTCGATGCGGGGGGCGTCCCAGCGGCTGGGCCAGGGGTCAGGGCTGGTCATGGGGTGTGGCCTCAAACGGGGGTCAGGGTGCGGCGGCCGGTGGGCTTGGAGAGGGTCACCGCCGGGTGATAGCTTCCCCAGCGACGGGTCGCTAGCTCAGCGGTAGAGCATTCGGCTTTTAACCGACTGGTCCTGAGTTCGAATCTCAGGCGACCCATCCCAACCACCGCAGGAGACCCCAGCCAAACGCCGCTTTGCAGCAGTGGGCTGGGTTATCGGTAGGCCTCGCTCCGGTGGCTGACTCCGACCACCAGCACGACAAGCTGCGCATCTTCGATCAGGCAGATCACCCGGTGGTCGCCGACCCGGTAGCGCCATAGGCCGGACAAGTTTGCCGTCAGGGCCTTGCCTCTCTGACGCGGATCCTCGGTCTCCTGCAGGAGCCGGTTCATGGACCGCAAAAGGTTCTGCGCGGTCGAGCGATCCAGCTTCTTGAGCTGGCGCCTGGCCGTTTCAGAGATCCGAAGTGTCCAGGCCAAGTTCTTTCACCACCTCGTCGAGGCTGTAGGTCCTTTCCTGTCCCAGGCGCATCCGTTCCACGGCTGCGGCTCCGAGGTAGGCATCCTCCAGGTCGTCCAGGCCCTGCTCGATCAGCTCCCGCAGATAGAAGGCCTTGGTTCGCCCCGTTTCGGAGGCCAGCCGATCCAGCCGTGCCTCTGTTGCAGGGTCCAGACGAACGGAGGTGGCCATGGAGTCATGTGAATGCGTGTATTCAACCTAGCTGCACCATCCCGCAGCGCACCCCCTTGAGCACGGCCTGCAGGCGGTTGTTGACGCCCAGGGTCTGGAGCAGGCGCTTGGTGTAGGTGCGGGCGGTGGCGTCGCTCACCACCAGCTTCTGGGCGATCTCCCGGTCGCTGAGGCCGCTGGCCAGCAGGTCGAGCACCTCGTACTCCCGCGGCGTCAGCCGCGGACAGCTGAGGTAGGGCAGCTTGCCGGAGCGCAGGGAGGGGCTGCGGTAGGAGTGGTGTCCCATCACGGCGATCACGGCGGCCTGCAGGGGCCGCTGGTCATCGACGATGTCGGCCTCGGCCACCACGGCCTCCAGCCAGGGGGCGTGCTCGTACTCCGCCGGAATCACATCACCGAGGGCCAGCATCACCACCTTGAGGTCGGGATAGAGCTCTTTGGCCCGGCGGGTGAGATCGAAGCCGTTGCCGCTCTCCAGGTGGTCGGTGCAGAGCAGCAGGTCGTAGGGCTGCCGCTGCAGATAGTCGAGGCAGCCCTGCTCGTGGGTGATGGCGCAGCCGATCAGGCTGCGGTCGCTGATGCTCTCGCACAGGGCCCGCAGCAGGAAGCGGCCCTTCATGGCGATCGCCACCTTTCCGCCGGAAGCCACTGAAAGCAGCACCGCATCGAAGGTGTTGCCCTCCAGGCTGCCCAGGAACGGCGTGAGATCCATGGTGGCCAGGCCATCCAGGTCACCCTCATCATCCGTTCCCGCGGGCCGGAATCAGAAGCGGAAGGTGGTCTTCACCAGTCCGCCCAGCTGCCGGAACGTTGTGCCGGGGGTGGTGTCCTGCCCCAGGGGCCGGCTCAGATAGAAGAGGGCCGGCGTCACGCTGATGTTGTCGGTGACCTGCCACTTGTACCACCACTCCCAGGCGAAATTGCCGTCCTGGGGCGTCTGGCCGTCGGCCAGGGCCGTGGCGAAGATGGGCTGGCCCACCGCCATGCCGAGGGCGTTGCCTTTGACGAAGGCGTCGTCCCACTGCAGGCCCACCATCCACGACTGGCTGGTGCGCAGGGCGCCGGGAGCCTGGGCGGTGTCGTAGCTGGTGCCGTTGATGCCCCAGCCGGCGCTGATGGAGGGAATCCAGCCGGAGTTGGCCGGCTGCCAGTAGCCGCTGACGCCGAAGGCATCGGTGCGGCTGTTGGGGTTGGCCTCGAAGGCGAGGCCGGTGAAGGGGGTGGTGCCCGGCACCCCCACCCCCGACTGGATGCGGGAGTAGATCGCCGCCAGGCCCCACTGCTCCTTGGCGTAGCCGATCTGAACCGTGCCGGTGCCGGCCGAGGCCACGGTGCCGATGCCGCCGATGTTGGGATCCCCCACATCACCGTTGGCGGCCACGTAGTTGGCGCTGATGCTGAAGCCGCCCTGCTGCCACCAGAGGCCGGCCCCGGGGCCGAGGTTCTTGTTGTAGGCCGCCGGGGCGCCGTTGAGGGTGAACAGGTTGAGGATCGTGTCGGAGGGGTAGGCGCTCGGCCAGAGGGCGAGCATGTCCTCCTGGCCCACCCGGCCGCCGAAGGTGGCGGTGAACTGGCTGCCGATCGGGAACTGGTAGAAGATCTTGTCGATGGCCACCACGTCGCCGCAGTCCGCGCCGGCGCCGCAGTCCTCCTGGAACGCCGCCTCCAGGGTGGAGAGCCCACCGGTGGGGCCGGCGCCGCCGAAGGCGGAATCGGCGAAGTTGCCGGCCCGCAGGATCGTGCGCAGCAGGTCCTTGCCCGTGAAGCTGGTGTCGAAGCTCAGCTGGATGTCGTAGCTGAAGGTGGTGGCCCCCACGGCGGCCCGGGCGGCATCGACGTTGGCGGTGTCGCTGCCCGAAAAGGCATTGGCACCGATCACGAAGGTGGCCTGGCCGCTCAGCTTGGTGGTGGTGGAGAACTGGGTGGCCTCGAGCTCACCCACCTTGGCCTCCAGGCCATCCACACGGCCGCGCAGCACGGCGAGTTCCTTCTCGAACTCGGCCATCAGGCGCTTCAGCTCGTCGGTCACTTCGGTGATCCGGTCGAGGCAGGCGTTCAGCAGGGCGGCCGCCTCGAACCGGGTCATGGCCTGGCCGCCTTTGTAGGTGCCGTTCGGGTAGCCGGCGACGCAGCCGTAGCGCTCGATCAGGTTCGAGAGGGCCTGGAAGGCCCAGTCGGTGGGCTTGACGTCGGAGAACTGGTTGATGCTGGTGACCTGCTCTTGGCTCTGCCCCGCCGCGGACCTGGCGTAGCGGTTGACGCCCTCCAGGTTCAGCTCGCCGGCGTTGGCCCCGAGGGGGGCCAGCAGGCCGGCGGTGGCGAGGGGAAGCAGGCGACGCAGGGGAACGGTCATGGAGGGGAGATGACGTGGGCGAAGGAATGGAAAGGAGGCGCTGGAGGGGGCAGCCGCTGGGGCAATTCTCTGGGTCAACGCCGAGAACGATAATTGTTATCAGCGCAACGCCTGGCGTGCGGGACCGGTTGCGTCGCCGTCCGGGCCCGTGCCGCAGCCCGCCGCCATCCCGGCGACCAGCCCGGTGGCGGCCACAAACAGGGCGAGGCTGGTGCGGAGGTGTGGCATGGACGAACGGCCTCGGGTGCTGCCGAGTGTGCAGGCCCCCGCCAGGGGGGTCCGCCTCGTAAGGGACAGCCGACGGTGCCATCGGTGACGCCCGCGGGTGCCCCGTCGCCGGTCGCGTCAGGGCCGGCCGGTGGACAGTGCCGGAACACGCCTGCGGCCTGATCGTGACCCGAGCGAGCCACCTGACCCCATCGACCCGTGCGACCCGCCGCCGCCGAGCCCTGGCCCTGGGCCTGCCCCTGTGGCTGGGCCTGGCTGTGAGCGGATGCGCGATCCAGAGCCGCGCCGAGGCGCCGACCCCGCAGGCGGTGGTCGAGAGCTTCGTCGCGACGGTGGTGCAGCCCAATGCCGACGCGCTGGTGACGCAGACGGCGGCCCTTCAGGAGGCGATCGGGCGCCTCTCGGACCAGCCGTCGGAGCCCCATCTCGAGGTGGCCCGCCAGGCCTGGCGCTCGGCGCGCCGCACCTGGGAGACCAGTGAGAGCTGGGCCTTCGGTCCGGCGGAAACCCAGGGCTTCGACGGGGCGATGGACGACTGGCCGGTGAACCGCCGGGACCTGGCCACGGCCCTGGCCGGCGGCCCGTTCACGGCCGCCAGCTTCGCCGCCCTCAGCGACACCGCCAAGGGCTTCCACGGCATCGAATGGGTGCTTTGGGGAGGCCGCAGCGGCACACCGCCCAGTGCCGCCCAGCTCGGCCCCAACGATCTGGCCTACCTGCGCCTGGCGGCCGGGGATCTGCACCGCCAGGCCGAGGGGCTGCGGGCCAGCTGGTCGGGGCCCGGGGGCTTCGGTGCCCGGATCAGTGCCCCCGCCGACGCGGGCACGGCGGTGCAGGAGATGCTGCAGGGGGTGATCGGGCTGCTGCAGGAGGGGGGCGACGAGAAGCTCGGCCAGCCGCTGAAAACCCGGGATCCCCACACGCTGGAAAGTGCCGACAGCGGCAACACCCGCTCGGATCTGCTGGCCAACGTGGAAGGGGCCCGCCGCGTGCTGATGAGCACCGGCCTGCTGGACTTGATCCGCCGGCGGGACGCCGACCTGGCCCAGCGGATCGACACCCAGACTGCCCGGGCCGTGGATCTGGCCCGGGCCCTGCCGGACCCGGTCAACGACCACCTTGATGATCCGGCCTCCCGCCGGGCGATGGAGGACCTGATCGGCCAGCTGCACAGCACCGCGGCGCTGGTGGAGCGCTCGGTGCCCCTGCTCTCCTGATGGCCCGTTCCGCCCGGGGTCAGCGACGGGTTCTGCTGGCCGCGCTCGCCCTGGCCGTGGTGCTCGGGTTCGGCCTGCGGCAGGTGTGGGGGGCCGCCGATCCCCGGCAGGCCGCCGGAGCGATGACGGTGGCCAACCGCACCTCGGCCTCCTTCGAGCAGCCGGCCGCGGGCCTCACCCCAGCCGAACGGGCGCGCCACCAGGCGGCTGATGTGCTCTTCGATCGCACCCATGTGCCCCTGGATGGGCCCCCCGGGGCGGGTCTGGGGCCCCGCTTCAATGCCGCCTCCTGCGTCGCCTGCCATGTGCGCAACGGCCGCGGCCGCCCGCTGATGGGGGAATCCCTTGTGCGGGTGGCGCTGCGGGACGGGCAGCCGGTGCCGGAGCTCGGCCGCCAGGTGCGGGACCGTGCCGTGCTCGGGGCCCGGCCGGATGCGGCCGTGACAGTGGCCTGGCAGGAACGGAATCGCCTGCGCCGGCCGCTGGTCCAGCTGCAGGCGGACCCTTCCATTGATCTTTCCGAGCGGTCGGTGGCCCGCTCCCTGCGGGTGGCGCCGCCCCTTATCGGCCTGGGCCTGCTGGAGGCGGTGCCGGAGGCGGCGATCCTGGAGCACGCCGATCCTGACGACCGCGACGGTGACGGGATCTCGGGCCGACCCCACTGGCTGGAGGAACCAGGGGGGAAGCAACGGCTGGGACGCTTCGGCTGGAAGGCGATCTCCCCGTCGCTTCAGGAGCAGACCGCAGCGGCCCTCCTGAATGACATGGGGCTGACCAGCCCGGGGGACATCGGCCGGCGCGAGCTGGATCTGATCACCTTCTACAGCCAGACCCTGGGGGCGCCGCGCACCGCCCTGCCGGCCACAAGCCCGTTGGTGCGGCGGGGCCGGGAGCTGTTCGACACCCTGCAGTGCGCCCGCTGCCACGTGCCGCAGCTGGCCACCGGCCGTTCAGCGGCAGCGGTGGCCGGGGTGATCAACGGCCAGACCTTCTGGCCCTACACCGATCTGCTGCTCCATGACATGGGCGTCGGCCTCGACGACGGGGTGGCCGAGAAGGGGGCGCCGGGGCGGGAATGGCGCACGGCTCCCCTCTGGGGCCTGGGCCTGGCCCAGCGGGTGAATGGGTCGGTGGGGTTCCTCCACGACGGCCGGGCCCGCAGCCTCGAGGAGGCGATCCTCTGGCACGGGGGGGAGGCCGCCGCCGCCCGGGAGCGCTTCAGGGCCCTGGCCCCGCAGCAGCGCCGCTGGCTGCTGGGCTGGCTGCAGCAGCTCTGAGCCTCAGAGGGCGAACAGAGCGTCGTAGCGGCCGTACTCCGGCTTGCGCAGTCCTTCGGTCGCCAGCATCCGCTGCAGCTGGATGATCTCGGCGCGTTGGGCCACGATCACGCCCCTGGCGAAGCGCCGGATGGTGGGATTGGTGCTCTTGGCCAGGGCGTCGTGGGCCATGATCAGCGCCCCGCCGTGGTGATGGAGCATCCCCTCCAGGAACCAGACGACGCGGTTGTCCGGGGTGGGTGGCTCGCCCATCATCCGCATCCCGTCGATCTGGGCCTGGCTCATGCGGGTGAGGCCACTGAGGCTGTTGGGATCGCCGCCTTTGGCCAGGGCCACCGGATACACGGGAGCCTGGGGATACCAGGCCTTGCGCCACAGCCCCATGGCCCGGATCTCGCTGGCCTGATCACGCCAGATCGTCTTGCCCAGGGCTCCCACCCCGGGCGACCCGATGCCGAAGACGAACTCGCTCATCCGCAGGGCACCGGTGTGGTGCTGCACCATCCCGTCGATGAAGCGCAGGTCGTAGGTGGAACCGGCGGGGCCCACGTCGTGGGCATGGCCGGCGTGGGCCGAGGCGGCTCCGGCCGGAGGGGCGCTGGTCGGCGCGGCGTGATGGTGCTGATGCTGGTGATGGTCGTGGTCCATGGCGCCCGGGGTGCTGCCGCCCGGCTCCTGCGCCAGGGCGGGATGGGTCAGCGCCAGGGCGCCGAGGATCCCGAGTGCGGCGGCGGGAAGGCGGCGGTGGGGCATGGGAACGCAGGGGGAGTCCCAACCGTATGGTCTCCCCCCGGCAGGAGAGTCAAGGTGCCGGCACGCCCCTTCTTCCGGGCCGGCGTCATGCCGCGGCCGCCGCGATGATCGCCCGGGTGGAGGCTTCCACCTCAGCGGCGACCGCTGCCAGGGAAGGATCGGCCGAGAGGCCCGCCAGCATCACCCCTGGGCGGAGCATGCCGATGCGGGTCAGGCCGGCTTCGGTGTACACCGAAATCCGGCAGGGCAGGGCCATGTTGAGCGCCATCGTGGTGGCGAGCACCGCAGCGGCCTGCTGGGGATTGCACACCTCGAAGATGCGGCATTCCTCAGGGAAGGCCAGGCCCTTGCTGCGCAGCGTCTGGCCCAGGTCATGCACGGCGAGCACACCGAAGCCGTGGTCCGGCACCGCCTGCTGCAGGGAGGCGCAGGCCTCCTCGAAGGATTTCGTGGAGTCGAGGATGAAGAACGGATCCATGGATGGGGCCTCGCGGGTTCAGGGCGTCCCGTACCAGCTCCGGTACCAGCCGGCCATCTGCTCGATCTCCTCGCTCTGGACCTTCACCATCGCCTGCTGCAGGGCCTGCAACTGGGGATGCTGGCTGCCGGTCTGGGCCATCGAGGCCATCATCACGCCCATGCGGTGGTGGGGAATCATCTGTTGGATGAAGGCGCGATCGAAGTCAGGGGCGTTCTTCAGCCAGGCGATATCGGTGCCCGTGCCCCCCATGCCCATCATTCCCATGCCTCCGCCATGGCCCATGCCCCCGCCATGGCCCATCGCTCCGCCCCATGCCGGCACGGAGCCGCCGAACCAGGCGCGGTACCAGGTCCGCATCTGGGCGTTCTCCTGGGTCTGGCTGGCCTTGATATTGACGGCCAGAGCCCTGATCTCCGGCCGCTTCGCCCGGCTCAGGGCCAGGTCCGCCATGGCGATGGCACCGTCATGGTGGGGAATCATCATCACGATGAAGTGCTGATCCATCGACGGACGGGCCCCCTGCCAGGGTCCGCCTGACGGAGGAGCGAGCGTGGCCGGGGGGGCGGAGAACGCCGGAGCCCCCAGGGCCAGGATCAACGCACCGAGTCCAGCGGCGGCGGCGCGGCGGGCCGCCGGCTGGGTGCGGCGGGATGGGGTGCGGGTAGGGTCCATCGGCGCGTTTCCATGTCTGGGTCCTGCCTTCAGCATGGGTAGGGAACGGGGCGCTGAAGCGACTCCGACCCAGGGCTTTACCGGCCAGCGGGCGGACGGCGCCGCCCCCGGCTCTCAGACGCGAAGGTTCGGGCAGATCACGTCGCTGTCCTTGGGCGGATGGCTCTGCCAGCCGGCCAGCAATCCCAGCAGTTCCGTCCTGAGCTGGCGCAGCTCCTGGATCTGGCCATCGATCCGTTCGATCTGGCGTTCCAGCTGCCTCTGGATGTCGCCGCAGGGCAGTTCACCGGCGTCGTGAACCGCCAGACAGCCCTGGATCTCCTCCAGGCTGAGCCCCAGGGTCTTGAGGCGGCGAATGAACTCCAGCCGCCGCAGGCTCTCCTCGGCGAACAGGCGGTAGCCGCCCTCGCTGCGGCCGATCGCCGGCAGCAGTCCCAGATCCTCGTAGTACCGCAGGGTCTTGACGGTCATGCCGCTGCGGCGGGCCAGCAGGCCGATCTTCATGCCGGTCTTCAAGCCGGCCTTCATGCCGATGGCCTGCATGGTTCCAACTCTCCATCCTGAGGGAGAGTCTAGGCGGGGCCGCCCCGCCCGGGGCCGCTCAGCCCTTGTCGTCGGCCAGTTTGGCGGCGGCATCGCTGACTTTCCTGGCCACCGCCTTGGCGCCCTCCTTGAGATCCTCGGCGACATTCATGGCCGAGGCCTGGACCTGTTTGGCCTTGCCCTTGATCTGGTGGCCGGTGTCGCCGGTCAGATCACCCAGTGCTGATTCAAGTCTGCCTTCGGCATCCTTGGCGGCGGCGTCGTTCTTGTTGGTCATGGTTCCTTTGGTGATGGGTCTCGATGCTGTGCAGATCGTCAGGGACAATCCCGAGGGATGGTGTCGATGTCTGTCCTCCTCGCACCCCTGGAAGCTGCCTCTCCAACCTAGGGATTCCTGCGGGTTCCGCGTGTCGAATGCTGCCCACCATCGCCTGCCGGAACGCCGGAAGAATCCAGCAGATGAGTGCTGGCAGGGAAGACCGGCTGGTCACGATCGATGATGCTCCTGATGCAGTCTGCAGCAATCATCTGCATCCTAACGGCTTCAATGCCTCAGCTAAATCTGCTAGTCATTCCTCCTGCCATGACGCTTACATTCCGTCTTTCTCAGCTGCTGCAGATCAGCAGCCTGATGGTGCACTACAGACGCGGTCGTCCTGTGAAAGAGTGATCTGAGCGGGACCTGAACCATGGCACAACTGTTGGTGCAACCCCTGGCAGAACCGTTGGTGCAAAAGGGGATGGTGGCCCTTCCCTGCTCGGATGGCGTGGCGTTCCGGGTCTGGGCACCACACGCCGCTCAGGTCTCCGTCGTCGGCACCTTCAACGACTGGGACGCCAGCGCCCATCCGATGCAATCAGAGCCGCGGGGTTACTGGTCTGCCTTCGTTGAGCGCGCCAGAATCGGCGACCCCTACAGCTACGAGATGTCCACCGATTGGGGCGTTCACCAGCAAGCCCCGCGCCGATCCGCTCAGCCAGTCGGGACCGTTCATGTCATCACGTCCAGGGAGGACGACCGCGGCCTCGTCCGCACGCTTCAGCGCTGACGTGGAGGCTGTTCCCGGCGACTGGGACAGACTCCCCTTCCACGCCGCGTGCAGCTTCGGCCCCTACAGCGCCCTGATCGATTCCCAGTGATCGGGGGCTCCCCGCTCCCGTGCCGGCCACGCCAGGCTGGTGGGGGAAAGGATCCCTGGCCCGAGGCCGTCACGTTGCAGTCCGAACGCCTCCTGGGGTCCGAAGATCCTCCGGTCTTCCGGATCGTCAACCCCGCCGGGCGCTCGGCGGTGCTGCTCACGGCCGACCACGGCGGCCGCGCCATTCCCCGGTGCCTGGGAGATCTGGGCCTGAGCGACCGGCAGCGCGCCAGCCACGGGGCCTGGGATCTGGGCGTGGACGGGCTGGGCCTGCTGCTGGCGGCGCGGCTCGACGCCTTTCTGATCCTGCACAACTATTCCCGGCTGGTGATCGACGCCAACCGGCCGCCCCGGGCGCCGGATTCGATCGTCAGCCATTGCGAGCAGAGTGCCATCGCCGCCAACCTGACCATCGACTCAGCCGGGCGTCAGCGACGGCTGGAGGAGCTCTTCCATCCCTACCACCGCCGCATCGCCGCCGAGCTGGAGGCGCGGCAGGCCCAGGCGCGAGCGAGCGTCCTGGTTACCCTGCACAGCTTCACGCCGGTGCTGGACGACGAGGTGCGTCCCTGGCACGTGGGGGTGCTGCATGGCCGTGATGCCCGACTGGCAAGCCGGGTGCGCCAGGGGCTCCAGCGCGAGCGGGGCCTGCGGGTGGGGGACAACCAGCCCTATGCCGTCAGCGACGCCAGCGACCACACCCTGGTGGTGCATGGGGAGGGACGCCGGATTCCCCATGTGGAGCTGGAGGTGCGCCAGGACCTGCTGGCCACCGAGGCCGGCCGGCGGGCCTGGGCGCAGCGACTGGCCGGGGTGCTGGAGGCCGCCCTGGCGGAGGGGTTACCGCCGCTTCCGGACGGTCCGGCCTCCGTAGGGTGACCCATGGACAGACCGCCTACCGCCCCGCCGCCGCCGACCCCGCCGACCCCGCCGACCCCGCCGATCGAGATCGCGGTGGGCTTCGACGTGGTGCTGCGCTTCCCAGCCCCGACGCCCCTGATCGTGACCCTGGGCGTGCACGAGAGCCGGGCCGCCGATCTTCGGGAGCCGGATCTGCTTCTGGTGGAGCCCCCGGTGACGCTGCATCCGTATGTGGACTCCTTCGGCAACCTCTGCCAGCGCCTGGTGGCACCGGCCGGCCCGCTGCGGCTGCATGGCCATGGGGTGGTGGCCGATTCCGGCCGTCCCGACCCGGTGCTGCCCGCTCTGGAGCAGCAGCCGGTGGAGGACCTGCCCGAAGACACCCTGCTGTTTCTGCTGGCCAGCCGCTTCTGCGAGTCCGACCTGCTCGCGCCCCTCGCCTGGTCCCGGTTCGAGGCGACCCCCGGCGGCTGGGGGCGGGTGCAGGCGATCTGCGACTTCGTCCACCAGCACGTGCGCTTCGACTACAACCGCTCCAGCCCGACGAAATCGGCCCTCCAGACCTTCGAGAGCCGTGAGGGGGTGTGCCGTGACTTCGCCCACCTGGCGATCGCCCTGTGCCGTTGCATGAACATCCCGGCGCGATACTGCACCGGTTACCTGAGCGATATCGAGGTGCCGCCGCCCCACACGGCCATGGACTTCCATGCCTGGTTCGAGGCCTACCTCGGCGACGGCTGGCACGTCTTCGACCCGCGCAACAACACCCCCCGCATCGGTCGGATCCTGATGGCCCGGGGCCGTGATGCGGCCGACGTCGCCCTCACCACCAGCTTCGGCCCGTCGGAGCTGGTGTCGTTCCAGGTGTGGACGGCATGACCTACTGCGTGGCGGTGCTGCTGGAGAGCGGCATGGTGTTCGCCTCCGATTCCCGCACCAATGCGGGGCTGGATGATTTCGCCAGTTTCTGCAAGATGACCGTCTTCGAGCGGCGCGGCGACCGGGTGCTCGTCCTGCTCAGTTCCGGCAGCCTGGCCGGGACCCAGGCGGTGATCGGTCTGCTGCGCCAGCAGGCCGAGGCCGGCGACGGCGAGACCTCGGTCTGGACGGCCCGGACGATGTTCGATGTGATGGTCCTGGTATCGGATGCGGTGCGGGCGATCGAGCAGCGCGACGGCCCCTATCTGAAGGCCTCCGGCTCCAGCTTCAATGCCTCTTTCCTGGTGGGCGGCCAGATCAGGGGTGAGGCGCCGCGGCTGTTCCGCATGTACGCGGAGGGCAACTTCATCGAGGCCGGCGAGGACACCCCCTTCCTGCAGACGGGTGAGGCGAAGTACGGCAAGCCGATCATCGACCGTGTCATCCATACCGACACGACGCTGGCGGAGGCCTCCAAGTGCGTGCTGGTCTCCTTCGACTCGACCATGCGCAGCAACCTGTCGGTGGGGATGCCCATCGACCTGCTCGTCTACGAGAAGGACCGCTTCGAGATCCTCCACCGTCGCCGCTTCAGTGACGGGGACGCCTACTTCAAGGACCTCAGCGCCGAGTGGAGCGTGGGGGTTCGCAAGGTGTTCCGGGAGCTGCCGGAACTGGTCTGGTAGGCGGCCCGGGCCCCGCGGCCGATCCCCCTCCGCTGGTGCTGATCCACGGGATGTGGGACACCCCCCGTCTGTTCGATCCCCTGCAGCGCCTGCTGGCGGGGCGTCGCGGCCCCCTGCTGATTCCCCATCTGCCCCACCGCTTCGGGCTCACGCCGATCGAGGAGCAGGCCGACCTGCTCGGCCTCCATATCGAAGCGGCCTTCGGAGCCCAGCAGCCCATCGATCTGCTGGGCTTT
This sequence comes from Synechococcus sp. FACHB-909, assembly GCF_014698945.1. Taxonomy (NCBI): domain Bacteria; kingdom Bacillati; phylum Cyanobacteriota; class Cyanophyceae; order Synechococcales; family Synechococcaceae; genus Synechococcus; species Synechococcus sp. FACHB-909. The sequence continues at coordinate 602,535 of NZ_JACJTY010000001.1, read as the reverse complement.
TCGATGGGCGGGGTGATCGCCCGGACCTGGATCCAGCTGCGGGGCGGCCACCGGCGCACGCGGCGGCTGATCAGCGTGGGCAGTCCCCAGCAGGGCACCCTCACCGCCGGTCCCTGGCCCAGCTGGCCGCTGGCCGGCATCGCCGACCTGAAGACGGGCAGCCCCCTGCTGGTGCGGCTCAACACCCAGCTGGCCACCCTGGAGCCCGTGGAGTGCTGCAGCTTCTACTGCCATCCGGACCTGATGGTGATGCCGGCCTGGCGCGCCGTGCTGCCGATCGGCCCGGGCCGCTGCCTGCCGGTGCGGTATCACCACCAGCTGATGACCCACCCGGCCGCCCTGGAACCGCTTATTCAGGAGCTGCTACGTCCCTAGCTTGGAAAGACAAGAGGGGTGCCGACCGTGGATCTGTTGGCCATCTCGCTGCTGGTGCGCTGGCTGCTCGGCTGGGCCCTGTGCCTGCGCATGCCCCGGCTTCCCGCCTCCAGGGTCCAGGGCCAGCCGACGGTGTCGGTGCTGATCCCGGCCCGCAACGAGGAACACACCCTGCCGAAACTGCTCGCCGCCCTGCGCCTCCAGAGCCTCACACCCCAGGAGGTGATCGTGATCGACGACCACTCCGATGACCGCACCGGGGCCATCGCCGCCGCCGCCGGCGTCACGGTGATGCGGCCGCCGCCGCTGGCCGAGGGCTGGTGCGGCAAGACCTGGGCCCTCCACCACGGCGTCCGCGCCAGCCGGGGGGAAACCCTGCTGTTCCTCGACGCCGACACCGAACCCCATCCCGAGTTCCTGCAGCGCCTCGTGGCGACCCAGCAGGAGCTGGGCGGCCTCGTTTCGGTGCAGCCCTTCCACCGCACCGAGAAGCCCTACGAGCTGCTCTCGGTGCTGTTCAACCTCGTGGGGCTGATGGCGGTGCCGATGGGCCGGGGCTGCGGGGTGGCCTTCGGGCCGGCCATGGCCACCAGCCGCAGCGATTACGACCGCATCGGCGGCCATGCGGCGGTCGCCGGCAAGGTGGTGGAGGACTGGTTCCTGGGCCACCTTTATGAGCAGGCGGGGCTGCCGGTGAGCGCCTACATCGGCCAGGGGCTGCTCGACTACCGCATGTATCCCGGAGGCTTCCAGGACATGGTGGTGGGCTTCGCCAAGAACTTCGCCACCGCCGCCGGGGAGGTGCGCTGGCTCTGGATGCTCGGCGTGATCCTGTGGATCTCCGGCCTGTTCTGGGCGGCCTGGTGCCTGCCCGCCTCCCTGCTGGGCTGGCGGATGGTGGGGGACACGGCCGTGCTGCCCAACCTGCTGCTCTACGTCGCTTTCGCCGTACAGCTGCTGGTGGTCACCCGCCGGATCGGTGACTTCGGCTGGATCTGCCTGATCTTTCCGATTCCCGTGCTCTTCTTTCTGGGGGTGTTCGTTCTGGCGATCCTGAATCTCGAGCGGGGCACGATCGAATGGAAGGGCAGGCGGTTTCCGACGCGCTAGCGGCCCTGGCCTGCGCCCTGGGCTGGCTGCTGTGGTCGCTGCTGGTCGGTTGGCTGGCCCACCGGCTGCCCCCGCAGGCGCTGGATCACGACAGCTGGCTGACGGGACGGCGCCCCTGGCCGGAGAGCCGCAGCGGCTTCGAGCAACGGCTCGCCATCCGCCGCTGGAAATCCCTGCTGCCCGATGCCGGCACCGCCTTCCCCGGGGGGGTGGCCAAGAACAGCCTGGTGGGCAGGGATCGCCCCACCCTGCAGCGCCTGCTGGCGGAAACCCGCCGGGCCGAGCTGGTGCATCTGGCGCTCTGGCCGTTCTGGATCGTCACGGCCCTGTGGCTGCCGCCGGCCGGGGTGCTGATCAACCTGCTGTTCGCGACCCTGTTCAACGTTCCCTGCCTCTGGCTGCAGCGCTACACCCACCTGCGGGTGGAGCGCGCCCTGCAGGCCGTGATCCGTCGCCCCGGCGAGGGCTGAGGGTTCGCTCAGGGCCCCACCATCCCGCTCTCCAGTTCGAGGTCCACGCCGATCCCGCCGTCCTCGGCATGGCGGGCCACCAGCAGCCGGTGGCGGCCGCCCTCCAGGACGAAGCCGTCGCGGGTCTCGTCGAACCAGGCGAGCCGGCGCAGCGGAATCCGGATCCGCTGCCGCTGGCTCCCGCCGGGCCCCAGGCTCACCCGAGCGAAGCCCACCAGGGTGCGCTGCGGCCGCTCCGCGGCCTCCCCGGGCGGCTCGACGTAGACCTGCACCACCTCGGCGGCCTCCACGGTGCCGGTGTTCGTCACCGTGACGGCCAGCTCCACCGCCGCCTCGACCCCCGCCGGGGTGGGGAACCACGCCACCGCCGGGTCGGTGTGGCGGAAGCGGCTGTAGGAGAGCCCGAAGCCGAAGGGAAAGGCCGCCGGCCGCCCGCTGCGGGCCAGCCGCCGGTAGCCGTGCCAGAGGTCGTAGGTGATCTGCCGGGCCCGGGGATCGAACGGCGGCAGGTGGCTGGCCTCGGTGGGCACCGAAAAGGGCATCCGCCCCGACGGGGAGATCCGTCCCAGCAGCACGTCGGCGAGGGCCGCGCCCCCCTGCTCGCCGGGGTACCAGAGCAGCAGCAGGCCCGGCACCCGCTGCCGCCACGCTTCGCACAGGATCGCCCCACCGCCCATCAGTACCACCACCGTGCGCGGATTGGCGGCGGCGACCGCCAGGATCAGGGCCTCCTGCGGCGGCGGCAGCTGCAGCACCGTGCGATCGCCGGAGGCGAAGGAGCCGCCGGCCCGGGCCGAACCGAAGCGCGTCACCCCGGCGACCATCGCCGCCGCCGCCGTCCATAGCGGCAGCAGCCGGCGGCGGCCGCAGAGGCGCAGCAGCCAGTCGGGGGGCGGCGCCTGGCACAGGATCGGCGCCAGATCGCCCGGGTGGATGTGTTCCCCCTCGTGGCGCCAGTCCAGGCCCACCACCAGCAGGGCCGCCTCACAGCGGGCCGCCAGGGCCGCCGCCCCGGCCGGATCGCTGCCGTCGTCGTGGTGCAGGCGCAGGTCCGGCGCTGCCGCCCGCAGTCCGGCCAGGGGCGTCACCACTGACCCCGGTGCCGGCCGGGTGTCGGAGGACCCCCGGTCCCCCAGGTTGGCGGTGTCCGCCAGCGGGCCGATCACCGCCAGAGAGCCGATGCCGTTCAGGGGCAGCACGTCGCCGACGTTCCTGAGCAGCACGATCGAGCCGGCGGCGGCGTCCCGCGCCAGCTGCCGGTGGGCGCGGCAGCCGCGCAGGGTCACCGGATAGGCGCCGGCGGGCACCGTGGCCTGGGCCAGCAGCATCCGCAGCACCGCAGCATCAATCAACGCCTCCGGCACCCGTCCCGCCGCCACCGCCGCCGGAAGCGTGGCCGCGAAGATCATCCGGAAGGGCATCTCCAGGTCCTGGCCGGCCTCGATGGCCGCCACGCCGTCGCGGAGGCCGAAGATGAAGTCGGTGAGCACGAAGCCGCGGAAACCCCAGCGTTCCTTGAGGATCTCCCGCAGCAGGTGGGGATGCTGGCCGCACCAGGCCCCGTTGACGCTGTTGTAGGCGCTCATCACCGCCAGGGCGCCGGCCTCCACGCCGTCGCGGAACTGGGGCAGGTAGAGCTCCTGCAGCACCCGCTCACTGGCCGTCACATCGACGCGGAAGCGGGCGCTGTCGATCGAGTTGAGGGCGAAATGCTTGAGGCAGGCGATGGCATGGCGCTGCACGCCGCGGGTCGCCGCGGCCCCCATGGCGCCCACGTGCACCGGGTCCTCTCCGTAGGTCTCCTGGGCCCGGCCCCAGCCCGGATGGCGCAGCAGATTCACGCAGATTCCGCCGAACAGGTTGGCCCCGAAGCTGCGCGCCTCCGCCCCCATGGCCTCGCCGATCCTCTCCTCCAGATCGACGTCCCAGCTGGCCCCGCGGCCGATGGGGGCCGGGAAGGTGGTGGCACCGCCCTCCAGCACCACCCCGCGGGGGCCATCGACGAAGTGCAGCCCGCCGATGCCCAGGCGCTCCACCACCCCGGCCGGCCAGGGGCGGCGGTGGGAGGCGTCGTGGAGGGCGATGGCCGCCAGGCCACCCCAGAACGGCGTGTCCCCATCGAGCATGGCCAGTTTCTCGGCCAGGCAGAGCCCCTGCAGCTGGGTCCGGGCCTGCGTCTCCAGGCGACTCCAGTCGTGGAAGGGGGGCACGGAATCAGCCTAGGGGCGGGGCTTGACTCTCCAGCCCAGGGGAGCCCATACGGTGAAGCCCAAGCTCCCGGCCCCGGTACGCCCGCGATGAGCATCACCACCCTGGGCTCGCCCTGCTGCGCCGCCGAACCGGCGGCCAGCTCCCCGACGGGGATGGAGAGGGAGCTGGCGCGGGAGCTCACCGTGCTGCGCCGCCGCCTGTCGGTGGCGGCCGTGCTCACCCTGCTGGTGATGGTGGCCACCCTGCCCCACATGTTGGGGATGCACCTGGATTGGCTGCCGGCCTGGTTCACCAGCCCCTGGACCCAGCTGCTGCTGAGTTCCCCGGTGCTGTTCTGGTGCGGGCGGGAGTTCTTCAGCGGTGCCTGGTCGTCCCTGCGCCGCCACAGCGCCGACATGAACACCCTGGTGGCCGCCGCCACCGGCATCGCCTGGCTGGCCTCCCTGGTGGCCACGGTGGCCCCGGAGGTGCTCACCGCCGAAGGTCTGCCGGCCGACGTCTACTACGAAACCGCCGCGGTGATCCTCACCCTGGTGCTGCTGGGCCGGCTGCTGGAGGCCAGGGCCCGCGGCCAGACCTCCGAGGCGATCCGGCGGCTGCTCCAGCTCCAGCCCCCCACGGCCCGGGTGCTGCGGGAGGGGATCGCCACGGAGGTCCCCGTGGCCACGGTGGCGGTGGGCGACCTGGTCCAGGTGCGGCCCGGGGAGAAGCTGCCCCTCGACGGGGTGGTGGTGGAGGGCAGCTCCTGGGTGGAGGAATCGATGCTCACCGGCGAGCCGACACCGGTGGCCAAGGGCCCCGGGGACGGGGTGATCGGCGCGGCGATGAACCGCAGCGGCAGCTTCACCTTCCGCGTCACCCGCGTCGGCGACGACACGACGCTGGCCCGCATCGTCGCGCTGGTGCGCCAGGCCCAGAGCTCCCGCACCCGGGTGCAGCGCCTGGCGGATCAGGTGGTGGGTTGGTTCGTGCCGGTGGTCATCGCCATCGCCATCGCCACCTTCGTGCTGTGGTTCCTGGTCAGCGGCAACCTGGTGCTGGCAACGCTGTTTCTCGTCAGCGTGCTGGTGATCGCCTGCCCCTGCGCCCTCGGTCTGGCCACCCCCACGGCGATCATGGTGGCCTCCGGCAAGGGGGCCGAGAACGGCCTGATCTTCCGCAGCGCCGAGGCGCTGGAAACGGCCGGTGGGTTGCGCACCATCGTGCTCGACAAGACCGGCACCCTCACCATGGGCCAGCCGGAGGTGACCGATTTCGAGCGGCTCCATGGCGGCCGGATGCCGGTCGGGACGCTCCTGGCCCTGGTGGCAGCCGTGGAGTCGCGCTCGGAGCATCCCCTGGCGGAGGCGATCGTGGCCTACGCCTCCAGCCGCTGCGGCCACGGTGACCTTCCCCCGCTCCAGAGCTTCGAGGCCATGACCGGGTCCGGTGTGCTGGCCAGCGTGGCCGGCCAGGAGGTGCGGGTGGGCAGCCCCCGCTGGCTGCGGAGTTCGGGCCTGGACACCACCACCCTGGATCCGGTGGTGGCGCGGCTGGAGCGGGCCGCCCGCAGCGTGGCCGCCGTGGCCGTGGAGGGGCGGATCGAGGCCTGCTTCGGCATCGCCGATCCGATCAAGCCCGAGGCCCATGCCGCCGTCGCCGCCCTGCGGCGGCTGGGGCTGGAGGTGGTGCTGCTCAGCGGCGATGCCCGCCGCACCAGCGAGGTGGTGGCGGCCGATGTGGGCATCGTGCGGGTGATCGCCGAGGTGCGCCCCGGCGACAAGGCGGCGGTGGTGCAGCAACTGCAGGAGCAGGGGCAGGGCCCGGTGGCGATGGTGGGGGACGGCATCAACGACGCCCCGGCCCTGGCCCGGGCCGATGTGGGCATCGCCATGGGCACGGGCACCGATGTGGCCATCGCCGCCAGTGACATCACCGTGCTCTCGGGCCATCTGGGTGGCGTGCCGGCGGCGATCGAGCTCAGCCGCCGCACCATGGCCACCATCCGCCAGAACCTGTTCTTCGCCTTCGCCTACAACGTGGCGGGGATCCCGATCGCCGCCGGGTTGCTGTTCCCGCTCACGGGCTGGCTGCTGAACCCGATGCTGGCGGGAGCCGCCATGGCCTTCAGTTCGGTGTCGGTGGTGAGCAATGCCCTGCGGCTGCGTCGCTTCCGGCCCCGCCTGCGTCCGTCGGGGGCCGGGACATGACGCCCCACGAGGTCGCGCCGCTGTGGCGCACGATCCCCCAGCCGCTGGCCCTGCAGGTGCTGGTGGCGGCGGCCGGGCTGGCCCTGATCGCGGCGGAGCTCTGGTGGTTCCTCGTCCCCCATGGCGCCGGCGTCGCAGCCGGCGAAGGGGAGCAGGGGATGCAGGAGATCACCATCACGGTGCAGGGCGGTTACGCCCCGGCCCGCGTCCGGGTGAAGGCGGGCCGGCCGGTGCGGCTGCTGTTTCACCGCACCGATCCCAGCGGCTGCGTGGCCCAGGTGATTTTCCCGGACTTCCAGCGCAGCCTCGACCTGCCCCTGGGGGCCACCACCAGCATTGAACTGCTTCCCGAGCGGCCGGGCTCCTACCCGTTCCACTGCGGCATGGCCATGGTGCGCGGCAGCCTGGAGGCGGAGTGATGGCGAGAGGCTGGGAAGAGGCTTTCGAGCTGGCTTGTGATCACCATCCAGCGTTGTGATCACCAACCTTGACAATTCTTCTGCTTGGTTGCTGCAGAACGCCAGATAAAAAGGGTTCGAAAGACCAATCCTGGTATCGTTGATTCCTGTGCTCGTGAACGTGTTCCAGGATTGATGAACAGATTTGTCACCGGATTCTTCAGCCAGGCCTCGCTGCTGTTGGTTGCCCTGGCCGTGGCGGCACCGGAGGCACGGGCCCAGGGCAATCCCTGGGGCGCCCCGAGCCAGCAGACGCCCGTGCAGACCACGCCCTGGGGCGGCGGCGGTGGATCCGGGGGCGCCGGTTACGGCCAGCCCGGCAACCGAACCCTGTCCTTTCCGGTGCAGGGGGTGATCTGCGACAGCTCCGTCAGCGTCTGCTTCAACGCCAGCGGGGCCGCCCTGGTCGAGACGGAGCAGGAATTCGGACGCCGGGCGCGCCGCACCCTGGAGAACAATCTGGTCAACAATCCGCTAGTCGACGTCACCTTCGCCGACGGCCGCTACTGCAACTTCAACCTGCGCGGCTGCTGGACGAACCGCCAGCGCACCAGCTTCGACCCACGGCTGAACCCCTGGGTGTTCGGCGCCGGTGCCGGATCCGGCATCCCGGGCGGCCAGGGCACGGTGATCGGCGGTGCCGGTTCCACCTGGGGGCCTGGCGGCGGTACGGCCACGGGCCAGCCCCCCTCCAACAGCTTCCAGGCGCCGTTCACCCGCACCCGCCAGAGCGGCACCTGCACCTGGACCAACGCCGGGATCTCCATCTACAACGGCACCTGCCGTTACGAGATCGTCCAGAACAACACCAACGGCTCCAAGACCCTGGCCTTCACCTTCGACAGGCTGCCGGCCTCGAACCAGCTGCGCACGCTCCGCTTCACCGCCCAGGGCAACGGTCCCTGGAGCATCCAGATGCCCAACGGCTCGGCGGCGGCTGTTCAGTCGAGGGTCAACGCCGACCAGTACCGCTCCGACATCCAGCTGGGCTGGGCCAGCGTCTTCAACCTGGGCTTCCGCAGCACGACGACGGCGACCACGGCCCAGCTCAACCAGGCCCTCCAGCCCGTGGATGCCAATGGCCAGGTGGTGCAGGGCAGCGACAGCGAAGCCCTGGGCCAGGCCCTGGGCGGGCTGCTGCAGCAGCTGTTCGGGGGTGGGCGTTGAGGGGGGGCGCTAAGGGGGCCTCGCTCAGCCCGCCACCGGCCCCAGACCCTCGCCGGCGTTGCTGAAGAAGCGGCGCAGGTTCACACCCGCCTCGTGGGCGGCGATGGTGACCTGCAGCTTCTGCTCGGCGTCGAGGCCATCCCAGAAGGCATGGAACAGGTCAAGGGAGGCCTTGGCCGTCCCGACCACCCCCACCAGGGCCATCGGCGCCGCCAGCCAGGGGAACACCAGCAGCACCACCGAGAGCACGGCCCCCACGGCCACGCCGGTGCGGGCCGACTCCAGGCTGGTGGCCAGCACCAGCCGCACCTGGGTCAGTCGGTCGATCTCGCCCCGCTTGCGCAGGGCCTCGGTGCGCAGGGCGCTCAGCAGGGCCTGGTAGGTCGCGTAGAGCAGCACGCCGCCGACGGTGGATTCCGAGACGAATTCACCGCCGCTGAAGGCGCCGCCGTTGCGGTTGAGATCCACCGAGGCCAGCCCCGCCAGGGGGGCGGCTTCCCAGCCGGCGCGGGGAATGCGGAAGGGATCGTGCTCGCGGGTCATGGCCATCGGGACGAATGGCTTCCAGCCTGCCGTCACAGGGGGGATGGGCGCAATGGCGGCTCACCCCGACAGCTGCGGCAGCTGGCCGGAGGTGGAGAACTGGTAGTTCCAGCTGCGGCTGGCATCGAAGGTCTGGTTGGTGAACAGGTCGGTATAGATGGCGTTCCAGTTGGAGATCCCCCCGTCGCCCATGCCGATCGCCAGCACGTTCACGTTGCTGGCGCCGGCCCTGGCGGCCACGGTGTCGAGGGTGTTGTTGAGGGAGGTCTGGGCCTGGCCCCAGATGTCGACGCCGGCGGCCGTCGGCACCCGGATCGGGGTGCCGCTGCTGGTGTAGCGCAGCCCCGAGCTGAGGATCGGATCGCCGTCGAGCCACGAGCTGGTGGGCAGGGGAACGTTGGTGCCGGTCCAGCCCTGGCCGAAGTCGGGCCGGTTGTCCCACCAGGGGCGCCGTTCGGGGCGGCCGTCGGTGATCATCGCCACCGACACGATCGTGTCGAGGGCGACGTTGGGCAGTTCCTTCACGAGCAGCCGGTCGAGGGCCACCAGGGCCCCGAGCATCTCGGTGCCGCTGTAGCGGTTGCCGTTGGTGCCGGGGGCGGTGTAGGCATCCAGGGAGTTGGGCGCCGGCAGACCGCGGGCGATCCAGTCGGGGCTGGTGGTGGCCCCGTAGGTGATGTCGGGGGTCTGGGTGAGCAGCACATCCCGGGCCAGCAGTTCGCCGAAGTTGGGATTGCTGCCGGTGAAGGTGACCTCGCTGTGGCTGACCAGATAGCCGAAATCGATGGTGTGGATCGTGATCGACCTGGCATTGGTGCTGCTGCCATCGGTGGGGTCGTCCACCAGTTCGTAGTTGAGGATGTCGGTGGCCAGGGTCTGGCTGCTGGTCAGATTGGTGTCATCGAGGAAGGGCTGGAAGGTGTTGCTGCCCTTGAGGGTGTAGCCGTAGCCGGCAGCGGCCAGGGCCGATTTCAAGGTCTCGAAGGCCAGACGGTTCTGGGCCTCGATCCGGGAGACGCCACTGGGGTCGCTGCCCTTCATCGAGGTGGAGCTGTCGAGCAGCAGGTAGAAGTCGACGTGCCTTGGTGCCGGCACCGGAGGGTTGGGCGAGATGGCCAGGTTGTCGTAATCGATGGTCACCGTGGCCGGGTTGCTGATCGCCCCCTGCAGGTCCCTGATCGTGTACTGGATCGGGGTGGGATCGCCGACGAACCCGCTGACTGGGGTGAAGCTGATCTCCTGGGTGGCGCTGTTGACGCTCCAGGTGCCTTCCCCGGCCACCAGCAGCGACTGGCCGGGCCCTGCACTGCCCACGATCGTGATCGAAGCGGGATCCAGGGGGGAATCGAGGTCGCTGTCGTTGTCGGTGACGTTGACCGACGCGGTGGTGCCGGCTGCGGGTCGGATCGGTCCGCCGAAGACGTCGTCGGTGGCCACCGGCGGATCGTTCACCGGCGTGACGGTGATCGAAAGGGTGGAGGCGTCGTTGGCCCCGGAGCCGTCGGTGACGGCGTAGGAGATCAGGGGGACAGGGCCGTTGTAGTTGGCGGCAGGCGTGAAGGAATAGGAGCCGTCGGCGGCGATGGTGAGGCTGCCGGCCCCGGCGATGGTGATGGGGCTGCCGAGGGGGAAGGGACCGCTCTGGCCGGCGATGGAGAAGGAAGCGATCGCGACCGGGCCATCGGGACTGGTGGTGCCGGCCAGGAGATTGCCCGTTGTGGTGCCGCTGTCCTCGGCGATGGAGAGAGTTTCGTTGGCGTCGCTGAAGTCGTCGTTGACCGGCGTGACGGTGATCGAAAGGGTGGAGGCGTCGTTGGCACCGGAACCGTCGGTGACGGCGTAGGTGACCAGCGGAACCGGGCCGTTGTAGTTGGCGGCCGGCGTGAAGGAATAGGAGCCGTTGGCGGCGATGGTGAGGCTGCCGACGCCGGCGATGGTGATGGGGCTGCCAAGGGTGAAGGGACCGCTCAGTCCGGCGACGGAGAAGGAAGCGATCGAAACCGGGCCATCGGGACTGGTGGTGCCGGCGAGGAGATTGCCGGTGGTGGTGCCGCTGTCCTCGGCGATGGAGAGGGTTTCGTTGACGTCGCTGAAGTCGTCGTTGACCGGCGTCACGGTGATGGCGACGGTGTCGGCGTCCGAGAGGGGTGTGGCGCCACTGTCGGTGGAGAGAACGGTGAGGGTATCGGCGCCGTTGAAGTTGGGGTTGGGCAGATAAGAGAGGGTGGCGAGAGCGGCATTGATCTGGGCCTGGCTGCCACTGAGGGTGAGGCTGCTGGTGCCATTGCCCCCATTGCTGATGGTGGCACCGTTGAGGGCGCCAATGGTCAGGATGCCGTTGGCAACCGTTAATCGCGTGCTGGCGAGATTGCCATCGACATCATTGACGGAAATGACATTCGCCCCGCTAAAGAAAAGGGAGGTCTCTTCATCGATGCTCTGGCCCGCCGGGACGGTGTTGACGGGCGGGTCGTTCGTCGGTGTGACCGTGATCGAAAGGGTGGAGGAATCGTTGAGGCCGGAACCGTCGGTGACGACGTAGGAGATCAGGGGAACCGGGCCGTTGTAGTTGCTGGCCGGCGTGAACGAATAGGAGCCGTTGGCGGCGATGGTGAGGCTGCCGACGCCAGCGATGGTGAAGGGGCTGCCGAGGGGGAAGGGACCGCTCTGGCCGGCGATGGAGAAGGAAGCGATCGAAACCGGGCCATCGGGACTGGAGGTGCCGGCGAGGAGATTGCCGGTGGTGGTGCCGCTGTCCTCGGCGATGGAGAGGGTTTCGTTGGCGTCGCTGAAATCGTCGTTGACCGGCGTGACGGTGATCGAAAGGGTGGAGGAGTCGTTGAGACCGGAGCCGTCGGTGACGACGTAGGAGATCAGGGGAACCGGGCCGTTGTAGTTGGCGGCTGGAGTGAAGGAATAGGAGCCGTTGGCGGCGATGGTGAGGCTGCCGACCCCGGCGATGGTGACGGGACTGCCGAGGGGGAAGGGCCCGCTCTGGCCGGCGATGGAAAAGGACGCGATCGAGACCGGGCCATCGGGACTGGTGGTGCCGGCGAGGAGATTGCCGGTGGTGGTGCCGCTGTCCTCGGCGATGGAGAGGGTTTCGCTGACGTCGCTGAAGTCGTCGTTGACCGGCGTGACGGTGATGGCGAGGGTGGAGGAATCGTTGGGCCCTGAGCCGTCGGTGACGACGTAGGAGATCAGGGGAACGGTGCCGTTGTAGTTGGCGGCCGGCGTGAACGAATAGGAGCCGTTGGCGGCGATGGTGAGGCTGCCGACCCCGGCGATGGTGACGGGACTGCCGAGGGGGAAGGGACCGCTCTGGCCGGCGATGGAGAAGGAAGCGATCGCGACCGGGCCATCGGGACTGGTGGTGCCGGAGAGGAGATTGCCCGTTGTGGTGCCGCTGTCCTCGGCGATGGAGAGAGTTTCGTTGGCGTCGCTGAAGTCGTTGTTGACCGGCGTGACGGTGATGGTGAGGGTGGAGGTGTCGTTGGCACCAGAGCCGTCGGTGACGGCGTAGGAGATCAGCGGAACCGGGCCGTTGTAGTTGGCGGCCGGCGTGAAGGCATAGGAGCCGTTGGCGGCGATGGTGAGGCTGCCGACGCCGGCGATGGTGACGGGACTGCCGAGGGGGAAGGGCCCGCTCTGGCCGGCGATGGAGAAGGAGGCGATCGAGACCGGACCATCGGGACTGGAGGTGCCGCTCAGGAGACTGCCGGTGGTGGTGCCGCTGCCCTCGGCGATGGAGCGGGTTTCGTTGGCGTCGGTGAAGTCGTCGTTGGCCGGCGTCACCGAGATCAGGAACGTCTGGATGGCACTGGTGTCGATGCCGCCGTTGGCGGTGCCGCCGCTGTCGCGAACGCGCACCGAAACGGTGGCCGTGCCGGTGGCATTGGCCGCCGGGGTGTAGGTGAGACGCCCGCTGGCGTCGATGGTGGGCTGGGCGCTGAACAGGGCGTTGTTGTTGTTGGTGACCAGAAAGCTGAGGGCCTGGCCGGCCTCGTCGGCACCACCGCCGCGGCTCAGGCCTGTCGCCCAGCCGGTCACGCTCTGGGCCCCGGCGTCCTCCAGCAGGGTCTGATCCGGCCCCCTGGTGAAGGCCGGCACGTCGTTGACGGGGGTGACGCTGGTGTTGAGGGAGGTGGGGTCGGAGTAGCGGCCGGTGGGACCGAGCAGGGGGGTGAGGTTGGTGGCGGCGCTGAAGGCCAGGGGGGTGTCGGCGACGCGGAGTCTGAGACCGCCCGGGGTGCCGTTGAAGTTGGGGCTGCTGGGGAGGAAGCGGAGCGAGGCGGAGGTGGGCAGCAGCAGGGCGGCGCTCTCGGAGGGGGAGGCGATGGTGACCCAGCCGGCTCCGGCGTTGAGGTTGTACTGCCAGACGCCCTGGGCGGCGGTGGCGGCGTTGCCGGTGATGGCGATGCCGCCGAGGGCGGAAGCGGCATTGGCGCCGCCGGTGACGCTGCGCTGGTCGTCGGCCGTATCCCTGAAGCCGAAACCGAGGGCGGCGATGGTGGCGCCGGGAGGGTTGGGGTTGTCCTCGGTGGTGGCGGCGAGGCTGGCGGCGCTGGCGGTGGGCCGGTCGTTGACGTTGGTGACGGTGGTGGCGATGGTGCGATTGACAGCACTCCACGCACCGGTGGCGGTGGTGCCGCCGGCGGTGGCCAGGTTGAAGGTGGTGGTGGGTGTGGTGCTGGTGGCGAGGGGAGCGCTGGCATCGGCGAGACGCACCAGCAGGCGGCCGGGGGTGCCGTGGAAGTTGGCGGCAGGCACAAACCGCACCCGGCTGGCGGCACTGAAGACGAGGGCGGCGGCGGTGGAGAGGCCGGCGCTGGGGAGGTTGATCCAGTCGGCGGGGACGGCGGGATTGGGCGTGGCGGAGGTGGAGATCTGCCAGACGCCCTGGGCGGCGGTGTAGCTCGTGGAGCCGACGACGGCAAGGAAGGAGAAGGGGGTGGCCGTGCTGCCGCCGCCGTTGGCGGTCTGGTTGTCGGTGGCGTCGGAATAGCCGAAGGCCAGGGAGCTGAGGGTGGCGCCGGCGATGGCGGCGGCGGCGACGTCTTCCGCGATGGCGGGGAGGACGACGTTGGTGGTGGCGACGGGCTGGTCGTTGAGGGGGGTCACCGTCAGGGCGACGCTCCTGACGGCCTGCCGGGCGCCGCCGCTGCCGGTGCTGCCCAGGTCATTGACGACCACGGTGAGCGTGGCGCTCCCGTGGAAGTTGGCGGTGGGGGTGTAGGTGAGCGAGGCCAGGGCCGCGTTGAGATTGGCCTCGGTGCCGGTCACGGTCAGGCTGGTGGTGCCGTAGTTGCCTCCTGTCACGGTCAGTCCCGTGCGGGTGACCAGGTTGATGGTTCCCCGGTTGACAGCGACGGTGAGCCGCTGGAGGGCGCCGAAGTCGTCGGGGTCGGAGAAGCTGATCAGGTTGGCGCCTGTGAAGGCGTTGGCGCCGCTGTCCTCCACCACGGTGCGGGTAACCGGCGCCGTCAGCACCGGGGCCTCGTTGGTGGAGGACACGTTGATGGTGAACGCGCCGGTGGCGGAGTTGTTTCCGATCACCCCCACGGCTTCGGCCCCGTTGTCGAAATCGAAGGCGGTGGCGGTGATCGTCACCACCCGATCCACGTTGGGGTTGGCCGGGGTGTAGCGGAGGGTGTTCAGGGCCGCCTGCACCTGGGTACGGGTGCCCCGCACCTGCACGCTGGCGGTGCCGTTGGTGGTGAGGGTGGCGCCGTTGGCGTTCTGGATCAGCAGGGTGCCGTAGGGGCTGCCGGCGTCGGTGGCACTGAGGGTCACCCGGATGTCATCGCTGGCCCCCTGGCTGGTGTCCCTCGTGTCCTGGATGGCGAAGCCGCTGCTGATGTTGAGGAAGGTGCCGCCGGCGATCACCGTGTTGGCGGGAACCGCCAGCACCGGCGCATCGTTGACCGGCGTGATGCGTACGCCGTTGTCGACGGACACCCGGTGGCCGGCGGGCACATTGGCGTGGCCGAAATCCGTGAGGCTGGTGCGCAGGAAAAGGCTGCCCAGGCCGCTGCCGGCGCCGTTGAAGTCGGGGGCCCCCTGGAAGCGCAGCAGATTGAGGGCGGTCTGCACCGCCGTCAGCGGGCCGGTGAGGGTGATCGTGTTGGTGCCGTCGCCTGTGGCGGCGCTCAGGCCGGCGATGGCGCCCAGCAGCAGCCGGCCTTCGGTGGCGGCATCGGCAAGGACCGTTCGCGCGGCATCGCGGAACAGCTGCACCTGCACGCTGACGTTGCGGCCGAAGCTGTCGGCGTCGGCCAGCACGAAGCCGCCCAGGCTGACGCTGGCGTCTTCGTTGACGCTGAACAGCGTGGGGTTGGTGATCGTGGGCAGATCGTTGAGGTTGGAGGCCGTCAGAGCGATGTCGCGGCTGATCCGGTTGTTGGCGGCGTCGATGGGCACCGGATTGCCGGCCCCATCGTTCTGGTTGACCGGGCCACCGTTGGCCCCCACCCCCAGCACGCCCGCGGCGCTGTAGAGGCGGTCGTCGACGCTGACGCGCAGCTTGAGGTTGCTGGCATCCAGGTCGGCGCCGAAGGCCACCGTGAGGCTGGCGAGCACCGCATTGATTTCGCTGCGGGTGCCCTGCACCACCAGGCTGTTGCTGCCCTTGCCGCTCAGGAAGGCCCGCGCTGAGCTGGGATTGGCTGAGGTGAAGGAGATCAGCCCGGAGGGCACCACCGCATTGGCCCCATCGAGCAGCTGGGCCTCGATCCGCAGCAGATCGGTTTCTCCGCTCCCGATCGTGTCCAGATCGCTGTCGGTGGCGCGCAGCAGCCCGCCGCTGGCCACGGCCACCGGGGTGGCGCCGCTGCCGAAGACGTCAAGGGAAGCCGGGGAACTCAGGCTGGGCAGGTCGTTGGCGGGCGTGACGGCGATGACAAAGGTGCCGGGAATTTCGTTGGTGGCACCGCTGATCGGGTTGTCGCCACCGCCGTCGCTCACCCGGAAGCTGAAGGCATCGCTGCTGGTCTCGGTCCCGTCGTGCAGGTAGGTGATCAGGTTGTTGTCGAGATCGGCCTGGGTGAACACGCTGTTCACACCCAGGGCACGGCCGTTGAGGAACAGCCGACCGTTGCTGGTGGGGGACGTGATCCGGTACTGGCGCTGGATCGGACTGTTGTCGGAATCGCCGTACGCCAGCCGGAGTGCCGTGCTGCTGCTGGCGCTTCCAGTGATCACACCGCGGGAACCTTCCGCCACGGTGAGGGGCGTGTTTTCGATCGCAGCCGGCGGGTCGTTCAGGGGCGCGATCGTCAGGGGCACCGTCACCGGGGTGCCGGGGGCGTCGAAGCGGTCGAGGGGGGTGAAGACGAAGCTGTCGGCCAGTTCCCCGGGCCCGTCGTTGCCGTTGTGGCGATAGCGCAGGCGGCCCGCCGACAGCTGGCTCTGGCTGATGCGGAGCGTGGCGCGATTGAGGCTGCCGCCGCTGCCATCGCCGATCACGGTCCAGGCGCCGCTGCCGGTGGCGTCGAACTCGAGCACGCCGTTGGCCGGCAGGGTGTCGATCCGCAGCCGTCGCTGGTCGGCTGTGTCGGCCTGGGAGAAGCTGCCCGGATCCCAGAGGGCATCGGCGCCGGGGTTGGGGTTGCCGGGAGCTCCGGCGAACACCTGCTGTCCCGAACCATCCACGTCGGCGATGGTGATGTCGCGGCGCTCCGCCGCCCCCAGCAGCGGTCCGGGGCTGGAACTGTTGAAGGTCAAGGTGCCCCCTTCCACCAGCAGGCTGGTGCTGCCACTGACGCTGGCGCTGGGGGCATCGTTGATCGGCGTGACCCGGATCGCGAAGCGGAAATCGCTGGCTCCGTTGCTGACGACGCTGCGGCCATCACTGATGTTGAAGCGGAAGCCGGAATCGAAGACTTCCCCTCCACCGTGCACGAAGGTGAGCCGCCCGTTGTTGATGTCGTCCTGGGTGAAGACGTCCAGGTTGTTGAGGACCACACCGTTGCGCTGCAGGCTGCCTCCCGCCGGCGCGGCGGTGAGCCGGTAGACCCGCTCGGCCGGGTTGCTGTCGCTGTCGCTGATGGCCAGATCCGTGGCCCGGATCGTCACCGTGGCAGCTTCGCTGGTGCGCAGCAGGTTGTTGGTGGCCAGGCTGGGGGCGGCATTGGCTGGCAGGGAGGTGGGCGCGTTGCCGCCACCGCTGCTGGGGGTGCCCAGGGAATTGAGGTAGGTGAGGCGGAAGCTGATCGGCGTCAGCGGATCCCCCGGCAGGGGCTGGGGCGTGCTGTTGGTGTGGATGCCGCCGTCGCGGGTCTGGGTGAAGCCGCCGGGAAGCAGGCCGATGGCGCCGTCCTCCACCGTGAACGTGAAGTCCGCCGTGGTGCCCGATGGGGTGCCGTTGACGAAGTTGAACCGCAGCCGACCGGTGTCGATGTCGTCCTGGCTGAAGCTGCCGCTGCTGAGCAGGCCCACCCAGGTGCCGCCACGGAACACCTGCAGCTGCCCCCGGGCCGGATCCGCTGCCGCCGTAAGGGTGTAGGTGAGGTTGGAGGACGGCGAATCCGCGTCGCTGACCCTCAGGGCGGCGGCCGTGATCGCCGTGCTGCCGGTGGGGGTGACGATCGGGTTGTTGGCGGTGAGGGTGGGGTCATCGTTGACCCGCTGCACCGCCAGGGTGATGACGGCGTTGCTGCTGAGCACCCCGCCGGTTCCCTGGCCGCCGCCGTCGTCGCTGACGCGGACGCCGAAGCTCTCGTTCGGGGGGAAGCCGCCATTGAGGTCGTTGCCGTCGTGGTCGTAGGTGAGGCCCGCCAGCGAAGGAAGGGTGAACGGTGCCGTGATCGGGGTGCCGTTGTAGCGGAGCGTGCCCCTTGAGGGCAACGACGTGATCACGACCGTGTGGGCCACGCCCGCGGCCTGGTCGGCATCACTGATGCTGAGGGTGACCGGCACCCCACGCTGGCCCTCGAAGACGGCAACCGAGCCACTCACGGCCGGTGCCTGGTTGACGGGGGTGAGGCTGATCGGAACGGTCGCCGAAGCGATCCGCCCACCGGCACCATCGTCGACGGAGACGGTGACGGCATCACTGTCGCTGCCGGCGATCACCCCGGGCAGCACCTGGGAGCCGTCATGGGTGTAGGTGAAACTTCCCCTGAAGCTGCTGGAGAAGCTGGAGCCCACCACCAGGGGATTGCCATTGAGCCTGATGGTTCCTTTGCCCGGCAGGGAGGTGATCCGGTAGATCACCTGCTCGGGCAGGTTGTCCACATCCGAGAGGGTGAAGTTCGCCAGCGTGAAGTTGGAAGTGCCGCCTTCCGCCACCACCAGGGGGCTGGTGACCAGGGTGGGGGCATCGTTGACCGGGGTGACCTGGATCGGCCCGGTGGTGAGGCTGATGGGGCCGTCGCCATTGGTGAGATCGGTGGCGGTCAGGGTGAGGCTGGGCGCCAGCGGAGTGTTGACGCTGTTGGCGTTGGCCGCCGGCGTGAACAGGAGGCTGGCGATCGCCGCATTGATGGCGGCCAGGCTGCCTTCCAGGGTGAGATCGGCGCTGCCGTTGCTGCCGCTGGTGATCAGGGCGGCGCTGGCCAGGGTGGCGGTGCCCCCCGTGGTGGTGATCCGCAGCCGCAGCGTGATGGGGCCCCCACCGTTGTCGCTGTCGGCCACGCTCAGGCCGGTGATGGCCAGGGGGGTGTCCTCGGCGGTGATGCGGGTGCCGACGAAGCTGTCGTTCAGCACCGGGGCGGCGGCGAACTCCGCGGCCAGCCAGCGGCCATCGATCAGGAGCTGGTGCTGGTCGTTGTCGGCCAGGATCGCCGCCCGCTGCGCCTCAACCAGGGGAGCACCGGTGACCAGGGCGGCGAACAGGGCGCCCTCATCCCCCCGGGCATCGAGGGGGCCGTTCAGCCACTGATCGATGGCGTGACCCACTTCCTCCAGCAGGACGCGCTGAATGGCCTCCACGGAGGTGGCCAGGGACAGCCAGTTGGCATTGATGTAGATCCTCTGCCGCCCATCAGGATCGCCGGGTGTGTAGGCACCGCTGGCGCCTGAGAGTTCCTCTCCGCTGCGCCGTTCGATCGCCAGCTGAAGGCCTGGCCCCCGCAACACCTGAGCGAGGGAAATCACCCGGGACTGGAACTGATCGGAATCGGTGCCGGCGGTGGCGAACGTGTCACTCAGCAGATCCTCATAGTCATCCCGCAGGGGTAGGTCTTCGAGGATTCTGTTGACATTCAGCAGGGCAGTCGCCCATCGCAGCTCCATGTCCTCCGTCAGGGCCAGATCGATCGTTTCCTCGGGGACGACCTGTCGGTGCAGGCTCTCGCTTCTGGGTGGACCGGCAAGGCTGGCTTGGCCCAAAAGTCCTGACAGGAGGTCAAGCCCGAGGAATTTCATGCCTGGATCTGGTCGATAGTTCGCGTGGTGCGGATCCTATGGCAACGACCTCTCTTGCCGATTCTGTGAACGTGACAGGGCCGCTCTCGAGATCGTCGCGCCCATCTAAAATCCACGTGTTAAGAACATTAAAGTTGCCCTAGAGGATCGTTATAGAGACCCAGGAATGGGCGTTTTTGGCCACGGCTGACGGTGCATATTGCTAGGAATTCCAAAACAAGAAAAAGTGTCCAAAATCTTGCTTCCGTTTCGACCTGCCCCTGATCGGCCGCTCTCGCCGCGCCCTGCATCCGCCCGTGCCGGGAGGGCCATCGCTGTTCGCCTCGCCCTGCTCCCGTCTTTTCTTTCGTTCTCGGAGCCGTGGTCGCGATCGGCCCGGCCCGGGCGGCGATCTGCCCCGATGGAACCGAGGCGGAGTTCTGCCTGCCTCCCGTCACCCCGCCGACACCGCCGACACCGCCGACACCGACGCCTTCACCGTCCACACCGGCGACGCCGGCCGCCGTCGTGCCGATCCGCCCCGTGCGGGTCGATGTCTACCGACTCGACGCCCGGTTGCTTCCCCTTGGCGCCGGGATGGGCTGGCGGAGCTTCAGCCGTGATCTGCTGGAGCCCCTGCCCCAGAAGGTGCGCGAGTCCTCTCCCCTCGCCGACCCGGAGCCGGAGGGGCCGTCCACCTCGGCCTTCCGCTTCAGTGTTCAGCCCGGGGGTTACTTCAGTGACCGAGACGGCTGGCGGCTTCGGGTGTTCGGCAATGGCTTCGGCGGTCCCCTGATCAGCGGTGTCGCTGGGGGTCCCTCCTCGGTGAGTGGGGCCCAGATGGGTCTGCGCCTCGACTACGCCATCGGCGATCTGTTGATCGGTGCCTTCGGCCGCTTCGGGTCACTCCAGGCACAGGGCGGCTCCGTCAATGATTTCGGGGTCCCTTTCAACGGCCAATCCGCCAATGGCAGCCTGGGTGGTGGCGGGGTGCTGGTGCAGTTCGCCAAGCCCGGTTGGTTCATCGGTGCGGCGCTGGGAGGCGATGCTCTGACGACCGATCAACCGTTCGGCATCAGCAGCTCCAACGCCATCGGTGCCCGCTACAGCAAGTCCTCGGTCGGCGGCAGCGCTTTCAATCTGGCCACCAGTTTCGGTGGCAGGATCCGGCTGTCCGATCGTCAGGTTCTCGAACCCAGCGCCCTCCTCACCCTGACCAGCCTCTCGCTGGGCGGTGCAACGGTCTTCGATGGGTTCACCAACCGCTTCTGGAGCGTGCCCGGCTCCAGCAGCACCGTCGGCACCGCCGACATCGGCATCACCTGGAGGGCTCCCCTGCACCAGGGCAGGAATCTGCTCACGCCCTCGGTGCGCCTCAGCTGGCTGGGGGCCGGCTTCCTCGGCCAGGCCCCGGCCAATGCGGTCACCGATGGCATCTCCCTGGCCACCACCCTGCCCGCCGGCTCCCTGACCCAGACCAGTGGACTGGGGCTGCAGGGAGGCCTGGCCTACACCCTGAGGGACAACACCACGTTCTACATCCGTGGCGGGGCGGGGTTCTATGGCGCCGGCACCGCCTGGGATGTCGGTGGCGGGGTGCAGTTCCGCTGGGGGGGAGCCCCACGGGCCACGGCAGCCAAGGCCAGTGGCGCCGATCCTTCCACCTCAAACCCCTGAGGGCTGGCCAGGTTCTGATCTGGAGCCGGTCAGGAAGGACGTTGGAGGGCCTTCAGGCCCCTTCCCCCATCAGTCCGAAGACGGAAGTCTCTTCCTTCTGCACGCTGCCGGCATCCCGGGAATCGATGCTGTCCTTCAGCAGGCCATCGACGATGCCGGCATCGAACGAGTAACGGCCTGGACCGACCAGAAGCAGGGCCAGGCTGCCGCCCAGGTACAGAACCACCAGCTCCAGCACGTAGATGTTGAAGCCGCTGGTGAGAATGTGGTGGTAGGCGGCCACGGCCATGGTGCCGGTGAGGGCCAGGGCCCCCAGGGGCGAGAGCAGGCCGAGGATCAGCAGCCAGCTGCCCAGGATTTCCGAGTAGCCCGCCACATGGGCAAGGAACAGGGGGAAAGGCAGGTGCAGGGGCACCACGTAGTTGGTCGCGAACGCCTGCGGATCGGCCAGCTTGTCCTGGCCGTGGTGGATCATCATCGCGCCGATCGCCAGCCTCAGGATCAGCAATCCGACGTTGGCAAGCCGCCCTTCCCGCAGGAGGTAGGACCTCAGGGCCTGGCGGACCGTTGCGGCAATCGCGGTGACGGAGGCAGGAGCGGGAGCGGGGGCGTCCACGCCCGTGGGCACGACAGCAGCGACCGTCGGCCGGTTGAGCGCCAGCATCCACAGGGCGATGAAGGCGGTGAAGAAGCCCGCGAAGATCTCGAGCAGGACAGTGGTGGTCATGGTCGGGGGAGAATTGTGAAGATTCTGGCGATTCAGGTAACGGAACGTGAAGCGTTCTCCGGACCCAGCCCCAGATCCAGGCACAGCTGACCCTCGGCCGCCCGCGATGACCGGCGACGGCCGCCGCCGCTCCTCCTGCCGGTGGGAGGAAGGCCCGAGCGGCGCGAGCCGTGCCGTTCCTGGATCGCGTCGGCGGCGGCGCCGAAGCCGCTCTGGCGCCGCAGGCCCCAGAGCCGTTCCCGGGCCTGGCGGGCGGCGGCGGCCACATCCACGATCGGGGCCGGATAGTCGGGGCCGATGCGGCAGCCGCTGGCGGCCTGGGTGGCCGGATCCATCCGCCACGGCTCGTGGCGCCAGATCGCTGGCACCCCGGCCAGCTCCGGCAGCCAGCGCCCCAGAAATGTCCCCTCCGGGTCGTGGTCGAGGCCCTGCTTGATCGGGTTGTAGATCCGGATCGTGTTGATGCCCGTGGTGCCGCTCTGCATCTGGCACTGGCTCCAATGGATGCCGGGCTCGTAGTCCACGAACTGGCGTGCCAGGTGCAGGCCGCTGTCGCGCCAGTCGATCCAGAGGTGATGGCTGGCGAACGACAGCAGCATCGCCCGCATGCGGAAGTTCATCCAGCCGCTGGCCCGCAGGGCGCGCATGCAGGCATCCACGAACGGCACCCCGGTGCGCCCCTCGCTCCAGGCCGCCAGCCGTTCGGGGTCGGAGATGCGCAGCCCCCGGGTGGCGGGGTGGAGCTCCAGGACCTCGATCGAGGGCTCGCTCTCCAGCTTCTGGATGAAGTGGCAGTGCCAGTGCAGCCGTGACAGGAAGGCGTCGAGGGCCCGGGGCCAGCCCGCGGCCGCCTCGGCAGGCAGGGTCGCCAGGGCCGCCCGCCGGGCCCGGGTGGTCTGGGTCACCTCCCCCATCGACAGGGTGCCCCAGGCCAGGTGGGGCGAGAGCCGCGAGCAGCCCTCGAAGGCGGTCAGGGGACTGGAGAGCCGCCGGTGGTAGCCGCGCCCCCGCTGGTGCAGGAAGCCGTCCAGCAGCTCCAGGCCGGCCCGCCGGCCACCCCGCTGCCGCTCCGGGCAGGGGTCCGACGCCAGGCCCAGGTCGGCGGCGGTGGGCAGGTCCCGGGGGGCGATTCCCTCCAGGGGGGGCAGGGCGACGGGAGCCTCCAGCAGCGGTTCGGCCATGCGCCGCTCCCAGTCCCGGGCCCAGCCGCGGCGATCCCGGCGTCCCCGGGTCACCCCGAAGCTGGCCACCTCCTGCCAGGGGATCCCCCGTTCGCGGGCCCAGGCGGCCACCCGCCGGTCCCGGGCGTAGGTCCAGAGGTTGCCGGTCTCCTGGTGGCTCCAGAGACCGGCGATGCCAAGGCGACGGTGGGCGGCCTCCAGCACGGTCACCACCTCGCCGACCCGCACCACCAGGGGCTGTCCCCGTTCGGCCAGCGCCTGCCCCAGCTCCTCCAGCGCCTCCCGGCAGAAGCTCCACTGGCGGCCCGAGCTGTCGGGTTGCCGCCACAGCTCCGGTTCGACCACGTAGAGGGGCAGCACCGGTCCCCGCCGGGCCGCTTCCACCAGGGGGCGGTGGTCGGCGAGGCGCAGATCGCGCTTGAACCAGACCACCTGAAGCGCCATCACCGCAGCCGAGGAATCCGCTTCAGCGCTTCGGCAGGTCGCTGGGTCGCAGCACCACGACCACCACGCCCACCACCACCATCACGATCAGCACCGCCGCCCCGGCCAGGGGCAGCACCGTTTCCGTCTCCATCCGCCCGCCCGCCGACTGTCCCCCCATCCTGGTGGGGCGAACGGGGCAGCGCGGGCAAAAAAAAGGACGGGTCAGCCAGACCCGCCCCCGAAGAACGTCTTAAGAAATGTAAACGCGGCGATGGTGCAACCGCGAGGGCCCCTCCGGATTCGCCCTCTGATGCGCTCGGAGGCCGTCCGCGGTCCCCGGAGACGCGCGCCATAGTCTTCATGTTCCGTTACATCAGCCATGACGGTCGGCGAGCTCTACCTCGAATCCCTGTCCACCGGCGTCATCACCCCCGCCGAGCTCTCCTGGCTCACCCACGGCCAGGACCGCTTCTCCCGTCTGGAGGAGGCCACCGCTCTGCGGCTCGGCCGCCTGCTCGACCAGGGGGACATCCAGCTGGGTTGCCGTCTGGCCCCCACGGGCGATCCCTCTTTCGCCCCCGCCTCACCGGCCCCGGCGCAGGCCGCTGGGGTGCTGGAGGAGTGGATCGAACCCCTGGGGCGTCGACGGCATCGTTGACGACAGTCACAACGCTTCACGATCGTTTACACTCCCTTCAAGTTTCGCAACGAACCCACCCATGTCTGACTCCACCACCCGCTTCGGCTTCGTCGCCTTCGCTGAAACCTGGAACGGCCGCCTGGCCATGCTCGGTTTCGTCATCGGTCTCGGCACCGAGATCCTGACCGGCCAGGGCATCCTTGCCCAGATCGGCCTCGGCTGATTTCGGCTCCTGCCTTCGCAGCATCGGCCCGGGTGGTTCTGCCATCCGGGCTTTGATGTCTGCGGCGTTCACCCCGCTCCCCCATGGCGCACGCTCTCGTCTTCGTACTGGCTCCCGAGGGAGGCCTTCCCAGCGATGGCGCGTCCTGGGAGGAGATCCTGGCGGCCCAGCGCCTGGGCGTCCGCAGCGGCATCGCCCTGCGCATGTTCCGCGTCCCCGCCGAGCAGCCCCCGAGCCTGGACGACCTGGTCAGCTCCGGCCAGGCCAACGTCAGTGGGGCCGACCCCTTCGAACCCCTGCGCACCAGCCCCTGCCCGGAGGAGCCATCCGCCGCTGTCTCCGCGGATCCGGGGCCGGCGCGGCGGCTGATCTGCGATGCGGTGGTGCCCCATCTCGAGCCACGGGCCCTCTGGCTCGGCGCCTACGAGCTCAGCGGCCCGGAACTGCAGCCGAGCGCCGGCCACCCGGCCGAACGCCTGGGGATCGAGACGGTCCGCTGCCTCGACCAGTTCTCCCTGCGCGAGGCCGACAACGAGACCTGCTGGTTCTATCCCACCGAGAACGGCCAGTATCTCTGCTGGGAGAACCAGCGCAGCCTCGAGCTGGCCCCCGGCTATCCGGCCGATTCCTGTCTGCAGGCGGGGCCGGTCTCCTACCAGCGCAGCGACCTGCAGCTCCTCTGGTCACTGATGGCCGACGACCAGGCCCTGACCTGTGTTGGGCTCACCTACCAGAAACGACGCATCGAATGGCCGGTCGCCGCCAGCGACCCGGAACCCTTCGCCACCTGGACCGCGTTCCGGGTCGATGCCATGGCCGATGACACCTACCGGGAAATGGCGAACATCACCGTTTTCCCGACCTGAGCGGCCGCCTCAGCCGGCCTGCTCGTACAGCTGCTCCAGCCGCTCGCGGCTGAGGTCGACGTAGAGAACTTCCTCACCGTGGGCGGGAGCTTCCGGGTGGCGCTGGCGCGGGGAGGGGGTAGAGGCGGCGCTGCGCAGGTTCTGGGTCATCAGGGCGAAGGCGCCGCCGGCGATCACCGCGAAGCTCACCCCGTAAACGATGGGGAACAGGACGTCCAGCATGGGTCGCTCGCTTTTGCCCAGGCTAATGTAACGATCTGTTAATCGTGGCTGCCGCGCCCCCGCAGTGCGCTATGGATTCAGCCACTCCTCCTTCCAGCTGTTGTCGGCCCGCCAGAGGCGGCGCCGGTGGGGGTGACCGCTCAGCTCCAGCAGCTCCACCCGTTGCAGCCCCACCCGCAGCAGCTCGAAGTGCTCCGGCCGCGGGACCTCCTCCCCCAGTTCCCGGGGGAACGGCCCTTCGCTCTGGAGGGGTTCCCCCGGCGCCGGCCAGCCCCACAGGGCCCGGCCCCGGGGGGTGAGGGCCTGCCAGTGGAACGTCAGGGCCCGTTGCTCCTCCTCGCCAGCCAGCGGCAGCCGCTGGCCCCGCAGCCGGAACTGGCTGCGCGCTCTGGGCAGCAGCCAGCAGAGTTCCACAGGGGCGGTGCCGGCGAGTTCGCCACTCTTGGCGCTGCGGCGGTCGGTGAGCAGATCGAGGCTGGCCGCTCCGGCCCAGCAGCGGAACACCAGGGTGCGCACCCGCGGGGTGCCGTCCGCCGCCACGCTGGCCAGCTGCAGCCAGCGGGCCTGGGGGGAGCGGCCCTGCCGCTCAAGGGCACCGCGCAGCAGCGGCCGCCAGGGGGGCAGGGGCTGCTCAGGGGGCGGCGTCGGGTGGGAGTCGGACATCGGCAGGACCTACGGCGTCGGTTTTTCCGCCACCACGGCGAAGAAGGGATCCCCCTGACCCCCCAGCCAGCCCATGGGACCCTCGGCCTTGGTCGGCTCGGCGATCAGCTGCGGCGCCGGCCAGCCCTGGGCCTGCAGCACCCGGCTGACGTAGGCCAGGTGATCCCGGTCGCTGCCGTCGGTCCAGATCTGGGGGGCCTTCTGAAAGAACATCCGGTTCGAGAAGGCCACGATCACCTGGCCGCCGGGGCGCACCACCCGCAGCAGTTCGGCCGCCACCGGCTCGGGCCGCTGCAGGTACTGCCAGCCCGCCACCATCAGGACCGCATCCACGCTGGCATCCGCCAGGGGCAGGCGCTGGTCCTGGTTGAGGTTCTGCAGCCAGTGCCGATCCAGTCGCGGGTTCGCCGCCAGTTCGGCCCCGTTGAGGCCATGGCCGATCACTTCTTCATAGGTGATGTCCTCCGGCAGGTGACTCACCCAGCTGCTCATCAGATCCAGCACCACCGCGCAGGGGGGGATCCGCTCCCGGTAGAGCGCCGTCAGCCGGCGGCGGAAGGCACCATCGAGGTGCTGCACGAAGCGGGGTTCGGCATAGAAGAGGGTGTCATCGGAGCTGTCCAGCTTGCGCCGCTCCGCCTCGTTCAGCACCAACACCGCCATGGCCACCGGGGATCCGTTCTGCTGCCATGGTGGCGAGCCACGGCTGCTTCCGTCATGACGCCCCCCGCCCCGGCGCCTCCCGTCCCGTCGTCCTTCCTGGTGCTGGCCGCCGATGACCCCGAGCGGCTGGCCGCCTTCTACGGCGCCCTGCTGGGGACGGACCCGCTGCAGGGATCCAGCCCCAGCCACTGGCGCCTGCTGGGGCCGGGAGATGGCCGTCTGGAGATCTACGCCCCCTCACGGCAGCGTCCCCGCCCCCGGGGCGAGGGCCGGCTGGCCCTGTGTTTCTCGCGCCCCGCGGGGGAGGCGCCCCCCCTGCAGGTGCTCCACGACTGGCTCGCCGTGGTGCTGGCCCTGGGGGCGGTGGCGGTGGAGCCGGCGCGACAGGAACCGTTCGGAGCCGAGGCCTGGCTGGCCGATCCGGAGGACAACCGTCTGCTGCTGCTGGTCAGCGGCGGCTGAACCGCAGCTGGCTGGCGTAGGGCCCGCGGCCATCGAGGCAGGCGGCGCCGCAGTGGGCGCCGAGGCTGATCGCCTGCCGCAGATCCCAGCCGGCGGCCAGGGCGGTGGTGACGCCGGCGGCGAAGCTGTCGCCGGCGCCGTAGGCATCCCGCACCGGCCCGGTCCGGCGGACGGCGGCATAGCGGCCGCCGGGAACCAGTGCCCCGCCCCGTTCGGCCTCGGTGCCGATGCGCAGCCGGGGCGGCGGGTCGAGATCCCCCGGCCGGTAGGCCTCGCCGGGATCGGCGGCGCTGCCGATCAGGGCGTCGAGGGTCACGCCCGCCTCCCGCAGGGCCGCCAGCCGGACCCTCGGGGTGGCGGCCAGCACCCGGGCCCGACGCGTCTTCCGCAGGCCGGCGGCATCGGTGGCGGTGACGAACACCCCGCTGCTCTGCTCCAGCCGCTGCCACGGCAGCCCATCGTCGGCGGTGGGCATCAGCCGCTCGCCGATCACCGTGATCGTGCGCTCGCCGCCGCCGTCGATGAAGGTGATCCCCCGCCGGGTCGGGGCTGCCCGCCAGGCGATGTGCAGCTCCAGCCCCAGCCCCTCGAGCTCTTCGGCGGCCCGGCGCCCGAGGGGGTCGTCGCCCAGGGCCGTGAAGAAGGGAACCCGCTCTCCGGTGAGACGGGCCATCTGCACGGCCACCACGGCGCCGCCGCCGGCGGGAAGCTCACAGAAGTCGTCGGCGTGGAGGATCTCTCCGGCCGCCGGCAGATGGTCCACGCCGACGAAGCTCACCATCTCCACGTGGCCCACCACCGCCAGGGACAGGGGGGGAAGCTCCGGCAGTTCCTCCAGAGGCAGGGGGACGAGGGGCTCCATTCAGCTGGAGGCGGAGGTGTAGAAGCGCAGGGCGAAGTTCCAGAACCAGCGGCTCGCCACCACCGAGCCGATCGCCACCGCGCCACCGGCCAGCAGCCAGGGGCCGGAGGCCCTCCCCAGGATCGCCTCGGCCGGCACGGTGGTGAGGAACGCCACCGGCACGATGAAGGTGAAGAAGGCCCGCAGGCCGGCCGGGAAGGCGCTCACCGGAAAGCGGCCCGCCACCAGCACGCTGCGCAGCACCTCGGTGGCGTTCCAGATCTTCACGAACCAGATGCTGCTGGCCGCCAGCACGAACCAGAGGCTGTACAGGATCATCAGGCTGGCCACCAGCATCAGGGCCGCCCCCAGCAGGGTGAGGGGCGCCGGGGTGGCGCCGGCCTTCCAGGCGGCGTAGCCGATCAGGCCGGCCCCCAGGGCGATGCCGGGCAGGCCCCAGGGGGAGAAGGTGCGGGCCGAGAGCCAGAACTGGCTGTCGATCGGCTTGAGCAGGACGAAATCGAGGCTGCCCGTGCGCACGTGGGCCACGATCGTGCTGAGGTTGGGCTGCAGCAGGGTGCTGGTGATCCCCTCCAGCAGGGTGTAGACCCCCAGCACCACCAGCGCCCCTTCCCAGCTCCAGCCCCCCAGGGACTGGCCGCGCCCGTAGAACAGCGACAGCACGAAGATGCTGCCCACCAGATTGCCGGCCGTGGCCACCAGCTCAATCAGGAAATTGGCCTGGTACTCCAGTTCGGCCGTCAGCGAGGCGATCCAGAACACCTTCAGGGTGGTGAGGTAACGGCCCATCACGCCCCCATGGCCGAATAGTGGCGCAGCCCCCGTCGCCACAGCAGCAGGTTGATCGGCAGCAGCAGGGCGGCCCAGGCGGCCATGGCCGCGAAGCTCTGGAGCACCGGCACGGTCTCCCCGGCCAGGATCCTGGCGGGCACATCGACCATGTAGGGGAAGGGGGTCCAGAAGGCGAAGGCCCGGACCCCCTCGGGATAGAGGGCCAGGGGGGCCACCAGGCCGGAGAGATAGAGATAGGGCAGATAGAGGAGGCGCTCCAGGGCGCTGGCTTTCTCGCTCCAGAAGCACACCATCGTCAGGGTGAACTGCATCAGGAAGCGCAGGGCGAAGGCGGCCAGGGTGGCCAGCACCGCCAGCAGCACCGACGGCAATGAGGGCCACCAGAAGGCGGCGGGATAGAGAAGGAAGAACAGCCCCACCAGCATCGCCACGAAGGGCAGCCGGGTGGCCTGCTCTGAAAGGTGGGCGGCCACGTAGCGCCACACCAGCGGCAGGGGCTGGAGCAGGTAGGGCGACAGGCGGCCGTTGAGGTTGTCCTCCTCGAAGGTGTACATCACCCAGACGATCGTGAACTGACGCACCACGAAGGCCGACAGGAAATAGCGGGCCAGCTGCAGGGAGCTCATCCCCAGGCCGCCGCCGGCATCGACGGCGCTCCACAGGCCCAGCATGATGAAGGGCAGCACCCCCGAGAGGGCCCAGAGCACGATCTCGGCCCGGTACTCGAGCATGTAGGCGTACTGGCTGGAGAGCAGCACGGCGGCGATGCGGCGGGCGTGGCCCAGCCGCTGGCGCAGGCCCCCCCTCATGCCAGGGCCCCCTGGTGGAACAGCCGGCCGATGATGTCCTCGATGGGCGGGTCGGACACCGACAGATCGACCACGGCCAGGTCGGCCAGCAGGCGTCCCACCTGCTCGGTGAGCCGCTCCCGCGGGATCAGCAGCCGCACCTCCCGGCCCTCGATGGCCTCCACCTCGCCGTAGCTGGCGAAGGCCTCGGCCCCCATGGGCGCATGCAGCTCCAGGCGCACCTCCCGGCAGGGCGCCAGCCGTTGGGTGAGCGTCTCGAGGCTGCCGTCGTAGAAGAGGCGGCCCTCGTGAATCAGCAGCACCCGCGGGCAGAGGGCAGTGATGTCGGCCATGTAGTGGCTGGTGAGCAGCACGGTGGCCCCGAAGCGGCGGTTGTAGTCGGCCAGGAAGCTGCGCACCCGGGCCTGGGCGTTCACATCCAGCCCCAGGGTCGGTTCATCGAGGAACAGCACCGCCGGACGGTGCAGCAGGGCCGCCAGCAGCTCCGCCTTCATCCGCTGGCCGAGGGAGAGCTTGCGCACCGGCCGGCGAAGTTCGTCCCCCAGTTCGAGCATCTCCGCCAGCTCGGCGATGCGGCGCCGGCTCTCCTCAGGGGGGATGCCGTAGACGGCGGCGTTGACCCGCAGGGAATCGAGCGGCGGCAGATCCCAGATCAGCTGCTGCTTCTGGCCCATCACCAGGGTGATCTGGCCGAGGAAATCCGCCTCCCGGCGCTGGGGCTGGCAGCCGGCCACCTCCACCGTGCCGCTGGTGGGGTGGATCAGCCCCGTGAGCATCTTGAGGGTGGTGGTCTTGCCGGCACCGTTGGCCCCCAGGAAGCCGACGAACTCGCCCGGCTCGATCGAGAAGCTCACGTCCTGCACCGCCGCGATCAGGCGCTCGCGGCGGTTCACGAAGTGACGCAGGGTGCCGGCCAGTCCGGGTTGCTTGTCGGCCACCCGGTAGGTCTTGCCGAGGCCCTGCGCGCGGACGATGGCCATGCGGTCGGGGGCGGGCAGGGCCCACCCTATCGAGAGCTCTGCCCCATCCGGAGCCTGTGCTCAGGCGGCCTCAGGACACCAGCCGGAGCTTCGCTGCAGCGGCTCCAGCCAGCTCGGACAGCGCTGGGTGAGATGGTCGCCGTGGCAGATCAGGGCCTGATGCCACTGGCAGCTCAGCAGGGGGATGCTGTCGGCATCAGCGTGGTGACGGAACCACTGACAGGTGAGGCAGACGTGCCGGCTGCGGCTGGGGAGCAGCTGTTCCGGCCCCAGATAGGGCCAAGCGTCGCAGGAGTCAGCGTGGTCTGGAGCGGGGTCTGGATCGAGGCCTGGAGAGGAGGGCATGGCTGCGGAAAGCGGTACACCTGTACTAGCAGGGATCACCCCTGGAGGCCAGCGCCACGACTCCGCGGCGCTGCCGCAGCACCGATGCAGCACCAGCGCAGCAGATGTCGGGCGCCGCCCGCACCGTTACGCTGCCGTCCCTATCCCGGCGGCGGCGCAGCGGGCCCGACCACCATCCGGGCCAGGGATCCCCATCACCGATGCCCGCCCCGGAACCCCGCCCGGGGGGCGACAATCGACCTTCGGGGCC
This sequence comes from Synechococcus sp. FACHB-909, assembly GCF_014698945.1. Lineage (NCBI taxonomy): Bacteria > Bacillati > Cyanobacteriota > Cyanophyceae > Synechococcales > Synechococcaceae > Synechococcus > Synechococcus sp. FACHB-909. The sequence continues at coordinate 571,880 of NZ_JACJTY010000001.1, read as the reverse complement.
GCTCCGTTCGCCATGCCTTCTCCATGCTGATCCGGCTCGGTTGCGAACTGACCCTCTCCTGCTGGGCGCCGACCCCGATGCTGGCCCTGGTCCATCCCCATGGCAGCCGCCTGGAGGACCGCCGCGGTCCCGAGCGGCTGCGGTTGAGTCCGGACCGGATCGCCGAGGTGCTCACGGATGCCGACGGCAACCGTGCCTGCCGCTTCCTGGCCTCCACGGGCAGCACCACCCTGGGATTCGAGGTGGTGGTGGCCGACCCCGGCCTTCCCGATCCAGTGGCGCCGGAGGTGGGGGAGTGCCCGGTGGAGGCGCTGCCGATCGTGACCTACCCCTACCTCAACCCCAGCCGCTACTGCGACACCGATCGCCTGGCCCAGGTCGCCTGGGGGCGCTTCGGCGGCGTCCGGCCCGGCTGGTCGCGGGTGCAGGCCATCTGCGACTGGGTGCACGAGCAGCTCCGCTTCGACTACGGCGCAGCCCGCAGCGACAAGACCGCCCACGACGCCCTGCGGGAAGGGCGTGGCGTCTGCCGCGACTTCGCCCACCTGGCCATCAGCCTCTGTCGCTGCCTCAACATCCCCGCCCGCTACTGCACCGGCTACCTGGGCTACACGGGCACCACGCCCCTGCCCGAGCCGATCGACTATTCGGCCTGGTTCGAGGCGTTTCTCGAGGATCGCTGGCATGTCTTCGACCCGCGCCACAATCGCCCCCGCATCGGCCGGGTGCTGATCGCCCGGGGCCGGGATGCGGCGGATGTGCCCTTCCTGCGCTCCTTCGGTGACCACCAGCTCACCGGCTTCCGCGTCATCACCGAGGAGCTGGCCACCCCCGGGTCCCCCTGCCTCTGACCACGGCGAAGTGTGGAGAATTCATGCGCTGGGCCAGCCTGCCGGGCCTGGGCGGCAGAATCCCCTGAGTTCAGGCACCATCGAGCCCGTCGAACGGTTCATGATCACAGACCCTGACGACCGTTGGCTGGGTCAGCTTCCTGACCCCCTGAGCCCATGGGGTCCCGACCATGGGACCGGGGTTTCGGGCCCGTCGTCAGCCTGACGTACGCAGCCGGGTTTTTTATTCCTGACTCACGCGGATCGACCAATGGGTTTACGGATCGATGAAGCCACGTTTCTGGAGCGAGCCCGGTCCCGATTCGGCGGCCGATACGATTATTCGCAGATCAACTACAAGAGCTTCCGCAGCCCAGTCAAGATTCGCTGTCTGGAGCATCCTGTCCGGGAGATTGTGATCACGCCGGAGCGGCATCTCCAGACCACCGGCGGTTGCAAGTACTGCCTGAGAACTTATCGCAACCAGACCCTCGAACGGGTCCTGAGGCTCGACTGCGAGCCCAGCGAGCGCCCCGCAACCCTGCCACCGCCACCCGTGGCAGTCCCCGAAAGTAAAGCTGTGTGAGGGATCCGGTCGGTTTCCCAAGGCCGGTTTTGGTCACGGTTATCTTTCCGGGTCATTCACCCTGAATCCCTCCATGGCCCTTCCTTTGCTCGCCGCCCGACCCTCGAGCCTCAATGCCAGGGTGCCGAGTTTCGCGATCGCCAGTGAGGAATCCCCCCGCCAGGCCGTCGCCACCCTGGAGACCCGCAAGGCCTCCGGAGACCGCCTCAGCCTCGACGTCCAGATTGAGCAGGCCTATCGCCAGATCTTCTTCCACGCCTTCAAGGTGGATCGTGAAACGGTGCTGGAATCCCAGTTGCGCAGCGGACAGATCACCATGAGGGATTTCATCCGTGGTCTATTGCTTTCCAGGCGATTCCGCGAGGGTTTCTATGATTGCAACAGCAACTATCGCCTGGCAGAACAACTGGTCGGCAGGGTTCTGGGGCGCCCGGTGTATGGGGAGCAGGAACGGATCCGCTACTCGATCCTGATCGCCCAGCACGGGCTCGTGGCCCTGGTGGACACCCTGCTCGACTCGGCTGAGTACCTCGAGGCGTTCGGTTACGACACCGTGCCCTACCAGCGTTCGCGTGTGCTGCCGGGCCGGTCCCAGGGAGAGCGCCCCTTCAACCAGCAGGCGCCCCGCTACGACGGCCGCTGGCGCGACGTGATCGCCAGCCGGGCTCCCCGTGGTTCCAGCCCCTGGTCCCCCGGCACGCCTCGTCCCGCCTGGCTCGGGGAGCAGCCCTCGCCCCTCGCCCGCCAGATCTGGCAGGGCCTGGTCACCGCCGGTGGCTTCGCCATCACCGGCCTGGTCCTGTGGACCGCGGCCGCCATGCTCAGCACCGGAGCGCCCTGAGCGCCGCCCCTCGGCGGGGATCGCCGGGAGGTCGTGATCCGCAGCACGGTGAGCTGGATCTGCCACCGAACTTGCTGTGCTGACGGACACGAAATCGTGCTTTTCTTGGTGTGAGGTGGTCGCAACGCCGTCGCCGCCACCGCCATGCATTAGGATTTGTAAAGATTTCTTGACCTTCCGGAGGTGCCTGTCATGTTCACGCTCGAAAAAGCGACCCAGATCTTTCCGGACACCCTTTCGGCCGACGTGGTGCCGGCCCTCACCGCCCGCTTCAGCCTCCTGAGCGCCGAGGACCAGCTGGCCCTGATCTGGTTCGCTTACCTCGAGATGGGCAAGACCATCACCATCGCCGCCCCCGGTGCGGCCCGCATGCAGTTCGCCGAGCCGGTGCTCAACCGGATCAAGGCGATGACCTTCGCCGACCAGAGCCAGGTGATGGTGGATCTGGCCAACCGCTCCGACACCGACATCTGCCGCACCTACGCGATCTGGTCGGTCAACATCAAGCTCGGCTTCTGGTATCGCCTGGGCGAGTGGATGGAGGAGGGCATCGTCGCCCCCATCCCCGAGGGCTACCAGCTCTCCGCCAACGCCGCTTCGGTGCTCTCCTCGCTGAAGGGCATCGATGCGGGGCAGCAGATCACCGTGCTGCGCAACTTCGTCGTCGACATGGGCTTCGACCCCAGCAAGGTGGACGGCAGCGAGCGCATCGCCGAGCCGATCGTGCTGCCGACGGCCCCTGAGCAGCGCACCAGGGTCTCGATCGCCGGCGTCGACAACGCCACGATCCTCTCCTACATGGATCTGCTCAATGCCAACGACTTCGACCAGCTGATCCAGCTGTTCCTGCCCGACGGCGCCCTGCAGCCTCCCTTCCAGCGGCCCATCGTCGGCACCGACGCCATCCTGCGCTTCTTCCGCGAGGACTGCCAGAACCTCAAGCTGCTGCCCGAAACCGGCGTGAGCGAGCCCTCCGATGGCGGTTTCACCCAGATCAAGGTGACCGGAAAGGTGCAGACCCCCTGGTTCGGAGCCGGTGTCGGCATGAACGTGGCCTGGCGTTTCCTGCTCGATCCCGACAACAAGATCTACTTCGTGGCGATCGATCTGCTGGCCTCCCCCGCCGAACTGCTCAAGTTCGCCCGCTGAGGAGTCCGTTCACCCTCCCCGCGCCTGCGGGTCCCTTGACCGGGGAGGCCTCGGCCTCTCCGGTCACAGTGGCTGGCGGAGACACGGGACTCCTGCTGGGAACGGGAATCTTCGGGGCCTGGCTGGCCACCCTGGTGCTGGCCCTGCTGGCTGAGCCTGCCGGCTGGACACCGGCGGCACTCGGGCTGGTGGTCGCCCTGCGCACGCTCCTGCAGACGGGCCTGTTCATCCTCGGCCACGATGCGATGCACCGCACCCTTGTGCCGGGTCGTCAGCGGCTCAACGACGGCCTGGGTCGGCTGGCCCTGCTCCTCTACGCCGGCCTTCCCTACGCCCGCTGCCGCCGCCACCACCTGCGCCATCACCGCTTCCCGGGCAGCCGCCTGGATCCGGACTTCCGTCGGGCCAGTGGTGACGGGGCCCTGCGCTGGTACGCCCGGTTCATGGGGAACTACCTCTCCCTGGGCCAGCTGGTCCTGCTTCTGGCCAGCTGGCTGGCCGTGGCGGGAGGCCTGATGCTGCTGGAGCCCCGGCAGGCGCTGGCCGTCCCCACCTTCTGGGTGCTGCCGCTGGTTCTCAGCTCGTTCCAGCTGTTTCTGTTCGGCACCTATCTTCCCCATCGCGGCGACGGATCCAGCCCCGCCGGCCGCCATGCGGTCAGAAGTCTGGGGTACCCCCACCTTCTCTCCCTGCTGGCTTGTTACCACTTCGGGTACCACCGGGAGCACCATGCCCACCCGGGGGTGCCCTGGTTCCGGCTGCCGCAGTTGCGGGGCCACGTTCCCCACCAGCACGGCCATGGTTACGGCCCCGCCGATGACTCGCGTCCGCTCAGGCCTGGGCGTTAACGTCCAAATTCAGCTGTTGAGACCCATGGTGAGTGCGGTATTGGAGTGGACGGATCAGGAGCAGCAGGTGGCACGCCGCGCCTTCGACAAGGCCCACTCCAGAGCCGCGATTGGCATCATCCGGGCCGTTCAGGCCCATGCGAGCCGCATGGACTCCGTGGAGGAATGCTGGAAACTGCATGACTTTCTCAGCATCCAGCGCCATGAAATCGAAGGACGTTTCGATTTCCGCCTCCCCGGCCTGCTGTTCGTCTTCGCCAGCCTGGTGAAGGATGGTCTGCTCCAGGTCGAGGAACTCGAAGGACTCGAGCGGGACAAGCTCAACAAGATCACGGCGATGTCGCGGATGTGAGGGGGACGCAGCAGATCTGCTGCACGGCTCCGCTGGGATCGCCTTTCACGCCTGCTGTTGGCCTCCGCAGACGCCGCCCGGGCGGTCTTCCCGACCCGCTACGCCTGGGGCCCCGGCCCGCGGGGGCTGTAGGGTAGGGAAGATTCCAAGATTTCTCTCCAGCGAGCTCATCACTTTCTAAAAGGGCTTTCGAAGGATCGGTTCATAGTTTTTTTCAGGTTCATGACCATTTACATCGGAAATCTTTCCTTCGACGCCGAAGTGGAAGACGTGAAGAACCTTTTTGCCCAGTACGGCGAACTGCGCCAGTGCACCCTTCCCCTCGATCGCGACACGGGTCGCAAGCGCGGTTTCGCGTTCGTCGAGATGACCAACGACGCCGACGAGACCAAGGCCATCGATGATCTTCAGGACGTCGAGTGGATGGGCCGCAGCATCCGTGTGAACAAGGCCGAACCCCGCACCGGCGGTGGCGGTGGCGGCGGTCGCTCCGGTGGCGGCGGCGGCGGCTACGGCGGCGGTGGCGGTGGGTACGGCGGCGGCGGTGGCCGCAGCCGCTACTGAGTCATTGCCGGATTTCCGGGCCCTGGCGGGTACCGGTTTCCTGATCAACCGCCCCTGGGTCTCCAGGGGCGTTTTTTTTGGTCGGTTCGTTTTCGTCCCGCCGGTGCCGCCGCGTGTGGGGAGTCCGGCACGGATCGAAAGACACTCTGCTGCTGTGGCCTGTTGGCGTGGCCGGGGAGCAGATTGGGCCCATGAGTGATCCCAGCCCTCGCGGCCGGTACCGGGTCCGACCCGCCGACCAGAACGAGACCACCGTGCCCAACGAGGTGACCGGTCCGACCTTCGACCACCGCGACGAGGCGGAGCGGTATGCCCACAGTCTGGTGCTCGCTCACCAGACCCCTGTGGTGGTGGAGAAGCTGGCGCCCGCCGGCTGCTGGCTTCAGCTCGGGATCATCGGCTGAGGCGGCGCCTCTAATCCCTCGATCTCGTCGGCGGCCTGCAGACGGATCAGGTAGGTCAGGCTGGAGCCCACGCCGGTGCCGCGGTAGCGGCCGCTTACCGGCGCCGCCAGATGGTGGTCGGGCGCGGCGGCCAGGACCAGGTGGCCATCGGCCACCGCCAGGCCCAGGCTGGGGTCGAATCCCCGCCAGCCGCCTCCGGGCAGATACACCTCCGCCCAGGCGTGCAGCTCGTGTTCGCTCACCTCGGGGGGATGGTGCATCGAGTAGCCGCTCACGAACCGCGCCGCCAGTCCCTGGCTGCGGCAGGCCACCACATAAAGCATGGCGGTGTCCCGGCAGGCCCCGGTGAGCGTGCGGAGGGTCTCGGCAGCATCCGTGGGCTCCCCCTCCAGCCGGCCGACATGGTGAAAGCCGTGGTGAATCTCATCGGCGAGGGCGCTGAGGAAGGCGGTGGCCGATCCGTCGACCCGGTCGGCGATGGCCTGGGCCCAGGCCCGCACCTCCGGATCGGCCCGATCCTGCAGACAGCCCGCCAGGGAGCGGGCCTCCGCCTCCGGGTAGCTCACTGGCAGGTGCTGGGCCTCCCGGTGGGTGACGATCCAGTCGTAGGGGTTGCTGCGCAGGGTTTCCACCAGCATGTCCACCGTGATCGTGAGCTGGTCCCGCTCCTGCTGGAACCAAGCCACCATCGCGTCGGTGCCATCGGGCTCCAGCACCCGGCTCAGCCCCGCCGGAGGCTCCTCCAGCCGCAGGTGGTGCTCGAGGATCCTCTGGCTGCCGTCCTGGCGGGGGGTGAGCCGCAGGGCCATCGGCTCGAGGAAGACGGGCCGGTCGTAGGTGTAGCTGAGGCGATGGTGGATGCGGAAGAACATCGCTCAGCCCATGGCCTCGCGCAGGACGTCCTGGAGGTCGTCATCGATGACGTAGGTGTGCAGCGGTGCCGTGTCCAGGTCTTCGACGAGGGGGAAGAAGCGGACGGAGAACCAGGCCTCGAAGAGTTCGAGGCTGCGGGGATGGGGCCAGCGGCTGCGGTCGCGGCACCAGAGGTCGAGCTCGGCGGCGAAGATCTGGCCGTAGCTGTCCAGCAGCCGGTCCTGGGCTTCCAGCTCGCTGTCGTAGGTGGGGATCAGATAGAGGCTGTGGTCCTCCCCCAGCCCTTCCATGTCCTCGCGGGTCCAGAACGGCCGGGTCCAGTCCACCATCGGCTGCCGGGGCGCCACCGCGATCGCGCAGCGGTTGAGAACGGCCATCGATGGAGTGTCTGTGGCTGGTTCAACGCTAGCGAGGCCGGGCCTGGGGGGCATGGGTGAAACCATGGATCCGCCCCGCCACAACAGCGACGACATCGCAGGCCGAGAGCCATGCTCGATCGCCACGGCCATTGCCGTCAGCCTCACGTTCATCGGCGCTGTCACCTGATCTCCATGGCCCAGGCCTCTGCCGCACTCGTCGGCCTCACCCTGTTCACGATCATGTTCGCCCTCGGCCTGGGGTTGCAGCTGGATGCGATCGCGCAGTTGCGCCACAGGCCCGCCCTGGTGATCCGGGTGCTGATCGGCTCATGTGTGCTGGTGCCCCTGGTGGCTTTGGTGCTGATGAAGCTGCCCCTGAGCTTCGCCCTCTCTCCAGCGGCCCGCTTCGGCATCGTCCTGATGGCGGCCTGCCCCAGCGCCCCGCTCACCTTGCGCAAGGCCGGCAAGACGGGCGGCGACCGCCAGCTGGCGGCACTGCTCCAGGCCTGCGCGGCCGTGGCCGCGATCGTTTCGATACCCCTGCTCGCTGATCTGTTCCGGGCCTCGTTCGGCATCGACGGCTGGGACATCGCCCCCCGGGACGTGGCCCTGCAGGTGGGCAAGGCCCAGGTGCTGCCGCTGCTGGCCGGCCTGCTGCTGCGGCGCTGGAAGCCCAATTGGGTGGCGTGGCTGGAGGGGCCGCTCGACAAGCTCGCCAACGGCCTGCTTCTGCTCCTGATCGTGCTCGTGCTGATCAAGGCCGGCCCTTTGCTGCTGCCGTTCGTGGCCTCCAACTGGCTGGCCCTGGGCTTCATGGCGGTGATGGTGGCCGCGGCCCTGGCCATCGGCTCCCTCACGGCTGGCCCGGAGCCTCGCGAGCGCATCACCGTGGCCCTGGTCACCTCGATGCGAAACCCGGGCCTGGCGTTGCTGTTCGCCACCACCCACGGCGCCGGGATGCCCGGCCTGAAGCTGGCCGTGCTGGCCTACCTGCTCGTCACCGTGCTTCTGTCGATTCCCTTCCTGCGCTGGCAGAAAGGTCTGCAGGGGGTGGCTTGAGCAGACGGTCCCTCACAGGTTCCCGGTCATCGGCGCTGTCGGATCTCCAGGCCCAACGCCTTTGATTACAACGATTTGCGCGTCAGCCCCGTCACCCAGATCCTTGCTGCCCACTCTGGAATCATCGCTGGCCATCGTGCAGCCGCCCCTTTCGTTCCTTTCCCCATGCCCCACCGCCGGATCAGCCTTCAGCCCTGCGGCCGCCACGATGGCGTGACCCGTTTCTGTCCCGCCCTTCTAGGTGGCGGAGTCCTGGCTGGCCTGACGGCCACGTTCCTGCTGGCCCCCCAGCCCGCTGCGGCTGCGAAGGCTGCTCCCACGGGGAAGGTGTTGTACACGCTCACTACCCAGTGCGCGCTCCAGGGGGCTGCTCCCGTGCCCTGCACGGTGGAAGCGGTGGACATGGGAGGGGCCACGCTCTACCGCCACCGCATCGGCACCGGGGTCGAAACGGTCCGCATCACCGCTGAACCAGTGACCATGGCGATCTGGGCGAACGACACCAAGCAATGGAGCCCGCTGCGCGGAGCTTCGGCCCGCTTCTCCACCAACACGGTCTGCTTCAACGGCAAGGACCTCTGCGTGGTCAACCCCAATTACCTCAACAGCGTCCGGGAGGATCGCACCAACACGCGCCTCCAGGGCCGTGATCTGGTGATGGTCCACTTCGGCTCCGACGGCCGGGTGGACGCCAGCTGTTACGACGACGCCTGCGCCCTGTTGCTGAAATGAAGAACCTGAGCGGACTCGCCCTGTTGGTGGCCGGTGTGATCGCCTCGCCGGTCGGGGCTGGCCTGGCCCTGGAGATCTCCTCCCCCCACGCCCCGGAGCTGATCGCCCGCGGCGGCGGTGGCGGGGCTCGGATGGGCGGTGGCGGCGGTGCCCGGATGGGCGGCGGTGGTGGCGGCGCCAGAGTCGGGGGTGGAGGCGGTGGTCTCGGCCGCGCCGGTGGTGGTGGTTCGCTGGGCCGCAGTGGCTTCCAGGGATCCGGCGGGGCCGGCGGTCTCAACCGGGGCGTCAACAGGCCCGCCGGGGGCTGGAGCAGCGGCGTTGCCGGTGGTGGCCTGGGGGGCCCCTCGTTGAATCGTCCTGCGGCGCGGCCCGGGGGGGTGGTCGGCACCCCTGGACTCAACAGGCCCGCCGGAGCCGGAACCATCAACCGCAACGCCAACCTCAACCGGAACGCCAACCTGAACCGGAACGTCAACGTCAACCGCAACCTCAACCGCAGCGTCAACGTCAACCGCAACTGGACCCGCGCCGCCAACGTCAACGCCTTCGGTGTCCGGCCCGGCTGGGCCCGTCCGGGCTGGGGCGTCGCCCGACCCTGGAACCATGGCTGGTACGGCGGCTGGGCCACCCCGTCATGGGGATGGTGGGGGGCCCGGGCCGCCACCTGGGGTGTGGCCACGCTGGCGACGGCTTCGATCATCAACAGTGCCGTTGACGCCGCGGTGGCCAGCAGCCAGACGGTGATCGTGGTGCCCAACACCGAGTACCAGCTGCTGTTCGGCACGGTCCAGCCGACCGGCACCTCGACGGTGGCCTTTGATGTCAGTGCCGACGGCAGCGTCTTTCAGCTCTCCGCCGACTGCCAGCAGGGTCTGCTGAACGGCCAGGAGCCGAGCAGTGCCCAGGAAGCGGAACTCCTCAATGCCGCCTGTCAGGTGGCCTTCGGGACCGCTTCCTGAGCCGGGGGCTCACCAGGGCAGGGGAGCCCGCTGGGCGCCGATGCTGCAGCCCATCTGCTGACCAAGCAGGGCCCCGAGCGGCACGGCCCAGGTGCGGCCGTCCTGGCGGGAGGCGGCGTAGCCCAGGCCACCGCCGATGATGCCGCCCACCAGTCGGCCGACGTTGCAGCGCTGGGCCGTCTGGGCCTGGATGTAGTCGGGAGCCACCGGCAGGTTGGCCCGGTAGCGGTCGACGTCGTAGTCGGCCCGGTAGCCGCCGCCGTAACCGTCGCCGTAGGACGAGGGGCTGGGCAGGGTCTGCACGGGGTAGGGAACACGGCGGCTGTCGACCTGGCGGGGTGCGCCGGACGGGCCCCAGGGACCGGCCAGGGCCTCCAGGGGGGCGGCGACCAGGGCCAGGACGCCGGTGGTGCCCAGCAGGCCCACGAGGCGGCGGGACCCCTGACGAAGGATGGTGTTCATGGTGTTCGCGTTGTGAGGAGCGACCCCTGAGGTGGGGCTGACATCAATCAAGCGAAGTCATGTGACCGATCCATGAACGGCTCCCGGCCGATGTCCGACAGGATGCGACTCCAGCAAACGGCGCGCCCTGCCCATGGCCTGCGTTGCCCTGTGCATCGCTTGCTGTCGGACCCCTGGTCGGATCGCGCCGCCGTTGCCAGCTTGAACGGGAGGGTGGGAGAACCCGATGAGCTGGAGCGAACTCGAGCGCCTTGTCGATGAGGCCGAGACGGATGCGGTGATCCGCTGCGGGCTGCGCCATTGCCGCTCCTCCCCGGAGCTGATCCTGGCCGCCCGCCGCCTGGGTTACCGCGTCACGCGGGTGGATCTGCAGCGGGCCTGGCAGCTGCACTGGCTGGCGAGGGAATCCCGTCCCGTTCCGGCAGGCCAGCGGCCGGCTCCAGGAGGCTGATCTCGGCGTGCACGCATTCAGCCGTGGGCCGGAGCCGGAAGCCCAGCTTCCGGCAGACGTGCTGCATGCCCCGGTTCTCGTGCAGGATCTCGGCGCAGATCCGCTCCAGTCCCTCCTGGCGCCCGATCTCCAGCAGCAGGCCCAGCAGGGCGGTGCCCAGCCCCTGCCGCTGCCAGGGATCGGCGATCAGCATGGCGAACTCGGCCGCGTTCTCGTCGTGGATCCGGCTGAGCCGCCCCACGCCCAGCACTTCGGCGGGGGCGCCGTTCTCCCCGGCCCGCTCCGCCACCAGGGCCATCTCCCGGTCGTAATCGGTGAAGCAGATCCGGGTGAGCCGCTCGTGGGCGATCCGGTGGCCCAGGGTCATCAGATGGAAGTACCGGAAGTAGACGCTCTGCTGCGAGAGGGTGCGGTGGAACGCCACCACCAGGGGTTCGTCCTCCGGCCGGATCGGCCGCAGGGTCACCGCTGAGCCGTCGGGCAGCCGCCAGTCGCGCACGTACGCGCTGGGGTAGGGACGGATCGCCGGCCTGGGGCTGAAGCAGGTGGCTCCGGAGGACGCCTGCAGCAGCACCCGGGCGTCGAGGGCCACCAGGGCGCCCTCCCCATCCCCCGGTGCCACCCGCAGCGGGTTGATGTCGAGTTCGAGGATGGCCGGGTGCTCCAGCACCAGCCGGCTGAGGCGCACCAGCAGCCGTTCGAGCGCTGCCAGATCCACCGGCGGCCGGCCCCGCACCCCCTGAAGCGCCGCGTAGATCCGGGTGCGCTCCATCAGCCGCCGGGCCAGGGTGGTGTTCAGCGGCGGCAGGGCCACGGCACTGTCGCGGAACACCTCCACCAGCAGGCCGCCGGTGCCGAACAGGATCACCGGCCCGAACTGGGGGTCGATGCTGCTGCCGACGATCAGTTCGTAGGTCCCTGTGAGTTCCAGCATCGGCTGGACGGTCACCCCGCCGAAGGCGCTCGCCCCGTGCAGGGCGACGATCGCGCTCTCCATGCTCCGGTAGGCCTGGGCCACCGCCTCGCCGTTGCCCAGGTTCAGCTGCACCCCGCCGACGTCTGTTTTGTGGGTGAGCTCGGCGGAGAGCAGCTTCACCACCACCGGGTAGCCCATGGCGTCGGCGGCGGCCGTGGCCGCCTCGGCGCTGAGGGCCATGTGGGTGGGGACCGTGGGAATGCCGTAGGCGGCCAGCACCTGCTTGGCTTCCCATTCGTTGAGCAGGGTGCGCCCCTCCGCGCGGACAGCGGCCAGCAGCTCCTCCACCCGCCCGCGGTCGGCGTGGGGCTCGTCGGCACCGGATGCCACCGCTGCCTCCGTTTCCGGCACCAGGGCCGGCGTCTCATAGAGGGCGCGCAGGTTGTCGCTGTAGCGCCACATGGCATCGAACAGCTGCACCGCCGCGTCCGGGTAGCGGTAGGTGGCGATGCCGGCGGCATTGAGCAGGCGCTCCCCCGCCTCCACGTCCCGGCCCCCCATCCAGCTGGCCAGCAGGGGCTTGGTGGTGCTCGCCGCCAGGGCCACCAGCCGTTCGGCCGTGCCGGTCGGGTCGGTCATGGCCTGGGGGGTGAGCACCACCAGCAGACCGTCGCTGTCGGGGTTCTCCAGGGCCAGGCGGATGGCCCGCTCGTAGCGCTCCGGATCGGCGTCCCCGAGGATGTCGATCGGGTTGGCCCGGCTCCAATGCTGCGGCAGCACGGCATCGAGGGCCGTCAGGGTCGCCTCCGGGAGCCTGGCCAGGGTGCCGCCGTGGCGCACCAGGGCGTCGGTGGCGAGCACGCCAGGGCCGCCGGCGTTGGTGAGGATCGTCAGCCGCGGGCCCATTGGCCGGCGTCTCTGCTTGGAAAGCACCTCGGCCAGGTCGAAGAGGTCGGCGATGCTGTCCACCCGCAGCACGCCGCAGCGCCGGAAGGCGGCATCGAGCACGGCGTCACTGCCAGTGAGGGCCCCGGTGTGGGAGGCCGCCGCCTGGGCCGCCTCGGCCGTGCGTCCCGCCTTGATCACCACGATCGGTTTGGTGAGGGCCACCTCCCGCGCCGCCGAGAGGAACGAACGGGGATCCCCGATCGACTCCATGTAGATGACGATGCTGTGGGTCTCCGGGTCGTCCCCCAGGTAGGTGATCAGATCCCCCCAGTCCACATCGAGCATTGAGCCCATCGAGACGAAGGCGCTGAAGCCCACGTTCTCCTGCAGGCTCCAGTCGAGGACGGCGGTGCAGATGGCCCCCGACTGGCTCAGGAAGCCCACGTGGCCGGGTCGGGCGAAGGTGCCGGCGAAGGTGGCGTTGAGGCCGGTGCGGGGATTCATCAGCCCCAGGCAGTTGGGCCCGACCAGCCGCATGCCGGAGCGGCGCAGGCCATCGCGGATGCGGGCCTCGAGGGCGATGCCGGCGGCGCCGATCTCCCGGAAGCCCGCCGAGAGCACGATCACCCCCTTCACCCCCGCCGCCGCGCAGGCCTCGATCAGCCCCGGCACCGTGGCGGCCGGGGTGGCGATCACCGCCAGATCCACGGGCTCGGGCAGCTCCGCCACCGTGGCGTAGGCCCGGATCCCCAGCACGCTGGCGCGCTTCGGATTGACGGGATAGACGGTGCCGCCGAAGGGATGGCTGATCAGGTTCCAGAGCACCCCCCGGCCGACGCTGCCCGGCCGGTCGGAGGCCCCGATCACCGCCACGCTGCGGGGGGAGAAGAGGGCCGCCAGCGGCTGGTGCTGGGAGCGCAGGATGTCGTAGGCCCGGTCGGAGGCGCCGTCGCCCCCACCGGAGGCGAGGGCACTCATCGGTAGACCAGGACCGGACAGGGGGACTGGACCAGCACCCGCTGGGTCTCGCTGCCGATCAGCATCCCCACCAGGCCGCGGCGGCCGTGGGAGGCCATCAGGATCAGATCGCAACCCAATCGGGTGGCGGCCTCGACGATGGCCTGGTGGGGCAGGTCGCTCATCACCTTCTCGCCATCGGCGCTGACGCCGGCCTGGCGGGCCACCGCCAGGGACTCCTCCAGGATGCGCTCCACGTCCTTGCGGCTGGCGCTCATCAGCGCCTCCATGGTGGTGGCATCGAGCATTTCGCCGAGCCCCACCACCTGCACCGGCACGCTGGCCTGGGCATGGAAGAAGGTGATGCGGGCCCCGAGGGCCGCGGCAAGGGCCACGGCATGGCGCACGGCCGCCATCGAGAGGTCGGAGCCGTCGCTGGGCACCAGAAGGTGGCTGTAGGGCATGGGAGCTGGGGGTCTCCCCTCTGTCTAGTCATGGCCCCTGATCCATGCAGGGGTCAGTGGAGTGGATCGCTGATCACCAGGACCGAGCAGCCCAGCCGCCGCAGCAGCCCGGTGGCCTGGTCGCTGGCGGGAATCGGCATCCCCTCCACCAGGCGCCGCAGGGAGCGCAGGATCACCAGATCGTGGCTCTCGCTGCTGCGCTCGATCGCGTCGGCCACGTTCGGGTCAGCCTGGAGGTCCACCGTCACCGGCACGGCCCCGCCGGCCCTGGCGGGGGACGGGACCCAGGCCTGGAGCCGGCGGGTCAGCCGCTCCCGCTCCGCCTGGGCCAGCCAGGGTTCGTGCACGTGCAGCAGGGTGATGGCGGCCCCCTCCCCGGGCGGGCTGGCGCGCAGCAGCCGCTCCGCCAGCTGGAACTGTTCCAGGGCGCCGGCGGAGAGGTCCTTCACCGGCACGAGCAGCCGGCGGAAGCCGGCCGGATCCTCCCGCAGCCGGGCCATCACCACCGGGCAGTGGGCCTGACGGCAGATGGCGGCCACCAGATCGCCGAACAGCCAGCTCCCCAGCCGGGCGCCCGGCGCCACCCCGACCAGCACCAGGTCGGCCCCCTGCTCGAGGGCCGTGCGGGCGATGCCGCCGGGGATGTCGTTGTCGACCCGCAGCAGCGAGCGGCTGGGCACCCCTGCCGCCGCGGTGCGGACATCGGCCCGCTCCAGCAGCTGGCGCCCCGCGGCCAGGGCCCGGTGCACGACGGGATGGGGCCCGCGGCCCGCCCCGGCCTGGCGGGGCGACACCACCGCCAGGGGCAGCACCGAGCCCTGGTGACCCGCCTCGCCGTCGATCAGGCGCCCGGCCAGGGCCAGCAGGAACTCCTCGCTGCGGGCGTCGCTGATCGGCACCAGCACCCGCAGGGCCCGCCGCACCAGGGCCAGCTGGCCGCTCTCCTGCAGGCTCAGGTCCCGGGAGCGGCGGCTGGCCATCCGGGTCATCGCCACCGTGGTCAGGATCGGGCCCAGGGTCGCGGTCACCACCATCAGGGCCAGGACGCTGTTGAGCATCCGCTCATCCAGCAGGCCCTGGCGGAAGCCCACGTAGGTGGCGGCCAGGGTCGCCGCCACCTGGGGCAGCGACAGCGACCAGAGGGTGAGCATCTGGGGGCCGTCGTAGCGATAGAGCAGCCCCGACCACCAGGAGGCCAGTCCCTTGCTGGCGATCAGGCACAGGATCAGGGCAACCGCGAAGGCGGAGCCCGTCATGGTGCTCAGGAACACCGGCACATCGAGCAGCAGGCCCAGATCGATGAAGAACAGGGGGATGAACAGGCTCGCCCCCACCACCACCACCTGCTCCTTGACGCGCCCGTCCGGCAGCACGCCGTTCACGGCCAGGCCGGCGAGGAAGGCGCCGACGATCTTCTCCACCCCGGCCAGCTCCGCCCCCACCGCCGCCAGGAACAGGGCCAGCAGCACCGCCACGAACAGGCGGCTGTCGCCGTCGACGCTGCGGCGGACCAGGCCCCGGCCCAGCCAGCGGATCAGCAGCAGCACGGCGGCGGCATAGACGGCCACCTTGAGCAGCAGCCCCACCACCCCCTCGGCGCTCAGCTGGCCCCGCCCCAGGCTGACGCAGAGGGCCAGCACCACGAGGGCGGCGATGTCGGTGAAGATCGTGCCGCCGATCGCCACCGTGACGCACTCCTCCCGCATGGCGCCGAAGCTGCGCACGATCGGATAGCCCAGGGGGGTGTGGGAGGCCAGGATCGAGCCGATCAGCACGGCGCTCACCGCCGGGTAGCCATAGGCGAACCCGAGCACGGTGCCGGCCAGCATCGGCAGGGTGAAGGTGAGCAGGCCGAAGCGGAAGGAACGGGCCCGGATCCGCTGGAACTCCCCCAGGTCGATCTCCAGCCCGGCGATGAACAGCAGGTAGATCACCCCCACGTCCGAGAGCAACCGCACCGTCTCATTGCTGGACACCAGCCAGGCCAGGCCGTGGGGACCGATCACCACTCCCGCCACCAGCAGCCCCACCAGGTCCGGCAGGCGCAGGGGCCGCACCAGCGGCGGCACCACCACGCTCAGCACCAGCAGCAGGGCGAAGATTGCCAGGGGATTGCCGGTCAGGAAGGTGCCCACGGAAATCGGGAGGGATGGCAGGGGTGTCCTCCAGGCCGTCCTAGGAACGCCGCCACCGGCGATCGCCCTCCCCGCGGCGTCTCGTAACGGGCCCGCATCCGGCCGCCTGGGCCAGCAGAATCGGCTGCATGACGAGTTCCGCCTGGCGCCAGCACTGGTATCCGGTGGCCTATCTGCGGGACCTGGACCGCACCGGGCCCACCGCCTTCACCCTCCTCGATGAGGACCTGGTGCTCTGGTGGGACCGCACCGGCCAGGCCTGGCGCGCCTTCGCCGATGTCTGCCCGCACCGCCTGGTGCCCCTGAGCCAGGGGCGGATCAATGCCGGCGGCGAGCTGGAGTGCCCCTACCACGGCTGGAGTTTCGCCGGAGACGGCCACTGCACCGCCATCCCCCAGGCCGAGCCGGGGGCGAGCCCCAGCGCCGTGCGATCCCGTTGCCGGGCCTACGCCACCGCTGAGGCCCAGGACCTGCTGTTCGTGTTCGCCGGGGAGGCGGCCGACGCCGCGGTGGTGCCCCTGCCGCTGGTGCCGGTGCTGGAGGAGCCGGGCTGGTTCGTCCAGGACACCTTCCGGGACCTGCCCATGGATGCCCTCACCCTGCTGGAGAACGTGCTCGATGTGAGCCACGTGCCCTTCACCCACCACCGCACGGTGGGCAAGCGGGAGAACGCCTCCCCGGTGGCAGCGGCGATCACCAGCTCCGGCCCTGAGGGGTTCACGGCCCTGTGGGAGGAGGGCCCCCGCCGGGGCAAGCTCGGCAGCCAGCACACCACCTACGCCGCCCCCGGCCTGATGTGGCACGACCTCACGGCGCCTGGCTTCGCCCGCATCCTCACGGTGGTCTACGCGACGCCGATCCGCCGCGGTGAGTGCCGCCTGTTCGCCCGCTTCCCCTTCCAGTTCAAGTCCCGGCTGCCTCCCCTGCTGCTGGGCCTGCGCCCCCGGTGGCTGCAGCACATCGCCAACCACACGGTGCTGGAGGACGACCAGGTGTTCCTGCACTGGCAGGAGCGGGTGCTGGAGCAGCGGGGCCGCAGCGGCGGCGCCGAGCGGGCGTTCTTCCTGGCCACCGGCGCCGACGTCTATGTGAAGGCCCTGCACGACTGGGTCAACGCCCACGACGGTGACCCCTTCCCCGGCCAGGCCCTGCCCCCCCGCCTCGATCGGGCGGCGCTGATGGACCGCTGGGAGAGCCATGGCCGCCACTGCGCCTCCTGCCGCGGCGCCCTGGAGGGACTGCGGCGCTGGCGGCCGCTGGTGCAGGCCATTCCCTGGCTGGCCCTGCTGGCCATCGCCTGGTGGCAGACGCCCCCGGTGCTGGTCGCGGCCCTGCTGCTGGCGGCGGCCGCGGTGCTGCTGGGCCGGCGCTTCGATCGCTGGGAGCGGCTGCTGCTGGCCGGGGATGGCGAACCGCCCCGCAACCGGCCCGACTGAGCCGGCCGGGCCCGAAGGTTCAGCCCTTCCAGCCGGCCAGGTGGGAGGCTGCCCTGGAGCGCACCAGGGAACGGGCGGCCGCCAGGGCCGGTGCCAGGTTGGCGGAGCTGAAGGGGGGCAGGGGGCGGCTGCGCAGCCAGGCTCCCCAGCGGAATTCGTGGAAGGGGATCAGGGGGGCCGGATCGATCATGCCCTCCTTCTTCAGCCTCCAGACCAGGGAGCGGTAGGGATCGTCCTGCAGGCCCTCCAGGCCCTGGGGCAGGGCCGTGGGGGCCAGGGGGCCATGGCCGCGGCCGTCGTAGAGGTACAGCCAGCCCCGGGCCTGCAGTTCGGCGAGCACCGCCTGGGGCGGCTCGGACGGCCGATCGAGCACCAGGTAGCCGTAGGCCATGGCGCCGGGATCCAGCTCGATCAGCCCCCGCAGGCGGTGGTGGCGGTCGACCATCCAGAGGGCGTCGCCGGCGCCGCGCACCAGCGGAACCGGTTTGCCGCGCAGGTAGCGCAGGCGCTGCTCGGCTGTCTCCTCGGAGAAGTCCTGCTGGCGGCTGCGCACCTCGGCCAGACCCACGCACATCTGGGTGGGCCGCAGGTCGCCGATGGCGACGCTGAGCAGGTCCGCCTTCGGACCCGGTGGTGGAAGGGGCTGGTATGGGGGCAGGTGCAGGCTCATGGGTGCCGGTGGCTGAGCCCCATCCTGACCGCTCCGAGCCGGTCCCCACCGCCGTGGTTCAGCCACGGGAATAGGGTCGAGCCAGCCACGGACGTTCATGACCACCGCCCCTGACCGAGCCATCGCTCCGGAGGGACCCCACGGCCCGATCGGGGTGCTGGTCTGTGGCCACGGCAGCCGCAACCGTCTGGCGGTGGCTGAATTCGCCTCCCTGGCCCACCAGCTCCAGCACCACCTCGCCCCGGTGCCCGTCGACCATGGCTACCTGGAGTTCGCCCGGCCGATCCTGCGCGACGGTCTGGATGCCCTGCGCCAGCGCGGGGTGCAGCACGTGCTGGCCGTGCCGGCGATGCTGTTCGCCGCCGGCCACGCCAAGAACGACATCCCCTCGGTGCTCAACACCTACGCCGCCGAGACCGGGCTGCGCATCGACTACGGCCGGGAGCTGGGGGTGGATCTCAAGATGATCCAGGCCGCGGCCGCCCGCATCCGCTCCGCCATCGACGGTGCCGACGCCGACGCCATCACGGCCGGTCGCAGCCCCGTGCCGCTGCACGACACCCTGCTGGCGGTGGTGGGGCGTGGCTCCTCCGACCCGGATGCCAACTCCAACGTGGCCAAGGTCACCCGGATGCTGGTGGAGGGCTTCGGCTTCGGCTGGGGGGAGACCCTCTATTCCGGGGTCACCTTTCCCCTGGTGGAGCCGGGCCTGCGCCAGGCCGTCAAGCTCGGCTACCGGCGCATCGTCGTCTTCCCGTACTTCCTGTTCTCCGGGGTGCTGGTGTGCCGGATCCGCCAGCACAGCGAGCGGGTGGCCGTCGACCATCCTGAACTTGAGATGGTCCAGGCCGGCTATCTGGGCGACCATCCCCTGGTGCTGGACACCTTCCGGGAGCGGGTCGCCGAGGTGCTCGGGGGCGATGTGGCGATGAACTGCTCGCTCTGCAAGTACCGGGCCCAGGTGCTCGGCTTCGAGCGGGAGGTGGGGGCGCCCCAGCACAGCCACCACCACCATGTCGAGGGGCTGGTGGAGAGCTGCACCCTCTGCGAGCGGGAATGCACCGGCGCCTGCCAGCCTGATGGCGTGCCCGTGCCGCTGGGCGGGACGGGGGCTGGCCATGGCCACGGCCATGAGCACCATCACCACCACCCCGTCTACCCCCATGCGGACCACCCGCTGGGTCCCCTGACCCTGCGGCGGCCGAGCGACTGAGCTGGCGGGGTGTGGGCGGGCTGGCCTCGCCGGTCTCATCTCTGATTGCGTCCAGAGAGACTGAGTTCTGATCAATTGTTCCGATGGTTCGGGACTTTCCCCCACCTCGGCGCCGTTTTCCCCCGATTCGCGGCACTTTTCCACAGTTCATGCCCTTCCGGCCGCCCCGGGACGTCAGGACTGGGGAAAGTCATGGATGGCTTGGAACAGCCTTGACAGGGTCCGCTGGTGGCGGTCCGCTGCTCCCGTGTTCTGCAACACCTCGGCCGCAGCCCAGCCGGGGCCGCGAGTCTCATCCCCCGACGCCGACGGGGCCCCCCGGGAGCCGGTTTTTGACGCCGGCCATCCCCTGTGGCGTACTTGGAACGAACTCAGCCCAATCCCACCAGCATGGCCATGGATCCTGAGCAGCCGGGGTGCGGCGGCGAAGAGGCGAGTGTGAGCCTGGAAGCCGAGGTGCCCGAGGTGCTCTACGCAGGCATGCGGGAGTTCATTGATGCCCATCCGCACTGGGACCAGTACAGCGTCATCACCTCCGCCCTGGCCGGTTTCCTGTTCCAGAACGGCTGCCAGGAGCCCGTGGTCTCCCAGCATTACCTTGACGGCCTGTTCCAGAAGCCCTGAGGCCTGAGCGGCCCAGGCAGATGGAGCTGGCGGGGCAGAGGGGACCGCCGAGGCAGAGGGACAAAAAAAAGCGGAGGTGCCAACCCCCGCTGATGGTTTTCTCCCTTGCCCGACCCTTTGGAGGTCGCCCCGTCATTGTGCGCATGGGTGGCCAGCAAGATTGTGGTGATCGACACCAGCTGCGCCCCGCTGTGACGGCTCCCTGACCGGACGGCACCGTTCAGTGGCGTCTCATGGCGGCGGCGGCGGCGGCACAGGCCCGCCAGGTGATCGCCATCTCGGTGAGGGTGGGGCTCTGCCACCCGGCGCTGGGCCAGCAGGCCCCATCGGTGACCAGCACGTTGGCGGCCCCCCAGCAACGGTTCCAGGGGTCGACGACCCCTTCCTCGGGGCGCTCGGCCATGCGGGCCCCGCCCAGTTCGTGGATGTAGTAGCCCGGTGGTGGCGGCTCCGGACGCACCGCCAGGCTGTTGCGGATCAGGGGTTCGAGCACCGGCAGCACGAACAGCTCCTCGATCGGCCGGATGCGCCCGCCCGCCGCGGCCACCACGTCCTGCATGCGCGCCTGCATGTGGGCCACCATCGCCGCCTCGTTGGTTCCCCAGCGGCAGTCGATGTGGGGGATGGGCAGGTCCCAGGCGTCGGTGCGGGAGCCATCCAGGCTGACCCGGTTCCCGGCCCGGGGCAGCACCTCCCCATGGCCGATCAGGAAGCCCACCGCCTCCCCGGGACGGCGCCGCAGCAGGGCGGGGGGATCGAAGCGCTGCAGGGCCGCCCAGATCCCGTAGCCGCGCAGAAAGGCTTCCGAACGCCCCTCGCCCAGGTTCACGGTATTGGGGATGAAGCAACTGCCGGCCCCGGAGAGCTCGGCCGGTTCGGGGGGGGCTTCGATCGCGGGGATCGAGAAGAAGCGGCTGGTGGAGATGTGGTCCATCAGGTAGCGGCCCAGGCTGCCCGAGGGGTCGCTGAGGCCGCCGCTGCGCATGGCGTCGCTCGAGTGCAGCAGCAGCCGCACCGTTTCGATCGTGGAGGCACAGAGCACCACCAGGGGGGCGGCGAGGCGCTCCCGCCGGCCGCTGGCCGCGTCCACCAGCACCACCGCTTCGGCCAGCCGCCCGGCTGCGTCCATCTCCAGATGGCTCACCACCGCGCCGCTGCGCAGCTGCACCCGGCCGGTGGCCAGGGCCCGGGCGAGGCTGCGGCCCTGGGCGCTGGAGGGGGGCCAGGGCGCCTCCGGGGTGGGCCTGTGCAGGCGGAAGCCGCGGGAGTGGATCAGGGGCAGCCCCAGCTCACGGCTGATCGCCGTCTGCAGGTGCTTCTCCCCCGGCGTGAACGGCAGGGGGGGCAGGTACTGCCCGTCCGGCAGCTGGGGCAGCCCGTCCCGCTGGCCATGCACCCCCAGCAGGGTCTCGAGCCGGTCGTAGAAGGGCGCCAGCTCGCTGCTGCCGATCGGCCAGGCCGGGCCATGGCCGTCCCGCCGGGCCGCCTGGAATTCCGCCTCCGACAGGCGCAGGGTGATGCCCCCCCAGGTGAGGCTCTTGCCGCCCACCTGGCGCCCCCGGGTCCACAGGAAGGGCGCGTCCGGGGGGGTGCTGTAGGGGTTCTGCCGCTCGTCGACGAACAGCTCGGGGTTGTGCTTCCAGAAGCCCGGGTGGTGCCGCTGCAGGCGCTGGCGGCCACTGCTGAGGTGGGCGAGGCGCCGCAGGCTGTTGAGCGGCTCGCTGCCCAGGGCCCGCCGGGCGGAGAGGTCCGGCCCCGCCTCCAGCACCAGCACCCGCAGCCCCGCCTCCGCCAGCACCATGGCGGCCACCGACCCATTCGCTCCAGCCCCCACCACCACGGCGTCCCAGGGGCGGTCGCTGCCGGCGGAGGCGGAAGGGGCCATGGACATCGGCGTGCGAACCGGTCCCGGCATCATGGTGGAGCGACCGCAGGCCGCCGCTGCAGGCCACAACGGCGTCGCAGGGCCTCCATCAGCCGGGCGACGGCATCGGGCTGACCCTGGAGGTGGAAGGCCTCCTGTTCAGCCACGCGATGGTTGTGGTAGCGGGTGGTGAGCAGGCCGGAGATTTCCTGCCGCACCACCGGCTGCACCGGCAACCGCCAGCCGATCGGTGTCACCGTGCCGGTGGGGCAGCTCTGCACCGCATGCACCGCCTCGTGGAGGAACGTCTGCCGGGCGATGCCCAGTTCGAAACTGATCGGGGCGATCCAGATCCTTCGCGACCCGGACTCGAACAGTCCATAGACGCCACGCACCGGTGGCGCGCTGATCTGAATCCTGAATCCGAACCGCTGCAGTTCCCGCACCAGGGGCTGCAGATCCGCCGGCAGTGCCCCCAGGGGTTTCGGAGCCAGGGGGTCCTGCGCCGCCGACGCTGGACGCGAAGCCAGCTGGATCGGGGGGACCGGGAGCATGGCGGATCGTTGCGTCCACCGCCATCAAACAACAACCCCCCAGCCGATGGCTGGAGGGTTGATGGGTGACAACCCTTGGGAGGTTGTGGATTTGGTGGCGGGGAGGAGATTTGAACTCCTGACCTTCGGGTTATGAGCCCGACGAGCTACCAGACTGCTCTACCCCGCGGTACACAAGTGGCCGGCGGATGTCCGCGTCCCACCCAAAAATTGTATCAGGCGATGCCCACGCCTCAGGGGCGTGCGCCGTCGAAGCGCAGCTCGCCGATCACCTCCAGGCGCAGGTGGTCGGCCGGTGTCAGGTAGCGCTGGCGCAGCTCCACCAGGGTGGTGGGGGTGAGCCACTCGAGCTGCTCCAGCAGGTGCAGGGCCACGGCCTGCTTGGCCCGCCGGGCCCCGTCGTCGACCTTGATGGCCACCCCCATGCCCTCGCCCACCCGGCTGAGGCACTGGATGCCTTCGGCGCCTCCCTTGCTCAGCACCTGGCCGTGGGCCAGGCGCATCAGCTCGGTGTCGAAGGCCCCCTCCCCGGCGATCAGATCGGGGTGGGCGAGCATCGCCCGGCTGAGCCGCTCCAGGTCGGCCTGCTCGCCGCCGCCGAGGTGGGCGAACAGCAGGGCCATCTGGGCCAGCTGCAGCTGCAGGGTGGGGGCGCCGCAGTCATCCCGCGCGCTGATCAGTTCGGCCCCCGGCAGCCCCAGCAGCTCCCCGACCCGCTTGAGCACCGCCTGCTGCAGGGGATGGTCGGCCTGGAGATAGCTCTCCAGGGGCCAGTGCATCTGGCGGCAGGCGGCCAGGAAGGCCGCGTGCTTGCCCGAGCAGTTGTGCTCCAGCGGACTGCTGGCTCCGGTTGGGGTTGGGCACTGGAGGTCCTCGGTGTCGAGCTCCGCACCCCAGAGCAGCTTGAACGCCTCCCGGGCATGCAGGGCGGTGCCGGCATGGGAGGCGCAGGCGATCGCCAGGCCCCGTTCCCCGGCCCCCATCCGATCGGCGGCGCCGCTGCCCACGAACACGGTGGCCTGGAATGGCTTGAGGGCCGAGCGCACGAAGCTCAGCTGCTGGGGGTCGCCGGCGCGCATCAGCACCCGGCCCCGCTGGTCGCAGACCACCGCATGCACCCGGTGCCGGGACTCGACGATGCCATTGCGCAGCAGGCGGACCTCCAGGGGGGGAATGCCGGGGCGGCCCGGGCCGGCGAAGCTGGAGGACAGGGTCATGGGTGTGGGGGAAGGTCCGTGGAGGCCGACCTCAGAGAGCCTGGCAGAGCCCCGACCCGAGCAGCATCAGGGTGATGGCGACGGCAACCGCCTGGCGCAGGCGGGTCAACACCGGCTGCACCTGGTGGCGGGCCACCAGCAGATCCTGCTGGCGCCAGGTGATGGGCTTCTCCCACACCTGACCGTCGTACCAGCCCGATTCCTCGTACTCCACCCGTTCCGAGACCAGCCGCTTCTGCACGTAGGTCCAGCCGAGCCATTGGCGCAGCAGCAGCACCATCGGCAGCAGCACGGCGGCGGTGGCCGCGGCGATCACCAGGCGGACGGGGTCGTGGCGCAGCGGAATGCTGCCGCCGGCCACCAGCAGCGCCGGTGGGAAGGAGAGCAGCCAGGCGAGTCCCAGGGCCCGCCACAGTTCCGCCGGGCCGTTGGCGGGCCAGTGGAAGAACCAGGAGCGGCTGAGCTGGTCGTACTCCTGCAGGGGACGCTGGGCCGGGGGCACCGGGCAGGGGGTGTCCTGGCTGGGCAGGCTCGGAACGCCGGCGGCCATCGCTGCGTCCCTCAGCCGCCGACCGGGCCGGTGCCACCCACCTCGACCGGGGCGCCGACGTAGCGCTCCTGCTCGCCATGGCCCCAGAAGGACTCGAGGTCGTAGTAGCTGCGTTCCTGGGGGGTGAGCACGTGCACGATCAGCTCGCCGTAATCCAGCAGCACCCAGCGGCCTTCGCTCTGGCCTTCGCGCCGCAGCGGCAGGCGGGCCGCATCGGTTTCGAGCCGGTCTTCCACCGAGCGGGCGATGGCCCGCACCTGCACGTCGCTGAGGCCGCTGCAGATCACGAACCAGTCCGCCAGGGAGGACACCTCATCGACCCGGATCAGACGGATGTCGACGGCCTTGCGGTCGTCACAGGCCTCGGCGGCGAGCAGGGCCAGGTCGCGGCTATCCATAGACGTTCTCGCTGGTGACCGACTGGCGGGAGCCCTGTTGCTGGGCCATCTCGGCCCGGGCCTTGCCGGCGCTCTTGCGCAGGGCCTCGAGGCGGTCTTCGTAGAAGGTGCGGCGACGCTTCTTGCGGGTCTGCTCCACCAGCTCCTTGAGGGCGCCCCCCAGGCTCTTGTAGGCGTTGGGCAGGCTGTAGCCGAAGCGGCAGGCCAGGTCGATGGCCCGCTCGTCGGCCAGGATCGCGTCCTGGAGACGCTTCTCCGAGTTGTTCTTGAGGTAGAGGCGGTAGCCGGCGAAGCCCGACAGCCCCAGGGCCATCACCAGCAGCAGGCCGTCCTGCACCCACAGCTCGCCGATGGCGCCCCCCAGGCCGATGGCCAGGGCGGCCATCTCCCAGCCGTCCCGCGGGATGGCGTCGTTCTGGACGCGGCCCACCTCGTGCCAGAAGAGCAGGTTGCGGTGGTCGAGGGCGAGGGCGTCCCATTTCTCGAGATCCACCTGGATCTCCACCTCGTCGCGGCCGATCTCCTCGATGGTGATCAGGGGAGGATCGACGGAGGCCGCCGCTTCCACGAACACCCAGCTCTGCATCTCAGGGGGCAGCAACCCCTTCAGGCGCTGGAGTTCGCTCATCGGCGGCGTCTCGGGCGAAGGTATCCCGTCAGATTAGCGATTGCCTGCGGTGCCAGCGGTGCGGGGGGCCGGTCGGGACGGCGACCGTGAGAGGCTGGGCGGGTTTGACCGACCACGCCCTATGCCCCGCCGCACGGATCTGAGGCGCATCCTGCTGCTGGGGTCGGGACCGATCGTGATCGGCCAGGCCTGCGAGTTCGACTATTCCGGCACCCAGGCGTGCAAGGCCCTGCGGGCCGAGGGCTACGAGGTGGTGCTGGTGAATTCCAACCCGGCCTCGATCATGACCGATCCGGACCTGGCGGATCGCACCTACATCGAGCCCCTGACCCCCGAGGTGGTGGCCCGGGTGATCGAGCTGGAGCGCCCGGACGCCCTGCTGCCGACCATGGGCGGCCAGACCGCCCTCAACCTGGCCGTCGCCCTGGCGGAGAACGGCACCCTGGCCGCCTACGGGGTCGAGCTGATCGGTGCCGACCTGGCGGCGATCCGCAAGGCGGAGGACCGGCTGCTGTTCAAGGAGGCGATGGCCCGGATCGGGGTGGCCGTCTGTCCGTCAGGGATCGCCAACGACCTCGAGGAAGCGATCCGCGTCGGCGAGGAGATCGGCACCTACCCGCGCATCATCCGGCCGGCCTTCACCCTGGGGGGATCGGGCGGCGGCATCGCCTACAACCCGGAGGAATTCCAGGCCTTCTGCAAGAGCGGTCTTGAGGCCAGCCCCGTCTCCCAGATCCTGATCGAGAAATCCCTGCTGGGCTGGAAGGAATTCGAGCTCGAGGTGATGCGCGACACCGCCGACAACGTGGTGATCGTCTGCTCGATCGAGAACCTCGATCCGATGGGGGTCCACACCGGCGATTCGATCACCGTCGCTCCCGCCCAGACCCTCACCGACCGGGAGTACCAGCGGCTGCGTGACCAGTCGATCGCCATCATCCGCGAGATCGGTGTCGACACCGGCGGCAGCAACATCCAGTTCGCCATCAACCCCGCCAACGGGGACGTGGTGGTGATCGAGATGAACCCCCGCGTCAGCCGCAGCTCGGCCCTGGCCAGCAAGGCCACCGGCTTCCCGATCGCCAAGATCGCCGCCCGGCTGGCGGTGGGCTACACCCTCGACGAGATCGTCAACGACATCACCGGCGCCACGCCGGCCTGTTTCGAGCCGACGATCGACTACGTCGTCACCAAGATCCCCCGCTTCGCCTTCGAGAAGTTCCGCGGCTCGCCGGCGGTGCTGACCACCTCGATGAAGTCGGTGGGCGAGGCCATGGCCATCGGCCGCAGCTTCGAGGAATCCTTCCAGAAGGCCCTGCGCTCCCTGGAGACGGGCCATGGGGGCTGGGGCTGCGACCGCCCCGACCACCCCCAGGATCCGGCCGAACTGGAGCGCCGCCTGCGTACCCCGTCCCCGGATCGGATCCACGACGTGCGCGCCGCCATGGTGGCCGGCCGCAGCGACGACGAGATCCACCGGCTCAGCGCCATCGACCCCTGGTTCCTGGCCAAGCTGCGCCGGATCCTGACGGTGGAAACCACGCTGCTGCGGGGCCGTTCCCTCGACGCCATCGGCGCCGCCGACCTCCTGGAGCTCAAGCAGACCGGCTTCTCCGACCGCCAGATCGCCTGGGCCACCGGCAGCGACGAGCTCTCGGTGCGCCGCCGTCGCCAGGCCCTGGGGGTCCGGGCCGTGTTCAAGACGGTCGACACCTGTGCCGCCGAATTCGCCTCCTCCACGCCGTACCACTACGCCACCTACGAGCGCCCCCTGGAGCGGCTCGAGGCCGACGGCTCCCTCACCCTGCTGGCCCCCGAGGACGAGGTGACCCCCGAGACCCGCCGCAAGGTGATGATCCTGGGGGGCGGCCCCAACCGCATCGGCCAGGGCATCGAGTTCGACTACTGCTGCTGCCACGCCTCCTTCGCCCTGCGGCAGGCCGGGTTCGCCACCGTGATGGTGAACAGCAACCCGGAGACGGTCTCCACCGACTACGACACCAGCGATCGTCTCTATTTCGAGCCCCTCACCCTGGAGGATGTGCTCAACGTCATCGAGGCGGAGAAACCCGAGGGGGTGATCGTCCAGTTCGGCGGCCAGACGCCCCTGAAGCTGGCGATCCCGCTGCTGCGCTGGCTGGAGAGCGAGGAGGGCCGCGCCACCGGCACCCGGCTCTGGGGCACCTCGCCCGAATCGATCGACCGGGCCGAGGACCGGGAGCAGTTCGAGGCGATCCTGCGCCAGCTGGACATCCGCCAGCCCCGCAACGGCCTGGCCCGCACCGACGGGGAGGCCCGGGCGGTGGCGGCGGCCGTCGGTTACCCCGTCGTCGTACGCCCCAGCTATGTGCTCGGCGGCCGGGCCATGGAGGTGGTCTTCGACGAGGAGGAACTCAACCGCTACATGGTGGAGGCTGTGCAGGTGGAGCCCGACCACCCCGTGCTGATCGACCAGTACCTGGAGAACGCCATCGAGGTGGATGTCGACGCCCTCTGCGACCGGGAGGGGACGGTGGTGATCGGCGGCCTGATGGAGCACATCGAGCCGGCCGGGATCCACTCCGGCGACTCCGCCTGCGCCCTGCCCTCGGTGTCCCTGGGGCCCCAGGCCCTGGCCACGATCCGCCGCTGGAGCACGGAGCTGGCCCTGGCGCTGGAGGTGCGCGGCCTGATCAACCTCCAGTTCGCCGTGCAGAACGATGGCGCTGGCAACGAGACCGTGTTCATCATCGAGGCCAACCCGCGGGCCTCCCGCACGGTGCCTTTCGTGGCCAAGGCCACCGGCGTGCCCCTGGCCAAGATCGCCAGCCAGCTGATGGCCGGTCGCACGCTCACGGAGCTGGGCCTGCTGGCCGAGCCGCGGCCGCCACGGCAGACCGTGAAGGAGGCGGTGCTGCCCTTCAAGCGCTTCCCCGGCGCCGACACCCTGCTGGGCCCGGAGATGCGCTCCACCGGCGAGGTGATGGGCATCGCCGCCAGCTTCGGCCTGGCCTACGCCAAGGCCGAACTCGCCGCCGGCGAACCCCTGCCCACCAGCGGCAGCGTGTTCCTTTCCACCCACGACCGCGACAAGCCCGCCCTGGTGCCGGTGGCCCGCGCCCTGCTGGCGGCGGGATTCACCCTCACCGCCACCAACGGCACCGCCGCGATGCTTCGCCAGGCCGGCCTGGAGGTGACGCCGGTGCTCAAGGTGCACGAGGGCCGGCCCAACATCGAGGATGCGATCCGATCGGGCCTGGTGCAGCTTGTGGTCAACACACCGGTGGGCCGCCAGGCCGCCCACGACGACCGCTACCTGCGCCTGGCCGCCCTCGACTACGCCGTGCCCACCGTCACCACCATGGCCGCGGCCCGGGCCGCCGTGGAGGCCATCGCCGCCCTGCAGCAGCAGCAGCAGGTGGAGGTGGCGGCCCTGCAGGACATCCACCCGCCCTGGGTAGGGTGAACGCCCGATCGCCCGTGACTCCGTGACCAGCACCCTGGCCGCCCATCCCGTCGCCCCCGGCTCCGACCTGCGCGAGGCCTTCCGCGCCGCCTACGAGAACCGTTACACCTGGGAGCCCGGCTTCGGCGGCTACAGCGGTCGCTGCGTCTGGGAGCAGGACGACCGGCGCCTCGCGGGCACCTTCCAGGTCGGCGCCGACCTCAAGGCGACGGTGGAGGGCATCGCCGACGAAGAGGTGCACAAGGCGGTCGCCTCCCAGCTGTGGGAGGTGGCGATCCACCGGGTGCGGCGCCCCTTCGAGCAGACCCACGGCGCCAACACCTTCACCGCCGGTGAGACCGATGCGGTGGGGACCGAGGTGATCATGGGCGGCAAGGCCGAGGGCGACCGCTACCGCATCAAGGACAACGTGGTGACGATGGTGCACCGCCACATCCACGGCACAGTGGTGACGATCTTCACCGAGAGCGTCACCGATACCGGCAGCGGCTACCTCAGCCACAGCTACACCAGCCGCTACAGCGACCCCGCCACCGGCGAGGCCCGCGGCGGGACCAGCCGCTTCACGGACACCTTCGTGCCCCTGGCCGGCGAGGGCCCCTGGGTGCTGAGCGAGCGGGTGGTGGAGACGGAGGCCCATGGCGAGACTCCGGCCGGCCGCCAGGTGTTCCGGTTCGAGGATCTGGCCCCCCTGGGCTGATCCCCGGCGGACTCAGGCCGGCTCCTCCAGGGTCGGGATGCCCTGCAGCCGCTCGTTCAGCTGCATGGCCATGGCCTGGCGGCCCACCGCCAGCACCTTGAGGGTGTCCTCGTGCATGCGCAGCTGGGCATCGGCCACCTGCATCCCCCGCACCATCTCCTTCACCTCGTCGGGCAGGCCGTTGAGGTCGTAACGCTTGCCTTCAAAGGTCAGCACGGGGGGCTGCTGGCTGGGGGTCTGCAAGGCTCTGGGCTCGGTGCGGAGCCAGCGTAGGTGGCAGGACCGCCCGTTCTCGCCAGGGGCGAAGCCAGCCCTCAGGCCTCCAGGCGGATGAACTGGCGTTCGCACAGCTCGCGGTAGCGGCCACCGCTGGCCATGAGTTCGTCGTGGCTGCCCTGCTGGACGATGCGGCCGCCGTCGAGCACCACGATCAGATCGGCCTCCTGCACGGTGGCGAGGCGGTGGGCGATCACCAACACGGTGCGGCCCGCCATGGCCTGCTGCAGGCCCTGCTGCACGGCCTCCTCGGCCTCCGCATCCAGGGCGCTGGTGGCCTCATCGAGGAGCATCACCGCCGGGTTGCCCAGCACGGCCCGGGCGATCGCCAGCCGCTGCAGCTGGCCGCCGGAGAAGTTGCTGCCCCGCTCCTCGATCCGGCTGTCGTAGCCGCCGGGCAGGCTTTCGATGAAGTCGGCCGCGTTGGCCAGCCGGGCGGCCTGGCGGATCTGATCGGCCGTGGCGGGTCGCCCGAAGGCGATCGCCTCGGCCACGCTGCCGGAGAAGACGCTGCTCTGCTGGGGCACCAGGGCCACGGCCCGGCGCAGGTCCCGGGCCCGCAGGTCGGCGAGGTTCTGGCCATCGAGCAGCACCCGGCCGCTCTGGGCGGTGTTGAAGCGCAGCAGCAGGGAGAACAGGGTGCTCTTGCCGGCGCCGGAGGGCCCCACCAGGGCCACCACCTGGCCGGGGCGGATGTGGAGGTCGAGCTGGCGCAGCACCGGGGTGCCGCTCTGGTAGCCGAAGCTCACCCCGTCCAGCACCAGCTCCCCGGACACGGTTCCCAGGGGCCTGGCCCCGGGGTGGTCGGGCGGTTCCACCGGCTCGTTCTCGATCGCCCGCAGCCGCCGCAGGGAGGCCTGGCCCTGCTGGAACTCGTTGAAGTTGGTGGTGAGGTGGGAGATCGGATCGATGAGCATCAGCAGGGCCGCCACGTAGCTGCTGAAGCCCTGGCTGTCGAGGCCGCCGGCCTTGATGCGCGCCGCCCCGATCAGCAGCACCGAGAGGATCCCGGCCGCTTCGATGAAGCCCACCACCGGATGCTGCAGCGCCAGCAGCTCGAGGGTGCGGTAGCGGGCGCGGCGGTGCAGGTCGATCTCGGTGTCGAAGCGCTCCTGCAGCCAGGGTTCGGCGGCGAAGGCCCGCACCAGGGGCAGGCCGCCGATCGCCTCACCCAGCAGGGCCGCCAGATCGCTCACCTGCTTCTGGCTGCGTTCGGCGGCGGTCATCACCCGGGCCCCGAAGGCGCTCACCATCAGTGCCACCAGCGGCGCCAGCAGCAGGGTGGCCAGGGCCAGGGGCCAGTCCAGCCAGATCATGTAGCCCAGCACCACCACCAGCTGCAGGGCGCTGGGGGTGGTGTCCTGGATCGTCTTGTAGATCACCTCACCGACCCGGTCGGCGTCCTCGGTGAGCCGGTAGGTGAGATCGCCGGCGGAGAGTTTCTCCAGGGCGCCGAAGTCGAGCCGCTGCAGGCGGGCGAACAGCTGGCGCCGCAGCTCCTGGCTGACCCGCAGGGCCGGGCCCGCCAGCAGGGTGTCCTGGCCGAACTGGGCGATCTTCTGCACCAGGAACACCGCCAGGGCCGCCGCCACGCTGCGCAGCACCTTGCTGAAGTCGCCGGCGCCGATGGCGGGGATCAGCTGGCCGGCGAGCCAGGCCAGCAGGGGCCAGCAACCCACGAACACCAGCATGCACAACCCCCCGAGCAGCAGGGGTCGCCGGTGGGGCTTCAGCAGCGGCCAGAGCCTGCGGAAGCCGGCCGGCGAGGGTGCAAGCATCGACGAACCCTATCAGCGCTCTCCGGGCGCCCCCCGACGGTGAAGCTGGATCAGTTCCTCAAATGGCAGGGCCTCGTCGGCACCGGCGGCGAGGCCAAGCAGCGCATCCAGCGGGGGGACGTGACCGTGAACGGCGCCATCGAGACCCGACGCGGTCGCCAGCTTGCCCCGGGGGATGCCGTGGCCATCGACGGCCGGGAGGTGCTGATGCTCTCCCCGCGGCGGGACCGTGGGAGGGACGGCGGGCTCACGCCTTAACCTGCCTCGAATGTCGCTGCCGGGAGACCACGTGCGCAAGGCCGTCATCGCAGGCAACTGGAAGATGCACATGACCTGCGCCGAGGCGCGGGCGTTTGCGGCCACCTTCCGGCCCCTGATCGCCGATCTGCCCGAGGACAGGGAGGTGGTGCTGGCCCCGCCGTTCACGGCCATCCCCACCCTCTGCCGTCACCTGGCCGGCGCCGGTGTCGCCATCGCCGGTCAGAACGTCCACTGGGAGGAGAGCGGCGCCTACACCGGCATGATCTCGGCGCCGATGCTGCTCGAGCATGGCGTCACCCACGCGATCGTGGGCCACAGCGAGCCCCGCAAGTACTTCAGCGAAACCGACGAGCAGATCAACCTGCGGGCCCGCACGGCCCAGAAGTCGGGGCTGATCCCGATCCTCTGCGTGGGCGAGAGCGACGACCAGCGCGAGGCCCGCGAGACCGAGCGGGTGATCCACCGCCAGGTGGAGCAGGGGCTGGAGGGCATCGATCCCCTGCGCCTGATCGTCGCCTATGAGCCCATCTGGGCGATCGGCACCGGCAAGACCTGCGCCGCCGAGGAGGCCAACCGCATCTGCGGCCTGATCCGCGGCTGGGTGGGCCATCCCGAGGTGGTCGTGCAGTACGGCGGTTCGGTCAACCCCGCCACCATCGACATGCTGATGGCCCAGAGCGACATCGACGGCGTGCTGGTGGGGGGCGCCTCCCTCGACCCGGTCAGCTTCGCCCGCATCGCCAACTACCAGGTGCCGGTGGCGGCCTGAGGCCCCGGCCTCCGCTGCGAACGCCGTGAGCCCCACCGGCCCCGTCGCCGCCCCGCCCGGGTTCCGCTGGGGGGACCGCACCCTCGTGATGGGGGTCCTCAACCTCACCCCCGATTCCTTCAGCGACGGTGGCCGTTACGAGGCCCCCGAGGCGGCCCTGCGCCAGGCCCGCCTGCTGCACCGTCAGGGGGCCGACCTGCTCGATCTGGGGGGGCAGAGCACCCGCCCCGGGGCCACCGAGATCGATGCCGAGGCCGAGATCGCCCGGGTGCTGCCCGTCCTGCGGCGGATCCTGGCCTCTCTGCCGCCCCCGGCGGCCGGCGGCCCCCTGCTGTCGATCGACACCTTCCGCGCCCCGGTGGCGGAGGCGGCCCTGGCGGCCGGGGCCCACTGGATCAACGACGTCAGTGCCGGCCGGCGCGATCCCGACCTGCTGGCGGTGGTGGCGGCCGCGGACTGCCCCTGCGTGCTGATGCACAGCCGCGGCGACAGCCGCACCATGGATGGCTTGGCCCGCTACGGCGACGTGGTCGCCGAGGTGCGGCAGGAGCTGCTGCAGGCCACCGATCGGGCCCTGGCGGCGGGGGTGCGTGCGGAGCGGATCCTCTGGGATCCGGGGCTGGGCTTCGCCAAGACCACCGCCCACAACCTCGCCCTGTTGCGGGGTCTGGCCCTGCTGCGGGCCGAGGGCTTCCCCCTGCTGGTGGGGCCGTCCCGCAAGCGCTTCATCGGTGAGGTGCTGGCCGAGCCCCGCCCCCGGGCCCGTCTCTGGGGCACGGCGGCGGTCTGCGGCCAGGCCATCGCCGCCGGTGCCGACGTGCTGCGCGTGCACGACGTCGGGCCGATCGTGCAGACGGCCCGCATGGCCGATGCCCTCTGGCGCGCCTGACCCGTCCGGCCGATCCGGCGCTCCGTCAGGCCGGCGGTTCCTCCTGCCGTCCCGTCAGCAGGGTCTGCACCATCAGCCGCAGGGTCGCCCGGTTGCCGCCGGCGGCCCGCCAGCTTTCCAGCCACTGCAGCAGGGGAGCGGGGGTGCCCCCGTCGTCGCCCTGCTGGCCGATGCCCAGCCGCTCGAGGAAGGCGCTGGCGTCATCCAGGCAGGAGCCCCCTTCGCCGAAGCCGTCCAGGAGCGGATCGAGGGCCGCCAGCAGGGTCTCCAGTTCGGCGGTGCTCAGCTCCGGCAGGGGCTCGATCATCGAAGCAGGCTGGGGCGGCGTTGCCGCTCATCGCCCCCAGCATGACGCCTGGACGGCGTTTCCCGGCCGGCCCCCGGCGGCCGCTCGCCGCCGGCGCCCCTAGGCTGCCCCCAGCACAGCGCCGCAGCTGCTCCCACCGTGCTGAAACTCTGCCTGCAGGTGCTTGTCTGCGTCACCATCGCCCTGCGCTGCATGGTGATCTTCGGCCACCTGCGCAAGCTCTGGATGGCGGACGGACTGGCCGGCGAATTCCGCCGTGAGCTGCGCCGGCGCGGCCTGCTGATGACCCCTCCCGCCCGTCCCACCGATTCGCGCGCCCTGCCCCACCGCACCGACCTCTGACACCGACCCCTGACGCCGCTGGCTGACGCCGATCAGTGACGCCTGGAGGGGGCGCCCGCCAGGTGATGCACGGCGTGGATCACGACGCCCCACAGCTCGGCGCCCCCTGCGTCGCTCCCCTCCGCGCCGCCCCCTTCGTCGCCGGTGAGCAGCAGGGGCGGACTGGTGCCGTCGCTGGCCACCAGCCACAGCGCACCGCCGCGCCGGGCCAGACGGCGCAGCAGGAAGGCGCCGGCATGCACCGCCACCACCACCATGCCGGGCCGGGGATCGACGCTGCGGTCGATCACCAGCAGGTCGCCGTCGACGATGCCGTCGCCCCGCATGGCATCGCCGCTGACGCGCATGAAGAAGGTGGACAGCGGGCGGGGGATCAGCTCCAGATTGAGGTCGATGCGGGCCTCCACGTAGTCGTCGGCGGGGCTGGGGAAACCGGCGCTGATGGCTTCCGTGGCCAGCAGGCAGAAGAGCGCCGCCGCCCCCTCCCGCAGGGGCAGCGGTGACTGGGGAGGCAGGGGAAGCATCGGGCCGGCAGAACAAGGGAGCTGGTACGGATGTTCTACTCCGGTTGGCCGTCGCCGCGGGATCATCGGCAGCGACCCTCTCCCGTCCGCCAGGCCATGCGTTCCAGTCCGGAGGCGCTGATCGCCCGCTTCGACCTGCAGCCCCACCCGGAGGGGGGCTGGTATCGGGAGCTGCACCGCTCACCCGCTCAGGTGTGCCGGGCCGAGGACGGGCGGCAGCGCGCCGGACTCACGGTGATCGCCTTCCTGCTGACGGAGGGCCAGCTCAGCCGCTGGCATCAGGTGGCGGGGGCGGATGAGGTCTGGCACCACGCCGGCGGCGACCCCCTCGACCTCTGGCGGCTGCCGCCCGGGGGCGGCACGGCCGAGCGGCTGCTGCTGGGCCCGCTCGCTGAGGCCGGGGATCCGGGTCCGGGTCCGCTGCAGATCGTGCCGGCGGGGTGGTGGCAGGCGGCCCGCAGCCGGGGGCGATGGAGCCTGCTGCACTGCTGCGTGGGACCGGGTTTCGCGTTCGAGGATTTCCGGCTGATGGCCGATCTGCCACCGGCCGAGCGGCCCGCCGGCGCCGATCCGACGCTCCTCTAGGTCATTCCGTCACCATGGGGAGCTGATGGATCGGATGAGGAATGGGCTGTCCGAGGTGCGGCAGTTGGGCTGTGCGAGCCGACCGCAGCCTGGCGGGTCGCATGGTCTGTGCCCGTTGCGGAGAGCCGCTGGGCATCGGCAGGGCGCGCCGGGTCGCGGACGGCACACGGCGCCGGGGGCAGGGGGGCCGCAGCGCCCTGGCCCTGCCGCGTCGCTGGCGCCTCTGGCTGCTGCTCGGGGGGCTGCTGGCGGTCTCGGCCGTGCTGGCGTCGCTGCCGGACCGCCCGACCCGGCCCCCGGAGCGACCGGGGGCCGAACCCATGCGGGGGGTGGTGCAGCTGCCGCCGGTGGATCAGGCCCGTTCCGGCGATGTCGCGATCCGCTGACAGGGGCGATCCCGACCGATCCCATCGGCGATCATGGGATGTAACGATTCTTGAAATAGCATGGCCAGGACCAACCCGCTCGCGAACCTGGCCAGCCTCAGCATGCGCCAGCTGCGCGAGCTCGCCAGGACCCTGGGGATCCATCGCTACAGCGCCCAGGACAGGGATTCGCTGGCCGGGGCCATCGCCGATCGCTCGGGCGACAGCCCCGAGGCGGCGGCCCCAGCAGACGCGCCCCGGCCGGTGGCCGCCATCGAGGCCGAGATGGCCCCGGCGCCGCGCCCCGCCGCCGAGACCCGCGTCGTCTTCCTGCCCCGCGATCCCCAGTGGGCCTACGTCTTCTGGGACATCTCCGAGGACGACCGCAGTGACGCCCTCCATGCCGGCGCCTCCCAGCTCTGCCTGCGCGTCGCCGATGTCACCGGCCTGGCCGGCGGTTCCGCCCACCCCCACACCCTCCAGGAGGTGGTGGTCGACAGCCATGCCACCGAGTGGTACCTGCCCGTTCCCCTCTCCGACCGCGACTACCGGGTCGAGCTCGGCTACCGCAAGGGTGGTGGCGGCGGCTGGATCTCCCTGGCCTTCTCCTCCGTTGCCCGGGTGCCGTCCCTGCATCCTTCCGAGCAGATCCTCGATCAGTTCGTCCCCTTCTCCCTCGACGCCTTCCCCTCCACCACCGCCAGCCTGCCCGCCCCCGCCGAAGCGGTGGATTCCGGCCTGCACGAGCGGCTGTACCAGAGCGCGACCAGCCAGTGGCGCCGTCTGGGCCGCGGATCCGAGGCCTTCCACGAGATCGATTCCGCCGCCGGCCTCGAGGGTGGCGGGGAATTCTCCGCCTCCGGCGCCGGCCCCTGGGCCTCCGGCCGCAGCGCCTCGGGCATCGGTGGGGTGGCCCCCCGCCAGCGCTCCTTCTGGCTGGTGGCCGATGCCGAGCTGATCGTCTACGGCGCCACCGATCCGGCCGCCCGCCTCAGCATCGGCGGTGAGGAGGTGCCCCTCTCGGCCGACGGCACCTTCCGGGTGCAGGTGCCCTTCCGCGACGGCCAGCAGCTCTACCCGATCGAGGCCCTGGCGGCCGATGGCGAGCAGACGCGCAGCATCACCATGGAGTTCCGCCGCTCCACCCCCGAAGCCAACGTCAACACCCGCGAGGCCGCCCTGGCCGAGTGGTTCTAGGCCCCCAGCCGCTCCTCCATACGGGCGATCAGATCGCCGGCCGTCAGCTCCGCCCCCACCTCGAGCACGTGCCGAAGCTCCCCTTCGTCGAGGGGCTCCTGGGCCCTGAGCTGGGTCTCCAGCACGGCCCCATCGGCGTCGGAGGGATCACCGCCCCGCAGCCGGCGCTCCTCGATGCGCCGGCGGGCCTGCCCAGGCGTGCTGCAGCAGGCCAGGATCAGGAACGGCACGCCGCAGCGTCGGGCCAGGTCCTCCATCCGCTGGCGCTGATCACGGCCGAGGAAGGTGGCATCCACCACCACCGCGTACCCGGCGGCCAGGATCCGGGCGGCCTGCTCCGGCAGCTGCCGTTCGTAGAGGTCGGCGCTCACCGCGCTCCGGTAGGGATCCCCCTGCAGGGGGGGCGCGTCCCCCTGGCCCCAGGCGCCGAAGCGGCGCTTGCGCTCCACGTCGGAGCTGAGCTGGATCCAGCCCTGGCGCCGGCAGAGCTGGCGGGCCCTGTGGCTCTTGCCGCTGCCGGAGACCCCATGGGTGATCACCAGGGCCGGGGCCGGGACCGTGGTGGCGCGACGGGCGCCCAGGAGGTAGCGCTCCAGGTCCTGCTGCAGCAGCTGCTCCGTGCCGGCGTCGAGGTCGGGCTGGCGCAGGCGCAGGGCGCAGACCTTGGCCCGCACCAGGGAGCGGTAGACCCGGTACCAGCGCCAGGTGAGCAGGCCGCCGTAGTCGCCGCAGCGCCCCAGCCAGCGGTTGAGCAGCACCGCCCCCAGGTCGGTCCGGTCGCGGTGCTCCAGATCCATCACCAGAAAGGCCAGGTCGCTGATCACGTCGATCCAGCGCAGCTCGGGGCTGAATTCCAGGCAGTCGAAGACCCGGATGCGCCCCTCCTCCAGCAGCAGGTTGCCGAGGTGCAGATCCCCATGGCACTCACGGATGCGCCCCTGGCTGCGGCGCAGGGCGAAGGTGGGCTGGAGCTCCGCGAAGCTGTCCTCCGTCCACTGCCGCAGGGCGGCCACCTCCGGCGCGACAGCAGTGCCGGTGGCCGCCAGCACCTCCAGATTGGCCACGGCCGGCGCCTTCACCAGCTCCGGTGAGCCGTAGGCCTCGTCGGGGCGGGCCACTGCAGCGGCGCTGTGGAAGGCCGCCAGGTCATCCGCCAGCCGTTCGAGCTGGTCGGCGGTGAGGCCCTGGCGATCCAGAACGGCGCCCAGCAGGGCGCTCTGGGGGAACTGGCGCATGCGGACGGCTTGCTCGAGGATCGGCCCGCTGCCGTGCAGGCTGGCCCGCTCGGGTGGGCCGTGGATCGGGCTGAGGCCGAGGTAGAGGTCCGGAGCCAGCCGGCGGTTGAGCCGAAGCTCCTCCTGGCAGAACCAGCGGCGCCGCTCCGGGGTCGAGAAATCGACGAAGCCCAGGTTCACCGGCTTCTTGATCTTGTAGGCGACAGCTCCGGTCAGCAGGATCCAGGAGATGTGGGTCTCCAGGCAGTCGACCCGTTCGACCGGATGGTCATAGGCGCCGGGATCGAGCAGGGCGGCGATCATCGGGTCCACGGCCGCTCCGGTGCTCCTTGCGGTTCAATACAACCATCCGCAGGGCGATGGCGGCCTCCACCGGCGTCCACACCAGGGCGGGCAGCAGCAACCCCGAGGCCAGGGGCGAGGCGGGCCCCACGATCAGGGCCAGAACCAGCGTCAGGGTCCAGCTCAGCAGCCAGAGGGGAAGGCCGGCGGTGAGGCGGTGCAGACGGCAGATCAGCCAGTGGGGGCTGCGCAGCAGCACCAGCAGCACGGCGTAGACGGCCACCCAGCCCCAGGAGCCGGCCGTCTGCCAGAAGGCGAGCGCCGAGCCGTAGAAGCAGACGCTGATCAGCGGCCAGACGAGAGCCACCCACGGTTGGGCGGCGATCCAGTCCGGTCGCCGGAGGCTTCGATACCAGACGTAGTCCCGCTCCGTGGGATTGACGACCAGGGTGATCACCAGAACGGTGATCAGGATCAGCAGCCAGGGCGGCACGGGACTCTGCAGACAGCCGCATTATTGGGCGCCGCCGGCCAACCTGCCATGGCGGGCCATCGGGGCAGACCGTGGCGGGGGGTGTCGGTTCGTCGCGGTGGCGGACCGGTCCGTCCGGCGTTCCTACGTTGGAGAGGTCCGACGAGCTTGCTGGAGGCCCCATGCACACCCACGACCTCGAGAACCACGACAACCTCTACGCCGACGAAGGCACGATGGTGATCGGCGAGACCAGGGCCGATGCCCAGAGCCATGCCTACTGGGCCGTGGGGGCCATCGCCCTGATGGTGGTCGGACTGGGTGTGGCCCTGGTCATTTCCTGACCACCCCGTGGGGTGAGAAAGCGCTCGCTGAAGCAGGACAGGGGGATGGGTGCACAGAGTCGGGCCCAGCCCCCCTGCTGGCCCTGACCCTCCCCCTGCCGCTGCCAGGCGGCGATGCGCAGCGGCGTGGCCGATCCCCAGCGGCAGATCAGCAGGTAGCGATGCCCCCAGGTCCGCGGCCAGGCCAAGGCGGTGTCCCCGGCCCAGGGCCAGCGGGCCGGATCGAGGGGCTCCAGATCGCGGTGGCGGCGCAGCAGGGCGGGCAGCAGCTGGCCCCCTGCGGCCCCGTCGTCCCGCCGGCAGAGCTCCAGACGCCTGGCCAGGGCGGAAGGCTGCCCCCGGCTCGGGACGACCAGGTGCAGTCCCCCCCAGCCGGGAAAGCCCAGGCAGGAAAGCAGGGCGCCTGGGGCGGGGCCGGAGTAGGGGTCGCTCGGCATGGGGGCGGAACGCTGACATCCGTTCGGTGCCACCGACCGTCACGCGGCATCGGATCAGCCGGGCGCACTGGCAGGATCAGGGCGAAGGACGCGACTCCCCTGCCGCCATGTTCGAGAACCGCGAACGGCCCGCCTGGGTCAACTGGCTGATCCTGGCGATCTTCCTGTTGTCGTCCTGGCAGCTGGCCGGGTTCTGGTTCCAGCAGCTGCACCACTGAGTCCCCGGCGCGGGACCTGCAGGCCGCGGTGCCTCCGCCTCAGGAGGGACGGCGCGGCCGGGCGGTGAGCCCCCGCACCAGACGGACGCCGCCGCCGACGAGCAGCAGCAGGGCCATCAGGGCCAGCAGGGCCACCACGATGACGCTGCCCAGCTGCAGGATGCCCATGCTCAGCCGGCTCAGCCCACTGATCAGGTTGGCGATGGCATTGCTCACCAGCAGCAGGGCATCCAGCCGTTCCGGCAGCTGCATCAGCCCGGCCAGGATCAGGCTTCCCGCCAGGATCAGCAGCAGGCCCGCCAGCACCTGGCGCCAGCGGGAGGAGGGACGGCGCCGGCGACGGCGCAGCTCCAGACCCTTCCCCGGTGTCGGTCCCCTCGGCGTCGGCAGATGGAGCGGGTAGGGGGTGTGGGGCATGGCCGGGATGTCAGGGCTCCAGCGGATAGCCGGCACCCCGCATCCACCGCTCGAATTCCATCAGCACCAGCTCGTTGGGACAATCGATCAGGGACAGGTCATTGACCGTGCAGTCGCCCTGGCCGCCGTGGTGGAGCGTGAGGTGGAAATGGGAACCGCTCAGGCCGCAGACCTCCGGATCGCTGCGGACCACCACATCCAGGGCGGCACCGAGCCGGGCC
The DNA here is from genome assembly GCF_014698945.1 of Synechococcus sp. FACHB-909. Classification (NCBI taxonomy): domain Bacteria; kingdom Bacillati; phylum Cyanobacteriota; class Cyanophyceae; order Synechococcales; family Synechococcaceae; genus Synechococcus; species Synechococcus sp. FACHB-909. The sequence continues at coordinate 531,833 of NZ_JACJTY010000001.1, read as the reverse complement.
ACCCGGCGGCGCAGTTCCGACCAGGTCATGCCCATTGCTTCATGACCATGGCTTCATACCCATCGCATCATGCCCATCGCATCATGCCCATCGGTGAGCCCGTTGCATGGCAGTGGAGGCGCTGGATGATTGACCCAGTGTGACCAGTGCCGGGCCGACGTCAACCGCTCGCCGCCCGGCGGAGGCTCAGGGCCGCGGGGTGGCCGGGGCCTCCACGGCCGCCGGCGCCGCCGGTATCGGTGCGGGAGGCACGGCGGGCGGGGGCAGCAGCAGCACCAGGGCCGCCGAGACCGCCAGGGCCGCCGCGCCACCCACCGGAGCCGAGAGGCGCCGGTGCAGGGGGATCCGCTCCATCAGCTCCCTGGGCCCGAGGGGCTCCGGATCGGGAATCGCCAGGGGCAGCTGGACGCGGGGATCAAGGCGCAGCAGATCCAGCACCCGCACCAGATCCGCCAGTTCCGCATCGTCGAGATGCATCTCCAGGGGAGGGGTGTCGGGCTGGCTGCTGCGGAGGAGGAGCCGGTGGCCGCCGTCGGGGTGGGGGCCGATGTCGACCGGTTCGCCGGCCACGCTGAACTCGCGGCGCACGCCGCTGATCAGGTGGCGGGCGTAGGGCAGCACCACCTGCATCAGGGCCTGGAGGTGCTCACGGCGGCCCTCCAGCAGCGGCCGGCCGACCCACTGCAGGGTCCAGCCGGTGATGATGCCCAGGGCCGCACCGCTCTGGCCGATGGAGACGTCGGGGAGACCCTCCACCTGAAGCCGGCAGCTGAGCTGATCGAAGACGAGGCTCTGCTTCATCACGGAACTCTGAACCATGGGGGGTCTGCTGCGGCCGCCGTCACGCCACCGCGTCCATCAGGCTGGCCTTGATGCGCTCGAAGCCCCCCTGGCCGGCGCAGAGACTGAGGCCCTGCACCAGCTGGAGCCTCTGGGCAGCTCCGTCGTTGGGATCGAGCAGTTTCTGGACGCCGCTGCGGCGGGGGTTCATGCGCTCCTGGATCAGTTCCCCCAGACGCCCCTGGAACAGGTCCCAGCGCTCCTTCGCCACCGACTCCGGCTCGCTGCTGGAGAGCAGGGAGCGCAGCATCGGGTAGAGGCGGTCAGCCATGACGCAGAGGATGCGGATCAGGGCATCGGTCTCGGCGACGGGCACCTCACCGCGCCGGCAGGAGCGCCGCAGGGGGTTGTGGCAGCGCCGCTTCCACAGCTCCACCCGGTTGGGGAAGAGCCCGGCGTAGCCCAGTTGCTCGCTCATCCACACCATCGCTTCGCCGCCGTTGAGGTCGAGCGCCTCCATGCAGAGCAGCATCAGATCGAGACGCTCCAGTCCCCTGCGGGGCAGGGGGCGGGAGGAGCGGTCCTGGGTCGCCGCTTCCGAAGTGTCCTTGGCCATGACTGCGATGATGCCAGCGGCGCCGTCCATCCGTCACGTCGCCGGTACCGGTCCCTTCACCAGCACGACCTGCAGCACGATGGCCAGCAGCCCTTCCTCGATCGATCTGCGCGACTGGGTCCGGGACATTCCCGACTTTCCGAAGCCGGGCATCCTCTTCCGTGACCTCACGCCCCTGATGCGGGATCCCGAGGGCTGGGGCGAGGCCATCCGCCTGCTGGGGCTGCTCTGTGAGCAGGTGCAGCCGGACCTGATCGTGGGCATCGAATCCCGCGGCTTCATCGTCGGCACGGCCCTGGCCACGGTCACGGGCGTGGGGTTCGTGCCGGTGCGCAAGCCGGGCAAGCTGCCCGGTGAGGTGATCGGCGTGGATTACAGCCTCGAGTACGGCACCGACCGGCTGGAGATCCACAGCGATGCCCTCGCCGGCGGCCAGCGGGTGCTGATCGTCGACGACCTGCTGGCCACCGGTGGCACCGCCGCAGCCTGCAGCGAGCTGGTGCAGGCCGCGGGGGGGCAACTCTGCGGCTTCGGCTTCCTGGCGGAGCTGGCGGCCCTCGAGGGCCGCAGCCGGCTGCCCCAGGAGCATCCGATCGAGTCCCTGATCATCTACAGCTGAGCCTCAGCTCTGCTGGTCCTGCCAGGCCAGGACGCTGTCGAACTGCTCGAGGCTGATCAGGCCGAACCGCCAGAGCACGGCCGGGAGCGGCGCCTGCTCCAGCTGGGACTGGCGGATGCCCAGCTGGAGGGCGTTCTCACTCAGGCCCAGCTGATGGCGCAGGAAGCGCACCATGGCCGGAGAGGGCAGGGGCTGGGGAGAGCTGCTGATCACCATCCCCCCATGCTGCAAGCGGCTGGAGCAGGCGACAAGGTCCCTGGGTCATGGCCCGCAGGGCGAGGGCCCGGCTGCCGTCGATGCGGGCCAGGCAGGCCAGGGCGAGGCCCCGCAGGGGCAGGAGCCAGCGGTGGCGGTTGGAGAAGATCCGCACCAGCAGGTCGGTGGCCAGCAGGGTGAGCAGCAGATCGGGCCAGCGGCGGCGCCCGTAGGCGGCTCCGATGCGGCGCGGCGACAGGGTGCCCCGGGCGGCCCGTTCCGCCAGCCGCTGCAGCACCGCCACATCGCGCCAGCAGAGATTCAATCCCTGGCCGCCCACCGGATGGCAGCGGTGGGCGCTCTCCCCCACCAGCACCGTGCGGCCGCGATGCAGGCGCCGGGCCAGCTGCAGGGCCACCGGAAAGGCGCGGGGAGGCGCCAGCAGGGCATCGGGCTGGAGACGGTCCGGCAGGGCCCCCGCCAGTCGGTCGAGGAAGGCCGGGGCCTCCAGGGCCTCCAGCTGGCGGCAGCGGGCCGCCGGTGCGCTCCAGACCAGCTGGAAGCGGCGCTCGCCCAGGGGCAGGACCGCGAAGGGGCCTTCCGGCCGCAGCAGTTCCCAGGCCTCGTCGTCGGCGCAGCCACGCATCTCCACCTGCACGGTGAGGCAGGCCTGGCGGTAGGGATGGCTCCACTGACCGATGCCCAGGGCCCGGCGGGTGGGGGAGTCGGGGCCGTCGGCGGCCACCAGCAGATCCGCGCTGTCCGCGTCGGCCGCGTGGCTGACGCTGGCGGCCGGCGCTTCGCCGCCGAGCTCCAGGCGGACGGCGGGGTGCTGGCCGAGGCGTCGCAGCAGCAGGGCCATCAGGGGCCGGTGGGATCCGATCCAGCCCACGGCGTCGGCCTGACCCAGGTCGGCCTGGCCCAGGTCGGCCGGCTCAAAGCGCACATCACGCTCCGCCGCCACGTCGCGCAGGTGCAGCCGGCGGAAGGGCACCAGGGTGGGCCGGAGGTCGCCCCAGAGCCCCAGGCGCTGCAGCAGCTCCCGGCTGGAGTGGGTGAAGGCGTAGGCCCGCTCACGGGCCTGCAGGGCCTCGGCGGTCAGGGGATCGTGCAGGCTGACCCGCCAGCCGACCTGGGCCAGGGCCAGGGCCGCCAGGGCGCCGGTGGGGCCGGCGCCCCGGATCCGTGCGTGGAGCGAAGCGGGCATGGCCATGAAAAAGCCGCAACAGAAAGTCTGCTGCGGCGATGGGGTCCGCCGTGAACGGCGGAACGGAGAAAGGCTGTCCCCCGAAGGGGAGCTGCCATCAGCCGATGCCGAGCAGGCCGCGGGTGAAGGCCTCGCCGCCCAGGGCGAACTCGGTGGCCAGCAGGGCAATGAAGCCGAGCATGGCCATGCGGCCGTTCAGCTTCTCGGCGCGCTCGTGGAAGCCCCAGCCGCTCTCGGCGCTCACCACTTCCATGCGGGGCTCGGTGGCGAAGGCGTTGAGGCGGCCGCCGTCTTCGGTGGTGACGGTGGCGCCGCGGATGGCGGAGCGATCGAGGGCGGTGGGAGCGGTGGGGGTGGCGGCGGTCATGGGAGAACTCCTTGAGAAGTGTTGCGAGAATTGTAACGCATTGTTTCGAATGCGTCCAGCGTCCTCACCCCAGGCGCCGCAGGCAGAGCTCCTCGAAGGCTGGCCGCAGCAGATAGGGGTACTCACCCACCCACTGCTTCAGCTGGGGGAGCCAGCCATCCGAGAGGGCGCCGATGCGGGAGAAGTCCTTGCGCTCACTGAGCACCAGGCAGCGGATCACCATGCCCCGCCGGATCTGATCGTGCTTCTTCTCCAGCGGGAAGCGGATCTGGCCCAGGTAGCCGTCCTCATCTTCCAGCTCCAGGCAGAGCCAGGTGCGGCGGTTCTCCACCAGCTCCAGGCGCCCCTGCTTGTTGGCCTGCTCCCGGCGGTTCTCCACCACCTCCCGCCGGAACTGGTCAGCCACCACCCCCTCGAAGATGGCGGCCGCCGGGTAGCGCCGCAGCACGGCGTTGCGGCGTCCCGCCTCCAGGATCGGCCCCCACAGCACATAGAGAAGGAACACGAAGCCCACCACCAGGAACACCGGGCCCGCCTGGCTGCGGAACAGCAGGGTCTGACTGACCAGCAGCGCGATCACCCCGCCGATCACCGAGATCAGCACCCGCTGCAGCAGCTTGCGCGGGTCGCCGCTGCAGGCGGTGAACTGGGGACCGGTGGCCACCGCCGGAATCAGACGGAGCAGTTCGCCGGGTTTGAGGGGGATCAGCATCGGTGGATGGCTCGGCTCACAGCAGCCTCTCGAGGCCGTAGACCAGGCCGCCCAGCCGGCGCACCTTGCGCACCGTTAGCAGCACGCCGGGCATGTAGGCGCTGCGGTCGATCGTGTCGTGGCGCAGGGTGTAGGTCTCGCCGGGCGATCCGAACATCACCTCCTGGTGGGCCACCAGCCCGGGCAGCCGCACCGAGTGGAGCCGCAGGCCGCTCTCCCTGAGCCCCCCCCGGCAGCCGGCCAGGCTCTCGTGCTCCTCCACCTGCAGGGGGTTGAAGCTCTTGCCCAGCTCCTCCATGAGCTCCGCGGTCTTGAGGCAGGTGCCGCTGGGGGCATCGGCCTTGCGGTTGTGGTGCAGCTCGGTGAGTTCGGCGTAGTCGTAGAAGCGTGCCGCCGCCGCCGCCGCCTGCTGCAGCAGCACCATGCCCACGCAGAAGTTGGGAATCACCGCCCCGCCCATGGAGGCCTTCTCGGCGAAGGCGGCCAGATCGGCCAGCTGGTCGGGGCGCAGGCCGGTGGTGCCGATCACCGGATGGACGCCGTAGGCGAAGGCGCCGCGGCAGTGCTCGTAGACGACGCTGGGGTGGGTGAAATCCACCAGCACCGCGCCGCCGCCCGGGCCGGACTGCCGCACCGCCTGGCCCGCCTGGCAGAGGCTGCCCTCGAAGTCGGCGCTGATCGCCACCTCCAGCTCCCCCAGCCCCAGGGCCAGGCCGACGTCCTCCCCTTCGCGGCCCGGGGTGGTGTCGATCGCCCCCACCAGGGTGCAATCGGGGGCCGCCACCACGGCCTTGATCACCTCGGCGCCCATCCGGCCCAGGGCCCCGGCCACCACCACCGGGATCGGCGCCGGCTCTGCTGGGGACGGGGAGGTCGCGGTCATGGGCGGTTAGCACTCCAGGCGAGCCTATGTGGCCCGGCCCACCGGCAGGGCTGCAGCCTGTAACGCTGCGCTGCAACCGATCGCGTCCCCGGCGGGAGCTCCGTAGGCTGCTTCACATTGCTCAACGCATCCGCCGCATGTTCACGCAGGTCCGTTCCGCCAGCCGCCGGGTCAGCCCTGCCCCCACCGATGGCGCCAACGACCGGGTGGTGATGAAGGCCGTCTACGTGGTGCTCGAACCCCAGTACCAGAACGCCCTCACCACCGCCGCCACCGGCCTCAACGACCAGAACGGTCCCCTGGCGGTGGAACTCAGCGGCTACCTGATCGAGGAGCTGCGCGACCCGGCCAACTACGCCGACTTCTGCGCCGACGTGGCAGCGGCCGACGTCTTCATCGCCTCGCTGATCTTCATCGAGGACCTGGCCCAGAAGGTGGTGGACGCCGTGGCCCCCCACCGCGACCGGCTCAAGGCGGTGGTGGTGTTCCCGTCGATGCCGGAGGTGATGCGCCTCAACAAGCTGGGCACCTTCTCGATGGCCCAGCTGGGCCAGAGCAAGAGCGCCATCGCCCAGTTCATGCGCAAGCGCAAGGAAGCCAATGGGGCTGGCTTCCAGGACGCCATGCTCAAGCTGCTGAACACCCTGCCGACGGTGCTCAAGTACCTGCCGGTGGAGAAGGCGCAGGACGCCCGTTCCTTCATGCTCAGCTTCCAGTACTGGCTGGGGGGAACGCCGGACAACCTGCGCAACTTCCTGCTGATGCTGGCCGACCGCTACGTCTTCGGGAAGGCGGAGCTGGGCCGGCCCCAGCTGACGGTTGCGGACCCGGTGGTGTTCCCGGACCTGGGCATCTGGCACCCGATGGCGCCGGGCATGTTCGAGGACCTCAAGGAGTACCTCAACTGGAGCGCCAGCCGCAGTGATCTGAGCGAGAAGGCCCGCCGGGGCCCGGTGATCGGCCTGGTGCTGCAGCGCAGCCATATCGTCACCGGCGATGAGGCCCACTACGTGGCCGTGATCCAGGAACTGGAGTACCGCGGCGCCACGGTGATCCCCGTGTTCTGCGGCGGTCTCGACTTCTCCCGGCCCGTCTCCTCCTTCTTCTACGACCCCCTCAACCCGGACCAGCCGCTGGTGGACGGGGTGGTGAGCCTCACCGGCTTCGCCCTGGTGGGCGGTCCGGCCCGCCAGGACCATCCCAAGGCGATCGAGACCCTCAAGCGCCTCAACCGGCCCTACATGGTGGCCCTGCCCCTGGTCTTCCAGACCACCCAGGAGTGGGAGGAGAGCGATCTTGGCCTGCACCCGGTGCAGGTGGCCCTGCAGATCGCCATCCCCGAGCTCGATGGCGCCATCGAACCGATCGTGCTCTCGGGGCGCGACGACGCCACCGGCAAGGCCCACACCCTCCAGGATCGTGTGGATGCGATCGCCGAGCGGGCCATCCGCTGGGCGTCACTGCGGATCAAGCCCCGCGCCGAGAAGAAGCTGGCGATCACCGTGTTCAGCTTCCCCCCCGATAAGGGCAACGTGGGCACCGCCGCCTACCTGGATGTCTTCGGCTCGATCTTCCGCGTGCTGGAGGAGATGAAGGCCAAGGGCTACACGGTGGACGCCATGCCCCGCACCCCCAAGGAACTGATGGAGGCGGTGCTCAGCGATCCGGAGGCCCTGCAGGGGGCCCCCGAGCTGGCGATCGCCCACCGCATGAGCGTCGAGGAATACGAGCGGCTCACCCCCTATTCCGAGCGTTTGGAGGAGAACTGGGGCAAGCCTCCCGGCTCCCTCAACTCCGACGGCACCAACCTGCTGATCTACGGCCGCCACTTCGGCAACGTGTTCGTGGGGGTGCAGCCCACCTTCGGCTACGAGGGCGATCCGATGCGCCTGCTCTATTCCCGCAGCGCCAGCCCCCACCACGGCTTCGCCGCCTACTACACCTATCTGGAGAAGGTGTGGGGCGCCGATGCGGTGCTGCACTTCGGCACCCATGGCTCCCTGGAGTTCATGCCGGGCAAGCAGATGGGCATGAGCGAAACCTGCTACCCCGATTCCCTGATCGGCGCCCTGCCCAACCTCTACTACTACGCCGCCAACAACCCGAGCGAGGCCACCATCGCCAAGCGGCGTGGGTACGCCTCCACGATCAGCTACCTCACCCCTCCGGCTGAGAACGCCGGCCTCTACAAGGGCCTCAAGGAGCTGGGCGAGCTGGTGGGGTCCTACCAGCAGCTGCGCGAGAGCTCCCGGGGGGTGCAGATCGTCAACGCGATCATCGAAACCGCCCGCCAGTGCAACCTCGACAAGGACGTGGAGCTGCCTGAGGGGGATGCCGACGCGGCGGCCCTCGACCTTGACGGGCGTGACGGGGTTGTGGGAGCCGTGTACCGCCAGCTGATGGAGATCGAGAGCCGGCTGCTGCCCTGTGGCCTGCACACCATCGGCAAGCCGCCCACCGCCGAGGAGGCGGTCGCCACCCTGGTGAGCATCGCTGCGCTGGAGCGGGAGGAGGAGGGCCTGCGTTCCCTGCCGGGGCTGCTGGCCGAGAGCCGGGGCCGCACCATCGCCGAGGTGTACCGGGGTAACGATGAAGGCGTGCTGGCGGATGTGGAGCTCAACCGGGTGATCACCGAGGCCTGCCGTTCGGCGGTGGGCGCCATGGTCCGGGAGGTCACCGGCGCCGATGGCCGCGTCACCCTGCGGCGCAATTTCGGTTGGTTCTTCGACCTGCTGGAGCGCTTCGGTTACCGCCTCCCCTCCCCCTGGCTGAGCGCCTGCCGCCAGGCGGGCTTCCCCGATGTGGATGTCACCGAGCTGGATCGCCAGTTCGCCTACCTGCGCTTCTGCCTGGAGCAGATCTGCGCCGACATGGAGATGGAGAGCCTGCTGCGGGCCCTCGATGGTGAGTACGTCCTGCCCGGGCCCGGCGGGGATCCGATCCGCAACCCCGGCGTGCTGCCCAGTGGCAAGAACATCCATGCCCTCGATCCCCAGGCCATCCCCACCCGGGCGGCCATCGCCGCCGCCAAGGTGGTGGTCGACCGGCTGATCGAGCGCCAGAAGGCCGAGCAGGGCACCTGGCCGGAAACGATCGCCTGCGTGCTCTGGGGCACCGACAACATCAAGACCTACGGCGAATCCCTGGCCCAGATCCTCTGGTTCATCGGCGTGCGTCCGATGGCCGATTCCCTCGGCCGGGTGAACAAGCTGGAGCTCATCTCCCTCGAGGAGCTGGGCCGGCCCCGCATCGACGTGGTGGTGAACTGCTCGGGCGTGTTCCGTGATCTGTTCATCAACCAGATGGCCCTGATCGACCAGGGCGTCAAGATGGCTGCCGAGGCCGACGAGCCCCTGGAGATGAACTTCGTGCGCAAGCACAGCCAGGAGCAGGCCGCCGCCCAGGGCATCTCCCTGCGGGACGCCGCCACCCGGGTGTTCTCCAATGCCAGCGGCAGCTACTCCTCCAACGTCAACCTGGCGGTCGAGAACAGCACCTGGGAGGAGGAGGGCGAGCTGCAGGAGATGTACCTCTCCCGCAAGACGTTCGCCTTCAACGCCGACAACCCCGGCGAGATGAACCAGAACCGCGAGGTGTTCGAATCGGCGATGAAGACCGCCGACGTTACCTTCCAGAACCTGGATTCGGCGGAGATTTCGCTCACCGATGTCAGCCACTACTTCGACTCCGACCCCACCAAGCTGATCGCCGGCCTGCGCGACGACGGCAAGGCCCCCACCAGCTACATCGCCGACACCACCACGGCCAACGCCCAGGTGCGCTCGTTGAGCGAAACCATCCGCCTCGATTCGCGCACCAAGCTGCTCAACCCGAAGTGGTACGAGGGCATGCTCGATTCCGGCTACGAGGGGGTGCGGGAGGTGGCCAAGCGGCTCAACTTCACCCTCGGCTGGAGCGCCACCAGCGGTGCGGTCGACAACTTTGTGTATGAGGAGGCCAACGAGACCTTCATCAACGACCCGGAGATGCGCAAGCGGCTGATGGAGCTCAACCCCCACAGCTTCCGCCGCATCGTCGGCACCCTGCTGGAGGTGAACGGCCGCGGCTACTGGGAAACCTCCGACGAGAACATCGCCCAGCTGCAGGAGATCTACCAGGAGATCGAGGACCGGATCGAAGGCGTCAGCGAGTAATCCCCGCTCCGCAAAGAAAAGGGGGGCCGAAGCCCCCCTGATCATCTGTTGTCAGCCCCGCAGGGCCAACTGCACGCAACCAGCCTCAACGGCCGATCTTGGCCACCTCGGCGCGGGCCCGTGCCAGGACGGCGCCAGTGAGGGGCACGTATTCGAGCTGCCGGGCGATGTTCTGGCCCTTGGGCGAGAGACCCCAGTTGAGGAACTGGCGCAGGGTGGCGGCCTTGTCGCCGTTACCGCGCTGGTAGGCGAGCACCCAGGTGAAGGAGGCGATCGGGAAGGCGTTGGCGCCGGCCGGGTTGCAGTCCTCACCGCCCATGCGCGCATCCAGCTTGATGCCGTTGAGAGCCGCCGCACCGGTGGCGTCGTTGGCCAGAACGAACTTGCCGGCCTTGTTCTGCAGGGCCGCCGGGGTGATCCGACCCTTCACGAAGGCCTGGTTGAGGTAACCGATCGAACCGGGGGTGTTCTGGATGACGCCGGCCACACCCTCATTGCCCTTGCCGCCAACGCCCACGGGCCACTTGACGGCCTTGGATGCTCCCACCTTCGACTTCCACTCGGGCGAGAAACAGGAGAGGGAATTGGTGAACACGGCAGTGGTGCCGGATCCGTCGGAGCGGTGGGCCACCGTGATGGGGCCCTTGCCGCATTTCAGCTGCTCCCAGGTGCGGATCTTGCCGAGGAAGATGTCAGCCAGCTGACGCTGGGTGAGCTTGAGATTCTTGCAGCTGGGGTTGTTGTAGGCCGGGGTGACGGTGCCGCCCATCATCGGGATCTGCAGGGCACCGCGCTGGGCGGTCACGCCCTTGGTGAATTCACCCTTGGAGGCATCCAGCATGTCATCGGTGGCGCCGAAATCGACGCTGCCGGCATGGAACTGGCGCACGCCGGCGCCGGAACCCACCGACTGGTAGTTCACCTGCCGCTTGGTTTCCCTGGCGAATTCGACCGCCCAGCGCTGATAGGCGGGAGCCGGAAAGCTGGCCCCGGCGCCGTTGATCGAATTGCTCTGGGCGATGACCGGAACCGCCAGGCCAGCCGTGACAGCGCCGGCTGCGGAGAGAATCAGGGCCTTCTTCGCGAAGGTCATCAGAATGGCCAATTTTGGGGCAAGTTATGAATAGCAACCCGCTCTGACCGTTTGTGTTATGGAGAGGTTAACGGGTGTTCAAGGATTGAATCTCCCCATGGCGGCTGGCCTGGAGCGGCGCCGGGGACGGCCAAGGTCCAGAATGAGAACCGTTATCAGTCCTATCTCCGGCTGAGCGGCTGTCCGTCCCGACCCCCATGGTCCAGATCCCCGTCACCGTGCTCACCGGTTTCCTCGGCGCCGGCAAGACCACGCTGCTCAACCGCATCCTTTCCGGCCAGCAGGGGACGCGCACCGCCGTGCTGGTGAATGAGTTCGGCGAGATCGGTATCGACAACGAGCTGGTGGTGGCCACCAGTGAAGCCATGGTCGAGCTCAGCAACGGCTGCATCTGCTGCTCGATCAACGGCGAGCTCAAGGCGGCGGTGCACCGGGTGCTGGACCGCCCTGACCCGGTCGACTACATCGTCGTGGAGACCACCGGTCTGGCCGATCCCCTGCCCGTGGCCATGACCTTCCTGGCCGGGGACTTCCGCGACCGCCTGCGCCTTGATTCGATCATCACCCTGATCGATGCCGAACACTTCGAGGCCACCGCCTGCGCCAGCCCGATCGCCCGGGCCCAGGTGGTCTACGGCGACATCCTGGTGCTCAACAAATGCGATCTGGTGGATGAGGAGCGACTGGCCGCCGTGGAGGCCAGCCTGCGGGAGATCAAGGCCGATGCCCGCCTGCTGCGCGCCGACCACTCCGGCGTGCCGCTGGCCATGCTGCTGAGCGTGGGCCTGTTCGAAACCGATCGGCTGGTGAGCCTGCAGGCTGAGGAGGAGGCTCGCGAGGAGGCCCCTGGGCACGACAATCACCATCACGTGCACGCCCACCACCACGCCCATACCCCCGAGCTGGAGGGCTTCCGATCGGTGTCCCTGGCGGTGGAGGCCCCGTTCGATCTGCGCCGGTTCCAGCACTTCCTCGACAACCAGCTTCCCGCCTCCGTCTTCCGGGCCAAGGGGGTGCTCTGGTTCCGGGAGAGCGAGCGCCGCCACCTGTTCCACCTCTGCGGCAAGCGCTTCACCATCGATGATTCCGACTGGCCCGACGGCGCCCCGCGCCACACGAGGGTGGTGGCGATCGGCAGGGACCTGGATACCAGCAGCCTGCGGGCCCAGCTGGAAGCCTGCGTGGTGGCGCCATGAGAGGGGTGGTTCTGGTCTCCGGACCGCCGGGCTGCGGCAAGACCAGCTGGATCCTGAGCCGCCTGCAGGAGCACCGGGGCCCCCGCGTCTATCGGCGTCTGGAAGGCGTCGATCCCGAGGGGCGCCCCCTGGCCCTGGATGGGGGCCTCGATCAGGCCTTTCTCCACGACCAGATCCCTGACCTGCGTGAGCTGGCTGACGGATCCCAGGACCCCGCACCGGAGGCGGAGGGCCTGCTGGCCCTGATCGAGCTGCCCCTCTTCGGGCCCGAGATTCCCGAGACGCTCGCCCTGGGCCTGCGGCCGGATCGCCACCTCCATTTCGGTCGTGACAGCGAGCTGCCGCGTCAGGACACCCTGGTGTTCGGGGCCCTGGACTCCTGGAGCCTGGATCTGGTGACGGAGGTCTGGGATCCCGCCAGCGTGAACAGCTTCTGGTTCGAGCTGGTCAATGGGGCCTACGGCGATGTCTACCGCGCCAAGGCCCTGGTGAACCTGCCCGATGGCCGGGGCTTCCTCTTCAACTGGATGGTGAGCTGCAGCGGCACCCAGTTTCTGCCGCTGCGGAGCGTCGCGCCGCCCCATGGACGGCCCATGCGCCTCTCAAGGCTGGTGGTGCAGGGCAAGGGCCTGGACACGGTCGGCCTCCAGAGCACGATCGCCGACTGCCTGCTCAGTGATGCCGTTCTGGAGCTGCAGCAGGCCCCCCGCCGCCCCCGGGGCGAGCCGCTTCCCGCCACCGGCTGACGCCTGCCATCCGATCCTGCCCTCCCTGTTCCCCATGGCCCACGCCGTTCTCTCCTGCCTGCACGCCAACCTGGCCGCCGTCGAGGCCGTGCTGGACGACATCGACCGGCTCGGCATCGCCACGATCACCTGCCTGGGGGATCTGGTGGGTTACGGCCCCCAGCCCAATGAAGTGGTCGAATTGGTGCGCTCCCGCGGCATCCCCACCTGCCAGGGCTGCTGGGACGAGGACATCATCGAGGGGCTCAATGCCTGTGACTGCAGCTATCCCTCCCAGCTGGCGGAGCGGCGGGGGCAGCTGGCCCACCTCTGGACCGCCGCCCAGCTGAGCCCGGAGAACCGGGACTTTCTGGCCTGCCTGCCCATGTCCCTGCGCCGTGACCGGCTGGTGTTCGTGCATGGCAGTCCCAACAGCCAGCACGAGTACCTGCTGCCGGATATGGAGGCCTTCGCTGCCCTGGAGCGGGTCGTCTCTGCCGGGGCCGACACGCTCTTCTGCGGCCACACCCACCGTCCCTACGTGCGCGAGTTCCGTGAGGGCTCGATCGAGCTGCGGCTGCGCCGGCCCGATGGCGAGCCCGGACCTGAAGCGGAGCGCCGGGTGGATCTCCCCGTTCGCCGCATTGTCAACGCCGGCTCGGTGGGAGAGCCGCGGCACGGGGGCACCGAGGCCACCTACGTCATCCACGACGAGGACTGCGACACGGTGGAGATCCGCCAGGTCCCCTACGACGTGGAACGCACCTGCCGGGCGATCCTGACGGCGGGCCTGCCGCCGCCGTTTGCCTGGCGCCTGCGCCACGGGTTCGAGTTCGCCGAGCGGGCCGACGATGCCAGCCACGTGTGTGAGCGTTGATGGCACGGTGGGCACTGTTGAGCGGCCTGGGCGGCGACCTGGACGTCTATGAGGCGGTGCTGGCCGACCTGCGGCGCCACCGGGTGGACACCCTCTTCCTGCTGGGGGATCTGATCGGCCCGGAGCGGGATTGCCGGCCCCTGCTGGAGCGCCTGCAGCATCCGCGCCGGGGGGAGCTGCGAGCGCACTGCATCTACGGCTGGTGGGAAGAGCAGCTGCTGGCGGAACGGGGCTACCGCGGCGAGCGTCGGGCCGAGGCCCTGCGACGGGAATCTGGAGAGGACGCCGTGCAGGCCCTGCTTCGGGCCGTGGATCCCGGCCTCATGGACTGGCTGGCCGCCCTGCGCTTCGGCTTCGTCGAACTCGACTGCGCCCTGCTGCATGGCAGCTCCGCCGACGTGGGGGACAGCCTCGGCAGCGCCACGGATCCCCTGTGCCTGCTCGATCGCCTCACCCGCATGGACGTGAACCGCCTGTTCACGGCCCGCAGCGGCGAACAGTTCAGCGTCGCCCCCTGCGGCGGGGGGATCACCGCACGGGTGCGGGATCTCGAGGGGGAACGGCAGCTGCGCCAGAGTGTGCCCAGTCGCCAGGTGATCGGCGTGGGCCGCGGGCTTCAGTACACCCTCTACGACCCGGGCACCGACCACCTCGACTTCCGCACGGCCCCTGACCCGGCCCGGGTGCGCCGCAGGGGGTTCGCATGACACCGGCGTTCGGCGGCGTGGTGGAAACACTGAGCCTCGATCTGAACGGCCGGCGGCTGCAGATCGTGACCGAGCGCAGCGGGCCGCAGGGTGCTCCCATCTGGCTGCTGCTGCCGGCCCTGAGCACCGTGTCGAGCCGCAGCGAGTGGCAGCCGCTGGTCACGGCCGTGCACGACCGGGTCCAGCTGGTGAGTTTCGACTGGCCGGGCTTCGGTGACAGTGACCGTCCGGCGCTCGCCTACGACGCCGCCCTGCTGCGCTCCAGCCTTGAAGCGGTCCTCACCGACCTGGAGGCCCGCCAGCTTGGCCCCCTCACCGTGGTGGCCGCCGGGCACAGCGCCCCCCTGGCCCTGGCCCTGGCGAGCGCGTGGTCCGGCCGCTGGAGCCGCTTCGTCGCGGTGGCGCCCACCTGGCGGGGGCCCCTGCCCACGATGACGGGCTGGTCGCCGGGGCGTTTCGGCTGGCTGCGGCGGCTGGTGGCCCTGCCGCTGATCGGCCCGGCGCTCTACCGGCTGAACACCAGCCGGGCCATGCTCCGGCTGATGCTGCGGCGGCACGTGTGGCTGGATCCGGGCCTGCTGACGCCGGATCGCCTGCGGCAGCAGCAGCGGCTGGCCCGGCGCCGCGGCTCCCGCTTCGCCAGTGCCGCCTTCGTCAGCGGCGGGCTCGATGCCGCAGGCGAGAGCGGCTGGTGGCTGGAGCAGGCCCGTTCTCTGCAGTGTCCGTTTCAGGTGGTGCTGGCGACGGCGGCCCCGCCCCGGTCCACCCGGGAGATGGAACTTCTGGCCCAGACCGCCGATGGGGTGACCCGCCTTCCCGGCCGGCTCGGCCTGCACCAGGAGTTCGGCACCCTGCTGGGGCGGCGGTTGCTGGAGGTGCAGGGACCGATGGGCTGATCGCAGCGCCGCAGATTCCGGCTGGACAGCATCAACAACAGCGGCCAGATGTTCCGTTTGTCGATGGTGCCCGTAGCCAATGTCACGTGTGAGTGTGTGAATGCTCCTGCCCCGGCCTCCGCCTCGGGCTATGGATAGGGACTGATTCCCGCCGTGCCTGTGAAAGAGCTCACCAGTGCCATCAACCAACACCTGGCCGCTGAGTTCCAGGCCGGGCACACCTATCTGGCCATGTCGATCTGGCTGCGGGAAAAGGACCTGGCTGGCTTCTCCGCCTACATGCACGAGAAGAGCCAGGAGGAGCGCGACCATGCGGCCCGCATGATCGCCTATCTGGTGGACAGCGACGAACAGGTGGAACTGCCCACGATCGAGGCTCCGGAACGCAGCTGGCCCTCGGTGCAGATGCTGTTCGATCAGGTCTACGACATGGAGAAGGGCGTCACCGCCTCGATCAACCGGCTCTATGCCATGGCCGAGAGCATGGGGGAACGCAGCGCCACGGCCATGCTGGACTGGTTCGTGGCCGAGCAGCTCCAGGAGGAGGCCGAAGCCCGCTTCGTGCGCAAGCGCCTGCGGCTGGCCGGCGACAACAGCGCCGCCCTGCTGCTGCTCGACCAGCAGTTCCTCGAGGGCACGGCCCTGACCCACGTCAAAGGGGGCCTCAGCGGCACCAGGGGTGCCTGACGGCCTATGGCGCCATCCCGTTACCGTATTGATGCGCTCCGACTGAATCGACGGGCGCCCCCAGGCCATGCCCGTCCCTGATCGCACGGGCGCCATCAGCTGTTGCCCGGTCGGCGCTGGCTCCTGCCATGGCCCCGGGCAGGCAGGGCGCCGCGGCGATGGGCAGGGGTTGCAGCTCGCCCTGCTGGGCATGCCGAACACGGGCAAGTCGACCCTCTTCAACCGGCTCACCGGCGGCCATGCGCAGATCGCCAACTGGCCGGGTCTGACGGTGGAACTGCTGCGGGGCCCCATGGCCGCTGACCACAACGGCACGACCTACGAGCTTGTCGACCTGCCGGGCATCCACGACCTGAGCGGCAGCAGCGAAGACGAGGCCGTGGTGCAGCGCTACATGCAGAACACCCCGCCCGATCTGGTGGTCGTGGTGCTCAACGCCAGCCAGATCAGCGGCCAGCTGCGCCTGCTCCTCCAGATGCGGCAGCTGGGACTGCCGGTGGTGGCCGCGCTCAACATGAGCGACGAGGCCCAGCGCTACGGCATGGCGATCGATCACCTGGGTCTGTCCCAGTCCCTCGGCCTGCCGGTGCTGCCGGTGAGCGCCAAGCGGAACCAGGGAATCGCCGCCCTGATCGACCAGTTGCACCGCTGGGGGGAGGGGCCGAGGCCGGCGGGCCCGGTCGGCGGACCCATGCCGCTGGAGCCCGCCGCCATGGACGCCTGGCAGCAGGAGCTGGTTGACTGCCACGTGACCCTGCCGGAGGGGTTGCCGCTGCAGCGCACCCGCCTGGCGGATCGGTGGCTGCTCCATCCAGTGCTGGGGGTGGTGCTGTTCCTGGCGATCGTGCTGGCGGTGTTCCAGCTGCTCTACGCCGTCAGCACGCCGCTCCAGGACCTGCTCGGCTTCGGGCTCGATTGGATTCGCCAGGCCTGGCTGGTGCCGGGCCTGCAGGGGTTGGGCTCACCGGACTGGCTGCAGAGCTTCCTGCTCGATGGCCTCTGGCTGGGGGTGAGCACGGTGGCCACCTTCCTGCCGCTGATCTTCCTCTTCTACGTGCTGATCGGCATCATCGAGGACTCGGGCTATCTGCCGCGGGCCGCCTTTCTGATGGACGGCTTCATGCGCTGGCTGGGGCTGGACGGGCGGGCGTTCGTGCTGCAGGTCATGGGGTTCGGCTGCAACGTGCCCTCGATCATGGGGACGCGGGTGATCCGGGACCGCAGCCTGCGCCTGCTGGCGATGCTGTGCATTCCCTTTGCCCTCTGCCAGGCCAGGCTGACGGTGTTCATCTTTCTGGCCGGCGTCTTCTTCCCGAGGCCCTGGTGGGCGCCTGGGCTGGTGCTGTTCGGTTTCTACGGGATGAGTTTTGCGGCGGCCGTGATCACGGGCCTGGTGTTCAAGCGCGCCTTCCCGGGTGATGGCGCCTTCGTGCTGGAGCTGCCCCCCTACCGGGCACCCAGCCTCGGCACGATCCTGCGCCGTGGCTGGACGTCGATGCTGAATTTCATGGTCACCACGCGGGTGTTCATCCTCGTGGGAGCCGCGGCGATCTGGCTGCTCACCCACCTTCCTCCGGGGGCCGGCGGGGGATCGGGACCGTCCCTGGCCTCTGGGATCGGCCATCTGTTCCAGCCGCTGCTGGGGCCGATCGGCATGAACCCGGAGCTCACCGTCTCGCTGTTCTTCGGCTTCATCGCCAAGGAGATCCTGCTGGGGGCAATGGCGGTGATCTATGGCACCACCGAAGCGGGTCTGGGTGGAGAGATTCACGGCGCCATCACGCCACTGCAGTCGCTCAGCTTCATGACGTTCGTGCTGCTCTACACCCCCTGCCTCGGAACGGTGGCGGCCCAGATCCAGGAATCCAGGAGCCGGACCTTCGCCCTGCTGTCCCTCTCCTGGTCGCTGCTCCTGGCCTGGCTGATGGCCCTGATCGTCTATCAGGGGGGCACCTTCATCCAGGCCC
Source organism: Synechococcus sp. FACHB-909 (assembly GCF_014698945.1). Classification (NCBI taxonomy): domain Bacteria; kingdom Bacillati; phylum Cyanobacteriota; class Cyanophyceae; order Synechococcales; family Synechococcaceae; genus Synechococcus; species Synechococcus sp. FACHB-909. Next base: position 514,152 of record NZ_JACJTY010000001.1, on the reverse strand, counting down.
TCCGCTGAACCGCTCAGCGCGGCGGGAGGGGGGACACTTCCATGTCGGCGGCCTGTTCATCGCGCAGCATGAACTCGAGCAGACCACTGGACAGGTGAAGAATTCCGCCTGGCCTGCCCCTGCGCAGGACTTCCACCTCCACACCGGGACGCACCCCCATGGCCCGCAGCCGACGTTGGAGTTCCGGATGGGCGGGCAGGCAGGTGATGGTCACCCGGGATCCCACCGGCACCTGCTTCAGGGTCATCGGATGGGCGTGCATCTGTTCCCTGTCAAGCGTCAACCCTAGGGCGGCCCGCCCCATGGCTGGCCCTCATCAGCCTTGGCCATGGCTCTGCAACGCGCATGACCAGGGTTGGGCAGCAACGGCTTCGGCGAGCTGCTGCAGCGTCGGGTGCCGATGATGGGAGGCCGAATTGATCGTCCCGGCCTCGATCATGGCGACGACGCGGGCCAGCTCCTCCGGATTTCCCCGGGAGAAGTGGGGCTGGTCTCGCCTGTAATTCGCGAGGGCCACTTCGGCGTTGTAGTCCCGCTTGAGTCTTTCCAGCTCGCTGACCAGCTGCTGCTGGTCGTTGTTGTAGACGATGAAGTTCTCCGGTAATCGGCCGCCTTGTCCAGGCTCCGGTGTCTCAAAGAAGTGGGCGTGACACCAGTTGGCATAGGGCGTCAGGATGACGCCACCACAGGCCTGCACCTCACAGATCGGTAGTCCAAATGATTCAGTGTGTGCAATGAAATAGAGGCTGCAGCTCCTATAGATCTTCCGGATCTCTGCCATTGAGTAGCTGCCATGGAGCACCTTGAACGGGATGCCAGCTTCCAGGCAGGCCTGAATCTGTATGGCCCGCTCGGGCAGGTGATCGGGACGTTCGAAATCAATGAGAGCACAGAGCTCCCTGGGTTCAATGGCAAGGGAGGGATCGATCAGGTTGAGGCCGATGCGTGAATAGCTCTCGGCACCTGGCAAAACGGCATACTCGGAAACTTCGGTGATGCAGAGATGGTGGTCATAGCGATTGGCCCCCCAGTGCTTTCCTTTGGGGACGCGCCTGCTCGCCACGCAATCATGGATCCACGTCACCCAGTCGGCTCGGCTGCCCAGATAAATCAGATCATAGAGAATGATGGGCAAGCGGGGAAGATCATGGCGTAGCTGACGGTCATCAAAGAGGAGGTCATAGTAAGCACCGGGCATGTGACCCACGATCACGGCGAAGTCAACCGTCCGGAGGCGGCGAAGAAGCCGCTTGTAGTTGAGCCAGGCGACGCTTCCTTGTGCAATGAGGAATAACTTTCCCTTCCAGTTCGCCCCATGTCCCACGCCTCCGAGCGGCTTGCGGGGCAGCGACTCCAGGCCGTCATACAGGAGGATGGCCTCCACACCGATCTGCTTGAACATGCGCTCAAGGCCTTCCGCCAGGGGCCGGTAGAAACTGTTGGCGCGATTGGCCAGGATGGCGACTCTCACGTGAGTTTCTCGCTCGCTGCCGAAGGGAGGATTCCGAGACCCTCGGTTTCCATTCAAGCGACGTTCTCGATTCTGCGCATCGACCGTGATCCCGTTGATCTCACGAACCAGCCGCCTCCAGGTGCGCCACCCCCAGGCCGCATCCGGGGCAGGGGCGCATCGGGTAGGTGTTGAAGGGGAAGCGGGGGGGCTGGAAGGGCTCGATGCCCCGGCGCCGGTCGAAGCGCACCATGCCGACACGGCCGCTGTGCGCCACCACGAGCGCCGTGCGCCCCAGCCGGCGCTGGCTGCGGGCCCAGCTGCCGGTGTTGTAGTAGGTGATGTGGCACGGGCCCCGGTCGTCACCGGAGGGTTCCGGCAGGGCCAGCGGCGTGGCTTCGGGGATGTGGGTGTGGCCGTTGATCAGCCCGTCGAGGGGCTCCGGACCGTGCCGCTCCCGCTGCAGGTGCCGGACGATCCCGCGCTTGATCAGCCGGTCGTGGCCGGTGCGGCTCTTGAGGGCACTCTCGAGCACGAAGGCCAGGGAGAAACCACCGGAGGAGTTGAGGCCCCGACTCACCGGGATGGGCCATTCCCGGTGGCTGGCCAGCAGATCCACGGCGCTCTGCAGGATCGCCTCGGCGTTCCATCCGGCCGACAGCGCTCCGCCGGCCGGCCGGGTGAAGGGGGAGAGCAGGCCGTTGATGCCGGCGCTGTAGTGCTCCTGCAGGCGGGCCAGCCCTTCGGCGGCGTCGGCGTGGAAGCGGATCAGCCGGTCGTACTCGTCGCCGTGGCGGACCAGCAGCCGCTGACCCGCCGGGGTGCGGTAGACGGCCTGGCGCCGGATGGCGAAACCGGGCCGCTCCAGGCCGGCATGACGGCGCAGGTAGGCGTCGTGGTTGCCGGGGATGTAGACGATCGCCACCCCCGCACGCTGCAGGGCCTCGAACTGCTCGATCACCCGTCGATGGGAAGCCCGCAGCAGCCCTGTCTTCTTCAGGGCCTCACTGGCCGGTGGATCTCCGCTGCCCCCGGCAAGGAGGGCGTCGATCCGATCGGTGAGAAAGGACGCATCGACATTGGCGTTGAAGCGGATCGCCTGCAGATCGATGATGTCGCCGACCAGAAACAGGGTTCTCGGGCGGATGCACTCCAGGAAGGCCGCCAGGTGGCCGGCCTCGCATTGATTGGAGCCCAGATGCAGATCCGAGATGAACAGGGCGTCACAACTGAGCACGGACTTCTGGCGAGAGTTCTGGTGCCCGGTGGTTTGGGTGCTGGATACCAGCCCACAGCGCCATGGTGACATGCACACCGTGCCGATTCCGGCTGGACAGGGATGAAGAAACAGGATCGAATCGCCCCGTCTCCGCCTCACTGTCCAAGAGGAATAGCGTTGCTTTTCGTCCGTCGCGTGGCGCACCTCTTCAGGTGATCGATGGGCTGGTCGCGTGCCCTCCGAATCGTTCAGCCGGCCTGTTGCCAGAGGCGCAGCAGCTCCTCCCGCTGCTCCGGTGAGGGCGGCGGCAGGCGCTTCACGCCCCGGGCCGCCGGGCTGCCGCCGCCGCCATCGGCACCGCGGAACCCCAGGCGGGTGAGCACCCCCTGGCCCTCCGGCGAAAGCAGAAAAGCCACGAAGCGCTCCCCGTCCTCGGCCCGCCCGGCCGCCTCCCCCCGGAGCACGGCGGCTGCCAGCACCGTCTCGATGGTCGGGTCGGGGAACAGCAGCAGGTAGCCCCCCGGCCGCAGGCGGCCGGCCTCCCCCTGGCGTGCCAGGGCGGAGGCCTCGTAGACCAGCGCCAGGTCACCTTCGTTGGGGCCGCCGCTGATGAACTCCTGCAGCAGGATGTCGGTGGAACGGGCCGGTCGGTAGACGGCCCGGCGCAGGGCGGCGGCACAGTCGGGGCCGTTCTGGTCCTGGCACCAGAGCGCCAGGGTCAGCTGGCCGGAGTTGGAGCGCATCGGATCGGCGCTGCGCAGATCGAAACTGCCCCAGCTCTGGGGGGCGCCCAGGCCCCCCCACTGCCCCGCCGCCGCGGCCCGCCGCAGCAGTGGCCAGGAGAAGCGCCCATCCGGGAACAGCTTCTGGACCCGCTCCGGCCAGGCCACGGCCACCAGCAGGGTGCGGGCCACGGGCGCGGGGGCCTGCAGGAACGCCGGCGCTCCGCCTTCGGCCCGCAGCTCGGCGGCCAGCTGGCTGAGCAGATCCCGGTTGGCGGGAATCAGCACCCGCGGCCGCTCCGGGCCCTCCTCCCGGGCGCGGTTGACCATGTCCTGGGAGCCCTGCACCCTCCAGGCCAGGTCGATGCCCCCCTGGCGACGTTCGAACAGAGGTTCGAGTTCGGTCATGGCGCCGGCCAGCTCCGAACCCACCGCCACCATCAGGGGGCGCCGCAGGCCAGGAAGGGGGGCCGTCGCCAGGGCCAGGGACGCCCCGGCGATCAGCAGAGAAAGCAGGCGCCGGCGGGTCAGGGTCGCTGCCAAGGGGAGCGGTCCGGGTTCGCTGCAGTCTGCTCGCCGCCGCCCGGATCCACGACGGTTGCCAGCAGAATGGGACCGTCGTTCAGCGCCGCTCCATGGCACGGGCCCAGCGGTCGGCCGGCCTCAGCACAGCGCTCCTTGCCCTGCCGCTCCTCGCCCTGCCGATCAGCGGCTGCCAGCTCCTGGCCCCGCCGCCGCTGGAGCTGGAGATGCTGGTGGGCAGCGCCCTCAAGGGCTTCTGCCAGGAGGCGGCCAAGGCCATCGCCCAGGCCCCGCCCCGGCTGGCCGACCGCACCCCGGTGCTGCTGCGCTGCCGTGCCGCCGGCAGCGGCGATGTGGTCAGCGAAATGGAAAGCCACGCCCGGGGCGTGCTCCAGGGCGGCCAGGCGGCCGATGACCCGCGCATCCCCACCTTGCTGTCGGTGGATGGCGAGATCTATCTCGACCTGCTGCGGCACCGCCTGCAGCGCCTGGCCCCCACCCGGGAGCTGATCCCGGCGCCGGCCGATGCGCCGGCCCTGGCCTCCAGCCCGATGGTGTTCATGACCACGCCGGCCCTGGCGAAGGGTCTCGACCGTCCCGATCCCTTCATCGCCCTGGCCCGCAGCAGCGACCACCGCCAGCTGGATCCGGCCGGTCCCTCCCAGCCGATCCGCTTCGTCCACACCGCCCCGACCCGCTCCAACTCGGGCCTCCAGACCCTGGTGGCGATGGTGGCCGAGGTGGCCGGCAAGCGGCCCGAAGCCCTCACCCTCGCCGATGTGCAGGCCCACGGCGACCAGGTGGCGGCGATCCAGCGCCACGTGACCCGCTACGGCAGCTCCACCGACGAACTCGCCCGGGCCATGCAGCGCAACGGTCCCTTCTGGGCCTCGGTGGGGTCGGTCTACGAGTCGTCGGTGGTGGCGGTGAACGCCTCCCGCCAGGGCGACCAGGAGCCCCTCCAGGCGGTGTACCCGAGGGCCACCTACGCCAGCACGATGCGAGCGATCCTCCCGGAGGCCCCCTGGGTGTCGCCGCAGGAGAAGCAGGCGGCCCTGCTGCTCATCGAGCGCCTCCAGCGCGAGGACGTGCAGCGCCTGGCGGCCGACCAGGGTCTGCGGCCGGCCAACCCGGCGGTGCCCCCCAGCCGCGTCACGGCGGCCTACGGCGCCGACCCCCGGGCTGTGTACGACTCGCTGCGGGCCCCGAAACCGGTGGTGGTGGAGGCGATCATCACCCTCTGGCGCAACCAGGCCAAGAAGCCCTCCCGGGTGGCCCTTGTGGTGGACAGCTCCGGGTCGATGAAGGGGGAGAAGCTGCCGGCGGCCCAACGCTCCCTGCAGGCGTACCTGGCCCAGATCGGTCCGCGGGACACCGTGGGCCTGTTCGACTTCGACAACCGGCTGCGGCCGCCGGTGGTGGTGACCGGTGGCAGTACGGGTGGTGAGCCGGCGGGGCGCTTCATCGCCTCCCTGGACGCGGAGGGCGGCACCGTCCTCTACGACGCCATCCGCCAGGGTCGCGACTGGCTGCGCTCCACCCGGCGCCCCGGCGAGATCCTGGCGGTGGTGGTGCTCACCGATGGCCAGGACAACGGCTCGCGGCTTTCCCTCGAGGGGCTGGGCGGTGAGCTGAAGCGCAGCGGCTTCGCCAGCGACGAGCGCATCGGTGTGTTCACGATGGGCTACGGCAACCAGGGGGATTTCGACGCCGACGTGCTGCGCCGCATCGCCGAAAGCAATGGCGGCGACTTCACCACCGGCACGGCGGACAGCATCCGGCGCCGCATGGAAGATCTGCAGATGGCGTTCTGATGGCGGTGGCGTCCGGCTGGTCCAACCCCCTCGACCATCCCCTGGCGGTCGCGGCCGGCGGCCTGGGCCTGGTGCTGCTGGTGCGCGCCGGCGGGGTGGGCCTTCCTGTGGCCCTTGCGGCGGCGGTCGGGCTGAGCGTTGCCTGCGCGGCCCTGCTCTCCCGTCTGGGGGCGGCCGGACGGCGCAGCCGCAGCCAGCGGCTCCATGACCAGCGCCTCGATGCGGGACTGGAGGAGGCCCTGGAGCGGGCCGGTGGCCTGGCGGTGACGGCGCTGGCGTTGCGGGAGGAGGCCGTGGCCCGCTTCACGGATCCAGGGCATCTGGAGGCCCTCGGCAGCGTCCAGCTCTGCTGTGAGCGGCTGCAGCAGCTGCCGGAGCGGCTGCGGGAACGGCGGCCGCTGCTGGAATCCGGCGGCGGGCAGCGCCTCGATCCGGAGGACCTGGCGCGCCGCCTAGCGCGGGAGGAGAAGGCCCTGCAGCGGGAGGCGGAGGGGCCCCTGCGCCACGAGCGCCGGCGGCTGATCGACCAGCTGCGCCGCAACCTGCATGCGGCGCGCCAGGGGATGGATGAACGGGAGGCCCGGCTGCTGGCCCTGGGCACCCGGCTGGAGGCCATCGACGGCGGCCTGCAGCAGCTGCGCCGCCAGATCGATCACCAGTGGCCCAGCACCGAGGCCAGCGACGCCGCCATGGCGACGGCGATCGAGCCGCTCGATGAGGCGATCGATCAGATCGAGCGCTCCCTCGACGCCGGCACCGCCTGATCCGCCAGCAGCGGCCCGCCGGCGAGCCGGCGGATCGCCACCACCCCGGGGCGGGGGGCCCGGCCGGGGACGCCGGAGGGCCAGTTGGAGCCCAGGGGCACCCAGCGCAGCTGCTCGAAGGGGCGACCGGAGCGGTCCACCAGCCGGTGGGCCTGGGCCTCACGGGCCTCCGGAGAAGGGCGGGTGCCGTTGTCCTCGCCCGGGTGCTGCACCGCCAGGAACAGGGTGGATTCGCCGTCGTCGAAGCAGGGCCCGGTGAGCTCGCACTCCATCGGTCCGGTGGCGAAGCAGAAGGCCTCCCCGGCATGGGGGCCACGGCTGGGCAGCACCCAGCAGCTGTTGTTGCCGAACAGATCGAGATCGGCTGATCTGGTTGAGCGGTCGGTCACCATCCAGATGGTCCCCTGCCGGTCGATGGCGAGGTTGTCGGGATTGGCGAAGCCCATCCCCCCCTGCCACGGGGCCCCGCCGGTGGACACCATCCGCCAGCGGAAGGATCCGCCCCGGGCCGCACCGTCGTCGGCCAGGCCCATGATCCAGCCGTAGGGCCAGGTGGCCTGACCTTTGGGCCCGTGGAAGATGGCCGGGTCGGCCCGGCCGTCGTCGCTGCCGCCGCCGGCGGTGAAGGCGATCAGCAGGTCGCCGCTGAGCGGATCGATCACCGTGTCCTCGGGCCGGGCCGCGGGGGTGGCGCCGATGGCACAGGCGGCCAGGTGGGCATCGATCAGGATCGCCCCCATCCGCTCCTCCCCCTCACCGGGGTAGAGGTCGGCCAGGGTGGCGAACCGGCGCCGGTAGGCCGCCACGGCCGCGTCGCTGGCGAAGGCTTCGGCCCCGGGCCTGCGGCGGTCGCTGTGGGGCAGCAGCACCGCCTGCTCCACCCTGAAGCGGGCGAAATGGCCTGGGCCCAGCGGCGCCACCGGGGTGCTGGGCTCCAGGGGCAGCCAGCGCCCCCGGCCCCCGCCGCCCTTGGCGCTGGGCGGATCGAAGCGGGCCACCTCGAGCCGGCCGGCGCTGAACAGCTCCGAGTTGGCCGGGTTGGCCGGATCGCGGATCAGCGCATCGCTGACGAAGCGGTACAGGTGGCCGCCGTGGCGGTCGCAGCCGGAATACACGATCAGGGGCTGGCCGGCGAGGGCCTTCACGGCCACCGCCTCGTGGCGGAAACGGCCCAGCCAGCTGTGCTTCACGGCGGGGCGTTCGGGCAGGCGCGGGTCGAGTTCCACCATCCAGCCGTACTTGTTGCCCGCCAGGCCGAAAGGGTTGCCGAGGCCGTCGAGGCGCTGGCCGTCATAGGCGAAGGGGCGGGCGGCGGGGGAGACGGAGGAGCCGTCGGCGTGGACGGCCTCGGGCACCTGGCTCTGCATGTTCTCCTCGGCGCTGAGCACCGTGCCCCAGGGGGTTTCGCCGCCGGCGCAGTTGGCGAAGCTGCCGATGATCGCGTCCCCCAGCCCGTCGTCATAGCCGAGCCGCTGGCGGCGCCGGAACACGGCCGCCGCCGGCCCCGAGCTGCGCAGGCGCCGGGCGGGGTCGCGCCAGCCGCTGAGGCCGGTGATGCGGCGATCGAAGCGGCCGGGCCGGCGCCGCCAGGGGCCGTCCGGCTGCCGCTCCAGTTCGATCACGCCCACCCCCAGGTCGGCCATGGCGGCTTCCGCCAGCTGGCGGATGGTCGCCAGCAGCGGGTCGTCCGCCGCCAGGCTGGCGGCATCCACCCGGCCGCCCCGGGGCGCCAGGGCTTCGATCACGGCGTCGAACGGCACCTCGCCGCCCACCGCCTCGGCGTAGCCCTGCCGCCAGGCCCGGGCGCTGATGTACTCGAAGTTCACCGTCAGCAGGGCCCGGTCCGGGGCCAGCGACAGGAAGGAGAGGTGGTCGTTGTTATAGCCGAAGCGGCCGTCGGCCAGCGGATCCCCCCACACCGCCAGCAGATCGGCCCGGAAGCCGTCCGGCAGCACCAGCCGGTCCTCCACTTCGATGCGGGCGTAACGGCGGCGCTGCTCCGCCGCGTCGAGCCCGTCGCTGGGCACCGGCAGGGGGGTGGGCACCGTCGGGAAGGGGGAAGCCGGCGTAGGGGCGGCCCCGGCCTTCGGGCCGGCCGCCCTCCCGGGGGCTGCCGGGGGCAGGACGACGCCGGCGAAGGAGCAGGCGCCGATCCCGAGCAGGGTGAGCAGGTCGCGTCGGTTCATCGCTGCGGTGGGCAGGGTTGGCTGCGGCGCGGGGCCAGCAGGGCCAGGTGGTTGTCCTGCAGGGCGCTGAAGTTGTCGTCCGAGGCCAGCAGCAGGGTGGGGCGGCCATCGGCCCGGACAGGCCCCGGGGTCAGGGCCTCCCAGTTGTCGGGCGGGAGACCGGCCGCGATCAGATCCCACTGCTGGATCGGCTCCAGCGCCGCCTCGGGATCGGCCCCTTCCCCAGGCAGCGGGTAGTGGGCCAGGAGCACCTGCCAGCGGGCGGGGGCCTGGAAGCGCCGCAGCAGGGCCAGCAGGCCCGGTGAGGGGCCGGAGGCGTCGACCACCAGCAGATCGGTGACTCCCCAGCCCTTGCCGGCGGGGATGGCCAGCCGGGCCAGGGGGCGGGCCTGCGGCCCGGTGGGTTCCAGCGACCAGCCCAGCAGCCGCACCTGGGCGGGGGGGTCCTGCTGCAGAGGGGATTCCGCGGCCATCAGCAGCACGTGGGTCCGCCCGGGGCGGCGCCACAGGGCCAGGGACTCGGGACCCTGGTTGGCTTCGAGGCCGCGCCCCGGGGCCGGCTGCCAGTCGGCGGGCAGGGGGTAGGCGCGCCGCAGCTGGCCGCTGCTCCGCTCGAACGCCAGCAGCTGGGCCGGCCGGGCGGCGCTGCGGCGCCCCTCGCTGGCCATCCAGAGCTGTTCGCCGAGCACCACCAGCCCTTCGGCGTCGATCTCCGCCGGCAGCGGGGCCTGGGGCGATCCCTTCAGCTCCAGCTGGAACAGGGGCCGCAGCGGCACCCGGCCCAGCTGCTTCACGCCGCTCCAGGCGTCCACGCGGCCCCGGGGGGCATCGCTGAGCAGCAGCAGGACATCGCTCTCCCTCCGGTAGCTGGCGGCGGAGTAGCCGCCCAGGGGCGCTCCGTCCGCCCCGCGCCGCGGCAGGCGGGCCCCCGCCACCAGCTCCCAGCCCGCCTCGGCCGGGCAGGGCAGCAGGGGGGGCGGCGGGGGAGCTGGCGGGGAGCTGGCGATCAGGGGCACGACCATGGCTGGAATTCTCCCGTCGCCGGAGCGGCGGCGGCGGCATCCCGGGACACCCGGTGGCGGGACGGGTAGGGTCAAAGGATCGAAGGGGGATGGGTGATGCGATCCCCAGCGGGAGCCCAGCCGCCGCCCGGCGGCCTGACGGAAGACACGGGCCGGCGCCTGGCGGTGCTGATTGACGCCGACAACGCCCGGGCGGCGGTGATCGAGGCGGTGCTGGAGGAGGTGGCCCGCTTCGGTGAGGCGATCGTGCGGCGCATCTACGGCGATTTCACCTCCAGCCAGAGCGCTTCCTGGAAGGCGCTGCTGAACAAGTTCTCGATCAAGCCGATGCAGCAGTTCGCCTACACCGTGGGCAAGAACGCCACCGACAGCACGATGATCATCGATGCGATGGATCTGCTCTACACCCGGCGTTTCGACGGCTTCTGCCTGGTCACCAGCGACAGCGATTTCACCGGCCTGGCGGTGCGCCTGCGGGAGGAGGGCCTGCTGGTGTATGGCTTCGGCGAGGAGAAGACTCCGGCGGCCTTCCGCAACGCCTGCCACAAGTTCCTGTTCACCGAGGTGCTGCGCACCGCCTCCCGCCAGGGGGACGCCGGCGCCGAGGTCGGCGAGGCCCGCCGGCCCCAGGAGGACGCCCCGCCAGCCGGCGCCCATCCGGTCATCCCGGCCGATTTCCTTATGGAGGCCCTGGATCGCTCGGTGGACGAATCGGGCTGGACCCAGCTGGGCACCTTCGGCAGCTACCTGCAGAAGATCCAGCCCGATTTCGACACCCGCCTCTACGGCTTCCGCAAGCTCTCCGACCTGGTGCGTGGCTGCCCCTCCCTGTTCGTGATGGAGGAGCGGGAGGCCCCGAGCGGCAACCGCAGGATCGTCTACGTGCGGGCCCGCGAGGACGACTGAGGTCGGATCGTGCTCGACACCCTGCACCAGCCGATCACCAGCATCGCCCGCAGGGCGGTGGCCTGCCTGGACGGCCGGCAGACCGTGGCGGAGGCGCTCGCCAGCCTGCGGGGGCGAGAGATCGCCGAGCGGATCGTCTACTTCTACGTGCTGGATGCCGAGCAGCGCCTGATCGGCGTGCTGCCCCTGCGGCGCCTGCTGTCCGCCGCCGAGGACACCCCCGTGACGGCCCTGATGGTGCGCCATCCGGTGACCATCCCGGAGCACGCCACGATCCTGGAGGCCCACGAGGCCTTCGCCGATCACCGCTTCCTGGCCCTGCCGGTGGTGGACGACCGCCAGCGGGTCGTGGGGGTGGTGGACGTGACGATGTTCAGCGAGGAGGACTTCCTGCCCGACCAGCCGGCCCAGGCGGCGGCCCTGTTCGAGGCCCTCGGCTTCCGCGTCTCCCAGGTGCGGGGCGCTTCGCCGCTGCGGGCCTTCCGGTTCCGCTTCCCCTGGCTGCTGGCCACCATCGCCAGCGGTCTGGCCTGCGCCGTGCTGGTGAGCGTGTTCCGGCAGACCCTGGCCAGCAGCATCGCCCTGGCCTTCTTCCTCACCCTGGTGCTGGCCCTCGGGGAGAGCGTCAGCATCCAGAGCATGACGGTGTCGATCCAGGCGCTGCAGCTCTCGCCACCCACCTGGCGCTGGTACCGGGCCAGCCTGCGGCGGGAGCTGGCCACGGCCCTGCTGCTGGGGGTCTGCTGCGCGGCCCTGGTGGCCCTGGTGCTGGTGCTGTGGCTCGGGGCGGGGCCGGCGGCCCTGATCGTGGCGATCGCGATCGTGCTCAGCGTGGCGGCCGCCTGCTTCTACGGCCTGACCATCCCGGCCCTCTTCCATGCCCTGCGGATCGATCCCAAGATCGCCTCCGGCCCGCTGGCCCTGGCGGTGGCCGACATCACCTCCATCGCCCTCTACTTCGGCCTGGCCAGCAGACTGCTCTGAGACCGATGCGGCCCTGACCCAGCCATGACCCTGCAGCGCCTGGCGGCCTTCAGTGACGGGGACCGGGGCGGCAACCCGGCTGGCGTGGTGATCGCTGAGTGGCTGCCCGCGGACAGCGAGATGCAGCGGATCGCGGCCGAGGTGGGCTACTCGGAAACGGTCTTCGCCGCCCCGCAGGGGGACGGCTGGCGGGTGCGCTACTTCTCCCCGACCGTTGAGGTGCCCTTCTGCGGCCACGCCACCGTCGCCCTCGGGGCCGCCTTGGCCGAGCGCTGCGGCGATGGGGTGTTTCCGCTCATCCTGAACCAGGCCGCGATCACGGTGGAGGGCCGGCGCCAGGGGGAGCGCTGGAGCGCCGCCCTGCAGTCACCCCCCACCCACCAGCGCCCCGTGGCGCCCGATCTCCTTGCGGCCGCCCTCAAACTGCTCGGCTTCGCACCCGGCGACCTGGATCCGGCCCTGCCCGCCGCCATCGTCCACGGCGGTGCCGACCACCTGCTGCTGGCCCTGCGTCGCCGCGAGGACCTGGCCGCCATGCGCTACGCCATGGAGGACGGGGCCCGGCTGATGGCGGAGGCGGGGCTGCTGACGCTCCTGCTGGTGTGGGCCGAAGGCCCCCGGATGTTCCACAGCCGCAATGCGGCCGCCGGCTGCGGCGTCTATGAGGATCCGGCCACGGGCTCGGCCACCGCGGCCCTGGCCGGTTATCTGCAGAGCCTGGGCTGGCCCCACGGCGGCAGCATCCAGGTGCTGCAGGGGGAGGACATGGGCTGCCGCTCCCTGCTGGGCGCCGGAATCCCGGCAGAGCCGGGGGGCTCGATCCGGGTGGCGGGCCAGGTGCGCCGCCTGGAGGCCTGAGTTCAGGACGCCTTTTCCAGGCGCTTCACGATCCAGCCCATCAGCACCAGGGAACCCAGCAGCGCCACCAGCAGGGCGATCGTCATGGAAACGGGTGCATGTCCGTCGCATTATGGCCACAGGCACCCCAGCCCTGGCCCGAGCCGTGCACAGCAGTCCCGAGCTGGTCTTCGTCTACGGCACGCTCAAGCGCGGCCACGGCAACCACCACTGGCTGCTGGATGCGCCCTTCCTCGGGGAGGCGGTGCTGCCGGATGTGGTGCTCCACGACCTGGGCCCCTTTCCGATGGCCGTGCCCGGCGAGGGGGTTGTGCGCGGTGAGGTGTACGGGGTGGATGCCGCCGGTCTGGCCCGGCTGGACCGGCTGGAGGGCTACCCCCGCCTCTACGACCGCCGGCCCCTGCCCTTGGCCGACGGCCGCCACGCCTGGGTCTATCTGGGGCGGCCCCACCAGGTGCGCCACGTGTCCGCCATCGCCGATGGCTGCTGGCTGGGTCCGGCGCCGGGAGCGGCCGTGCGCCGCAGCCAGATGGGCCTGGCCGTGGTGCTGGCCCTGGGCGGGGCCGCCCTGCTGGCGGCCGCCCTTCCTCCCGCCGCCCTGGCCTTCGACACCCTCTCCACCTGCAACGCCTGGCGCGGCAGCCATGGCAGCGCTCGGGTGCTGCTGGGCAACAGCCTCGGCGCTGCCCTCTACCTCACCAAGAAGCAACGGCTGCAGGAGAGCCCGGCTGATGCGCCCGTGGCGCTTTACAGCGACAGCGACCTGCAGCGGGTCTGCGGGCGTTAGCCGCCGGCCACCAGCCAGCGGCCCCCCGTGCCCAGGGCCACCACCAGCCCGCCCAGGGCCAGGGACGGGCCGCTCCAGACGGCCAGCGGTAGCAGGCGCCGCAGCATCAGCAGGGATCCACCCACCCCCACCAGCACCGTCAGGCTCTGGCAGAAGGCGATCACGTGGGCATCGGCGCTCCAGCTCGGCAGCCGGGCGGCCAGGGCCGGCCAGAGGGTCTCGGCGCTCACCGGCAGCAGCAGCCCCCCCTCCGCCATCCCCATGGGCAGGTGCTGGGCCAGCAGCAGGGCCCAGAGCAGGGGCAGCAGGGCGTAGAGCAGCAGCCAGCTGGGGCTGGCGGGTCGCAGCCCCGCCACCAGGGGCCGCAGCAGCAGCCACAGCCCCGCCGGTAGGGCCAGCGCCAGGGCGGCGAAGGCCAGGCGCGCCAGCAGGGGTCCCTGCTCGAGGGCGTCCGGAGCCAGGGGCAGCCAGCCCAGCAGCCGCTCGGCGTGCCGCAGGCAGACGCCGCCGGCCAGCACCAGGATCAGGCCCGCCTCCCCGGCCGGGGGTGCCATGTCGCGCTGCAGGTCTGCGGCGGGGGGCCGCAGACGCAGCTGCACCGATCGGTGCGGGCAGGCCTGGGCGCAGGTGAGGCAGAGCACGCAGTTGCGGTTGTCGCTCAGGTGGGCCGGATGGGTGCCCAGGGGGCAGCCGGCGGTGGCCAGGCCCTCCCCTTCCGCCGGCCCCCCCTTGAAGCAGGCGTAGCTGCTGCAGCTGCCGCTGCAGGTGCCCGCCTCCGCCCGCAGCTCGCTGATCGCCAGCTTGGCGAACAGGCCGTTCATGCCCCCCACGGGGCAGAGGTGACGGCACCAGAAGCGATTCTCGAAGCGCAGCGAGCCGACCACGGCCCCGGCGGTGATCAGCAGGAGCAGGGCGCTGCTCTGCCGGGCGCTGTTGCGAAGATCACCCAGCTCCTCCCACAGCAGGATCGCCGCGAAGCCGGCCGCCAGCAGGGGCGCCGCCCATCGGTCCGTGTCGCCCCGGGGCCAGCGGGCCGGCTGCCAGCCCAGCCGCGTCGCCAGCCGCTGGACGATCTCCCCCCAGACCATGAACGGGCAGAAGGAGCACCACAGGCGGCCCACCAGGGGGTAGCCCAGCAGGATCAGGGGCCACCACCAGGCCCAGAAGAGGTTGAGGTCGCCGTTGTGGGCGCGGTCCTGGGGCCCCCACCAGAGCCAGAGGTTCACCAGCACGAACACCCAGCTCACCACCCCGTAGAGAAGGGCGTTCCAGAGCAGGGGCGAGCGCATCACGTCCCGCAGCTGCGGCTTCCAGCGCCAGAGATCGAAGCGGGCCCGCTGGGGCCGCCGCAGGGTCCAGAACACGTCCTCCGGCAGCTCCTCCGGGTTGGCACCGCTGCACTGGCGCAGGGCCCGCTCGATCAGCTCCAGCAGCTCCCGCACATTGCCGGGGAAGTCGTAGGTCTGGAGGCGCTTCACCAGCCCCTCCCCCACGGCCGGCGGCCGGCTCCAGCCGAGGCTGAGGGCCTTCTGGCGCACCCCGTAACGCAGCCATTCGCCCAGGTCCTGACGTCGCACCCGCAGCGGCGGCACCCGGATGTGGCAGCAGATCGTGTCGAAATCGGGTTCGCTCGTCTCGGCGGTGAGGAACACCCGGCCGGCGAAGACGTGCTCGGTATGGGCGGTGTCCGGCGAGCGCCAGCGGCCGCTGCGGGCCAGTTCCAGCAGGGCGGGCCGCAGGGCGGGGTCGGCCCGGTCAATCTGGTCGAGCAGCAGCCCGCCGGTACCGAGGCAGTCGATCAGGGCCACGCCGCCGGTGGGGGCCCCGAACAGCTCGGCGCCGTCGGGGCGGAGCTGGGCGCAGTTGATCCGCACCAGCAGCTGCTTGCGGGCCGAGGAGCCGAAGTGGATCAGGGAGGCGAGGTTGTCCTTCTCCAGGCCGGGCTCGCCGCTGATCAGCACCGCCCGGCCGCTGGTGTCGGCGGAGGCGGCGCGGATGGCGTCCCGCAGCTTCTGGGCATAGCGGCTGCTGCCGACCACCCCGCGGCGGGTCCGGCCCAGCAGGTAAGGGGCCAGCCGCAGCAGGCAGGCCCTCGGGTCGGGGGTGGCCTCCGGCGGGCTGGACGTCATCGCTGACCTCGTGCTGACTTGATTCTCGTCGGAGAAGATGGGCTGGCCTGCGCGCCGCCTCCGCTCCCCTCGTCAGCCTGATGGTTTCTGCATGAACGTGTCGGGTTCGGCTGAGTTTCTGTGGCGGGGTCACCGGCTGCTGCTGCTGGGCCAGCGGGCCGTCTGGGATCCCCAGCAGGGGCTGCTGTTGGTGGCGGATCTGCACCTGGGCAAGGCGGAGAGCTTCCAGAGCCAGGGCATCCCGCTCCCCAGCGACGGCGACGGGGCCACCCTCAACACCCTGCTGGCGGTGGCCCATGGCCTCGGGCCCGCCCAGGTGCTGGTGCTGGGGGATCTGATCCACAGCCGGCTGGGCCTGACCGCTGACCTGCGCCAGAAGCTGCGGGCCCTGCCGGAGCTTCTGGGCTGTCCGCTGCGGCTGGTCGGTGGCAACCACGAGCGGGGCTGCTGGCTCGAGGGGCTGGAGCAGGAGCCGTCCCTGGCCCTCGGCCCCCTGTGGCTGAGCCACGCCCCCGAGCCCCGCCCCGGACACCTCAACCTCTGCGGCCACCGCCACCCCGTGGCCCTGGTGGGCGGGGGCGCCGACCGGCTGCGCCTGCCCTGCTTCGCCTACGACCCAGCGGCCGAGCAGCTGGTCCTGCCCGCCTTCGGTGCTCTCACCGGCGGCCACCCCTGCCCGGACGGCGAAAGGCTCTGGCTGCTGGCCGACGGGGCCGTGGTCCCGTGGACCGGGACGTCCCGCCGCTCCGGCGTCAGCCCTCGGCGGCCAGGGCCCGCACCACATCGCCACGGGTGAGCACCCCCACCAGGGCCTCCTGGTCGTCGAGCACGAACAGCCGCTGGGTGCCCCGGTCGTGCAGCAGGCGGGCAGCCGCCGGAAGGCTGGTGGTGGCGGGGCAGCTGTGGGGTTTGGAGCCCATCACATCGCCCACGGTGCTGCCCAGCACCTGGTGCACCTGCTTGTCCCAGTCGAGCGGGTTGCGCAGATAAATCACGGCATCGAGCAGCATCACGTAGGGCCCGGCATCGAAGCCGCTCTCGCGCACCATCAGGTCCTGCTCGCTGAGTTCCCCCACCAGGGCTCCGAGCTCATCGAGCACCGGCAGGCCGCTGACGTGGTGGTCGCTCATCAGCTGCACGGCCTCCTGCAGGGGGGTGGTGGTGGTGACACTCAGCACGGGGCTGGTCATCACCTCGGCCACGCTGCGCTCGACGACCATGCGGATCTCCTCGGTGATGGCATTCTGCTGGTGAACGGGACCCCTCCCCTGCGACGCCTCGCCGATCTGCTGACGCTTGCCCGGGCCGTGCTGGGGTTGCCCCTGCTGCTGGCCCTGGCCGGCGGACGGCCCGCCCTGGCCTGGGTGCTGCTGCTGCTGGGCGGCCTGAGCGACTGGGCCGACGGCGCCCTGGCCCGCCGGGCCGGCGGTGGGTCGGTGTGGGGGGCACGGCTCGATCCGCTCACCGACAAGATCCTGATCAGCGCCCCGCTGCTCTGGCTGGCCCATACCGGCGGCCTGCCGCTGTGGGCGGTGTGGCTGCTGCTGGCCCGGGAGCTGCTGATCTCCGGCTGGCGGGCCGGCCAGGGCAGCGGCGGTCCCGCCTCGCTGGGGGGCAAGGCCAAGACGATCCTGCAGTTCCTCTCCCTGCTGCTGCTGCTCTGGCCGCCGGCCTGGGGCCTGGGTCAGGGGGCCGGGCTGGTGGCCGCCCTGCAGGCCGCAGGCTGGTGGCTGTTCTGGCCGTCGCTGCTGCTGGCGCTCAGCTCGGCCCTGGGGTACCTGCGGGCGGGTCAGCGGGTCTGAAAGCCCGTGGGGATGGGCTTTCCACTCCGCTGATCAGGACCAAAAAACTAGAACTTCACCTTGACGCCGCCTCCGTAGGTGAATTGAGAGCCTGTCGAGAAGACTTCATAGCCAACACTGACGTACAGGTTTGTATGGCTGGAAACCTGGATATCCACCGCACCGTCGATCAAAAGTGTATTCGTGCCACGATTCTCACCCTGGGTCACGAAGCTGCCCGCGGCAGGAGCCGAGGGAAGAGAAGAACTCAAGGACCGGTTACCGGCATCATTGGCAAGGGCATCCACCTGATAGGCCAGAGCCAGTTTCGGAGTTAGGGCAGCAGTTCTCGCCTTGTTCAGTGCAATCGGACTTGAGGCAAGTTCGAAGCCGATGGTGCCGACGAGGCTATCGGCACGATTTCCTTCGATGCTGAGGTTAAGTGGCTCTCCACCACTCTCGGTAAGGCCGCTCTGTCCATAACTTGCCCAGGCAACACCCACGAAGGGCTTGAGAAAGACCTGGCTTCTGGAGGAGGGCTTCGAAAGATTAACCAGGTAATCTGCATTCAATGCCACAGTGTAACCGTCTCCGGCTAGCGAGCCTTGGACGGGGGTACCATTCCCAATGAAGGCAACATTTCGGCTTCCGGTGGTGTTGTAGTTGGCGTAACCAATGAGGCCACGTACACTCCAATGTCTTGATGGTTTGTACAACCCGTAGATGGAAGCACTGTTGACATTCGATGACACCATCGCGTTGGTCAGGGACATATTGTTGAGCGCAGAGGTTCCATAGCCGTAGGCGGCTCCAATCGTCCACTGCTCAGACGGCTTGAACTCGATTCCGTAGAAGCTGGAGAAAATGCCGGAATCATATCCAGACAGTCCTCCGCTTCCCTGAACGCTGCTTGTCGCATTGGCTGCCTGGACAAAGACGCAGAGCGGTTGATGGCGGCGGTTTGCCGTCTGGCCCTTCTCTGGGTTGACGACCCAGCCCGTTGTCGAGCATTGGCCAGCCTGATTCATGAGAAGTTCTCTCTGCCGCTTCAATGTTTCGATGCCCACGCTCTGGAAGGCTGCGTAGGGCTCGGGCGAGAGAGAATCGATCGCTGCCGTGAGCTGCCCAAAGGAGGGCAGAGACAGCAGTTGGGATGTCGCAAGGAGGAAGTCTGGCGAGATCCCGGAAGCGACGGCCTGACCTGACGTGAAACCGGTGAGGCCGATGGGGATACCGAGACTGTTGGCATTGTTGGTCGTGGCAAGAGCCAGTCTCTGGAAGACGCGGTCAACGGCTCCAGCGGTGGCCAACTGGTTGACACCATTCCGGCCGAGGAACTGCATGGCAGAACCAGTGGGACCAATACCGTTCCTTGGTCTCCACTGGACATCGATGGTCCTGGGATTTCCATCCGCCCCCTGAACCAGGGTCGTGCCTGCACTGAGCAGTGCGCTGTTGACGCCACTCTGATTCAACGTCAGAGCGTTCAGATTGGTGAAATCGATGCTGTTGGATGCATCCACCAGCACGTAGGAAAAAATAGGCCATGGCACACCCCCGCCAGAGGCGACCAGCTGGACATTGCCCGCGAGGTTCGTCACATTGTTCATGACGTTGATGCGGTCGTTGAGTGGGCCCTGAATCTCCGCTTCAAAGGTACCGCCATTGAGATTCAGGTTGGCGACCGTGATGGCTCCGATTGAATTTCCAGGTGCAATCTTTCCTCCGCTTTCGATCGTTGTTGTCGGCAAGAAACCTGTTCCGCCAACCTTGCCTCCGGATTGCACAGTCAAGCCAGAGGACGATGCCAGTGACCCGTTGACAAAGACGGTCGAGTTGCTGCCAACAACTGTAGCTCCGGTGAATGTGCTGATTCCGGTGAGGTTGGTGCTTCCGGCAAGCCCGGAATTGATGAATGCCAGGGCTCCGGGACCTGAGAAAACCCCACTGAAGGTGGAGTTATTTCCGTTAAGATCAATGCTGCCGCCTGCGCTGCCGACCACGTAGCTGGTGGCAAAGCTGCCAGGCCCATCAACGATCAGCGTGCCTCCGGCGAATGTTGTGCTGTAGGGACTGCTGGCGATGGCAGGGCTGCCTGGCACGATCCCTTCCGGTAGAAGCGTCAAGAACCAGGAGTTGATGGAGAGGGGATCGCCCCCTGCCAAGTCCGTGAAGATCAACGTCCATAGGCCCGATCCATTCTGGCCCAGAAATGCAGAAAAGGACTCCGATGGCCTGAATGATCCGGTCTCCAGAGTTGATCCAGAAACCGTGGATGCGGCGCTGTCTGCAAAGGTCCATGTCGCTGTACCGCCCGGTGTCTGGCCACCCAAAGCTCCTCCCGGAACCAGAGTTCTGACAATTCCTGCTGGGCTCAGGAGTTGAAGTTGAATTTCGTCGTTAAAGGAAAAACCGATACCCTGGCAGACCCCAGATGCACTGATCGGGTCATCACACTTTGTCAGGTTGATGGTCGTGGAAATGCCACCGACATTGCCACCGAAACCGAAGAAATCGAGAGACGTGCTTGCCGATCCGCCATCCACTTGCAGGACGGGTGAGAAGACTGCGGATCGCGTTATCGACTGAGCGGATGCCGGTTGATGGATCAGGCCCGTGGCGGCAACGAGACCAATCAGATACAAGCCAACCGGGTTCCTCTCCGTCATCATTTCGGCATCGAAAGAAGCCTGGGAATCTACCGGTCAGGTCTCCACGCCTGGATGCAGGCTGGCCTCTGTCTGCATATGAACATCAGGCTGCTGTCCGGTCACATCCTTGGCGACGGCATGGCGGCTTCCGGCGCCATGGAGCCAGAAAGGTGTTGAACCGCGTCGATGGAGAGTTCATCGTTGCGGTGTCACGGGCCCTGGACTTTGAAGTCGCTTGCCTGTCCATGGGCGGCCCCTCACCCCAGCAGGGCCTCGTCTCCGCTGAAATCGGGCGTGGTGGGCATCCGCAGGGCGTAGTCGTTGGTGTAGCTGTCGGCCAGGGTGGCCTCCAGGTCGAAGGCCGGCTCCCAGGCCAGCTCGCGCCGCACCCGGTGGGTGTCGGTGAGGAAGTGGGCCAGGCGCAGGGGAAAGGCCTTGCGGGCCTTCTTGTCGAGGCCAGCGGGATCGAAGCTGCGGATCTCCACCGTCTGCGGATCGGTGCCGCAGGCGCGGGCGGCGGCGGACACCAGGCCCCGGAAGCTGATGCCCTGGGAGCCGGTGCAGTTGTAGATGCGGTTGGTGGCGGCCTCCACCTCGATGCAGCGGGCCATGGCGGCCGCCAGGTCGGCCACATGGCCCAGCTGGGTGATGGTGCTGCCGTCACCGGGCAGGGGCACCGGCCGGCCGTGCACGATGCGATCGAAGAACCAGCTCTCCACCGGGTTGTAGTTGCCGGGACCGACGATGTAGGTGGGCCGGAAGCTGGTGAAGGGGATGCCCTCCTGGCGCAGCCAGGCTTCGGTGTCGAGCTTGCCGGCGTGACGGCTCTGGGGATCGGTGGGGGAGTCCTCGTCGAGGGGCCATAGCTCGCTGTCGGCGTAGACGCCGGCCGAGCTCACGTACACCAGACGGTGGGAGGGGGGACCGGTGCGCTCGATCACCTGGCGGGTGTCCTCCAGGGTGCGGCCGGAGCTGTCGACGATCACATCGAAGGGGCGGTCCTGGAGGGCCGCCAGGCCTTCGGCGCTGCTGCGGTCGCCCTGAAGATGCTCCACCCCCGCCGGCACCGGCTGGCGGCCACGGGTGAAGAGGCTGAGCTCATGGCCCGCGCCCAGCAGCCGGTTGACCAGGGGGCGCCCCACGAAACGGGTGCCGCCCATCACCAGGATCCTCATCGCCATGCCGCGTCAGTGAGCGCCATTCAAGCGGCCGGTCCGGATCAGGGGCCGCAGGGGAGGGGCTGGCCCAGGCGCTCGAACGGCAGCGGCAGCAGTTCCAGCAGCACCGTTCCGGGCGGCCCGGCGCTGCCGTCGGCCACCGGCAGCGGCACCGGCCGGTAGGTGCGGCCGTCGAAGCGCAGCTCCTTGAGCCCGTCGGGGGCGCCGTGCAGGCTGGCGGGCATGGTGAGATCCAGCCAGCCGCGGTGGCGGTTGCTGATCACCGTCAGGGGCGACTGGAACAGGCCGTTCTCCGCCACCAGCTCCAGGCTGCCGTCGTTGTCCCGGAAGATGAGCAGGCTGCAGCCGCCGCTGGAGCAGGAATAGGAGCCCACCACCACCGCCACGGTCTCCAGACGGCCGTCGCCGTCCAGATCGACCCGGTTGTGCAGATAGCGCAGGGGCCCCACGTCGGCGCAGACCGGCCGGGTGGCCGTGGCACGGGCCTGCTCCCACTCGGTCTGGTCGGGATCGCCGGCCGCCGCGGGGGGGGACGCCACCGGGCCGGCGAACAGGCGTGCCCGCAGGGCCGCCTCCAGCCGGGGATCGGGGCGGTTGATCGGCGGAATCACCGAACCCGGCGGTGCCAGCGGGGGCGGTCTGTCGCGGGGATCGGGGCCATCGGGCCCCAGCAGGGAGCGCGGCGGTGGGGCCGGCGGCGCCAGCGGAGGGGGCGCCAGGGGCTGGGCCGGCGCCGGGCCAGCGCCGGCGAAGAGCAGCAGCAGGCCGAACAGCCGCAGGGGCCCTGTCCTCTCAGCCTGCATCGGCCCCGTCGAGGCTTTCGAGATGCCGTTCGATGCGATCGGCCAGCGCCAGGCAGCGGTCCATCTCCTCCCAGAGCAGTTCCCGGCGCCGCGCATCCACGGCGTAGGAGCGGTGATGGAGATCACGGCCCTGGTAGCGGAGCGCATCCCTGAGGCGGCGCCAGTCGTCCGGGGCGATGTCGGGGGCGGCGAGGTCGGGAGGGGAGGGGGCCATCAGGTCCGCATCATCCGGGCAGCGTCATGGCACAGGATGGAGCCGACAGCTGCATTGTCCCCCTTTCCATGCAAGTCATTCCCGCCATCGATCTGCTCGACGGGCATTGCGTGCGACTGCATCAGGGCGACTACGGCCGCGTCACCCGCTTCAGCGACGATCCGGTGGCCCAGGCCCGCGAGTGGCAGCGCCAGGGGGCCACGCGCCTGCACCTGGTCGATCTCGACGGGGCCAGGAGCGGCGAACCCCGCAACGACGGCGCCGTCCAGGCCATCGCCGCGGCCCTGGAGATCCCGGTGCAGCTGGGGGGAGGGGTGCGGACGGCGGAGCGGGCCGAACAGCTGCTGGGCTGGGGTGTGGACCGGGTGATTCTGGGCACGGTCGCCGTGGAGAACCCGGCCCTCGTGCACGACCTGGCGGCCCGCCATCCGGGCCGCATCGTGGTGGGGATCGATGCCAACGAGGGCAAGGTGGCCACCCGTGGCTGGATCGAGCAGAGCACGGTGGAGGCCACGGCCCTGGCCGCCAGCCTGGATGGCACCGGCGTGGCGGCGATCATCAGCACCGACATCGCCACCGATGGCACCCTGGAGGGCCCCAACCTGGCGGCCCTGCGGGCCATGGCCCAGGCCACCTCCCTGCCGGTGATCGCCTCGGGCGGTGTGGGCAGCCTCACCGACCTGCTCAGCCTGCTGAGTCTGGAGCCCCTCGGTGTGGACGGGGTGATCGTGGGGCGGGCGCTGTACGACGGACGGGTGGAGCTGGCCGAGGCGCTGCAGGCCCTCGGTGATGGTCGGTTGCAGGATCCGTTGCAGTTGCCGATCGCCTGAAGCCGGCCGGCCCGCGAAGCGAGGTCCATACCGGTGATGAGGCAATTGCCCTATAACAGAGCCAATGTGTTCTGCGGCAACGTTTGCCTTCTCCGACGACCACCGCATCCTCCGCGGCCTCCGGCCGCCGTGGCGAGGCCGGTGATCGCCATGCGGTGGCCACGGCCCCGTCCCATGTGGAGGACGTCTACCAGCGCTGCCGGGAGCTGGGCATGCGGCTGAGCCGTCAGCGGCGCATGGTGCTGGATCTTCTCTGGGACGAAAAGAGCCATCTCTCCGCCCGCGACATCTTCGAGAAGCTCAACAACCAGGGCCGCCACATCGGCCACACGTCCGTCTACCAGAATCTCGAGGCGCTGCAATCGGCCGGCGTGATCGAATGCATCGAGCGGGCCAGTGGTCGGCTGTATGGCTATCGCGCCGATCCCCACAGCCATCTGACCTGCACCCAGTCCGGCGCCATCCACGACCTCGACGTTCTCCTCCCCGACCATCTCCTCCAGCAGATCGAGGACCAGACGGGCTTTGCGATCGAGTCGTACACCCTGCATCTCTCCGGCCGCCCCCGCCCCTCCTGAAGCCCCGGCACTGGAGAAAGCCCAGCGCCTTGGTTAAGGTCGGGCCAACCTTTCTCTCGCAACGTGGGACGACGTCCGGCACAGCCCCTTCCCCAGCTGCTGCTGTTCGCCGATCCCCTGGAGCGGGCGGGCCTCACCAGCTGGCTGGAGGCTGCTGACACCAGCGCCGATCCCGATGGCTGGGGTGGCTGCCGGGTGGTGGTCGACAGTGGGGAGCTCCAGGGGGCACCCCAGCTCGTCCTCTGGTGCCTCGGCAGCCTGCCCGAACCCCAGGCCCTCGACGCCGAGAGCCGCCGGCTGCTGGAGCGCTGGTATCCGGCGCCGCTGCTGCTGCTTCTGCCCTCCAAGCACCCCTACGGCAGCGATGTCCTGCTGCAGCTGCCGGCCCAGGGCCTGATCGAGCAGGCCGATGCCGAAACCCTGCGGCAGGCGGTCACCACACTGCTGGCGGGCGGCCGGGTGCTGGCCATCGCAGCGACGCGACGGGGGGGCGACGAGCCGGGCCCCTCCGTGCCGATGGGCCTGGGTCAGTGGCTGCTGCTGAGCGGCCTGCAGCAGATCGATGCCGAACTGCGCCTCTGCCTGCGTCTGCTGGATCCGCCGCCGGTCGACCTGCTGCCGCTGCTGCTGCTGCAGGGCCGGGTGCGGGAGCTGCGGCTGGCCCGGCGGCTGCTCCTCTGGCTCTGGGGGCCCGTCAGCCTGGCCTGGAGCCAGCCCCTCGATGGGCCCGATGGGGCGCCCGACGCCCCGGCCCCTGGCCCTGGTGTGGCGATCACCATGCGGCAACGCACCGCCGAAGGCCTCTGGGAGGCCCTGCGGGGCCGGCTCACGGCGGCGGCCGCCGCTGGCCCCAGCAACAACAGCGGCCAACTGCTGGCCCTCGACGGCCTCCACGCCTCCCGCCGCAGCGACCTGCTGCTGGGGCTGCTGGAGCAGTTCCACCGGCTGCGCCAGCGCCTGCTGCAGGACGATCCCCGCGGCGAGCAGCTGGAGCGGCTCTGGAGGGAACTCCAGCCCGAGCTGCGTCAGCAGGCCCTGCGCCACATGGCGGGGTCCTACGTGCAGCTGCCCATGGAGGGCCGGCTGTGCCCGGTGGCCGAGACGCTGCTGCACCGCAGCAGCCTCGACGCCGACGACCTCGAGCTGCCCGATCCCGCCGCCATGCTCAGCCCGCTGCTGCAGGCCCGTCCCCTGCTGGTGGACGGCCGCCTGGTGGCGCCGGATGAGCCCCAGGCGGTCCTGTATCTGGAGCTGCTGCTCAGCAACTGGCTGGTGCGCAGTGCCGAGCTGATCAGCGCCGAAGTGCTGGCGGCCTGCGCCGAGTGGCCCGAACTGCGCCGCTACCTGCTGCGCCCCGAGCTGCTCGCCACCCGCAACCTGGAACGGCTGCGCAACCAGCTCAACGCCCAGCAGCGCTGGACCAGCTGGTTCGAGCGGCCGATCCATCTCTACGAGAGCCGGCGTCCCCTGTACCGATTGGGCGACGGCGCGATCGACTGCGTGGACCTCACCGAGCCCCGCGATGCCGAGCTGCGCCAGCTGGGCTGGGTGCAGCAGGCGGTCACCCTGGCCCTGGAGGCCCGCGATGCCCTGGGCCCCCAGCTGCGCAGCCTGCTGAAGCGCCTCGGCGATCTGCTGGTGGTGCTGCTGACCCAGGTGCTCGGCCGGGCCATCGGCCTGGTGGGCCGCGGCATCGTCCAGGGGATGGGCCGCAGCCTCAACCGCTGAGGCGGCCGGGTACCACGGCACAATGAGCCCACCCGCCCGTGTCCCCTTGCCCCGTTCGCTGTCCCGGCCCCTCGCCGGCCTCTGGGCCCTGCTGCTGACCGTGGTGCTGGGGCTGTTCTGGGCCCCGGGTCAGGCGGCGGCCAGCCTTGAGAACGACCGCTACGACGGCAACATCTTCGCCCTCTACGCCGGCAACGGCTCCCTGGTGCCGCCCCGCAGCAGCCTGGCCCAGTCCCTCGACGAGCACCGGGTGGCGGTGCTCGTCTACTACCTCGACGACAGCAGCGTCAGCAAGCAGTTCTCGCCGGTGGTGTCGGAGCTGCAACGGGTCTGGGGCAACGCCGTCGATCTGATCCCCCTGGTCACCGATCCACTCCAGAACCGGCCCGATGGCGGCGTGGCCGATCCCGCCCACTACTGGGACGGCCTGATTCCCCAGGTGGTGGTGATCGATGGCTCCGGCCGCGTTGTCTTCGATCGCCATGGCCAGGTGAGCGTCGATGCCATCAATACGGCCGTGAGCGAAGCCACCGGCATCCCGATGGCGCCTGGTTCGGGTAACAGCGCCACCTTGAGCTTCAACGAACTCAACAGCGAAGTGGTGGCGTCCCGCTGATGCCGGCCACCCGCACCGAAACCGACAGCCTCGGCCCGGTGGAGGTGCCGGCCGAGCACTACTGGGGTGCCCAGACCCAGCGCTCCCTGCGCAACTTCCCCTTCGGCGCGCGGATGCCGCTCGCCGTGGTGCAGGCCTTCGGCCAGCTCAAGGCCGCCTGCGCCGAGGTGAACGCCGCCCGGGGCGTGCTTCCCGACCACCTGGCGGTCCTGATCGTGGCCGCCGCCGAGGAGGTGAGCCGGGGCCAGCTCGACGCTGAGTTCCCGCTGCGGGTCTGGCAGACCGGCTCAGGCACCCAGACCAACATGAACGTCAACGAGGTGATCGCCAACCGGGCCATCGCCGCCACCGGCGGCGTGCTGGGCAGCAAGGTGCCGGTGCACCCGAACGACCACGTCAACCTCAGCCAGTCGAGCAACGACACCTTCCCCGCCGCCATGCACATGGCGGTGGCGATCGAACTGCATCAGCGGCTGATCCCCAGCCTGGAGGCGCTGATCGGCGCCCTGCGCCACAAGGCCGAGACCTACGCGGGCCTGATCAAGATCGGTCGCACCCACCTGCAGGATGCGGTGCCCCTGAGCCTGGGCCAGGAGTTCGGTGGTTACGCCTCCCAGCTGGAGCTGGGCCTGGCGGGCCTGCGGGCCACCCTGCCCCAGGTGCTGCAGCTGGCCATCGGCGGTACGGCCGTGGGCACCGGGCTCAATGCCCCGGCAGGGTTCGGCGAGGCGGTGGCCAGCCGGCTGGCCGAGCGCATCGGCCTGCCCTTCACCAGCGCCCCCGACAAGTTCCAGGCCCTTGCGGGCCAGGAGGGCCTGGCGGCGGCCCACGGGGCGCTGACCGTGCTGGCGGGCAGCCTGATGAAGATCGCCAACGACATCCGCTGGCTGGCGAGCGGGCCCCGCTGCGGCCTTGGCGAACTGGTGCTGCCGGAGAACGAACCAGGCTCCAGCATCATGCCCGGCAAGGTGAATCCCACCCAGTGCGAGAGCCTCACCATGGTGGCCGTGCAGGTGATGGGCAACAACACCGCCGTCCAGATGGCGGCCAGCCAGGGAAATTTCGAGCTGAATGTGTTCAAGCCCCTGATCGCCCACAACCTGCTGGAGAGCATCGACCTGCTGGCGGGGAGCTGCGGCACGTTCCGGGAGTTCTGCATCGAGGGCCTGCGGGCTGATGTGGCCCACATCGAAGCCCAGCGGGACCGCAGCCTGATGCTGGTGACGGCCCTGACGCCGGCGATCGGCTACGACCGGGCCTGCGCCATCGCCCGCCATGCCCACGAGCACCGGCTCAGCCTGCGGGAAGCGGCCCTGGTGCTGGGGGAGATCAGCGGGGAGGAGTTCGACCGCCTCGTCAGGCCCGAGCAGATGGTCTGAGGCTGATGCTCTGGGAGCGTCCCGGTTGATTTTCCGAGGATCGTCCGTAAGATCTGCCAAATACCCCTGGTGTGGTCCTTGAGTTGTGTCCCTGAGGACGTTCTTCGGCTTCAGGATCCACTCAAGGATGGCCTTCTTCCGGGAGGCCCGCCTCTGAGTTCCCCGGTCTTCCTCCCGGGCGACGAAGAAGGGGAACCCTACGACTGAGATGTCCCAGAGCCCCCGTTCCGATCCCCTCCCCCGTCTGCCCGCGACGTTCTCTTCCGCGCAAGGTGGGTCATGCTCCGCAGGATCAGCGCCCGACGCAGCCGCCCTGAATCCGTACAGCTGGGGAACTCCGGGATGGCTGGGTTCACCATGATCGAGCTGATGATCGTGGTGGCCATCGTGGGCCTCCTCAGCGCCGTCGCCCTGCCCCAGTACCGCCGCACCGTGGCCATGGCCGAGGCCTCCAGCAGCATCCTGGAAGCGGTGGCCTTCGCCGAACAGTGCGCCGTGGCCCACAAGTCCGGGCTGCATACGGTGGTGGCCCAGCCAGGGGGCGGGCCCACCCGGAACTGCAACGGAACCGCGATTCGGCTGCTCAACAGTCGGCGCTGGACAGGGGATGCCGCAGGAACGTTGTGCTTCGGGGTCCCTGCCGCAGCCGGCGATCGTCGGGCCATCCTGCGGATCAGCATGGATGGATCCACCATCACCTGCAGCTTCTCAAGCTGAAGGGCTCCAGCTCCGAAGGCTCCCGTTGACGTCGGTGGCCATGCGCCGACTAGAGCAGGTTGGCGGCCAGCTCGGCCAGCTCGGAGCGTTCCCCCCGCATCAGGGTGATGTGGCCGGAGAGCAGCTGGCCCTTGAAACGCTCCACCAGCCAGGTGAGTCCGTTGCTCTCCGCATCCACGTAGGGATTGTCGATCTGGTAGGGATCACCGGTGAGCACGATCTTGGTGCCTTCCCCCACCCGGGTCACGATTGTCTTCACCTCATGGGGGGTGAGGTTCTGGGCCTCGTCCACCACCATGAACTGGCGGGGAATCGAGCGGCCGCGGATGTAGCTGATCGCCTCCACTTCCAGCAGGCCCATGCCCTTGAGGTCGCTCCAGTTGCTGCGGGGCGGGCGGTGTCCCCCCCGGACGGGCTGGCCTTCGTCGCCACCGAGCAGGAAGTCGAGGTTGTCGACGATCGGTTGCATCCAGGGGGCCATCTTCTCCTCGAGATCCCCGGGCAGGAAGCCCATCTCCTTGCCCAGGGAGATCACCGGGCGGGTCACCAGCAGGCGCTCATAGAGGTGCTCGTCGGCCACCTGATGCAGACCCGCCGCCAGGGCGAGCAGGGTCTTGCCGGTGCCGGCCTTGCCCACCAGGGTGACCAGGGCCACCGCCGGATCGAGCAGCAGATCGAGGGCGAAGGACTGCTCCCGGTTACGGGGCTGGATGCGACCCATCTTGGCCTTTGCTGACTTCTGCAGCGGCTGCAGGGTGCCGGTGCGGCCGTTGTAGCGGGTGAGCAGGGTGTGGGCCGGCTGGGCCAGGTCCACCAGGGTCACCCCCTCGTTCGCCTGCAGCGGCGAGACGGCAACCGGCTGGTCCGGGAAGGCATCCGCCGGCAGGCCGTCGCCGGTCTTCACCCGGTCCATCTGATCGGCGTCGACCCAGCGCTCGCAGAACCCCGGGTAGAGGTCCGCCATGTCCACCTTGTCGGTGGTGTAGTCCTGGGCGATCAGGCCCACCGCATCGGCCTTGATGCGCAGGTTGGTGTCCTTGGTGACGAGCACCACCGGCGGCTGGCTGCCCACCACCTCCTGCAGGCGCTGCTCCAGGGCCACGGCCAGGATGTTGTTGTCGCCGTTGCCCGCCTTCAGCTCGGGGGGCAGCTGGCGCAGGGTCTCGCTGCGGCAGAACACCACCTTCAGGGTGCCGCCGCTGACAGCGTCGATGGGCACGCCTTCGGCCAGGTTGCCCTTCTCGCGCAGCTGGTCGAGCAGCCGTGACACCTGGCGGGCGTTGCGGCCCTTCTCGGAGGGGTCCCGCTTGAAACGGTCGATTTCCTCGACCACCTCGATCGGGATCACCACCTGGTTGTCCTCGAACCGGTTCAGGGCCTGGGGGTCATGCAGCAACACGTTGGTGTCGAGCACGAAGGTCTTGCGCATGCCTGTGACCTGCCGGTTCCATGGGGCCGAAGCTAGGTCCGCGGGCGCATCTACGCTCCGGCCGGACATTCCCTGACGTATCGGCTTGCCGTTCCCCGTTTCCTGCCTGCTGGTTCTGCTGCTGCTCCTCGGCCTGGGGCTGGTGGTGCTTGAACTGCGCCATCGCCTCCGGCCCGCCTCCCCCCTGCAGCTGCTGCCGGGATCCTTCCAGGTGCGACGCCGGGCCCAGGGCCTGGAGATCACCGGCGAGATCCGGATCCGCAACCCCCACCCCCGCATGGAGGTGATGGTGCCCGAGATCACGGTGGTGCCCACCCTGCTGGGCCGCAGTGACGTCAGCCAGGTGCGCCACGAGCTGCACATCACGCCGCTGCACCCCGACGAGGAGGCCCGTCCTGATGGCTACTGGGCCGCCTACATCGTCAAGGGCCGCAAGACCACCGCCGCCCACATCCGCCTCAACTTCACCGCGCCCGGCGGCCTGGATCTGGAGAGCGTGCTCGACACCCTCTGGATGGACATCCACTGGGTGAACTACGGGCCCTTCGGCCGGCTGCAGCGGCGCCAGGGGATTCTGCTGCCGCTGCAGAAGCCGGAACCGGGCGACCCATCCGCCCCGGGCTGGCGCGAAGGGGAGCGCTGCCGGGTGCTGCCGGTTCGCACCCACCTGCTCGGGGTGCTCGACGATCCGCTGGAGGTCCTGCAGCGCTACACCTCAGGCCTGCTGCAGCCGGGTGATGTGCTCACCATCGGCGAGACGCCCCTGGCGGTGATCCAGGGCCGCTACCACCACCCCTCGACGGTGGAGCCCTCCTTCCTGGCCCGCCTTCTGTGCCGGGTGTTCCACCCCACCAGCTCCCTGGCCACGGCCTGCGGCCTCCAGACCCTGATCGACGTGTCCGGCCCGGCCCGGGTGCTCGGTGCCTGGGTGGTGGGCACCGCCCTGAAGCTGGTGGGTAGCAAGGGCTGGTTCTATCGGCTGGCGGGCGAGCAGGCGCGCCTGATCGACGACATCACCGGCACCACGCCCCCCTACGACCAGACGATCGTGCTCGGCCCGGACCAGCCGGCGGCCTGGTGCGAGCGGATGGCGGCGGCCCTCGGGGTGGCGGTGGCGGTGGTGGACGTCAACGACCTAGGGCGGGTGAAGGTGCTGGCCGCCAGCGGCGGCACCGATGAAGCCCTGCTGATGCGGGCCCTGCGCCCCAATCCCGCCGGCAACGCCAACGAGCGCACACCTCTGGTGCTGGTGCGTCCCACGTAGAATTCTGAAACGACGTCGCCAGCACCCGCCGCGTCGGTTCCGATTCGCCCACGCCCCTTCTCCACCGTCGTCTGCCGTGCCAGTGCCTGCCGTGCCAGTGCCTGCCCAGGGCAGAACCTCCCCCACCTGGACGGTGGAACCGCTGCAGGGTTGGCACCTGCCACTTCTCGATGACCCCGCCTTCCTGCCGCTGCAGCCGCTGCTGCAACGTTCCCTGCTGCTCGCCCTGCCGGAGCAGCTGCTGACGGCGGTGACCAGTCGCCGCCCGGTGGCGGCCCAGGTGCTGGTGGCCCTGCAGCGCCAGGGGCTCACCCGCCAGCAGGCCCTGGGCCTGATCGTCTGCCGTCGCCTCAACCGCAGCGGCACCTGCTGGCAGGTGCAGCACCTGCGCCTGGCCCTGGCCGCCACGGAGGGGGCGCCCCTGGCTGGGGATCTGCTGCGCCAGGCCATCGGCCGGGTCAAGGGCGCCGCCAGCTGGATCGCCACCGCCTCCAGCCTCGACACCCCCCGGCTGGCCACCCTGCGGGAGCAGGGCTTCCAGCCCCAGCGCACCGATCGCCTCTGGCGCTGGCAGCTCCCGGCCGATCGGCCTGCCCCCGCCGCTCCGGCCGATCTGCAGCTCCGCCCGCTCAACAGCCGCACCGCCCCGCTGCTGTGGCATCTGGAGCAGGCCACCTGCCCGGCCCACCTGCGCCAGCTGCAGGACCGCCGCATCGAGGACCTGCTCGACCAGAGCCGCAGCCATGGCTGGATGCTGGTTGATGCGATCCGCAACGAGGCCGTGGCCGGCGTGCGCTGGCTCGATGAGCATCCCGGCGGCGGCCAGGCGGTGGAGCTGAGCGTCCACCCCGGCTGGGGCCATCTGCTTGGCAACGCGGCCGAGTCGTTGCTGCACCGCATCGGTCAGGGGGGCGGCAGCCTCTGGCTGCGTTGCGAAGTGAGCGACGGTGAGCGCCAGCGCTGGCTCCAGGCCCTCGGGGCCGAGGCCCATGGCGAGGAGGTGCTGATGGCCCGCAGCGTCTGGCGTCGTCAGGAGGGCCAGCCGGCCAAGCGGGCGGCGCGACGCATCGAGGCGGTGCTGGAGCAGCTGCAGCCGCGGCGGCGTCCCATGCCCACCCCCACCGGCCCCCTCGGCAGCCTGCCCACCGCCCCCCT
Organism: Synechococcus sp. FACHB-909; assembly: GCF_014698945.1. NCBI lineage: Bacteria > Bacillati > Cyanobacteriota > Cyanophyceae > Synechococcales > Synechococcaceae > Synechococcus > Synechococcus sp. FACHB-909. Next base: position 482,466 of record NZ_JACJTY010000001.1, on the reverse strand, counting down.
GCTCCTGCGCTGAATGGCGCCGCCCAGCCCGCGTTCGGTGCTGGCCCTCGATGTGGGTCGCCGACGCATCGGGCTGGCGGGCTGTGATCCCCTGGGCGTCACGGTGACGCCCCTGCCGGCCCTGGCCCGGGGGGAGTTCCAGGCCGACCTGGGCCGGCTGCTGGAGCTGGTGCGCCGGCGGCGGGTGGCGGCCCTGGTGGTGGGCCTTCCCCTCGATGCCGGCCAGAGGCCCACCCCCCAGGGGGTCCACTGCCGCCGCTACGGCCTGCGGCTGGCCAGGGCCCTGGCGGCCCTCGGCCAGCCCCTGCCCCTGGCCTGGGTGGATGAGCACGCCAGCAGCTGGGCGGCCGGCGAGCGCTTCGGCCTGCACGGCGACCGCAGCGGCAGGCTCGACAGCGCCGCGGCGGTGCTCCTGCTGGAGCAGTGGCTGCGGGAGGGGCCCGAACCGCTCGATCCCGCTGCGTTCACGGCCGCGTTCACGGCCGATCCGGTCGCCCCGGCGGCCATCGCCGTGGGCAGTCGGGCCGACGCTGATTCATTCTGAGAGGACCCGCTTCCACTTGATGGCCTCCGACCCCCCTGCGATGACGGGCTCCGGCGATGTGCCCACCGTGCAGGTGCGGGACGGCAGCGGCCGCCAGCTGCTCTGCTTCCTGGAGCAGCTGATCCCCCTGGACGGCCACGACTACGCCCTGCTGACCCCGGTGGACACCCCGGTGTGCCTGTTCCGGCTGCGGGAGGACGACGACCCCGAGCTGGTGGAGACCCTCGATGCCACCGAGCCGATCCTGTCGGTGGCGGATGTCGTGCTCCAGGAGCACGACCTCACCCTGGTGCGTTCCGCCGTCACCCTCACCGTCAGCGGTGAGCTGGAGGAGCCCGATCCCGACGATCTCGAGGACGAGGAGGGCGATGATGACAGCGAGACCTACGAGCTGCTCGTGAGCTTCATGGCCGGCGATGAGGAGTACGGCCTCTACATCCCCCTGGATCCCTTCTTCGTGGTGGCCCGCATGGACGGCGCCGACGCGGTGATGGTGGAGGGCGAGGAGTTCGAGCGGGTCCAGCCCCGTATCGAGGCCGAGCTCGACGAACGGGAGAGCGACGACTGATGCTGCGCGATCTGCTCACGCCCGACTGGCTGCCGGGAACGTCCCTGGCGCACCTGCCCCTGCAGGAGCTGGTTGATCGTGGCATTCGCGCCCTCGTCCTTGACGTCGACCGCACCCTGCTGCCCCGCCGCCAGGCCACCATGCCCCTGCAGGCTGAAGTGTGGCTGCGCCACGCCCGCGAGCGCATGCCCCTGCACCTGCTCAGCAACAACCCCTCCCGCCGCCGCATCGGGGCGGTGGCCGACACCATGGGCCTCCCCTACACCACCTCGGCGGGGAAGCCGCGGCGGGCGGCCCTGCGCAAGGTGCTGCAGGACCTCGCCCTGCCCCCGGCCGCTGTGGCCCTGGTGGGCGACCGGCTGTTCACCGATGTGCTGGTGGGCAACCGCATGGGCCTGTTCACGGTGCTGGTGAAGCCGATCGATCCCGACGGTGAACCCTGCCGCCAGGACCGGCTGCAGAACCTGGAGCTGCGCATGGCCCGCTGGGTGGGCTCGGTCCCGGGCTGATGGGGACCTCCGGCACACCCGCCGCCGGCGGCCTGCGGCGTGTGATCAAGGTGGGCACCAGCCTGCTGCGGGGCACCCCCGAGCGGCCCACGGCGGCGGTGATCGCCGATCTGGCCGCCAGCTTCGGCCGCCAGCAGCGCCGGGGGGATCGGCTCGCCCTGGTCACCAGTGGCGCCGTGGGCCTGGGCTGCGAGGCGCTCCGCTTCAGCCGGCGCCCCACCGAGGTGGTGGCCCTGCAGGCGGCCGCCGCCGTCGGCCAGGGCCGGTTGATGGGGCTGTACCAGGAGGCCTTCGCCGTGCGGGGGATGGCGGTGGCCCAGGTGCTGCTCACCCGCAGCGATCTGGCTTCCCGGCGCCGCTACCAGAACGCCTGCCGCACCCTGGAGCAGCTGCTGGAGTGGGGGGTGCTGCCGGTGGTGAACGAGAACGACACCCTGGCCACCGATGAACTGCGCTTCGGTGACAACGACACCCTTTCGGCTCTGGTGGCGGTGGCGATCGGCGCCGATGAACTGGTGCTGCTCACCGATGTCGACCGCCTCTATTCCGGCAATCCCCGCACCGATGCCGATGCCAGCCCGATCGAGGAGGTGCGCGACCTGGCCGAGCTGGAGCGCCTCAGCCACGTGGCCGAGGGGGGCGGGCAGTGGGGCACGGGCGGCATGACCACCAAGCTGGCGGCGGCCCGGATCGCCACCTCCAGCGGCATCCGGGTGCGCCTGGCCGATGGCCGCGATCCGGCGGTGCTCGATGCCCTGTTCGCCGGCGAGAAGGTGGGCACCGTGTTCCAGCCCAGCGCCACCCCCCTGGCCGACCGCAAGAGCTGGCTGGCCCATGCCCTGCTGGTGAAGGGCAGCGTGCGGGTGGACGCGGGCGCCGAGCGGGCCCTGCTGCAGCAGGGGGCCTCCCTGCTGGCGGTGGGCATCCGTGAGGTGGAGGGCCACTTCTCCCGGCGTGACGCGGTGCGGGTGCTGGCCAGCGACGGCCGCGAACTGGGGCGGGGCCTGAGCACCCTGAGCAGCGAGGAGCTGCGCCGGATCATGGGGCTCAGCAGCGAGGAGGTGCGCCGCCGGCTGGGGCCGGTGGGGGATGCGGTGGTGCACCGCGACCAGCTGGTGCTCACCTGCCTGCCGGCCTGAACGCTTCGGCCACGATCGTGGCGGCTGCGGCCAGCACCCCATCCTGTGTCTGGGCGGCCGGATCGCTCTGGGTATGGAAGATGGCCAGCACGATCGGCCCCCGCTCCGGCGGCCAGAGCACGGCCACGTCGTTGGCGGTGCCGTAGGCGCCGCAGGTGCCGGTCTTGTCGCCCACCCGCCAGCCCGGCGGCACCCCGGCCCGCACGCGCCGATCGCCGGTGGTGTTGCCGATCAGCCAGTCCTGCAGTCGACGGCGCTGGGGCGGGCGCAGGGCGCTGCCGAGCACCAGGGCCTGGAGGCTGGTGCCCATGCCGCTGGGGGTGTCGGTGTCACGGGGATCGCCGGGGATGGCGGAGTTGAGGGCGGTTTCCCAGCGATCGAGCCGGAAGGTGCGGTTGCCGGTGGAGCGGGCGAAGGCGGTCAGGCCGGCGGGGCCGTCCAGGCGCGCCATCAGCTGATTGGCGGCGGTGTTGTCGCTGTACTGGACGGTGGCGGCGGCCATCTCCGCCACCGTCAGGCCGCCTTCGAGGTGCTGCTCGGCGATCGGCGAGTGGGTCACCAGATCCTCTCGGCCGAAGCGGATCCGCTGCTCCAGGAAGCCCGGCTGCCGCTGGCTCCTGTGGAGCACGGCTCCCGCCAGGATCGCCTTGAAGGTGCTGCAGAGGGGAAAGCGTTCGTCTGCCCGATGGCCGATCCGGGCACCGCTGGCGGTGTCGATGGCGAACACCCCCAGTCGTCCACCGGAGCGGGCCTCCAGTGCGGCCAGCGCGACCTCCGCTGCGGCTTCCGGCTTGACGGGCCCCGGGGCAGCGGGCGCGGCAGCGGCGGGCGCGACGGCGATGTCTGGCAGCAGCGCCACCAGGGCTGCCGCCAGGCCTGCAGCCAGGGACTGGGTGCTGCGGGGGGCCATCGGGTCCATCATCCCTGCGTCCGATCCAGCATGGCCTCCAGTTTCTCCAGCAGCTCGGCCGCCTCCCGCTCACCGGAGAGGCCGTCCACCACGATCGGCGGCCGGCGTTCGCTCCAGAGGATCACCCGGGGGTCGGGGCCGCCCAGCAGCAGCGCCCCGGTGACCAGCCGCAGCGGCAGCTGGCGGCTGGGCTGGCCCGGGCGGCGGAGGCGGAGCTGGTCGCCCGTCAGGGAGAGCTCCTGGGGGCGCCACTGGCGGTAGCTGCCGACGCCGGCGGCACCGAGGGCGGCGACCACCAGCAGGGCCTGGATCACGGTCCACTCCGGCAGGGCCAGCGACAGCAGGCCCGGCAGGGAGAGATCCAGCACCAGGGTGGTGGGTTCGCTCAGGCCCAGGCGCGGCCCGAACATCCAGACCAGAAAGCCGCCGTACTTCACCATCACGGTGTTGAGCACGGCGACGAACAACAGGTAGCTGCCCTGCTCGGCGAAGGAGCGCCACCACTGGGCCGCGCCCACGCCGCGGCGGCGGCGGACCAGGCGTGTGGCGGAAGCTCCCGTTTCCACCATCCAGACATCGTCCGGCTGCGGCCCTTCCGGCCGGGACCCGGCGAGCTTGCGGGCCTCAAGGGCGCCGGCCAGGCGCAGGGGCACCGCCAGATCGGCGGCCAGGGCGTGGGCCTGCTGCCAGGCGCCGGAGAAGCTGGCGGCCCGGGCCAGCAGGTGCTCCCCGGCGGGATCGGCCACGGCAAGAACCAGATCCCAGCCAAGGGGCCGCTCCCCCAGCGGCGGCAGCTGGACGCTGGCCTGGCGGATCAGCACGGCCGTGATGGCGGCCCGCTCCACCTCCAGCCGTTCGCTGCCCCCGGGCGTGTCCACGAACAGGTGGAGGCGGTCACCCCAGCTCTGCAGCTGCACCCGCCGCAGCACCGGCGCGCCGTAGCCCAGCCGGGCCATCAGCCACTCCATCGGCAGCAGGAACAGCAGCAGGCCGAGCACGTAGCCGGCGGCCCCCTGGAGGCTGACCAGCAGGCAGAGGCCGGAGAACAGCAGGAAGGCCAGCAGGCTGACGAGCGGGTTGGCGGGGACCTCGTCCTCGATCAGTTCCCGCCAGATCATGCGCTCCAGGGCCAGGGCCAGCCCCTGCACGGAGCGGCGCAGCAGCACCAGTGGGGTGAGCAGCAGCCCCAGTCCGTTGCGCCGGGCGCCGCGAACCGTGGCGCTGAACGCGATCAATCCGCCAGCAGGGGCAGGCCGGCCGGTGGGACCGCCAGCAGCAGGCGGCGCTCACCGTCCACCTGCTGCTTGAAGCGGCGCCACTGGGGCGAGGCGATCACCTGCTGGCTGATCGCCTCGGCGAGGCGCTGGCCGGCCAGCACATCACTGGGGTAGTGCATGGCGCAGTAGGCACGCACGTAGCCCCCCTGGAGGCCCACCGGCAGCAGCCGCTCCCGGCGCTCCGGCAGCAGGTCGGCCAGCAGCAGGCTCGCGGTGGCAAACCAGGTGGCATGGCCGCTGGGGAACGACCAGGAGCTCTCCAGGGGCAGACAGGGCTTCAGATCGGGGTGGCTCAGGAAGGGGCGTGGCCGGGCCACCGCATCCTTGAGCTGATCCTTGAGCCCATCGGCCCGCTCGAGGAAGGCCGGCAGGCCCGCGTGGAGAAGGGGGGAGGTGCGGGCCAGGTCGGCGCCCACGGCGGCATCGAAGACGCTGAGATTGCGGTTCAAGAAGCGCCAGCTGTGCACGATCCCCGCCGGCGTGCGGCTGCGCTGGTTCCAGCGCAGGATGGCCAGATCGTCGAGCTCCAGGCGGCTGCCGGGGGCCGGTGGCTCACCGAGCACGGCGCGGTAGGCGGCCGGTTGGAGCGCCAGGCCCGCCGCCGGATCCGCCGGCTGGGCCAGCGCCGGCCCGCCCGGCGCCGGTCCTGCCAGCGCCCGGGAACCCGGCAGCAGGGCGGTCTGCAGCAGCAGCAGGCTGGTCAGCCATGGTCCCGGGCGCAGGGTGTGCATGGCTCCGGTGCCGGCGGCGGGGTGGCAGCACCGTAGGGGTGCTCCGCAACTCAGAACCGTTCGTCGCCGATGGCGGGCAGCACCAGCTCGCGCACGAAGGACGCCGGCGAGAGCTGCAGCAGGGCCGAGACGATCCGGACCACGTCGTGGAGCGGAATCTGCCGGCCCTCACCGCGCCCGGCGGCCGCCTCGGGCGTCACCTCCAGGCCGTCGTCGGTGTTCAGGTAGCCCAGCTGCAGGCAGGTCACCGCCAGTTGCTGGTCCCGGAAGCTCTCCCGCAGGGCATCGGCGATGCCGCTGAGCGCGAACTTGGAGGCGCCGAAGGTCACCTCCGGCTGCCCGCTCTGGCGCAGGCCGGAGGTGGAGCCCGTGAGGATCAGCTGGGGCCTGGTGGAGTCGAGCAGGCGCGGAATCAGCCGCCGCAGCAGCATCAGGGTGCCGGTGATGTTGATGGCCACCATGGTGGCGATGCTGTCGTCGGGATCCTCCAGGAAGCTGTAGGCCTCGCTGAAGGCGTTCGCTTCCCAGACGCCGAGGTTGTAGATCAGCACATCCAGCTGGGCAGGGGCCTGCTGCTCGATCCACCGGGCCGCCGCCAGCGGCTCCGCCAGATCCGCCTCGATCCAGCCGAGATCGACGCCCGCCGGCAGCCTCAGGCCATCGGGCCGTCGCCGCGAGACGCCGATCACCGTGTCGCCGGCGCTGCCCAGACCTTCGACAAAGGCACGGCCAAGCCCGCGGCTGGCCCCGACCACCATCAGTTTCATGGATCCTTTCCGGCAGGGTTTGTCGATGTGCGGGCCATGCTGGATCCAGTACCGGAAGCTGGGTAACCCCCCGTCTGCCCATGACGTGGTCCCCTCGCTCCCCGTTGGCTCTGCTCCGGTGGGGAATCGCCCTGGGCGTGCTGTTGCTGGCCGATGGACCGCCTGCGGAGGCCGTCCATCCCCAGGGCCAGCCACCGGAGCCACGGCAGCAGCAGTGGCTGGCCCAGCCGCTGGGCGAGCGCTATCCCCAGACCCCTGCGCAGGTGTGGGAGTGGATCGACGAGGCCAACGCCCTGGAGGCCAAGGGGGCGAACGGGAAAGCGGCGGCGCTGTGGGAGAAGGTGCTGGCCTGGCGCCAGAAGGCGCTGGGGCCCGACCATCCCGATACGGCCACCAGCCTGAGCAACCTCGGGCTGCTCTATGTCAGGGAGCGCGCCTTCGCCAGGGCCGAGCCCCTGCTGGCCCGGGCCCTGGCGATCCGAATCCGGATCCTGGGGCCAGATGACCCCCTCACTGCCCTCAGCCTCAACAACCTCGCCTGGCTGTCGTTCAACCAAGGCCGCTACGCCAACGCCGAAACCCTCTACCGGCGCGCCCTGGCGATCGCCGAGAAGGCGCTGGGGCCAGAGCACCCAGGACTCGCCCTGGGCCTGACGAACCTCGGGCTTCTGTACAACGCGCAGGGCGCCTACGCCAAGGCCGATGCCGTCTATCGGCGCGCCCTCGCCATCAGGGAGAAGGCGCTCGGACCCGATCACCCCGACACCGCCACCAGCCTCAACAACCTGGCGGCGCTGTACATCAACCAGGGCCGCTATGCCGAGGCGGAGCCCCTGCTGCGCCGCACCCTGGCCATTAAGCAGAAGGCACTGGGTGACAATCACCCCGACACCGCCACCGGCCTCAACAACCTGGCGGCGCTCCAGGAGAACCAGGGTGCCTTCGCCAGGGCCGAACCCCTCTATCAACAGGCCCTGGCGATCAACGAAAAGGCGCTGGGCCCGGAGCATCCCGCAACGGCCACCAGCCTGAACAACCTGGGCCTGCTCTACCGGAACCAGGGGGCCTATGCGCGGGCGGAGCCCCTGCTGCGCCGTGCCCTGGCGATCCGGGAGAAGGCGCTCGGCGCCGGCCACGCCGATACCGCCGCCAGCCTCAACAACCTCGCCATGCTGTACAGCGATCAGGGCGCCTACGCCCGCGCCGAGCCGCTGCTGCGCCGCGCCCTGGCCATCCAGGAGAAGACGCTGGGACCCGCCCACCCCGTCACCGCCACGGGCCTCAACAACCTGGCGGTGCTCCTCGACCACCAGGGTGCCGCCGAACGGGCCGAGCCGCTGCACCGGCGCGCCCTGGCGATCCGGGAGAAGGCCCTGGGGCCAAACCATCCCGACACCGCCGGCAGCCTCAACAACCTGGCGGATCTCCACCGCCTCCATGGCGCCCATGCCAAGGCGGAACCCCTCTTCCTGCGTGCCCTGGCGATCTACGAGACAGCGCTGGGGCCCGATCACCCCACCACCGCCCTCAGCGTCAACAATCTGGCCAAGGGATACCTGAGTCAGGGGGCCGAGGCCCGGGCCGAACCCCTGCTGCGCCGCGGCATCGGCAGCCAGTCCCTGTTCCTGCAGCGGGAGGCCCCCCTGCTGCCCCAGGCCCGGCGACAGGAGCAGATCAAGGCCCTCGGCAACGTCTGGGAGATCCCCTATTCCCTTGGGGTGAGCTCGCCGGCGGGCGCCTCCCTGGCCCTGTTCACCCGCCTGAACCGCCACGGTCTGCTGCAGGACATCGAACGGCGCCAGGCCCAGCTCGGGCGCGGCTCGCCGGCCCAGCAGAGTCTGGTGAGCCAGCTCACGGCGATCACGGCCCGCCTGGCCGATGTCAACCTCAGCGAAGCGCAGCGACGCACGCTGCAGCAGGAGCGGGATCGGCTGGAGCAGGAGCTCTACCGCCAGTTGCCGGCCCTGACCCCGCGGCTGGTGGACGCCGCCCAGGTGGCCGCCGCCCTGCCCGCCGATGGGGTGCTGATCGAATTCCAGCGCTTCCGCCCCTACGACGCCCGTCAACCGGAGGCCAGGAGCTGGGGGGAGGCGCGCTATCTGGCGATGCTGCTGTTCCCCGATGGGTCGACCCGCGCGGTGGACCTCGGCCCGGCGGCGGCCATCGATCCCCTGATCCAGCGGGCCCTGGCCGAGAGCCTGGCCCGCAACCGCCCCGCCGGACCGTTCTGGGCCCAGGTGAGCCAGCAGGTGCTGGGGCCCCTGCTGCCGCAGGTTCAGGGGCGGCGGCGGTGGTTCGTCTCCCCCGATGGCGAGCTGAGCCGCATCCCGTTCACGGTGCTGCCGGCGGCCACCCTGGGCCAGCAGGTGGAGCTGCGGATCCTCACCAGCGGCCGCGACCTGCTCCGCCTGGGCAGCCCCGGGCCCGGAGGCCAGCGCGCCCTGGTGCTCGCTGCCCCCGATTTCGGTGGCCCAGGCCAGTGGCAACCCCTCCCTGCCACGGCCGCCGAGGGGCGCTGGATCGCCGAACGTCTCGGCGCTGCCCTGTATCAGGGATCCGCCGCCACCACCACCGTGCTGCAGGAGGCCCGCGGCCCCAGGGTGCTGCACATCGCCAGCCACGGGTTCTTCACCACGGGCAGCGACGATCCGCTGCTGAACAGCGGCATCGTGCTGGCGGGCGCCAACCGCAGCCTCCCGGCAGGCGACGACGGCTACCTCACCGCCAAGGAGGTGGCCCAGCTGCAGCTCGATGGCACCGAGCTGGTGGTGCTCTCCGCCTGTGACACCGCCTCCGGAACCCTGCAGACCGGCGAAGGGGTCTACGGCCTGCAGCGGGCCCTCACCGTGGCCGGCGCCCGCTCCACCCTGCTGTCGCTGTGGAAGGTGGACGATGACGCCACGGCGGCGTTCATGCAGCGCTACGTCGCCCTGCTCAAGCGGGGAATGGGTCGCATGGAGGCGCTGACGGCGGTGCAGCAGGAGTTCCGCAGCAATCCGCCGGAGCCGGACTGGGCTGACCACAAATTCTGGGCCGCCTGGCAGCTCACGGGTGATGGGGGCCCGATCCCCGGTTTATGAGCCAGGCGCTGCACACCAGGCAGACTGAAAGCCGGCCGTGTGTCGGTGTTGCCAACCCATGCGAAATCACCGGGGGTCTGCGGCACTGGGGGCTCTGTTGTTCGCAGCTTCGCTGCCCCTACCGATGGCTCCGGTGTCCGCTGCCCCAGAAGACAACGCCGCTGCCCTGGACAGCGTGGTGGGGGGCATCGCCGCCCAGCTCCGCCGGAGCTGGATCGCGGATCCAGGCACCGCCTCACTGCCCTGGCCGTCCATCGAGGTGCTTCCAGCCGGCCAAACGCCAGGTCAGGTCTGCCCGGGGGACAGCGTGAAGGACCCGGCGGCAGGGGCCGTCCAGAGCCCGGCTCTCTACTGCGCTGCCAGCGGCAGGGTGCTGCTGGATCGCAGCCGGCTGGCGAAGGAGTCCAACCGACATGGCGACTGGGGCGTGGCCTACTGGCTCGGGGTCGGCCTTGGCCAGGCCATCCTTGGCCAGCGGGCTGCCAGGCTCCAGCCACCCGCCACCGCCAACCTCCAGGCCAACTGCCTGGCGGGGGTGCTGATCGGTGGCACCAGCCTGCAACCCAGGCCCCAGGACCCCCCCAGGCCCGACCAACTCGTTGCCCCGGCCAACGGCGCCTATGGCACCGCTGCGGCCGAGCAGATGGGAACCCGCAGCCAGCGCTCCTATGCCCTGCTCACCGGCCTTGGCATGACGGAGCTGGCTGGTTGCTCCGATGGGGCGATGGCCCAGCTCGCCAGGGACCAGGTGCCCGATCCAGCGCTGCTGGGCGCCCTGGCCACGGGGACAGACCGGGCCGCGTTCAACACGATGGCGGTGATGAACCGGCGCTGCAGGAGGCTGCCCAACTCCCCCTGCCCGAGGCGTGTGCCCCCCTTCACCGGCCAGAAGTGAGGCACCACGAGAGCCCGTGAGCAGCGAACCCCCGATCAAGACCCATGGAGACAGTGAGTCGCTGCCCCCGAAAGGAATGCCGGGCGCCCGAGCCAGGGCGGGATCGTTGCGCCTGCCGGCCTGGATGCGCTCGCCGTCGCTGCACGAATGGGTCAGGACGCTGGGCATCATCATCGCCGCCTCCTGGGGGATCTACACCTTCGTGTGGAAGGAGATCTATGTGCCCTCCCAGGCGCCGGCCAGCATTAGTCTGGAGATCAGCCTGACGCCGATCGCCGCCGACGGACCGAGTACAGGATCGTCGCCCTCGCTGCAAAGGGAACTGAAGGTCAGTGCCACCAACGCCAGCAATCGCCGGCTCTACCTGCTCAACAGTTTCTGGGAATTGTTCCCCATTCGTCGCCAGGGATGGAATCGAGCGACGTTTCCTGAACGCGCCAAGGGCCCCTTCGATGCCATGCCTGTGGAAAGGGGCGCCGTGCTCCAGCCCTACCCAACGGAAGCGGCAGGAAAACTTTTCGTGGACGATCACATCAATCCAGGCGAAACCATCCATCGCTCCGTGATTGTCTCCCTGCCCGCGGGAGCGTATGCGGCCCAGGTGGATGTGCTGGTTCCCGTTCTGACGCGGGAGCCCCCCAGGGGGAATGGCCTGCTGGGCGGCAGGGTGCTGGAGTGGGGGTATGACAGGAGTGAGGTGATCATTCCCATGCTCTGTGTGGTCGGCGATCCGAACGATTGTCTGCGTCTGGATGATCCGGAGAAGCAGGATCTCCAGATGGATCGCAAGCTGAAGGCCTTTGATCCGAACTACGTGCTGAACGAGCAGAGTGTGCAGGTGGGGCTGTCGGGTGGCTCCTAGGGCAGACGACGGGCGCCACCCATCGGCCCACGCTTGCCATCAGGCCCCAGCAGCCAGAAGCGAATCGCATCGCCGTCCACCTCGAACTCCTCCACGACCTTCAGCCCAGCGATGCCTGGATCCGAGGGGAACAGCACGCGCCAGGTCCGGCGGGAGCCCTCGCAGGTTCCCTCCCAGGCGCCGGCGGCGGTGCCTCCCCGTTCCGAAACGATCCACACCACGTGATGGCGGCCGTCGGCCAGCTTGGTGACCACGGCCCGCCCCGGCTTGCTGGGTGCTACGTAGTCCCAGGTGCCGAGCGCCGCCTCACAGGGCGATGCTGCTGGGGCTGCCCAGGATGGGGTTGCACCCAGGGCCAGGGCCAGCGCCATCGGGAGCAGTTGGCATCGCATGGGCTGCTCCAGAGAAGGCTGGGGGCCAGGCCGACTGTAGGGACGGTTTCCTGCGGAGTCGGTCGTCAGCGCGGCCGCCCGCCACGCACGGCATCACGCCGCCGCCTCGGGCTAGAAGGGAGCAACGGCGGAGCCCAAGGGGTGGATCTCGAGCGCTTTCAGAGGTTGTTCACGGCCCCGCTGCTGCCCCTGGGCCGCCAGAGCTTCTCCCTGCTCTGGATCGTGGAGGTGCTGCTGCTGCTGCTGGCCGTGAGCCTGGCGGCGCGGGGCTTGAAGCGGCTGCTGGCCGGACGCGTGCTGCGCTGGTTCTCCCTGCCGGAGGGGCGTCGCGAGGCGGTGGCCACCCTCCTTTCCATGGGGCTGGCCGCCCTGGGCTATGTGGTGGTGGCCCAGGGGATGGGGCTCGACATCGGTGCCCTCGCCGTGATCTTCGGGGCCCTCGGGGTGGGCATCGGCTTCGGGCTGCAGGAGCTCACCCGCAACCTCACCAGTGGCCTCACCCTGCTGATGGAGGGGAAGCTGAAGGTGGGCGACCAGATCGAGTTCGGCGACACCAGCGGCTTCATCCGGGAGATCTCGATCCGCTCCACCGTGATCCGCACCTTCCAGGGTGCCGAGATCGTGGTGCCCAATTCGGCCATCACCAATGCGCCGGTGAAGAACCTCAGCTACCTGAGCTCCGATGGCCGGGTGGATGTGGAAGTGACGGTGGCCCACGGCAGCGACCCCCTGGCCGTGACCGAGGTGCTGCTGGATGCCGCCCTCGCCGAGCCCTCGGTGCTGGTTGATCCGCCGCCGAAGGTGCTGCTGCATGGCCTCCAGGGCCAGGGGATGGCGTTCGAGCTCTGGGCCTGGACCTCGGCGATCCACGCCAGCCTCAGCCTGCGCAGTTCGCTCAACTACGCGATCGAGCAGGGGCTGCGGGAGCGCCGCATCGAGCTGGCCGGGTCCCGCCAGCAGATCCAGCTGCTGTCCTCCCGGCGCAAGGTGGAAGAGGAGCAAGCGGGCCCGGACTGGAGCCCCCTGCGGGCCTCCCTGCCCGACCATGCCTGCTACAGCGGCATGGATGATCGGCGCCTGCGGGAACTGGTGGGCAGTGGCGCCCGCCGATCCCTGCCCGCCGGCACGGTGCTGGTGCGCCAGGGTGATGAGGGCCGCTCCTTCCACCTGGTGCTGAGTGGCGCGGTGGATGCGATCCATGAAACGGACCGGGTGAGCCGCAAGCTGTTCACCTTCACCGCCGGGGAATTCTTCGGTGAACTGCCGCTGCTGCTTCAGGTGCCCTACCCCACCACCATGGTGACCGCTGAGGACACGACGCTGTTCGTCGTTCCCAGCGGCAGCTTCCGCGCCCTGCTGGCGTCGCGTCCCGAATTCGCCGACACCGTCGCCCGGGAGGTGGCGCGCCGCAGCGACGTGCTGCGCAGCTACGAGGACTGCCTGCGCCAGCGCGGCCTGCTCGAGGACGCCGACATGGGCCACCCCCTGCAGTGGTTCCGCGAGCGGCTGAAACGGGTGCTGGCCGGACGCCCCGCCATGGCCTCGGTGGAGACGGAGGCCGGCTGAGCGCCGAACCGCCGGATCACGGCTGCGACTGGATGGGATCGGGGCGCCAGGTTTTGTTGAACCAGGGCTCCAGCGGACCATAGAGGCGCAAAATCGTGAACCAGCCCTTGCCGGGAATCGTCTGGACCCAGTTGTTTTCGAATCCAACCGGGGCCTTCGGGCCAAACCAGACATCAACAGAACCGTCGGCATTGGCTTTGAGGCCCTTGTCCTGGCTGCTGACACTCGGTGCCTTCTGGTCGGTCTGCAGCATCGATCGCGTCTGGGTGTCATAGACGATCACGGACCAGAAATCGGCGACGGGGACGTTGGCAGGCAGGCGTAGCCGATAGGTTTTGCTGCCATCAAGGCGTTCACCCTTGGCGTCCAATGCGGCCCACGGGTACTGGGAGCCTTTGCCGACATTCTTGACTTCCATGGCCGGTGTGACACCGGTGGCGAAGTAGTAGTAGAAAATGGCACCATCCAGGTTGGCCACACCCGGGGACACTTCGAACCTGTAGCCGCCGAAGAACGGCAGCCGCCAGGGGCTGTCCGGGTAGAAGAAGGCGTCCGGCTCGCGAATCTTGAGGGCCAGGGTCCGTGCCGTCACCGCACCGATGTTGGCGGCGTCACTGAGGATCTTCTTCCAGCGTTCGTCGGGGTTGAAGGGTTTCCCTTTGACGATGCCCACCGAGGCGAAGAGACCAAGTGTGGTCGGGTCGGCGCCGGTGGGTGGTTCCTCCTGAATCACCTGGTTGAGAAGTGCCCAGAAGGAATAATCGCCAGGGGCCACGAAGTTGGCCGGCACCCCGGAGGCGTTGGCGAACCTGATCGCCGGTGGGTTGGCCGCAGCGGAGAGCTGGTAGATCTTCAGGTTGGCCTTGACCGAATCCACCCCGGGTTTGGGGGAACCATCCACTAGAAAGGAGCGGAAGAACAACCAGTTGCCGTAGGTCTTTGGCCGGACGACTTGATACCCCTGCGGGATGGCGCCCTGGTAGCCGGGGGGAAGGAACAGGTACTTGCCGCCCGCGCCCTTGTCGGCCCCAGTGATGCCGACATCGACCACCCAGCGATACCAGAAATCATTGACGGCACCGAGCACCTTGGGGGGGACTTCGACCACCAGGGGTCCCTTCTTGGTGTCGAGCCAGATGAAGCTGTACACGGTGTTGTCGTTGGCCGTGAGCTCCACCGTGCGGGGATCCACCAGGTTCTCCCAGATCACATTGGTGCTGTTCTCGGGGCCGAACTTGCGCAGCGATTCCCGCATGCCGGCCTGATTGACGATCGGGATCGCCAGCAGGTAGGCCTGCAAGGCCCGGGAGCGATCCAGGTTGTCGTAGATCTTCTCGATGGTGTCGGGTTTCGGGAACCCATCGATCAGGTCCAACGGGCCGATGGATGTCTCGAGGCGATCCGGTGTGGCCACCCCAGGCGCAATCGGTGTTGTCGTCCTGAAGGTCTGGGCTGAGGCGGAGGCGGCCCATGAGGCCACCAGGGCCGCCATGGCCAGGGCCAGGGCCGTGCGTCGTTGGTGGGACGACCTCATCGCGACGGCTCCTGGCGTTGGGGAGGGCAAGGGAGGAAGGCTATGTCAGTGGCTTCTAGGCATGGATGGGGCGCAACAGGCCGTAGGAGGAAGGTTGGGATTGGCGTTGGATGCCATCCGACCGTCAGAGTTCAACGAGCAATTGAACGGACTCCAGCTGCTCCGGAGAATCCGGCCTGGCGGCGAACAGCTCCTGCCAGGCTGGGTTCTTGTTTTCCCAGGCCGTTCTGGCGCCGTAGGCCGCCATGTCGTCGTATTCGATGTGGAGAATCAGCGAGGTCGTGTCCGGACCCGGCACCGCATTGCGCAACAGACGGACCGCTCTGGGCATCACCGGACTCTCGAATTCCGGGCCGCCCGCCTGCTGCAATTTGGCCATGACATCCCCGAAGCGGCCGGGACGGATCTTGTAGGTGAAGACGGCAATCACGGACATCTTGATAACGCGGGTGAGCGCCACGGAACGCTAGGGCCCACTCTTCGCTATGGAACCCCCTAGAGGGCCGCCATGATCGCTGCATCCAGCCCCGTGGTCGGCCGGCCAAGGAGTTGGCTGAGCTGCTTGCCGTCATCAAACAGGGCTCCCTGGGAGGCGCCCGTATCGGAATCGGCCAGCAGACCTGCCAGGGGCTCCGGCAGGCCGGCGCCGATCAGGGCGTTGCGGTAGTCCGCTTCGGGAAGGTTGACGTAGGGGATCGGCTTGCCGATCTGGCGTGAGATCGCAGCGGCGAAGTCGCTCAGGGTGTAGGAGGTGTCGCCGGCGAGTTCGAGCACCTGGCCGGCCGGATCGTTGCTGGTGAGGATGGTGGCGGCGGCTTCGGCGTAATCGGCACGGGCCGCGGAAGCGATGCGCCCCTCACCGGCGCAGCCAACCACCGCCCCCAGCGACAGGGCGGAGGCAACACCTGCCGTGTAGTTCTCGGTGTACCAGCCGTTGCGCAGCAGCACGAACGGCAGGCCGGATTCAAGAATGGCCGCTTCGGTTTCCCTGTGCTCCTGAGCCAGGGCGAGGACCGAGGTATCGGCGTGCAGGACGCTGGTGTAGGCCAGCAGTTTGACTCCCGAACGCTTGGCCGCGTCGATGACGGCCTGATGCTGGCATGTGCGCTGGCCGATCTCGCTGGAGGAGATCAGCAGGAGCCTTTCCGCGCCTTGAAAGGCGGCCTCCAGGCTGGCGGGCTGGTTGTAATCCGCTTGGCGAACCTGCACGCCCAGGGCGGCGATGTCGCTGGCTTTGTCGATGTTGCGTACGGCGGCGACGATGCTGTCAGCGGGGACCCTCCTGAGCAGGACATCGATGACCAGGCGGCCCAGTTGGCCGGTGGCTCCGGTGATGACGAATTGGGTCATTGCCGTTCGATGGCGTGGCTTGATGGAACGGAGGCAACCTACGCCTTACAATTTCGTTTCGTAAGTACTTACAAAAAGGTAAGCCTCATGAATGCGGGCTCCAGGCTTGGCGAGACCCTGCGGCGCGGGGAGGTTCTGGCGCCCGAGTGTCCGTCGCGGGAGATCCTCAAGCACGTGACCAGCCGTTGGGGGGTGCTGGCGCTGGTGGCCCTGATGGAGCGAACCCACCGCTTCAGCGAGCTGCGCCGCAGGATCGGGGGCGTCAGCGAGAAGATGCTGGCCCAGACCCTGCAGCAGCTGGAACAGGACGGCTTCATCCGGCGCGTGTCCTATCCGCTGGTGCCACCGCATGTGGAGTATTCGCTCACCCCCCTGGGGGTGGGCATCGGCCGTCAGGTCGAGGCGATGACCGACTGGATCGAGATCAACCTGCCGGAGATCCTCAAGGCCCAGCAAAGGCAGCCGTCATCTAGGCCGAACGCTGATCAAACGCCACCGGCAGCGACTTGAGCCCGCGCAGTTCCAGGTTGTCCTGATACTCCAGCGGCACGCCGGTGAGGCGCAGTTCTGGGCAGCGACGCAGCAGTGCGCTGAAGGCGATGGTGGCTTCCATCCGGGCCAGGGCCGCCCCCAGGCAGTAGTGGGGACCATGGCCGAAGGCGAGGTGGACGTCAAACCGGCGTCGCACGTCGAGCCGGTCGGGATCCGGGAACCGGGCCGGGTCGCGATTGGCGGCGGCGAACATCAGGTACACCAGCTGGCCCTTGCGGATCGAGTGGCCGCCGATCGTCAGATCCTCGCCGGCCTCCCGATACATGAACTGCACCGTGCCGTCGTAGCGGAGGAACTCCTCGACGGCGTTCGGAATCAGCGACGCGTCGTCGCGCAGCAGCTGGAGTTGCTCTGGGTGGCGCAGCAGGGCCAGCAGGCCGTTGCCGATCAGGTGGGTGGTGGTCTCGTGGCCGGCCGCCAGGAACAGATTGGCGTTGGCGATCAGCTCCGTTTCGCTGAGCCGATCGCCGTCAATCTCGGCATGCACCAGCAGGCTCAACAGATCGCCGCTGGGAGTTGCCCGCCGCTTTTCGAATTCCGCGCCAAAGAATGCGGTCAGCTCGTGGGTGCTCTGCAACGCCCGCTGGTACTGCTCGGGGGTCACGGCTGACGGGTCGGTGCCGAAGATGGCGGAGAAGTCGTCAGACCAGCGCTTCAGCTGGTCCAGGTCGCCCGTTTCCAGGCCGAGCAGGCGGGCGATGACCCGGGCCGGCAATGGGAAGGCGAAGTCGGCGATCACATCGAAGCGCCCCTGCTCCGGCAGCCGGTCCAGCAGCTCATCGACCAGCGTCTCGACGGCCGGCCGCAGGTGGTCCACGGCCCGTGGCGTGAACACCTTGGCCACCAGGCCGCGAAGCCGATGGTGCCGTTCCGGGTCCGTGATGTTCATCTGGGCGCCGATGACCTCGAAGAGGCGCTGCAGCTCGGGGCACCCGGCCCGCTCACCCATTCCGCCGGCGCGATCGGAGCGCAGCCGTGGGTCCTGGGTGGCTGCCACCACGTCGTCGTAGCGGGTCAGCACCCAGGCTCCGAACGGTTCATGCCAGTGGACGGGGTCGGTACGCCGCAACGCGGCGTAGGTCGGGTAGGGATCGACCAGCATCGCAGGACTGAACAGGGCTGCGGTCATGGTTGAGGACACACACGGATGACGGTATCGAGATCTCCCCGATGTTGCCTGGTCAGCCTGGAATCACGCCGAGCTGCTGAAGCATCCCGTAGGTATCCACGATGATCCAGTCTTCCTCAATCTTGCCGTCGGCAAGTCGGTAGATCGCCTGACCGGACACGCAGACGCGCCTGTTGGTTGGTGGAATTCCGTTGAATACTCCTTGCTGGGTTCCTTCGGCAGACCAGCGCAGCGAGACTCGGTCTGCTTCTGCGAACAGATCGTGGACCTGCATGTGAAGGTCGGGAAAAGCTGCGACGAGCGCTCCGATATAGGCCTTGGCGGCCTCGGGTCCATTCGCCAGATGGGGAGCCGATGGATCGTGCATGGTGAAGTTGGCCGAGCAAAGCTCATCGATCACTGCAAAATTGCGCCCATTCCATCCTTCTGCGATCAGTCGTCGGACGATGTTCTTGTTTCCCTCTGACATGTGGCTGTACTCCATGAGGTAAGTGGACAGGCGGTTCTCCGCTTGGCGGATGAACTGTCAACCGCTCAGACGCTTGTCAGTTCGATCTGCATGATGGGTACCACCGGACAATGTCTAGAGTATCCAGATTCTTCGTGAAAATCATGCGGTCTTCACCTTCCCCGTGATAGCCCTCAGCAACGGGCACGCCGTGGACCTCGAAATCGGATTCAAGGGGCGAGAATCCCAAGCGACCACGGAAGGCAATGGAGTTGCGATTGGCCGGAGCGGTCACGCCATGCACTGTGCGACAGCCAAGCGAGGCGGCCGTGGTAATGAGATGCTCATAGCGGAGTCTTTTCAACCCTTCTCCACGTCGTGCCGGATGGACACCGAGACAATGGACATAGGCCTGGTCGGGATAGGTCTGCGAAATGAACCCGATGAGTAACGCGACGATCTGACCATCAACGACGGCGGTGAACCTGGTGGACCGGAAGTTAACGAAGAAGAGTTTGAGCAGCATGTCGGCCATCGGCCGACCACCCCACCATGCATCAACGACCGAAATGATCGGTTGATTCTCGCCGGGCTCTACATGGCGGATGACAACCCCTTTCGTTGCTTCACCCTGAGCTCCAATGGCTGTTTAGCTTGCACGCTCCTGCACCTTTGGGAGCAAATGAAGCATGTAATCTCGCTTTCCGACTGGGAGGCCTAGATTGCGCAGTATTGCATAGGTCGTTACCAAATGAAAGTAGAAGTTGGGTAGCAGGAAGTCTTCCAGGTAGTCCCGCCCAGTAAGGTCTGCGTAAAGGTCGGCGCCGAAGTCCAGATGCTTTCGGGCCGGGAGGTCACTCTCGGCAGAAAGATGGCTGGCCAATAGTGTTCGCGTGTCTGCAATATGTTGTTCGGCCAAGGCCAGTGTCCCGACACGCGGATTGAGGTCATCGCTTTCCTTCCCGGTTACCCATAGGACAAAGTTTCTCGGCTGATTGCAGGTAAACACAATCTGCGTTCCCAGGGGAAGCATGTCGGGGGCTAGACGGTGACTGAGATAGTCTGCCTCCACTTCGTTCCGACGCTCAGCGCCCAGTTTGAGCAGATGCGCTAACGTGGCAAGTCGGGAATCAAAGGTGTGGGCGGCTTTGGACGTCTCGGCAACGGGCATCTTCAGCTCCTAGGGACGAATCGACGCGGATTCAAGTTCAATCTAACGCCAGGACCAGAGGCGGTAGCAAGTGTGGACGCCTGCACAGGCGATCGATCATCGCAAGTCAAGGCGCATCACATGGCGGCGGCTACCGGCACGTCGAACCTCTTTGAACCCAAGTTCTTCGAACATGGGCACGAAGCCCATAAAGCGATAGCTGGGCGACTCCGGATCGACCGGATAGGCCTCCAAAATGTCCGCACCCCGAAGACGGGAGTGTTGGATTGCTGCGCGAATGAGTTCCTTGCCGTAGCCCACGCCACGAAGCTCTCGTTTCAGGAACATGCATACCAGAGACCATACGTTTGCTCCATCGTCGTCGAGACCTCCCAGTGGGCGGTAGGAGTCACGGGGGGCAACGGAACACCATGCAACGGGTTCGGTTCCTCGGTATCCGAGAAGACCAACTGGATGCCCGCCCACAATGCGGTCCTTCATGGCCTCCTTCTTGGCGGCACCATTCCCGCGACTTTCACTGGGCATGGCACGCCATACCATGCACCAACAGTTTTTCGGTCCACCCCTGCTCGCAAAGAGTGTCTCGAAGTCATCCCATCGCTCCGGTGTGACTTCTTCAAAGCTGCATTCCATGGCTGGTCAGCTTGAGCGAGGGGTCAGGAGTCACTTCGCGCCATTCGGTCCCCGCCTGAAGAACAATCGAGCGAGTAGAAAGGTTCCGATGAAACAGTTCGCCACCAGCACAAGGTAGAAGAGGAGGAGGACAAGGAACCAGACAGGGTGGTCTGAGAAGTGGATCGTGCTACTGGCGGGACCAAAGTTTCTACTCGGGCTGCTGATCTGCCCCGTCGTAACGAAGCGGTAGAGGCCAAAGACAAGTCCTGCACAAGCTGCTGTGAACACGGGGACAAGAACAATCCTGCCGATCCACATCGCCCATTTCTTGTACGTAGGCATTGGGGCAGGCCTTGAGTGTTCTATCGGATTCATGGCACCTGATGATTCTACGATGTCTCGATGGTGCTGGTGCAAGCAGAGGCCAGGGGAGCTCGCGTTTCGTGGTGTTTACCTTTTTGCGGTTCTTGGCGGTGGCCCAACATCGACAGCCCTTGTGTGGCCTAACAAACAGTCAGGTCACATGGGAGGACTCACAGAGCGTTTTGAGTTTTTCAAGCGCCTTCGGCCATGCTTGGCATATGTACTCCTCCCACTCTGCGGTGACATCTTGGTCGACAACCATGCTTGTACCTTCTTTCGTGGATAAGAACGTGTAGTTCTCAAATGCAGGTGCCCAGGCTCGAATTGCTTCGCTTGTGGTGTCTTCAACCCCGTTTGTAATGAAGCCGAGGTGTCGGATTGAGATGAATTTATTGGGCCGACTCTCAGCGATCTCGGAAACCATTCCGTCGCCATTCGGTGCCAAGAATAAAATCCTTGCTCCTGATTCCCACGTGCCCTGAAAGTGCGAGCCTTCAGCGAATGCTGATGCCCACTGCTTGTAGCTTTCAGGATTGGTTACGTGTCGCCAAACCACGCTTGCCGGTGACTTGATCGTCACGTTGAACTGGATAGGCTTCGTTGAAGGCATCTGACTCTCCGAGTAGCGTTTGTGTGTGTGGCCTGGCCTGTTGTTAGCTGGTTTCCATCAACGCATCCTTGCGCCTCACCCATTCCGTGAACCACCAGCCAACAACCCGTAGAGATGGCTGAAAGTCCCAGGGCCAAACCTGCTCAATCTTTTTTGCAGCAGGATCGAAGCCGTGGTTCACGGACCCGTGAACCCTCAAGTCTCCAACAACATCCTCGACAGATTCGGCAGACCCGCCCCCTGGTGGTAGCGGTCCCGTTGCAGGTCGGTGCAGTGCTCCAGCAGGATCCGCTTCACCCGGTCGGGATAGCCGATGAATTCGGTGCGCACCGAGAGGAACGAGGCCAGAAGGCCGGAGATGTGGGGCGCCGCCATGCTGGTGCCCGAAAGCGCCACGTAGAGCTCATCGAGGCTCTTGCCCTTGTCGCGGCTGGGGGTGCGTTTGGGGTCGCTGCTGCTGCGGCAGGACAGGATCTTTTCTCCCGGGCCCACCACGTCGGGCTTGAGGCGGCCATCGGCGGTGGGACCCCGTGAGGAGAAGTAGGAGGTGCCGTAGCGGTGCGGCAGGGTCGGGTGCACCGAGCCCACGGCGATCGCCTCGTCAAGGTTGGCCGGATCGCCGATCGACAGATCGAATGAGCGGGTGGCGCTGAAGCCGTCCACCACGATGTCGCCGCTGCCTTCGTTGCCCGCCGCCAGCACCACCAGCACCCCCTGGCGCACCAGCCGCAGCAGGGAGGCGCACAGCGGTGAATCGCCGCAGCCGAAGCTGGCCGGATCGAACGGCCCCCCCAGGCTCAGGTTCACCCCCTGGATCGCCAGGCGCCGTCCCTCCTGGTTCTGCTTCCAGATGTGGTCGATCGCCTTGATGATCCAGGCGTCATAGCCGCCGCCGTTATCGGCCAGCACCTTGTAGCTGACGATCCGGGCCCGGGGGGCCATCGCCAGCAGGTCGGGGCCGCCCTCGCCGCCCACCGACAGCAGCCCGCCGGCGATGATCCCCGCCACATGGGTGCCGTGGCCGTTGGCATCGTTGCCGCTGCCTTTCTGCACCGGCCCCCGCGCGGTGCAGTCCCATTCGGCGGCGATCGTGCCGTCCGGGGCGAAGGTCGCGTTGTGGAAGTGGGGGTGCTGCCGGTCGATGCCGGTGTCCAGCACGGCCCAGGTGATGCCCTGGCCACAGGCGTTGTAGCCCAGCTGGGCGGTGCGGGCCTGCACCGTGTGGATCGAATCGTGCATCAACGCCTTCTTGCGGCTGTTGCTGAACATCCGGTACACCGCCGGCGAGGTGGCGCCGTACTGGCGGCTCATCGCCCCCGCCAGCGTCTCCACTTCGGCGCGGGTCAGGTTCACCGCCACGTAGCGATCCAGCTGGTCCTCCAGGAACACCGTCTCGGCGGTGATCGGACCCTGCAGCACATGCGCCTGGATCCACTCCAGCACCGACTCCCGCGCCTTCAGCAGCGAATCGCCCCCCTCCGGCCCTGCCGCGGAGCGATCCGCCAGTTCGATCAGCACCGGCACCCGGGCCGTGGCCTCCACATCCAGCGCATCGGCCAGGCTGCGGGCCACCGTCATCGGACTCACGGGCTGGAAGCGGGAGCGGTCCAGCGCCGTCATCACCGTCTCCTGGGTCGACTGACGCGACAGGTAGCGGCTGGCGGAATGGGCCTTGCTGGGCGGCCACACCACCCCCATCACCCGTTCATCGACGATCTTCGGCTTGCCGGCGGCGCTGTACTCGTCGGCCAGGCTCTGGTCGAGGCAGACGATGTCGCCGTCCTGGGCGATGTTCACCCAGCGCCTCACACCGGCCGGAATCGGCAGCTTCTTGCCGTGCCATTTCTGCAGCACGTCGGTCACCTGGGGCTGCCCCAGCGGTGAGCCGATCGTCACGTACAGATCCACCTCCAGGGCGGCGCCCAGCTCCATCAGCGCCTGATAGGTCACCATGCTCCCCTGGCTGTGGCCCACCACCACGAAGGGCCCCCCGCCGGTGCTGATCCGGTCCTTCACCGTCTGCACCATCCGTTCCCGCTTCGTCTTGTTGAACAGGAAATCGTTCACATCGGCCATGAACGCCTTGGTGAACATCGCCGTCACCGGGCTCCACAGCCCCTTCGCTTCCACCGAGAGCGTCGCCGGCCCCCCCATCGGCGCCCCCCGCTGGGCCGCCGTCTGGGCGGCCGCGTCCAGCTGCGCCGTCAGCGCGTCCACGAACGCCTGCGACGCTTCCGGCGAATCGCTGTCCTGGATCGAGGCGGCCAGCAGCCCCTCCGCCTCCGGCTGCAGCGTCGCCCGGTCGTCACCGATCGCCCGGGTGGAGAAGCCCGCCGTCTCCGGGTAGCGCTCCCGGTCGACCCAGTAGGCCATGCGGGTGCGCTCCCCCTGGTCGGCGCCGAACAGGGCCCGGTCCCACTCCGAGCGCAGCACCCCTTCAGGGGGCATGTTGGAGATCCCGTGGCAGTAGATCACCGTGCGGGCCTGCCCGCGCGTGGTCGGGGCGCTGGCGCTGCCGGCGGCGGCGGCTTTCTTCGGGGCGGTCATGGGGGCGCACAAGAAGGGGACCATCCCCCCCGCCCTAGCCAGTCCCGCCGCCGCCGGACCATGGCCCGCCGCCGGTGTCATCGTTCTTGAGGCCGCCCCCGCCCATGACCCTGCTCCTGTCCGTTCTGGCCCTGGTCCTGCTGCTGGATCTGCTGGTGCTGGTGGTGCTGCTGCCCTCGCTGCTGATCCGCCTGCTGCTGGTGCCCCTCTGTCCGGAGGTGGTCTGGTGCGGTCCGGGCCGGCAGAAGACGCTGGCCCTCACCATTGACGATGGCCCCAGCCCCGGATCGGAGGCCCTGCTGGCCCTGCTGCGGGAGCTTGAGGTGCCGGCCACCTTCTTCCTGATCGGCTCCCACCTGGAGCGCGACCCCCGTTTCCCCCGCCGGGCCCTGCAGCAGGGCCATGATCTCGGCAACCACCTCTGGTGCGACGAGTCCTCCGCCGCCTTTCCACCCGCGGTGTTCCAGCAGCTGCTGAGCGACACCGAACGGGTGATCGCCCGGGCCGCTGCCCCCGCCAGACTGCGCTGGCGCTGGTTTCGTCCCGGGCGGGGCTGGTTTCACCGGGCCATGCTCGACGCCCTCGCGGCCCGGCGCTACCGCCTGGTGCTGGGTTCGATCTTTCCCTGGGACACTCTGCGGCCGCCCCTGTGGTTCGTTCGGCTGTTCGTGCGCCTCAATGCCCACCCCGGCGGGATCCTGGTGCTGCACGACACCCCGGACCTGAGCGGCCGCACCCTGGAGAGCCTGCGCTGCCTCATCCCCGACCTGCGCCGCCGCGGCTACCGCTTCGTGCCCCTCGACGAGCTGCTCGATCCGGCCGCCTGATCCGGCGCCCGGCGGTGGGTGTGGGGCCTACGATCCGGGCCGTCCGCCCCCTGGGGAATGCGCTTCAGCAGCCTGCTCACCCGGATCGGCGCCGTGCAGGACGGCAGCCCGCGGCACCTGGCAGGGGATCCGGAGATCACGGGCGCCGAAGCGCTGGATCGCGCCGGCCCCGGCCAGCTGGCCTTCCTTGAACCCGGCAACGCCCTGGCGGCCGCCCTCTCCGCCAGCGGTGCCGCCGCCCTGCTGCTGCCCCTCGACGAAGAAATCCAGCAGCTGGCCACTGATCGTGGCCTGGCCTGGGTGGCCCTCAAGGATCCGCGCCTTGGCTTCGCCCAGGCCCTCGGGGCCCTGCATCCCCCCACCCCGAAGCCCCCGGGGATCCACCCCAGTGCCGTCATCGACCCCAGCGCGACCGTGGCCGCCGATGTCCACGTGGGTGCCCATGGGGTGATCGGCGCCGGCAGCGTCGTGGCCGCCGGCTGCGTGCTCCATCCCGGCGTCGTTCTCTATGAGTACGTGCAGCTCGCTGAGGGCTGCGAGATCCACGCCAACGCCGTGCTCCATCCCGGCAGCCGTCTCGGGGCGGGGTGCGTGGTCCAGTCCCAGGCGGTGATCGGTGCCGAAGGCTTCGGTTTCGTTCCCACCGCCACTGGGTGGGTGAAGATGCCCCAGACTGGCCGGGTGGTGCTTGAGGACGGCGTCGAGGTGGGCTGCGGCTCCACCATCGATCGCCCCTCCGTCGGCGAGACCCGCATCGGTGCCGGCACCAAGATCGACAACCTCGTCCATGTCGGCCATGGCGTCGTCACGGGGAAAGGTTGTGCCCTGGCCGCCCAGGTGGGCATCGCCGGCGGCGCCGTGCTCGGCAACGGCGTGATCCTCGCCGGCCAGGTGGGTGTGGCCAACCGGGCCGTGATCGGCGACCGGGCCATCGCCTCCTCCAAGTCCGGCATCCACGGTGAGATCGCCGCCGGCGAGGTGGTCAGCGGCTACCCCGCCATCCCCAACCGGCTCTGGCTGCGCTGCTCCGCCGTCTTCAACAAGCTGCCCGAGATGGCCCGCACCCTGCGGCAGCTGCAGAAGTAGCCTCGCCTGCTGAGCGGCCCCCCTCGCGATGACCAGTTACAGGATCACCCTGCTCGCGGGGGACGGCATCGGTCCGGAGATCACCGCGGTGGCCCGCACCCTGCTGGAGGCGGTGAGCGACCGTCACGGCTTCAGCTTGGCGTTTGATCCGCAGCCCGTCGGTGGTGCCGCCATCGACGCCACCGGCGTGCCCCTGCCGGAGAGCACCCTGGCCGCCTGCCGGGCCTCCGATGCGGTGCTGCTGGCCGCCATCGGCGCCCCCCGCTTCGACGCCCTGCCCCGGGAGCAGCGTCCCGAGAGCGGTCTGCTGGCCCTGCGCTCCGGCCTGGGGCTGTTCGCCAACCTGCGGCCCGTGAAGATCATCCCGGCCCTGGCCGGCGCCAGCAGCCTGCGCCCCGAGGTGATCGAAGGGGTGGACCTGCTGGTGGTGCGCGAACTCATCGGCGGCATCTACTTCGGCACCCCCAAGGGACGCATCGAGGTCGACGGCGGCGTGCGCGCCTTCAATACCATGGTCTACAGCGACCACGAGGTGGATCGGATCGCCCGGGTGGGCTTCCGCCTGGCGGCGGCCCGCCGCGGCCGCCTCTGCTCGGTCGACAAGGCCAACGTGCTCGATGTCAGCCAGCTGTGGCGCGACCGGGTCGAGGCGATCCACGCCGAGTTCCCGGAGGTCGAGCTGAGCCACATGTACGTCGACAACGCCGCCATGCAGCTGGTGCGCGAGCCGCGCCAGTTCGACGTGCTCCTCACCAGCAACCTCTTCGGCGACATCCTCTCGGATGAGGCCGCCATGCTCACCGGCTCGATCGGCATGCTCCCCTCGGCCTCCCTCGGCTCCGAAGGCCCGGGCCTGTTCGAGCCGGTGCACGGCTCCGCCCCCGACATCGCCGGCCAGGACAAGGCCAATCCCATTGCCATGGTGCTGTCAGCCGCCATGCTGCTGCGGGTGGGCCTGCAGCAGGAGGCCGCCGCCGCCGATCTCGAGACCGCCGTCGACCGGGTGCTGGCCGCCGGCTACCGCACCGGCGACCTGCTGATGACGGACGGCTGCACCCGCGTGGGCTGCCAGGCCATGGGCGAGCAGTTGCTGGCGGCCCTGCCCGGCTGATCGCCCCCTTCCGATGACGGCCGCGGGGGGGCCGGACCGGCGACCTGCCAAACTCACAGCCTCTCAACCCCCCTGCGTCGATGTCGAAGCGTCACCCGGTCGTGGCTGTCACCGGTTCCTCAGGAGCGGGAACCAGCACCGTCAAACGGGCCTTCGAGCACATCTTCTCCCGCGAGGGCATCATCCCGGCGGTGGTGGAAGGCGACAGCTTCCACCGCTTCGAGCGAGGCCCGATGAAGCAGGCGATGGCCGAGGCCCAGGCCCGCGGCGAGAACTTCTCCCACTTCGGCCCCGAGGCCAACATCTTCGACAAGCTCGAGGAGCTGTTCCGCACCTACGGCGAGACCGGCGGCGGCGAGCGCCGCTACTACCTCCACTCGGTGGAGGAGGCGGCCGAGCACAACGCCCGCCTCGGCACCAGCCTGGAGCCCGGCCAGTTCACCCCCTGGGAGCCCATCCCCTCCGACACCCAGCTGCTTTTCTATGAAGGCCTGCACGGCGGCGTCGAGGGCGACGGCTACGACGTGGCCTCGCTGGTGGATCTGCTGATCGGCGTGGTGCCGATCGCCAACCTGGAGTGGATCCAGAAGATCTCCCGCGACAACGCCGAGCGGGGCTATTCGGCCGAAGCGATCGTGGACACGATCCTGCGCCGCATGCCCGACTACATCAACCACATCTGCCCCCAGTTCAGCCGCACCGACATCAACTTCCAGCGGGTGCCGACGGTGGACACCTCCAACCCGTTCATCTGCCGCAACATCCCGACCCCGGATGAGAGCTTCGTCATCATCCACTTCCGCAAGGGGGCCCGTGAGAAATGGGGCATCGACTTCTCCTACCTGCTGCGCATGATCAACGGCTCCTTCATGTCCAGCCCCACCAGCATCGTGGTGAACGGCGGCAAGATGGGCTTCGCCATGGAGATCATCCTCACCCCGATCATCCACAAGATGATTGAGGAGAAGAAGCAACTGAGCTGAAGATCGATCTCTCGATCTTCCTTTCGGCCCTAAGCTCCCCCGAAAGGAATCGGTGAATCCCATCACCGCCCAGCCCCCCACCATCCACCCGTCCGGGAGCCCTTCATCCAGAGGCCCCGGATCCGGAAGCCCCTCCTTCCAGATCCGGGGCGGCGAGTCCTCGGCCTCACCGTCGGCTGGCGCCCTGCGCCTCGATCGCATCAACAGCGCCGAACTGCTGCGCTGCTCGCGCCGGGTCTACTTCCGTTTCCTCGAGGCCTGCCCCACCGCCCCCGAACCGCTGGGGGTGGTGCTGCTCGGCGCCGGCCCCCAGGGGCGGGTGGTGTTCGAGCTGCCCATCCTCCTGCCGGACGAGCAGTTCGTGCCGATGGAGCTGCTGCGCCCCCGCTCGGCCCGGGGCCGCAGCGCCCGCGGGGGATCCAGCCGACCGCTGCCATGACCACCGACGCCCTGCTCGCCCCCACCGCCGCCCTGCCGTTGCTGGCCCCCCTGGTGGCCCTGGTGGGTGCCTGCATCGGCAGTTTCCTCAACGTGGTGGTCTGGCGGCTGCCGCGGGAGGAGTCGCTGGTGTTCCCCGGCAGCCACTGCCCCCGCTGTGGCGCCTCCCTGGCCTGGTTCGAGAACGTGCCGCTGCTCAGCTGGCTGCTGCTGCGCGGCCGCTGCCGCCACTGCCAGGCGCCCATCGCCGTCCGCTACCCGCTGGTGGAGCTGCTCACCGCCGGCCTCTGGGTGGCGATGCTCTTCGCCCGCCCCGCGGCGATGGGCCCCGACCCAAGCCCCTGGCTGCTGCTGGCGGCCGGCTGGTTGCTGGCCAGCTGGCTGCTGCCCCTGGCCCTGATCGATCTCGACAGCCTCTGGCTGCCGGAGCCGCTCTGCCGCTGGGGCGTGCTGCTCGGCCTGGCGGCCACCGCCGGCATCGGCTTCCCGCAGGGGGCCGAAGTGGGCCGGGCGCTGCTGTTCTCCCACCTGCTGGCGGTGGCCGCCGGTCTGCTGGGCTTCGAGGCCCTCAGCGCCCTGGCCGAGAAGGCGATGGGCCGGCCGGCCCTGGGCCTGGGAGACGCCAAGCTGGCGGCCCTGATGGGCGCCTGGCTCGGACCCCTGGGCCTGGGTCTGGCCGTGAGCCTGTCGGTGCTCGGCGGTGCCCTCATCGGTGGCATCGCCCGCCTCAGCGGCCGTCTCGGCCGCCAGCAGCCCTTCCCCTTCGGCCCCTTCCTCGCCGCCGCCGCCCTGGCGGTCTGGATCGGCGGCCATGGCCCCTGGCTGCGCCTGTGGGGCCTGGGTCTTTAATGGCCCCAAGTCTCCGTTCCCCGTCGCCGCCGTCGCCCCATGTCCCTGTTCGACTGGTTCGCCGATCGCCGCAAGAACGCCCCTGCCGTTCGGGCCAGCAAGGGCCCTGAGGCCGACGAGGGGGATGGCCTCTGGAGCAAATGCGCCGAATGCGGCCTAGTGGTCTACCGCAAGGATCTGATCGCCAACGCCAGTGTCTGCAAGGGCTGCGGCCACCACCACCGCATCGACAGCGCCGAGCGCATCCGCCTGATTGCCGATGAGGGCAGCTTTGAGCCCATCGATGCCGATCTGGCCCCCACCGACCCCCTCGCCTTCAAGGACCGCCGCAGCTACGCCGACCGGCTGCGGGACAGCCAGCGGGCCACGGGCCTGCGGGATGCGGTGGTCACCGGCCTCTGCCGCCTGGAGGGCATGCCCCTGGCCCTGGGGGTGATGGATTTCCGCTTCATGGGCGGCTCCATGGGCTCGGTGGTGGGCGAGAAGCTCACCCGCCTGGTGGAGCTGGCCACCGCCCGCCGCTACCCGCTGCTGATCGTCTGCGCCTCCGGCGGCGCCCGCATGCAGGAGGGGATGCTGAGCCTGGTGCAGATGGCCAAGGTGTCCGGCGCCCTGCAGCGCCACCGCAGCGCCGAACTGCTCTACCTGCCCCTGCTCACCCATCCCACCACCGGTGGGGTCACCGCCAGCTTCGCCATGCTCGGCGACCTGATCCTGGCCGAGCCCAAGGCGATGATCGCCTTCGCCGGCCGCCGGGTGATCGAGCAGACCCTGGGCGAGAAGCTGCCCGAGGGCTTCCAGACCGCCGAGTACCT
Source organism: Synechococcus sp. FACHB-909 (assembly GCF_014698945.1). Lineage (NCBI taxonomy): Bacteria > Bacillati > Cyanobacteriota > Cyanophyceae > Synechococcales > Synechococcaceae > Synechococcus > Synechococcus sp. FACHB-909. The sequence continues at coordinate 452,798 of NZ_JACJTY010000001.1, read as the reverse complement.
CCAGGACCACGGCTTCGTCGACACGATCGTGCCCCGCCCTGAGCTGCGCGGCACCCTGGCCACCCTGCTGCGGCTGCACGGCAGCCTGCGGCCGGCCGTGTCCTTGGTGCCGTGAGCGGTGTCATGAGAGGTGGCCGCGCCCCGTTCGCCGCCGCTCTGCTGGTGGTGCTGCTGGTGCTGGGCTGCTGGCTGGCGGCTCCCGCCGCCGCCATGGCCGGCCCGGTCGACTGGCAGGAGGTGGAGGCCGGCCCTGAGGGCCGCCAGTGGTGGGACTCCGGCAGCCTCCGCTTCGATCGCGAGGGCCGTCTCTCGGTGCTGAGCCGCTTCCAGCCCGCCGCCGCCGCCGATGCGCCCGAGGACGCCCGCCCCCCCGTCGGCCAGCTGTATGTGATGCAGCTCGACTGCGACGAGGAGCTCTACCGCGACACCGCCGTCAACGGCCTGCCCCGCTGGGGAGCCACCTGGCAGGCCGCCGCCGGCGACAACCTCACGATCCGGGTGCTGCATGCCGCCTGCGACGCCGCCCGCCGGAACCAGGAGAACGATGCGACGGCCTGAGGCGCCCCTGCGGGTCGCCGTCGCCGGCCTCGGCTTCGGCGAGAAGGTGATCCTGCCGGCCCTGCGGGACGCCCCGGCCACCGAGCCGGTGGCACTCTGGCACCCCCGGCCGGAGCGGGCCGCCGCCGCGGGCCAGGCGGCGGAGCTGCCCGCCTTCGACGACTTCGCCGCCCTCCTTGCCGATGCCTCCGTGGAGGCGGTGGTGATCGCCACGCCGCCGGAGCCCCGTTTCGCCCTGGCCCGCGCCGCCCTGGAGGCGGGCAAGCACCTGTTCCTGGAGAAGCCTGTGGCCCTCAACACCGGCCAGGTGGAGGAGCTGCAGCGCCTCGCCATGGCGCGGGGCCTGGTGGTGGCGGTCGACTTTGAATACCGGGCCGTGCCCCATGTGCAGCAACTGGCCGCCCTGCTCGAGGCGGGGGTGCTGGGGGATCCCTGGCTGGTCAAGTTCGACTGGCTGATGTCCAGCCGCGCCGATCCGAGCCGCCCCTGGAGCTGGTACTCCCAGGCGGCCGCCGGGGGCGGTGTGCTCGGCGCCCTCGGCACCCACGCCTTCGACACCCTCCACTGGCTGATCGGCCCCAGCCGCGGTCTCACCGCCCGGCTCAGCACCGCCATCGCCGAGCGCCCCATCCCGGGCTCCGGCGCCATGGGGGTGGTGGATGCCGAGGACAGCGCCCTGATCCAGCTCGACCTCGAGGACCGGCGCGGCCGCCCCGTGCCCGCCCAGCTCGCCCTCTCCTCGGTGGCACGGGCGGGACGGGGCTACTGGATCGAGCTCTACGGCAGCGAGGCCACCCTGGTGCTGGGCTCCAGCAACCAGGCCGACTACGTCCACGGCATGCAGCTGTGGATGGCCCGCCCCGGCGAGGCCCTCCGGCCCGTGGCGGCCGATCCGGCGCTGGCCTACGGCCGCACCTGGGAGGACGGCCGGATCGCGCCGGTGCGGCGGCTGCTCGGCTGGTGGTCCCAGGCGGTGCGGGAGCGGCGACCGATGCTGCCGGGCCTGTCGGAGGCGGTGGCCAGCCAGCGGTGCTGCGACTGGGCCCGCCAGGGAGCAGGAACCCTGGAGGGCATCCCCTAGACTCCCCGGCAGACCCGGCGGGACGACCCCGCCAGCCGTCCTTCGACCACGGTTCTCCGCAACCGTACCCACCCAAAAACCGCGAGATTTCCCATGGCGCTCGTACCGCTTCGCCTGCTGCTGGATCACGCCGCAGAAAACGGCTACGGCATTCCTGCCTTCAACGTCAACAACCTGGAGCAGGTGCAGTCGATCATGGAGGCTGCCTACGAGACCGACAGCCCGGTGATCCTGCAGGCCTCCCGCGGCGCCCGTCAGTACGCCGGCGAAAGCTTCCTGCGCCACCTGATCCTGGCCGCGGTCGAGACCTATCCCGACATCCCGGTGGTGATGCACCAGGACCACGGCAACAGCCCCGCCACCTGCTACGGCGCCGCCGCCAACGGCTTCACCTCCGTGATGATGGACGGCTCCCTCGAGGCCGACGCCAAGACTCCCGCCAGCTACGACTACAACGTGGCCGTCACCAAGGAAGTGGTGGATGTGGCCCACGCCATCGGCGTGAGCGTGGAAGGCGAACTGGGTTGCCTGGGTTCCCTGGAGACCGGCAAGGGTGAGGCCGAGGACGGCCATGGTTTCGAGGGCTCCCTCGACCACTCCCAGCTGCTCACCGACCCCGCCGAGGCCGCCGACTTCGTTGCCAAGACCAAGGTCGACGCCCTGGCCATCGCCATCGGCACCAGCCACGGCGCCTACAAGTTCACCCGCAAGCCCACCGGTGAGGTGCTCGCCATCTCCCGGATCGCCGAGATCCACAAGGCCATCCCCAACACCCACCTGGTGATGCACGGCTCCAGCTCCGTTCCCCAGGAATGGCTGGACATGATCAACAAGTACGGCGGCGCCATCCCCGAGACCTACGGCGTCCCCGTCGAGGAGATCCAGGAAGGCATCCGCAACGGCGTGCGCAAGATCAACATCGACACCGACAACCGCCTCGCCTTCACCGCCGCCGTCCGGGAAGCCGCCGCCAAGGATCCCGCCAACTTCGATCCCCGCCACTTCAACAAGCCCGCCCGGGCCTACATGAAGAAGGTCTGCCTGGATCGTTACCAGCAGTTCTGGTGTGCCGGCAACGCCAGCAAGATCAAGCAGCGCGACATCAACTACTACGCCACCCTCTACGCCAAGGGTGCCCTCGATCCCAAGACCGCTGTCGCCGCCTGATCGGCGTCTCACCAGCGATCCAGCATCGATCCATCGGGGGCCTGAGGGCCCCCTTTTTCATGGCTGTTCAGGGCCTTCAGGGCAGCGGCAGGGGCAGCGGCGTGCCGTCGGGGAGCGGCGGTTTGGCGGTCGCCGCCTCCTCCTTGGCGGTGGGGGCCGCGTCCACCAGCCGCTCCAGGGCGCGGCGCAGGCTGCGCTCCATCACGAAGCGGCGGCCGTCGGTGACCACCACCCGCACCAGGGTGGGCAGGTCGTTGCTCTTCGACTGCAGGTAGATCGGCTCCACGTACAGCAGGCCCTCGCCCACCGGCAGCACCAGCAGGTTGCCGCGGAACAGCCGCGAGCCGAGCCGGTTCCAGAGGCCGAACTGGAAGCTGATCGTCGGGTCCTGGTCGATCAGGGCCGTGATCTGCTGGGGGCCGAGCAGCAGCCGCTGCTGGGGGAAGCGCACCAGCATCAGCTCCCCGTAGTGGGGTGGATCGTTGCGGGCCGCCAGCCAGCCCACCAGGTTGGAGCGCTTCAGCGGCGTGAAGGGCAGCAGCAGCACGAACTCCGAGCGCTGCTCGCCGGGCAGCTGCAGGGTGAGGTGGTACGGCGACACCGGCACGGTGCTTTCGCCGTAGATCTCGTTGGGCACCGCCCAGACGTCGTCGCCGTTGTAGAAGGTGCGCACGTCGGTGACGTGGTAGCGCAGCAGCCGCTCCGCCTGGATGTCGAACTGGCTCTTGGGCACCCGGATGTGGGCGAGCAGGGCCCGGGGCATGGCCGAGAGCGGCCGGAACAGTTCCGGGAAGGCACGCACCCAGGTGCGCAGCACCGGATCCCTGGCGTCATTCACGTAGAACCAGAGCCGGCCGTCGTGGGCATCCACCACCGCCTTCACCGGGTTGCGGAAGTAGCGCAGGCCCTGGGGATTGGGATCGCTGTAGGGGTAGGAGCGGCTGGTGGTGAAGCCGTCCAGCAGCCAGTACTGGTACTGCTCCGGTCGGTAGCCCTCACTGCCGGCCACCCGGGCGGTGACCAGGTAAGGCTGGCTTTCGAAGCGCAGGAAAGGCGCCAGGGCCGTCAGGCGCTGGTTCACCTGGCGCCGCAGCAGCAGCAGGGAGCGGTCGGTGAAGGAGCCGGTGAACAGCAGCCGCGGTTCCCGCAGGTAGATCGCCGCCCCCAGCCGGTTGAGGGGAGGGGCGAGGGAAATCCCCCGGGTGCCGGTGTAGTGGGTGTAGACGTTCAGTTCCCCCTCGGGATAGGAGAACTCCTTCACCTTGGTGGGGGCGATGGCGTAGGGGGAGGGCCCGGAGGCGAAGTAGAGGCTCGGGCTGCCCACCGGCAGCGCCGCCCGGGCCTCCTTGTCGGTGATGCCCAGTTCGGGGATCCCCTGTACCCGGCCGCTGCTGCCCAGGTCCTTGACGAAGAACAGGGGCAGGCCGTCGGAGCCGAAGGCATTCACCGGCGAGACGGTGAAGCCGTGGCCGTTGGTGAACACCAGATGGCGGTTCAGCCAGGTGCGCGAGCCGGGTGGCAGGGCGCTGCTGTCCAGCTCCCGGGCCGAGATCAGCACCTGCTGGGAGCCGTCGCGGGCCGACTTGCCCTGCAGCGGATAGCGATCCACCGCCGCCGACGGGAAGGTGTAGTAGAGCCGCAGCTGCTGCAGCTCGCGGTTGGCGGCCAGCAGGGGCTGGCTGTCCCAGAGGCGGATGTTGTCGAGGGTGCCGGGGGCCCTGGCCAGATCCGCCTTCGTCAGGCCCTGGTTGGGTTCCAGCCGGATGGTTCGCACATTCTCGAGGCCGAAGGCGCGGCGGGTGGCCCGGATGCTGCGTTCCAGATAGGGGGCCTCCACCGCCAGCTCCCGCGGCTGCACCCAGAAGCGCTGGGCCAGGGGCGTGATCACCCATTCACTGATCGGCACCAGCACGGCCGAGCCCGCCAGGGGCAGCAGGGCGCCACGGCGCACCCAGCCCCGGGGCAGGGGCACCAGCAGGGCGCAGGCCGTGAGCAGCAGCAGCAGCGCGAACAGCAGCCGCAGGGGCAGGCGCACGTGCAGATCCACGTAGCCCGCCCCCGAGGCCACGCCGCTGCCCTGCACCATCAGATCGAAGGGAGCCAGGGCATTGCTGAGGGCCATGACGACGGCCAGGGCCGCCACCTGGGGCTGCAGCACCCGCTGCTGGGCCTTGCTGAGCCCGTCGAAACGCAGATCGCTCAGGCTGCGGCCCTTGCCGATGGTCAGCAGCAGGCAGGCCGCCAGCCCCACCAGGCCCTGGGCCAGCAGCACGCTCAGCAGCAGCCGCAGGGCCGGCAGGCGCAGCACCGTGAACGACAGGTCCAGACCGGTGAGGGGATCCCCTTCGCCGAAGGGGGTGGCCAGCAGGGCCGGCAGCCACAGGCTCCAGCCCCGGGCCACCGCCGTGGCCGAGCCCGCCAGGGCGGCCGCCAGGGTGATCCGCAGGGTGGTGAGGGGCCAGAGCAGCAGCGGCAGCAGCAGGCCCCCCGCCAGGCCCGCCACCAGCAGGGGCGGCAGATCGCGCAGCACGGAGAAGCCGGTGATCACGTCGCCGTTGAAGGGGTTGGCGATCAGTCCCCGGGCCTGCACCAGCAGGTAGCTGAGGCCGCCGGCCAGCAGCAGCACCAGGCCGATCAGCACCGCCACCAGGGCGCCGTTGCCCAGCCGCAGCAGGGGCGCCCCCGGCCGGGGCGCCTCGGGCCCCTGCTCCCTGAGCCGCCAGCAGCGCTGCAGCTGGGCCAGCTGAAGGGCCGAACCGAGGCCGAAGACCGCCGCGAAGGCGGCGATCTGCAGCATCCAGCGGCGCAGCAGGATCTGCTGGAAGTCGAACTGGCTGAACCAGAGCCATTCGATGGCCAGCCGGGCCCCCGCCCAGAGGGCCAGCAGCAGAGCGAAGGCGATGGCCAGGCCGATGGCGAGGTGGGGCCTCCGGTGGGACGGCAGAGGGGTGGGAACGGGCACAAACGGAGCGTAGGCAGAACCCTGCGGGCGACAAGTGCCGGCCTCGATGACATACCCGATGCCGAAGGTCGGCTTTGCCGCCAGGGACCGGACACCACTGTTAGCGTGTCACCCAGTGACCGGGATTCCCTTGACCGCCACCCTTTCCCGCTCCACCTTCACGGGCCTGCGCTGCAAGGAATGCGGTCATCCCTACGAGGCCGGCGCCCGCCACGTCTGTGAGGACGTCTGCTTCGGCCCCCTTGAGGTGGTCTACGACTACGACGCCATCCGCAGCCGCGTCAGCCGCGCCACCATTGAGGCCGGCCCCACCTCGATCTGGCGCTACCGGGAATTCCTGCCCGTCGAGGGTGACCCCATCGACGTGGGCACCGGCTTCACCCCCCTGCTCAAGGCGGACCGCCTCGCCCGCCGTCTCGGCCTCTCCTCCCTCTACATCAAGAACGACGGCGTCAACATGCCGACGCTGTCCTTCAAGGACCGCGTTGTCTCGGTGGCCCTCACCCGGGCCCGGGAACTGGGCTTCACCACCGTCAGCTGTGCCTCCACCGGCAACCTGGCCAACTCCACCGCCGCCATCGCCGCCCACGCCGGCCTGGAGTGCTGCGTGTTCATCCCCAGTGATCTGGAGCTGGGCAAGGTGCTGGGCACCCTCGTCTACAACCCCACCCTGATGGCGGTGAAGGGCAACTACGACCAGGTCAACCGGCTCTGCTCCGAGGTGGCCAACACCTACGGCTGGGGCTTCGTCAACATCAACCTGCGCCCCTATTACTCGGAAGGCTCCAAGACCCTCGGCTACGAGGTGATCGAGCAGCTCGGCTGGCAGCTTCCCGACCACATCGTGGCTCCCCTGGCCTCCGGCTCCCTGTTCACCAAGATCCGCAAGGGCTTCGACGAATTCATCAAGGTGGGGCTCGTCGACGAGAAGCCGGTGCGCTTCAGCGGTGCCCAGGCGGAGGGCTGCTCCCCCATCGCCCAGGCCTTCGCCGCCGGCCGTGACTTCATCACCCCGGTGAAGCCGAACACGATCGCCAAGTCGATCGCCATCGGCAACCCGGCCGATGGCCCCTACGCCATCGACATCGCCAACCGCACCGGCGGCACGATCGCGGCGGTCACCGATGAGGAGATCATCGACGGCATCAAGCTGCTGGCCGAGATGGAGGGGGTGTTCACCGAAACCGCCGGGGGCACCACCATCGCCGTGCTCAAGAAGCTGGTGGAGCAGGGCAAGATCGACCCCTCGGAAACCACCGTCGCCTACATCACCGGCAACGGCCTCAAGACCACCGAAGCGATCGCCTCCTCCATCGGCGCCCCTTACACGATCGAGCCCCAGCTGGCCAGCTTCCACGAAGCCTGGGAGCGCTCCCAGGCTTCCCACGGCGGTGCCGCCCCCCGGGCCTGATCACCGCCCGATCGGGCCGCCCCGTTTCTCTCTCACTGCCCCACCGACCCATTCCATGGCCATCCAGGTTCTGATCCCCACCCCCCTGCAGAAGTTCACCAACGACGAGGCCAGCGTCAGCCTTGAGGCCACCAGCATCGACGGCCTGCTCCAGGCCCTCGAAGGCCGCTACCCCGGCATCCAGGCGCGCCTCTGCGACGAGAGCGGCAAGCTGCGCCGCTTCCTCAACCTCTACGTCAACAGCGAGGACATCCGCTTTCTCGACAACCAGGCCACCGTCCTCAGCGACGGTGACGAGGTGAGCATCGTGCCGGCCGTCGCCGGCGGCTGAACGCACCCCCTGCCGGGAGAGCGCCCCCCTGCCGGGAGAGCGGCAACGATGGAAAGAAATCCATAAGATCTGTCAACGATTGCAACCTGATCCCATGGGGCAGATCCAAGCGTCCAGGCCCCCCAGCCCCGCCGCCATCGCCGGGGGCCACGACTGGCACGCTGAAACCCTGCTGTTCGACTACCGCCAGGCCGCCAACCCGATCCGTTCCGGTCTCACCGAGCCGATTCCTGAGGGCCGCTGGGGCCCCGATCTGCACGCCACGGGTCCGACGGCGGTTCTTCCCCTCGATCTCAGCGCCCGTCTGGGCTGCCCCTCCCCCGCCACAAGCCCGGCCCTGAGCGCCAACTTCGTGCGGATCCTCCCTGGCGAATCGATCGGGGTGGCCGCCAACGCCACCAGCTCGCTTTTCTACGTGTACCGGGGCTCTGGCCGCTGCCATTGCCCCTCCGGTGCCGGGGATGAACCCCTCGATCTGGGCTGGGGCCGCGGGGATCTTTTCGTGCTGCCGGCCGGGCTGGAGCCTCGGATGGAGGCTTCCGAAGAGAGCGTTCTCTACTGGATCCACGACGGGCCCCTGCTCACCTTCCTCGGGGTGCGGGCCGAATCACCCCGTTTCGCCCCCAGCCACTACCCGGCCGCCTGGCTCGATGAGGAGCTGTCGGCGCTGGCGGCGGATCCCAGCAGCGCCCGCAGCAACCGCCTCAGCCTCCTGATGGCCAACCGTGCCCTGCCGGCGAGCCGCACCGTGACCCACACCCTCTGGGCCATGTACGGACTGGTGCCGGCCGGCGCGGTCCAGCCCCCCCATCGGCACCAGTCCGTCGCCCTCGACCTGGTGATCGACTGCCAGCCGGGCTGCGCCACCCTCTCCGGTCCCGACCTCAACCCCGACGGCACGATCCGCAACCCTCTGCGGATGGAATGGGAGCCGGGCGCCGCCTTCGTGACCCCGCCGGGCCACTGGCACTCCCATGTCAATGAGAGCGGCCATCCAGCCCGGCTGCTGCCGATTCAGGACGCCGGGTTACACACCTACCTGCGCAGCCTGGACATCCGCTTTGCCTCCGGCCTGGGCGGCGAGGGCTGAACCGCCCTTGGCCTCATGGGCCTCGACCAGGGCGCGGAAGCTGTCCCCGTCGATGGTTTCCAGCTCGATCAGCTGGTTGACCAGCTCATCGATCAGCTCGCGCCGTGGGGTGAGCACCGCGACGGCCTTTTCCAGGGCCTCGAAGGCCAGCTGGCGCACCTGTTCGTCGATGCGGTTGCCGGTGCGCACCGACGTGTGGGGGCTGGAGCGGATCCAGTCGCGGCCGAGGAAGACCTCTTCCCCCTCCTCCTCCAGGGCCAGGGGGCCGAGGCTGGAGAAGCCGTAGCGCAGCACCATGTCGCGGCAGATGCGGCGCACCAGCTGCAGATCGCTGCTGGCCCCCTGGGTCACCTCGCTGGGGCCGAACACCACCATTTCGGCGGCGCGGCCGCCGAGGGCCACCACCAGCCGGGCCCGCAGGTAGGCCTTGCTGATCAGTCCGGAATCGATGATGTCCTCATCGGGCATGGTGCGGGCGAAGCCACCCACCCCGCCGGCCCTGGGCAGCAGCGTCACCTTGTCGAGCCTGTCGGCGTGGGGCAGCAGCGTGGTCAGCAGGGCGTGGCCGATCTCGTGGTAGGCGATCAGCCGCTTCTTGGCGCTGTCCTGCAGTGGGGCGGCGGTCAGTCCCATGGTGATGCGCTCGAGGGCATCGCCGATGGACTGGTCATCCACCTGGCTCTTCTGGCGACGGGCCGTGAGGATGGCCGCTTCGTTGAGCAGGTTGGCCAGATCGGCGCCGGAGAAACCGGGGGTGCGGCGGGCCCAGTCGGCCAGGGACACCTCCTCGGCCAGGGGCCTGGTGCGGGCATGGACTGAAAGGATCTCCTCCCGGCCGGACCGGTCCGGCAGGTCGACGCTGATGCGGCGATCGAAGCGGCCTGGCCGCAGCAGGGCCGTGTCGAGCACGTCGAGACGGTTGGTGGCGGCCAGCAGGATCACGCCCGAGTTGTCCTCGAAGCCATCCATCTCGGTGAGCAGCTGGTTGAGGGTCTGCTCCCGTTCGTCGTTGCCTCCGCCGATTCCGGCCCCCCGCTGGCGCCCCACCGCATCGATCTCGTCAATGAAGATGATGCACGGCGCCTTGGCCTTGGCCTGGCGGAACAGATCCCGCACCCGGCTGGCGCCCACGCCCACGAACATCTCGACGAACTCGGTGGCAGCCATCGAGAAGAAGGGCACGCCGGCTTCACCGGCGATCGCCCTGGCCAGCAGCGTCTTGCCGGTGCCGGGGGGGCCCACCAGCAGCACCCCCTTGGGAATCCGGGCGCCGATGGAGGTGAACCGTTCGGGGGTTTTGAGGAAGGTCACCACCTCCTGGAGCTCCTCCTTGGCCTCGGCGATGCCGGCCACGTCTTCGAAGCGCACCGTGATGGCCCCTTCCTCCTGCAGGCGGGGCTGGCTGCGGCCGAAGCCCATCGCCTTGTTGGCCACCTGGGCGGAGCGGCGCACCAGCAGCACCAGGCCGGCGATCAGCAGGGCCACCAGCAGGCCGTTGGTGACCAGACCGGCCATGGCGTCGTCGCGCCGCTCGTCCCGCACGGTCAGCGGCACCCGGGCCTGCTCGGCGGTGCGCAGCAGCTGCTGGTTGTCACTGAAGACCGCCACCTGGCGGCTGCGGCCGTCCTGGAAGGTGGCGGTCACCACGCGCTGGGCAGGAGCGAGCTCCAGGCTCTTGATCTTTCCTGCTTCGATGTCCCGCAGCAGCTGGCTGTAGGAGGGCGCCCCGGCCCCCTGGCCCCCCAAGCTGAAGCCGGGACGCACCGGCGGGGCCGGCTTGGCTGGCGCAGGGCTGGCCGGGGCTGCCGGGGTGGAGGACGCTCCGGCCTCGGTGCCTTGCGCCACAACGGTCCCGGGGGCGGCCAGGGCGGCGGAGATCTTGGCCGGCTCCGGAGGAGAACTGCTGCTCACAGGCCTGGCGTCCTTTTCAGGAGTTGCTTATCGGAAGTCGACTGTAGCGATTTGACGAAAGGCGAGTCGGCGAAGCAGGATCATCGTTTGGCAGTGAGTTGGCGGGATGGCCGTTCCCAAGAAGAAAACCTCCAAGGGCAAGCGCAACCAGCGCCACGCCCACTGGAAGGCGAAGGCCGGTGTGGCAGCCCAGAAGGCGATGTCGCTCGGCAAGGCTGTTCTGAGCGGCCGCGCCCAGGGCTTTGTCTATCCGATCGCCGAAGAGGCCGAAGCGGGCGAAGAGAGCTGAATCCCGAGGGGGTGGCCATGCCTGCGTCCGTCCAGGACCACCCCACCCTGCAACGGAATCCCTGAGCCGGCGGGTCCCAGCAGTGGGTCCTGGTAGAGCGCTGGTGGCAGGGAGTGGAGCGTGGCCCGCACCATGGCGTCGAGCTGACGGCCGTTGAGCCATCCGCCACCGGCCCGTCGCTGACGGGCCTCCGCCTGGAACCGCCAGCGGCGGGGCAGGCTCCAACGCTCCGGACGCAGCAGCCACAGGCCGTCACAGGCCTTCCAGAGCTGGTCGTAGGCCGCCAGGTGGTCGTCCCAGCGGGGCAGCCAGCGGCGTTCAGATTCGTTCAGCTCCTCCAGCCCCGCTCCGCAGCCCATCCTCTCGCCCAGGGCCTGGGCGCCGAGGGCCCGGCAGCCCATCAGCCAGCCCTCGATCACCAGCGCCTCGGCGGGCTCCTCCCGCCAGCCATTCCGGTCGCCGTCCCCGCCGGCCAGGGTCTTGTCGAACCGGGGCAGCCGCAGCGTCCCCCCGGCCCGCCAGGTGGCCAGCGCCTCCAGCAGCAGGGGCAGGTCGTGGCTGCCGGGCGGCACCCGGCCCACCCCGAAGGGATTGCCCGCCAGCCGCGCGCGGCGTTCGGCGGCCGGCAGGTAGAGGTCGTCGATCGAGGCCACCGTCAGCCGCAGGCCCCCGAGGGTGGCGAGGCGCTCCAGGGCACGGCCCAGGCTCGTCTTGCCGGCGCCCACCGGCCCGTTCAGGGCCAGCACGGGCCGCCGCGTTGCGGCTCCGTCCCGCAGCCCGCGCTCCAGCCGGCGCAGCATCGGCAGGGCCAGGAGCCGCAGCAGGCTGGGGTGCACCGGGCCCAGATCCCCTGCCCCGGCCAGCCGCCCGTCCCAGGCATCCGGAGCTGGCTCCGAGGGCATGGAGAGCTCTGGTGGCACCACCGGTTCAGGTCCCCACCTTGAAGGCCTCGAGCACGATGGCGTAGGTGGCGCCGATGCGCAGGTTGTCGATGATCACCCAGGCCAGGGAAGGTTCGGCACGCACCAAGCGTGTCCGCAGCCGCACCAGCGTCTCGAAGGTCAGCAGCAGACCGAGCACCACCGCCGGGCGGCCCCCCGGGGTGGTGAAGAGCAGCAGGCTGGTGAGGTTCTGACCGGCGAAGAAGCCCAGCAGCAGCGCCAGGGCGGCCAGGCTGCCGGCCCGCCAGCTGCGCCGCGCCACGCCGACCGCGCGGTTCCCCAGCCGGCTCACCAGCCCCTGGAAACGGGTGCGCTGCACGGGGAGGCGGGTCATGGCGTGTCCAGCAGGCGCTCCAGCCACGACAGCGTCACCTGGCCCTCGGGGCAAGGTGGCCCCCGGCGCACCACGACCGTGGCCCCGGACTCCTCCAGGCTCTCGACTACGGCCCTGGCGGCGCTGAAGCGGGCCTCCGGCTCCTCCCGCGTCGCCGCGCTCAGGCAGACCAGACAGGGCAGCCCGGCGCCGGTGGCCGCCGCCAGCCCGGCCGGGGAGTCCTCGAGCACCAGGACGCCAGCCACCTCTCTGCCCACCGCTTCGCTCCCCGTCCCGGCCAGCTGTCCCAGCGCCAGCCGGTAGGCCTCCGGATCGGGCTTCTTGCGGGCCACTTCGTCACCGCAGACCCAGAAGTCGAAGGCCCGGGCCAGGGCCGGCGGGGCCCCCTCCAGCAGGGCCTGCACCGCGCTGCGGCCGCTGGTGGTGACGATCCCCTGCCGCAGGCCCGCCGCCGCCGCATCCGCCACCAGCCGGGCCACCCCGGGCCTCAGGGCGAGGCGGCCCTGCTGCACCAGCTCGGCATAAATCGCCTGCTTGCGGCGCTGCAGTTCCTCCACCCTCCCCCGCTCCGGCGTGCTGCCCTCCACCTGCTCCAGGAAGGCGGTGATCCGCTCGTGGCCGCCGCCCACCGCCAGCAGCCGCCCATAGGTGGGCCGGTCCCAGCGCCAGGGCAGCCCGGCGGCCTCGAAACTGCGGTTGAAGGCCACCCGGTGGCCCTCGAACTCCGTCTCGGCCAGGGTGCCGTCCACGTCCCAGAGCAGGGCCGACAGGGCCGGGGCCATCGGACGCCGCGCTTGTGTAGGGAGTCAGGCTAAGGGGTGCGCCCTGCGGCCCCGGCTTCCACAATGCGGAGGCCCCGCCTGCCCCTCGTTGCTCTCTGCCGTCGACGAGCGACGCTGGCTTTTGCCCTCCCCCCTCGGCGGCGACGGCCCCGCCGAGGCGGCCGGGGCTCTGGAAACCGACCTCCCCTGTGAGCTGCTGGCCATGCTGCGGCGTCGCGGCCTGGTGACGGCCGAGTCGGTGCGCCAGCTGCTGGATCCGGAGGCGGCCCCCGATCCGGAGGCCCACTTCCCGGCTCTGGCGCTGGCGGTCGAGCGGCTGGTGCGCTGCTGCCAGGGGGCGGAGGCGGTGGCGATCTGCGGCGACTACGACGCCGACGGCATGACCAGCACCGCCCTGCTGGTGGGGGTCCTGCAGCGGCTCGGCGCCCGCCCGCGGGCCGCCATCCCCAGCCGCATGGACGACGGCTACGGCCTCAACGCCGCCATGGTCGAGCGGCTGGCGGCCGACGGGGTGCGGCTGCTGATCACGGTCGACAACGGCGTGGCCGCCATCGAAGCCCTGGAGCGCGCCGCCGCCCTGGAGGTGGAGGTGATTCTCACCGACCACCACACCCTGCCCCCCCAGCTGCCGCCGCACCTGGCCCTGCTGCACCCGGCCGTCACCCCGGAGGGCTCCCCCTACCGGGGTCTGGCGGGGGTGGGGCTGGCCCACGTCCTGGCCACCGCCCTCTGCCGGCGGCTGCGCCACCGCCATGGGCTGGAGATCGCCCTCAATCTGTTCTGCATCGGCACCATCGCCGACATGGCCCCCCTGGAGGGGGTCAACCGCCGCTGGCTGCTCGATGGCCTGCCCCTGCTCGGCCGCAGCCCCCTGCCCGGCCTGCAGGCCCTGCAGCAGCTGGCGGGCCTGGAGAAGCACCGGGTCGATGCCGAGGCGGTGGGCTTCCAGCTGGCCCCGCGCATCAATGCCGTCGGCCGGCTGGGGGACCCCCAGCTGGTGGTGGACCTGCTGACGACGGAGGATCCTGAGGAGGCCCTGGAACTGGCCCGCTCCTGCGAAGCCCTCAACCGCCAGCGGCGGGAACTCTGCAGTGCGATCGAGGCGGAGGCCCTGGCCCTGCTGGAGGCCGATGGTCCCCGCCGGCCCGCCTTCCTGCTGCTGGCCCAGGGCCACTGGCACCACGGCGTCATCGGCATCGTCGCCTCCCGGCTGGTGGAGCGCTTCGGCCGTCCCGTGGCCCTGCTGGCCGGCGAAGGGGGAGGCCGGCTGCGGGCGTCGGTGCGGGCCCCGAAGGGCTTCGCCGTCGATGGGGCCCTGACGGCCTGCGCCGAACTGCTGGAGCGCCACGGCGGCCACCCCGCCGCCGGTGGCTTCACGGTGCGGGCCGAGAACGTCACGGCGCTGCAGGAACGGCTCGACGCCCTGGCCAGCGGCTGGCTGGAGTCGGCGGGCGATGGCCGCACGGTGGAGCCTGAGGCCCTGCTGCGGCTGGAGCGCATCGACCGGGATTTCTGGCGCCAGCTCCAGCGGCTCGCCCCCTTCGGCATCGGCCATCCCACCCCCCTGTTCTGGAGCAGCCGCTGCCAGGTGGTGGAGCAGAAGCTGCTGCGCGGCGGCCACCTGCAGCTGCAGCTGGCCCAGGGGGAGACGCGGCTGCGGGCGATCGGCTGGCGCTGGCAGGGTCCCGACCAGTGGGCGGGGCCGGTGGATGTGGCCTACCGCCTACGCCGTGATGACTGGCAGGGGGTGGAGCGGTTCCAGCTGGAGCTGGAGGCGATCCGCTCCAGCGGCGGTGACACCGTGGTGCTGCAGCGCCGCGACCGCACTTACTGGTGCCGCCGCCAGGGGGACAGCCTGGTGATCCGCAACGCCGCCGGCGAGGAGCTGCGCTCCGCCATCCCATCCGACGGCACAGGCCCCGCCGCCCTGGGGGATCCGCCCCACCCCTACGTTCAGGGGCTGATGCGGGAGGCGGCCATGGCCCTGGGGATGGTCGAAGGATGAGCCGCTCCCCGCTGGGCCCGGTGCGTTCCCTGGTGCTGCTGGCGCTGCTGGGGGCCGTGGTGGGGCTCGCCTGCTGGCCGCTCAACCGCATCGACCTGCTCCAGGATCGCCTGCTCTCCACCCTGCCGGCCTTCAGCGGCGGCGGCTGGAGCGCCAGTGGCTGGCTGCTGGCCCTGGCCCCGATCCCCCTGGTGCCGCTGCTGCTCTGGTTCCAGCGGGGACCCTGGCGCCGCGGGGCCGGCTCGGGCATTCCCCAGGTGATGCTCTGCCTGGAGGATCCCCACCGGGGCGCCCAGCTGCTCTCCGCCGCCCCGACCGGGGAACGGCTGGGCCTCTGGACCATCGCCAGCCTGGCCCTGCTGCCCCTGGGCCGCGAGGGCCCGGTGGTGGAGGTGGGTGCGGCCGTGGGTCAGGCCCTGCTGCGCCGCTGGCCCGGCCTGCTGCACCGGGCCAGCCGGGGCCACCTGCTGGCCGGAGCGGCGGGGGCCGGGCTGGCCGGTGGCTTCAACACCCCCCTGATGGGGATGGTTTTCGTGGTCGAGGAGCTCACCGGCAGCTTCCAGCAGCGGCTGGTGTGGCCGGCACTGGTGCTGACCAGCGCGGCGGCCCTGGTCAGCGGCCTCGGCGGCCAGCCGATGTTCGCCCTCGGGATCAACGCCAGCCCGGTGGCGGAGACCGAGCAGCTGCTCTGGGCGATTCCGATCGGCCTCGGCGGCGGGGCCCTCGGCGGCCTGTTCGCCTGGCTGCTGGTGCGCGCCACGGGCCTGATCACCCCGCTCGCCCGCCGCCAGCCCCTGCGCCTCGGCCTGGCAGCCGGGCTGGCCTTGGCCCTGCTGACCCTGGTCACCGGTGGCGCCAGCGGCGGCGATGGCGAGACCCTGATGCGTCTGATGCTGGATCAGGACGCGGACACCACCATCGACGCCGGCTGGGTCGTTCTCCTGGTCTCGCGGCTGATCGGACCGGTGCTGGCGCTCTCCACGGGGATTCCCGGAGGGCTGATCGATCCGGCCTTCGCCGTGGGGGGGGTGTTCGGCTCAGGGGTGGTGCGGGCCCTGGCGGGGGATCCCCACCTCGGCCTGGCCCTGGGCATGGCGGCGGGTCTGGCGGGAGCCACCCAGCTGCCGGTGATGACGATCGCCTTCGCCATCCGCATGGCGGGCGACCAGCAGCTCATGCCCGGCCTGGTGGCCGCCGCTGTGATCGCGGCCTACACGGGCCAGGCGATCCAGCGCAGACCCGTGTACCACGCCCTGGCCGACCTGCTGGTGCCGGAGCGATCAGAGGGCGCCGCGGCGGTAGTAGAGGATGAAGATCACGGCCGGACCGGCCAGGGTGATCAGGGCCAGGGCGCCGAAGTTGGAGATGAGATGGAAATCGATACCCATGGTGCGGCTGCCGGCAAGGGGGACAATCGGCCAGGAGTGTAGGTCGCCCGGCGGCCGCTTCACGGCCCCGCCCCTGTGGCCGTGATCGGTTGTCATGGCTGGCGCCGGGCCTGGGCTGGGAAGACGGCGTCGGGTGTGAGTGAATGGAACGACCCCGTGGCGTCCCCGTGCCCCGACCCGAGCACTGGCAGTGCATCAGCGGCTGCGGTTCCTGCTGCCGCCTTGACCCGGCCCTGCGGGGCGACGCGATCGAGGCCCTCGATCCCGACCAGCAGGAGCTGTATTTCTCGATGGTGGGGGAGGACGGCTGGTGCCGCCATTTCGACACCGGCTCACGCCGCTGCCGCATCTATGCGGAGCGGCCCGATTTCTGCCGGGTGGATCAGCTCGTCGCGCTGTTCGGCCAGCCCGGTGACGATCCCGATGCCCTGGCCATCGCCTCCTGCCGGCAGCAGATCCGCGCTGAGCTGGGCGGCCGCCACCCGGTGATGCGCCGTTTCCTGCGGACGATCCGCCAGCCCTCATGAGCAGCACCCCCGAAACCCCAGCCCCCTCCAGCTGGATCACGGTGTTCCTGAGCACCGCCACCACCGTCTTCCTGGCCGAACTCGGTGACAAGACCCAGCTGGCCGCCCTGCTGCTGTCGGCCCAGTCGGGCCGACCGGTCGTCGTGTTCGTGGGCGCCTCGCTCGCCCTGATCTGCTCCAGCCTGGTGGGGGTGCTGCTGGGGCGCTGGCTCTCCACCGTCATGCCCCCCCACCAGCTGGAGCGGGCGGCGGGGATCCTGATGGTTGCCCTGGGGCTGTGGCTGGGCCGCCAGGCGGTGCTGCACCTGGCGCCGCTCCACCTCCTCAACTCCTGAGTCCGTCGCCCGCCGCACCATGCCGTTCGCCCTGCTCGCCTCCACCTTCGCCACCGTCTTCCTGGCGGAGCTCGGCGACAAGACCCAGCTGGCCATCGTCAGCATCAGCGGCACCTCCAACCGGCCCGGGGCGGTGTTCGCCGGCAGCGCCTTCGCCCTGGTGCTGGCCAGCCTGGTGGGGGCGGCGGCAGGGGGCTCTCTCTCGAGCGTGATCCCCACCGATGGACTGCAGCTGGCGGCCTCCGCCGGCTTCCTGATCATCGGCACCCGCCTGATCCTGCGCTCCGGCGCGGACGGCGGCGAGGCCCCCGCCGCGACCACCGAGGCCGCTGGCGAGGATGGCGAGACCCCCGCTCCTTAGAGTCCCCGGGTGACGTTCGCCGTGACGGCGGGCGCTGCCGGGCCATCCCCCGTCCAAGGAGGCCGACGACCCCCCTGGCGCTCCGGACCACCCTGGTCACCGCGCTGCTCCGGCAGTGCCATCCTCCGCGTATGTCCCATCCGATGAAGTTCACGGTCGCCGATCTGCTCGACCACCTCTCCACGACCGATGCGGTGGCCCTGGCCAAGCTGGAGAAGTCGCTGGGCCTGACCACCAAGACCTGCAAGCAGCAGCTGCGCATCGGTCTGGATGCCCTGCTGCGGCTGGGGCTGGTGGAGGAGGACGGGGAAGGGCTCCGCGCCCGCGAGACCCCCGAGCTGATCCCGGCCCGGCTGCGCTGCTCGAGCAAGGGCTTCTGCTTTGCCCTGCGGGAGGACGGCGGTGAGGACATCTACATCCGTGACCACCAGCTCAACCATGCCTGGAACGGCGATCGGGTCCTGGTGAAGATCACCCGCGAGGGCGGCCGCCGCCGCTCGCCGGAGGGGGGTGTGCAGTGCATCCTCGAGCGCCAGACCCCCAGCCTGCTGGCCCAGGTCGAGCGGCAGGACGGCCAGCTGGTCGCCGTCCCCCTCGACGACCGGCTGCTCACCGCCGTCGCCCTGCCCGAGGAGGACGCGCTCCATCTCGACCCCGCCGAGGAGGCGGTGGTGGAGGTGAAGATCGATCGCTTCCCCGTGGCCCAGTTCGGTCCGGCCGGCCATGTCGCCCGCAGCCTGCCGGTGCACGGCGGTGAAGCGGCCGACACCGACCTGCTGCTGGCCAAGCACCGCCTGCAGGAGCGTCCGGCCTCCCCCCGCGCCACCCTCAAGCAGCCCGTCGCCAAGGGCCGCGCCGACCTGACGGCCCTGCCCACCCTGATCCTGGAGGCCTGGGAGGGCGGCGAGGCCCCCGTGCTGCCCGCCATCTCCCTGGAGGAGCGTGAGGGCGGCTGGCGGCTGTGGGTGCACAGTCCTGCCGTGGCCGAACGCATCGGCATGGGCAATAGCCTCGACACCTGGCTGCGGGACCAGGGCGAGGCGATCTGCCTGGGACGGCGCTGGCTGCCCCTGCTGCCCTCCGCCCTCGCCAAGGCCTGCGGCTTCCGCCCGGGCGACAGCCAGGCGGCGGTCTCGGTCGCCCTGGAGCTGGACGCCGAGGGGGGCCTCGAGCACTTCCGCTTCAGCCTGAGCCAGATCACGCCCGATGCCCGGGTGGACCGGGCCGCGATGCAGGCCCTGGCCGAGCGCAAGCCCAAGGCCCGCACCGTGCCCGCCGCCCTCAAGGCCCTCAAGGACCACCTGCCCCTGCTGGAGCAGCTCGTCCAGCTGAGCGGCCTGCTGCGCCAGCGGCGTCTCGGGGCCGGCTCGATCGATCTCGACCTGCCGATGCCCGCCATCGACAGCCTCGGCGACCTGCGGGTCCCCGCCCCGGATGCGGCCCTGCAGGGCTGGCTGGTGGAGCTGCCGGCCGAGGATCCGGTGGCGATCCTGCGGGAGGCGGTGCTGGTGGCCCACCGGGCCCTGGGCCGTCACCTGCTGGCCCTGGAGCTGCCCGCCCTGTTCGCCCTCAACCCGGCGGCGGAGGCCACCGACACCAATGACGTCGCCAAGGCGGCCCTGGCCCTCGACATCCCGATGGAGCTCAGTGCCGACGGCAACGCCAGCGCCGCCGAGCTCGCCGCCGTCTTCGCCGCCACCGATCGCGGCCGGCCCCTGCAGCAGCAGCTGCGTGACGCCCTGCGGCCGGTGCAGCTGGCGGCCGAAGCCGGTCCCCATGCGGTGGCAGGCGAGGAGACCGCCGTGGCGCCCTGGTGCTGCCCGGCCCTCCACTACGCCGACATCTGGAACCAGCAGCTCCTGGTCAGCCTGCTGGTGGATGGCAAGGACCGCCCCAGCGTGCGCCACAAGGTCAGCACCGACCTGGCCAGCGACGCCTGCCACGGCAGCACCGACTGGCCCCTGCTGACCCCCGGCCAGCTGGCCCCCTACCAGCAGGGCCTGGAGCACGGTCTGGCCCAGCGCCTCAACGGCCGCTGCCGCTTCCTGCAGGAGCTGCAGGCCGATGTGCTGGCCCTGGCCCAGGCCCGCCACACCGAGCCCCTGGTCGGCCAGACCCTGCCCGGGGTGATCAGCGGCGTGCAGAGCTACGGCTTCTTTGTTGAGGTTCCCCCCTCCCAGGTGGAGGGACTGGTGCACGTCAGCTCCCTCAAGGACGACTGGTACGAGTACCGCTCGCGCCAGAACCGCCTGGTGGGGCGCAAGTTCCGTCGTACCTACATGGTCGGCGACGGCGTCGATGTCGAGATCCAGAAGGTGGACGCCCTGCGCCACCAGATCGACCTGGCGGTGCTCCAGCCCGAGGATTTCGAACGGGTGGAGGAGGGTGCCGTCGATGGCACCCCGGATGACGATGCCGATGACGCCCCCGGCGCCGCGGACGAGGGCTGAGCCGCTGATGGCGCCCTCCTCCCTTCCCGTCGTCCTGGCGGTGTCCGGCGCCTCCGCCCAGCCCCTGGCCGAGCGGGCGCTGCAGCTGCTGCTCGAGGAGGACCTGCCGGTCGAGATGGTCACCAGCCGGGGGGCGATCGGGGTCTGGCAGGCGGAGATGGGCCTGCGGGTGCCATCGGAGCCCGATGCCCAGGAACGCTTCTGGCGTGAACGCACCGGCTGCAGCTCCGGCCGGCTGCACTGCCATCGCTGGAACGACCAGGCCGCCGCCATCGCCAGCGGCAGTTATCTCACCCGCGGCATGGTCATCCTGCCGGCCAGCATGGGCACCGTCGGCCGGATCGCCTCCGGCGTGGCCCTGGATCTGATCGAACGGGCGGCGGATGTGCACCTCAAGGAGGGACGGCCCCTGGTGATCGCACCGCGGGAGCTGCCCTGGAACCTGGTCCACCTGCGCAACCTCACCCGCCTGGCCGAAGCCGGGGCCCGCATCGCCCCCCCGGTTCCGGCCTGGTATCACCAGCCCACCACGATCGGTGAGATGGTGGACTTCCTGGTGATCCGCGTCTTCGACACCCTCGGCCTCCAGCTCGGCTCCCTGCAGCGCTGGCAGGGGCCCGTGGGCCGGTCCGCCCCGGACGAAGTCTCCACCCCCTGACGCTCCGGACCGTGCTGCAACGCCTGCTGCTGCTGCCCCTGCTCTCGCCGCTGCTGGTGACCCTGCTGGTGGCGGCCCTCAACCCCAGCCCCCCCCTGGCCCTGCGGCTGCTGACCTGGCAGACCCCGTCGCTGCCGATCGGCCTGTGGATGGCGGCGGCCGCCGGCGGCGGGGCGGCCCTCAGTGCCGGCGCCACCGCCCTCGCCCTGCGCCAGGGGGGGCGGGCGCCGTTGCGGCGCACGGTCCGTCGCCCGGATCGGCTGGAGGACGACACCTGGAGTGCCCCCTGGGGTGGCCGGTCCGAGGGTCGCGCCAGTGCCACCGCTCCAGCCCCCGCCGCTCCATCGCCCGCTGCCGCCGGCCCCAGCCGCGCCCCCGGCGAGCCGGCGCCGACGGTCTCGGTGCCCTACCGGGTGCTGCACCGCCCGGAGGCCGCCGAATCGGGCCCGTTCCGACCCGAGCCGGCGGTGGCCTCCCGCCCGCCGGCCCCGGCCCCGGCCAGCGCCGATGACTGGGGCCACGACGACGGCGAGGAATGGTGACGCCGGTCGCCGCGACCACCTGCGGCTCCGGGACGCTGCCTAAAGTTCCCGCACCTCCGCGCCCAGGGACCGCACCGGTGACCGAGACCCCCAGCAACACCCCCGACCCTGTCGCCATCTCGCCGGAGGCGAAGACCGCCGCCCCGAAGGCCAAGCCACCCGCCCCTGAGGACAAGCCGTTCGAGGTCTTTGTGCCCGAGCTGCTGGTGCCGGCCCTGGTCAAGGAAATCGAGGCCTACGGCGGCCCGGCCCCTGAGCTGGTGTTCGAGCAGGGCACCATGCCCGTGGTCGGGGCCGACTGCTGGATGGTCCGGGGGCGGCTGCCGGGCGAGCGCCGCTTCTGGCTCTGCTTCACCCGGCCCGACATCAGCTCCGCCAAGACCATCGCCCTCAGCGAGGGGGCCGGCAGCCCCAGCCTGCTGGAGTCGTTCCTGATCGACGAAAAGAAGATGACCCTGTCGCTGCTGGTGTCGCGGGTGGTGCAGCGGCTCAACGGCCAGAAGTGGCTGGGCCCCAACTGAGGCACCTCCCCGTCGGCCGGCTTCACATCCGCGGCTTCACATCCGGACCGATGGCGGGGATCGATGCCTACGATGGCGGCCGAGCTCTCTGAACGCCCGCGCGATGGTGCCTCCCGCCACCCAAGCCCCCACCGCCCCCCGGGTGGGCACCCCGGATGCCCCGGCCATCAAGGACCCGGTGAAGGACACGATCCTCACCCCGCGCTTCTACACCACGGATTTCGACGCCATGGCGGCGATGGATCTGCGGCCCAACGAAGTGGAGCTGGAGGCCATCTGCGAGGAGTTCCGCAAGGACTACAACCGCCACCACTTCGTCCGCGACGACCAGTTCGAAGGCGCCGCCGACAAGCTGGACCCCGAGACCCGTCGGGTGTTCGTCGAGTTTCTCGAGCAGAGCTGCACCTCGGAGTTCTCGGGCTTCCTGCTCTACAAGGAACTCAGCCGCCGCATCAAGGAGCGCAACCCGCTGCTGGCGGAATGCTTCGCCCACATGGCCCGCGATGAGGCCCGCCATGCCGGTTTCCTCAACAAGGCCATGGCCGATTTCGGCCTCCAGCTCGACCTGGGCTTCCTGACGGCCACCAAGGCCTACACCCACTTCCAGCCCAAGTTCATCTTCTACGCCACCTACCTCTCCGAGAAGATCGGCTACTGGCGCTACATCGCCATCTACCGCCACCTGGAGCAGCACCCGGAAAGCAAGATCTTCCCGATCTTCAACTTCTTCGAAAACTGGTGCCAGGACGAGAACCGCCACGGCGACTTCTTCGACGCCCTGATGAAGGCCCAGCCCGACACCGTGCGCGGCTTCACCGCCCGCCTCTGGTGCCGCTTCTTCCTGCTGGCCGTGTTCGCCACCATGTACGTGCGCGACGTCGCCCGCAAGGAGTTCTATGAGGCCCTCGGGCTTGATGCCCGCACCTACGACAAGTACGTGATCGCCAAGACCAACGAAACCTCCGCCCGGGTGTTCCCCGTGGTGCTCAACGTCGAGCACCCCGAGTTCTACGAGCGGCTGGAGAAGCTGGTGCAGAACAACGCCGCCCTTGATCGGGCCGACCGTTTCGGCGCCCCGGCGCCGGTGCGTGCCCTGCGCAAACTGCCCCACTGGTTCGGCAACGGTGTCCAGATGGCACGCCTGTTCCTGATGGCGCCGATCCGCAGCGAGCGCTTCCAGCCCGCCGTGCGCTGAGCCGACCCGCCAGAATCGGCCCAGTTCTCCCTTCGCCGCTTGGTCGTCTCCCCTCCCACCGGCGCACCGGCCGGCACTGCGCTCACCCTGTCCCCGGCGGCCCTCGGGGACCCGGCCTGGCGTTCCGTCCTGGAGCCGCTCCTGGCCTCTGGGCGCTCGGCCGGGGCCGACCTGGTGGAGGTGTTCCTGGAGCGCTCCGACCACCTCGGCCTGCTGGCCGAGCAGGATTCGATCACCAGCGTCAGCCCGGCCTTCGGCGCCGGGGCAGGGCTGCGGGTGTTCCTGGGGGATCGGGACGGTTTCGTCTCCACCAATGACTTGAGCGCCGCCGGCCTGCGGGCCGCCCTTGAGCAGGCCCTGGGCATGCTGGGCCTCGTGCTCCCCGCCCACACCGGCGGGGGCTTTGACGGCCTGCCCGAGCTGCGCGATTTCGCCGCCACCAAGGACGGCTGGCTGCTGTCCTGTCCGTCCCTGGCGGAGGCCACCAGCCGTCTGCTCGAGGGCACCGACCGGCTCCAGGCCCATGGCCAGCACCTGCAGGTGCGTCGGGGCAGCTATGCCCGTGACTGGCAGGAGGTGCTGGTGGCCGCCAGCGATGGCACCTTCGCCCGGGACGTGCGTCTGCACCAGTCGGTGGGCCTCAATGTGCTGGCGGCCGACGGCGACCACCGGGCCAGCCTGGGCCGCCGCTAC
Organism: Synechococcus sp. FACHB-909; assembly: GCF_014698945.1. Classification (NCBI taxonomy): domain Bacteria; kingdom Bacillati; phylum Cyanobacteriota; class Cyanophyceae; order Synechococcales; family Synechococcaceae; genus Synechococcus; species Synechococcus sp. FACHB-909. Next base: position 429,266 of record NZ_JACJTY010000001.1, on the reverse strand, counting down.
GGCACCTCCGACAGCCCCGACGACCTGCGTCGCTGGGACGTGGAGGCCGCCGCGGTGGAGGTCTGCAGCAGCGCCGGCACCATGCTTTACGCCGATTACGTCGAGGCCGGCCAGTTCCCCGTCGTGCTGGCCAACCGCTTCGGTGGTGTGATCTTCCATGAGGCCTGCGGCCACCTGCTGGAGACCACCCAGGTGGAGCGGGCCACCACCCCCTTCGCCGACATGGTCGGCCAGCCCATCGCCCACCCCTCCCTCACCGCCATCGACGAGGGCCTCACCGCCGGAGCCTTCGGGTCCCTGGCCATGGACGACGAGGGCATGGAGCCCCAGCGCACCGTGCTGATCGAGAACGGCATCCTGCAGCGCTTCCTCAGCGACCGGGCCGGGGAGCGCCGCACCGGCCACCCGCGCACCGGCAGCGGCCGGCGCCAGAGCCACGCCTTCGCCGCCGCCAGCCGCATGCGCAACACCTACATCGCCGCCGGCCCCCACTGCCCGGAGGATCTGATCGCCTCCGTCGACAAGGGGCTCTACTGCAAGTCGATGGGGGGCGGCAGCGTCGGCCCCACCGGCCAGTTCAACTTCGCCGTCGAGGAGGGTTACCTGATCGAGAACGGAACCCTCACCAAGCCGGTGAAGGGGGCCACCCTGATCGGCGACGCCAAGGAGGTGATGCCCCGCATCTCCATGTGCGCCAACGACCTGGAGCTGGCCGCCGGCTTCTGCGGCTCGGTCAGCGGCAGCATCTTCGTCACCGTGGGCCAGCCCCACATCAAGGTCGACACCATCACCGTGGGGGGACGCTGATCATGGGAATCACCGAATCAGCGGCCGCCAGCCTCGATGCCGAGGTGCTGCGCCAGCGGCTCGACCAGCTGGCCCAGCGTGAGGGCGTCCGTCGCTGGGATCTGGGCGCCTCCTGCAGCACCGATACCTCTGTGCAGGTCGACCGGGGCGAAGCCAAGCAGATGAAGGGCGCCCAGCGCAGCGCCATCACCCTGAGGGTCTGGAACGACGACGGCCTGGTGGGCATCACCAGCACCTCCGACCTCTCCGACGCCGGCCTGGCCCGGGCCCTGGCCGGGGCCCGTGACGCCAGCGCCTACGGCAACGTCGATGAGGTCCCCGACTTCTCCCCTCTGGCCACCGCGCCGCTGCCGGTCCTGGAGCAGCCGCTTCGCCCGGCCGTCAGCATCCTCAGCCTGCTGGACACCCTCAAGGAGGCCGAGCGCGACCTGCTCGGACGCCATCCCGCCATCGGCACGGTCCCCTACAACGGCCTGGCCCAGCGCAGCAGCGACCGGCTCTACATCAACAGTGCCGGCGCCTGCCGCCAGCAGCGCCTCACCACCGCCTCCCTCTACCTCTATGCCCGGGCCGAGGAGGCGGGCCGCAAGCCCCGCAGCAGCGGCGCCGTGCGTCTGGCCTACGGCGCTTCCGACCTCGATGTGGCCGGCTGCGTTCAGGAGGCGGCGGAGCGCACCATCGCCCACCTCGATTACGCCCCCATCGCCACCGGCCGCTACACCTGCGTCTTCACTCCCGAGGCCTTCCTCGACCTGATCGGCGCCTTCAGCAGCCTGTTCAATGCCCGCGCCGTGATCGATGGCGTCAGCCTCAGCCGGCGCGAGTCCCTGGGCGAGCAGCTGGCCGTTCCCTTCTTCTCCCTGCACGACAACGGCCTGAATCCGGCCAACGTGGGTGCGGCCGCCTTCGACGGAGAAGGCACCCCCACCGGTCGCCTGTCCCTGGTGGAGGGCGGGGTGCTTAGGCACTTCCTCCATTCGGAGGCCACGGCCCGGGCCTTCGGGGTCGCCCCCACGGGCCATGCCGGCCTGGGGGCCAAGGTGTCGGTGGGCCCCGACTGGTTCGAGATCGGCCCCACCCCCGGCAGCGATGGCGGTGCCCGGGGCCTCGACCGCTTCGCCTCCGGTGCCGGCGATGGGGATGGGCTGGTGGTGATCGATTCCCTCTCGGCCCTCCATGCCGGCGTCAAGGCCAGCCAGGGCTCCTTCTCCCTCCCCTTCGACGGCTGGCTGGTGGAGGGCGGCACCGCGCGCTCCATCGAGGCCGCCACCGTGGCCGGTGACATCCGCACCCTGCTCAAGGCCATCGTCGGTTTCGAGGGTCAGGCCAAGGTGACCCCCGACGGTCTCTGCCCCCACGTGTGGGTGGAGGGTCTCTCGATCACCGGCGACGCTTGAGGATCCTGTTCTGGGGCACCCCGGCCTACGCCGTGGTCAGTCTCGAGGCCCTGCGGCAGGCCGGCCACAGCATCGTTGCTGTGGTGAGCCAGCCGGACCGGCGCCGGGGCCGGGGCAAGGCTTTGGTGGCCTCCCCTGTGAAGCAGCGCGCCCTGGAGCTGGCTCTGCCGGTGTTCACCCCCGAGCGGATCCGCCGCGATCTTGGCTGCCAGCAGGAGCTGGCCGCCCTGGGGGCGGACCTGTCGGTGGTGGTGGCCTTCGGCCAGATCCTGCCGCCGGCGGTGCTCTCCCAGCCCCCCCTGGGCTGCTGGAACGGCCACGGTTCCCTGCTGCCCCGCTGGCGAGGGGCCGCGCCGATCCAGTGGGCCCTGCTGGAGGGGGATGGCGAAACCGGCGTGGGCATCATGGCGATGGAGGAAGGACTCGACACCGGCCCGGTGCTGCTGGAGCGGCGCCTGTCCATTCCCCTGCTCCAGAACGCCGGCCAGCTTTCGGAACGGCTGGCGTGCCTCACCGGGGAGCTGCTGGTGGAGGCCCTGCCGCTGATCGAGGCGGCGGGTGCGGGGCCTGAGCCGGAGCGGCTTGCCCGCCTCGGGGTGCGTCCCCAGGCCGGAGAAGGGGTCAGTCACGCCCGCCAGCTCACCAAGGAGGACACCCTGGTGGACTGGAGCGGCTCCGCCCTGGCCATCCATCGCCGGGTGATGGGGCTGTATCCCTATGCCTCCTGCCCCTGGGGGGCCGAGCGGCTGAAGCTGCTGGCCACCGAACCCCTCGTTGTTCGTCTGAGGGACCAGCTCACCCCCGCGGCCGCCGCCCTGGCCGACCGCTGGGGCAGCCCCAGCCAGGACGGGACATCAGTGGATGGCTCGTCAGTGGCTGGCCCCGGCACCGTGCTCTCGGTGGTGGAGGGGGAGGGGCTGGTGGTGGCCACCGGTGGCTGCCCTGTGCTGCTGCGCCAGGCCCAGCTGCCGGGACGGCGTCCGAGCGAGGGACAGGCCCTGATCCAGCAGCTGGGGCTGGTGGTCGGTGATCGGATCGGTGTAAATACCCCCTGATCCGCTCTTTCGGCAAGGGGTCTTGACGTTTTGTTCCCTTAGCAGCGTCTCAGTGTTGGACTGCCGACGCAGGCAGTAGACCGAAGTCAGTGAATGGGTGGGGATGTCATGGCCAGTGAGCTTTCCTTCGTCAACAGCACCGGATCCGGCTGCCGGATCTTCCGGGACACGCTGGGCTGCTACGTGGCCAGCCATGAGCGGATCCCGGGCCAGCGGGTGATGAGCCCCACCCTGGCCGGTGCCTATGCGGCCTGCCAGGGGTGGGAGCAGAGGGGCCGGGGGGAGGAGACGTCCGGCGCAGGATGAGCCTGCCGCGGAGGGCGGCCCCAGCCTCCGGTTCAGCTGCCGGAGGCGAGCTCCTCCGGCTGGCGCCGGTGCAGTTCGTGGAGACCTTCCAGCTGGTTGTGGACCGCCACCAGCTGATCACGGATGTGGCGGCTGTTGTCGATGCGCTCCAGCGCGAGAAGCATGCCCTCGATCTGGGCCTTGCAGTCGATCAGCACGCGGCACTGGGTGGATCCGGGTTCGTAGGGCATGTCGGAAGGAGGCAGATCCTCACTTCACCCTAGGGAGGCGGTGGAGGCTGTCACAACCACTGCCATTCCCCCGCTGGGCCCTGGCTCAGCGGGAACCGGTGCGGCGCCGGCCGCGCTCGTGACCCTGTCCCTGCCCGTGGCGGGGGCCCTGGCTGCGGCGTCCCCGGCCACCACTGAGATCCAGGGGCGGCGCGGACAGCACGGTGGGCTCGAAGCCCGCCACCTCCTGGCGGGGCAGGGGGGAGCCGACCAGGCGTTCGATGGCCCGCAGCAGCTCATGCTCTTCGGCCGCCACCAGGGAAATGGCATGGCCGTTCTGGCCCGCCCGGCCGGTGCGGCCGATGCGGTGCACATAGTCCTCGGCCACGTTGGGCAGGTCGAGGTTGACCACATGGGGCAGCTGGTGGATGTCGATGCCGCGGGCGGCGATGTCGGTGGCCACCAGCACCCGCACCTCGCCGCTCTTGAACTCCGCCAGGGCCCGGGTGCGGGCCCCCTGGCTCTTGTTGCCGTGGATCGCCGCCGCCCCGAGGCCCTCCTTCTCGAGACGCTCCGCCAGCCGGTTGGCGCCGTGCTTGGTGCGGGAGAACACCAGCACCTGACGCCAGTCGTTGCTGCGGATCAGATGGCTGAGCAGATCCCCCTTGCGATCCATGTCGCAGGGATGGATCACCTGCTCCACCAGGGGCGCGGCCTGGTTCTCGGGGGTGGCCTGGAGCTGCACGGGGTTGTGCAGCAGGCCGGTGGCCAGCCGCCGGATCTCGGTGGAGAAGGTGGCCGAGAAGAGCAGGTTCTGGCGCTTCGCCGGCAGCAGGGAGAGGATCCGGCGGATGTCGCGGATGAAGCCCATGTCGAGCATCCGGTCGGCCTCATCCAGCACCAGGATCTCGACCCGGTCGAGCCGCAGGGCGTTCTGCTGGTGCAGGTCCATCAGCCGGCCGGGGGTGGCCACCAGCACGTCGGCTCCGCGGCGCAGCCGCTGCATCTGGGGGTTGGCGCTCACGCCGCCGAAGACGACGTCGGAGCGCAGATCCAGGTAGCGGCCGTAGGCGGTGACGCTGTCCGCCACCTGGGCCGCCAGCTCGCGGGTGGGCGTCAGCACCAGGGCCCGCACCACACCCGAGCGGGCATGGGGACCGTGGCGCAGCCGTTCCAGCATCGGCAGGGTGAAGCCCGCCGTCTTGCCGGTACCCGTCTGGGCGGCCGCCATCACGTCGTGGCCCGCGAGCACGGCGGGGATGCACTGCAGCTGGATCGGCGAGGGGCTGCTGTAGCCCTTGGCGGCCACGGCCTTGAGGATCGGCTCCGAGAGGCCCAGCACGGCAAAATCCGTCGCCAGTCCGGCCACCGGTGGGTTGAGCCCGGTGGCGGTGTGGCTGGGGGTGAGGGGATCGGCGGCCATGGAAGCAGCGAGCGGGGCGGCCCCAGGGGCAGCGACCGGCGCGGGGGTGGGGGAGGAGCCGTTGCCGCTGCGTCGGCTCCGGCTGGCCTGGGCCTGGGGCCTGGAATTAGGGGCGGTGATCGGGCGCGAACACGGAGTGGGCATCAGCCTAGGACCGGCCGGCGGCGCCATCGCCTCAGCGGGGCGTGCGGTGGCTGCAGCGCTCGCAGGGGCCCTCCGGCAGCACGGCGCAGCGCAGCAGGGGGCTGCGGGCGTTGAAGCGGCAGTGGGGGTCACCGATCACCCAGCGCCCGTCCCACCAGAGGGCATCCGCGGGCTGTCGCTGGGGCTTCACCTGCAGGGCCACCGTCGCCAGCTCGTAGCGGCCCTGCCGCAGCCGATAGCGGTGGCGGCGCTGCAGCACCAGGAAGCTGCCCTCGCCGACGGTCAGCCAGCGGCCGGGATGGGGGACGTCGCCGAGGTCGTCGATCTCGATCGTGGTGATCAGCCGGTCCGAGTCGATCTGGCGCAGCTCGATCCGCATCGTTCCGCGGGCCTCAGGCGTCGCCGCTGCCCTGCTCGGGCAGGGTCGAGGGCTCCGAGCGCAGGGAGAAACCCCAGGCGAACAGGCCCGCCACCACCAGCAACAGGGCCCATTCCGGCACCTCCACGGCCGGCAGCACCAGGCGCAGCAGCAGCTTCAGCCCCACCAGTCCCACGGCCAGGTAGCCCGCGGTTTCCAGGTGGGGAAAGATCTCCAGCCAGCGCAGGAACAGCTCGGCCGTGAGCCGCAGGGCGAGGATGCCGATCACCCCGCCGGCCATCACCAGCGGCAACCGGTCGGTCACCGCCACCGCCGCGGAGACGCTGTCGAGGGAGAAGGCCAGATCGGTGAGGGCCAGGGTGGCCACGATCGAGCCCAGGGTGGCGCCGTGGTGGTGATGGCCCGGGTTGTGATGGGAGCCGTGGGTGAGGTCGGCTGCCGTCGGGCCCTGGCCCGCACCGTCGCCGTCGTCCGCGCCATCGTCCTTGCCCAGCAGATGCCGGCCGCAGAGCCAGAGCAGGTAGGCGGAGGCCAGCAGCTGCAGGGGCCAGAAGGCGAGCACCTGGCTGGCCAGGGCGATCAGGGCCAGCCGGAAGACCAGGGCCAGCACCAGGCCGAGGTTCAGGGCCATGCGTTGCCGCGCCGGATCGTGCAGCCGCCGGGAGATGGCGGCCAGGGCGATGGCGTTGTCGGCGGAGAGCACCGCCTCCAGCCCCACCAGCAGGACCAGCAGCAACAGCACCTCACCCCACTGGTCCGCTTCCTGCAGCAGGGGCTGCAGCAGGGGCGTGAGGCTCTCCACCGATTCCACTTCCATTCCTGCGGTTCGCTCGGCCGTGGAGGCTGCAAAGAAGCACTCTAGAAAGGGCGTCGGTCCCTCCCGCCCCCATGCACGTTCAGGTCCGACTGCTCCACTGCGACGGCGGCCGCCGCGTCGTGCTGGTCTCGGCCCGGGATGGGGAGCGCTTCCTGGGCAGCGCCCTGGGGGAAGCGGGGGACGCGGAGGAGGCCGAAGACCGTGCCAGGGCCAGGCTCCTGGCCCGCCTCCAGGATCCCGGGCCGGCCGCCGCAGCTCCGGAGCGGGCGCCTTCTCTGCCGGAGCGGGTCTCCGCCTCCCCGACCCCTGCCCCGGTGAAGGACTGTCCGGCTCCCCTTCCGACCCGAACGGTGGCCGCCTCCGAGCCTGGGCTGCCCGCGCCGCCCCAAGCGCCGCCCCCAGCTGCGCCGCCCCCAGTGCCGCCATCGCCCGCCGCGGCTTCTGCGCCACCGGAGCCTGCACCCCTTCCGGCCACACCCGCGCCCCCAGCGCCCCCGAGTCCCGTCGAGGACCCCGAGGACTGGAGTGCCGAACTCACCCACCTGGATCTGCAGCTGCGCCGCCTCGGCTGGGACCGGGAGCGGGAGGCGGCCTATCTGCAGCGCTGCTTCGGTCACCCCAGCCGCGATCGCATCACCGTCTACGCCGATCTGATCGCCTATCTGCAGGCGATCGAGACCCTCGAGCCCGGCTGCGATCCCGCCACGGCGTCGGTGCCGCTGCGTCGGGCCGACCTGCTCGAGCAGTGCAACCTGCTCCTGCAGCAGCTGGGCTGGGACGGCAGCATGGGCCGCAGCTTCCTCGAGAAGCACCTGGGTGTCAGCAGCCGCCAGCAGCTGAAGGACGCCGACCTGCTGCGCTTCAACATGCTGCTGGAGGAGGAAACCCTGCTGGCCGCCGACGGCGGGCCTGCAGCTCCGGGTCTGGAGGGCTGATCCCGGTCAGGGGAGCGGGCCGCTGCCCTGGGGCTCCCTCGCCACACTCAATTCGTGGAAATAGGCCATATCGGCGGGAAGTGCTCGCGGCGCGGTGGATCGGGCCTCCAGGCGCCGCCGCAGGCCCCTGGCCCGCAGGTGATTCCAGCGGGCCAGGAGCTCCCGGAGCAGGGACGCCTCGCGGCCCCGCCGCTGGCTGCCGGCCGCGAAGGCCAGGGCGTACACCAGGGCCAGGAGCAGCACCCGGAGGGTCCGCTGGACGATCGCCCAGAGCTCGGGCCTCCAGGGGGAATGGATGACGTCCCGCGAGCTTCTCAGGGACTCCCGCAGCCGTTCGTTCAGGGTCCGCTTCAGGTCAGGCAGGGACTGGGGACTGTCGCCCAGCCGCAGCCCGGGGCCCTGCAGGACCGCGATCCTCTGCTGCAGATCCTCCACCGACGTGGCGGCTCCGATGGCGCGCTGGAACTCCCCGGCGCGTTCGGTTGCCACCGCCATGGCGCTGCTCTGGCTGCGGGCCACCAGGCCGTAGCCCTGGACGGCGGAGACGGCCTGAAGGGGAATCAGCAGCAGGAATCCGATCACCGCTCCGGTCGCCCAGCGGGCCAGCGCCCGGCGACGGGCCTGGAGACGGAGGTGGTCGGGCTCGAGATAGGCAAGCAGATGGACCAGCCCCAGCCCCACCAGGGCCAGGGGGGCGCCATCCAACAGGGCACTGATCAGGTTCGCGAGCCAGGCCGGTTGCCCGACCGCCATGGGGGGAATCGCGTTCAGCAGCGTCACGACGTAGGTGACGAAAAGGGCCAGGGAGATCAGGGACAGGACATCGGTGACGGTCTGGCGGTGCGGGTGCTGATCCGGATCGTTCAGTGACATCGGGAGGGGTAGGACCCTGTGCAGGCCAATGGCCGACATTGTGGCGGTGGTCGAGGCCTCTGTGGTGAAATCCTGCTGTGGATCTCTGGTCAGTCTCTGGCCCTGGGTATCGCAGATCTCCGAGAGATGCTGCTGAGCGAATGCCGACATCTTCTTGGGGGCGGTGTTAGATTCCCGTCGAACATCCATTGGCTTGATGTCTGCAGAGTACCGCCTGAAAAAGAAGGAAGCATGCCTTCTTCTCGCCTGAATGATTCTCACCTGCATGAAATCAGCAGACCCAGGTCAGCCAGGTTGATGACGTCAGTTCGCCAGCGAACCTCTCCCGCCAGCGAGCCGCCTCTGCTTCGGACCCGGGCCATGGGGGGCCGCCAGGCGCTGATCTGGGGCCTCGGGGTCGCTCTGGCGCTGGCCCTCGGCCACGAACGGCCCGCCCGGGCCAATGGGGCCCAGGCGGAGGGCTTCAACCTGGGGTGTGCCGCCGGCTTCGGTCTGGTGAACATCACCGCCAGCAACGTCGCCTCCAGCCTCGGCACCAGCACCGGTTCCCCCAACCAGCTCAACGGCGGCGCGACGGTCTCGGTCCCGGCGAGCTGCAGCGTCACCCCGCCGTCCCCAGCCCAGCCGGGCAACGGCCATGCGCTGGTGGGCGGTAATGCACGAATCAATGCCGGATCGATCGCCGCCACCCGGATCTTCCGATCCCAGTCCGCCACCGTCACCAACGGCCCCGGCACCACGGTGGTCAGCAATGCCTGGACCGTTCAGGCCGAGGCGGATGCCCTGGCCGTGGCCAGCTACATCGGCGGCATCAACGCCTCGAACTGCACGGTGGCGCTGAGCTCCTGCCGCTACAACGATGCGGTCAACCTGTCCGGCAGTCTCACCCTCACTGGATCGCTGCCCACCACGGGGGGGATCAACTACTACAACGTCACGACCGTCGGCAGAAACGTCGATCTCAATTTCGTCGGCTCGGGCCGTGAGTACTTCGTCTTCAACATGCCCACCAGCCTCACCACCAACCAGGACTGGACGCTGCAGGGGAATGTGGATCCCTCGAAGATCATCTTCAACTTCGCCCGTCCCGGCTCCAACCTCGCCCTGACGGGCTCCGATGTCTTCGGCACCTTCCTGCTCACCGGCGGTGGCACGGCGACCCTGAATCGCTCCGGCAATGGAAATCCTTCGAGCATCACCGGCTCCCTGATCGTCATCAACAACCGATCCGCCCTCAGGTTCGGATCGACGACCGGCGCCAATCGTGTCAACGCCGTGATCAATGGCAGGCCCTTCAACCCCACCGCGCTGCGCAGCGTTCCCGTGCCGGGCCCCCTGCCGCTGCTTGGCGGCGCCGTGGCGTTCGGCTGGAGCCGGCGGCTGCGGCGTCGGTTGCGGCAGGCGAACCCGTTTCATCTGGCGACAATGGCCGGGACGGCTGCGCCGATGGCCGCTGGCTGCGTGCGACGCTGAATCCCCTGTATTGCCTTGGGAGATCCACGGGTGACCATCAGGATCGGCATCAACGGGTTCGGACGCATCGGCCGCCTCGTCTTCCGCATCGCCTGCGGGCGCGATGACATCGAGGTGGTGGGCATCAACGACCTGATTGATGTCGATTACATCGCCTACATGCTCCGCTACGACTCCACCCATGGCCGCTTCGTCGGTGAGGTGGCCATCGACGATGGCGCCCTGGTGGTGAACGGACGCCGCATCCGCATCAGTTCGGAGCGCGATCCCGCAGCCCTGCGCTGGGGCGATGTCGGTGCCGATGTGGTGCTGGAGTCCACCGGCCTGTTCCTGAGTGACGAGCGGGCCCGTGCCCACATCACGGCGGGGGCGTCCAAGGTGGTGATGTCGGCCCCCTCCAAGGACGACACGCCGATGTTCGTGATGGGGGTGAACCACACCACCTATGCGGGCCAGGACATCGTCTCCAACGCCTCCTGCACCACCAACTGTCTGGCGCCGATGGCCAAGGTGCTGCATGACAGCTTCGGCATCCGCGATGGCCTGATGACCACCGTCCACGCCACCACCGCCACCCAGAAGACGGTCGACGGGCCGTCGGTCAAGGACTGGCGCGGCGGCCGTGGGGCCGGCCAGAACATCATCCCCTCCTCCACCGGCGCGGCCAAGGCGGTGGGCAAGGTGATCCCGGCCCTCAGCGGCAAGCTCACCGGCATGGCCTTCCGGGTGCCCACCCCCAACGTGTCGGTGGTGGACCTGACGGTGAACCTGGAGCGGGGAGCCAGCTATGACGCCATCAAGGCCGCCATGCGGGAGGCCGCCGCCGGTCCGATGGCCGGGATCCTCGGCTACACGGAGGACGCCGTCGTCTCGACCGATTTCCTCGGCGAAACCTGCACCTCGATCTTCGATGCCTCCGCCGGCATCGCCCTCACCGACACGTTCGTGAAGGTGGTGGCCTGGTACGACAACGAGTGGGGTTACTCCAGCAAGTGCCTCGATCTGATCGCCCACATCTCCGGCTGATCGCTCCGGCCCCGCCGCCAGCTCCCTAGCCCGTGGCGCGAATGCGGCAATGGGTGCGGATCAGGCTGGCGCCCAGCTCCAGCTGGCGCTGGTTGGCGTAGGCCTCGCGCTCCAGGGCCTTCTCCCAGTCGGAGGCCCCGGCATAGAGGGGATCGTCGAGGTGGAGCTTCAGTTCCGGCGGCACCTCCTGGCTCAGCCCCAGGGTCCTGGGGACGGAGCGGAGGCCGCCCGCCGCACAGCTCTGGGCCACGTGGATCGCCTCGTGGTTGAGCACCTGGGCGAAATCCACGGTGCCCTTGTCCACCACCGCGGGCTTGATCCTCAGGGTGCGGCTGGCGTGGTCCCATTCCCCGGCGGCCCCCGTCTTTTTCGGTGCCGACAGATGCACCTGCACACCGGCCTCCTCCAGGACGCCGAGCAGTTCGGCGATGGCCTGGCGCTTCTCGCCGTGGTCCGGTGGGGAGTCGATCAGGGCCTGCAGCTCATCCACCGAGAGCTCGGGTTCGCCGGCCCGGCGGCGGTAGAGGAAGCGGATGCCACCGCCGGCCAGGGGTTCGGCGGTGGGAATCCATTGGCGGTCGGCCTCCTTGAGGTTCTCGAGCAGGCCCCCCTCGACCAGCGCCATCGGCCGCAGCTGCGGATCGGGGGCGGGATCGAAGCGCTCCAGCAGCCGGGTGGTGACTTCGGGGGCCTGCTGGGGCAGGCTGCCCACCTGCTCCAGCAGGCCCGAGAAGGCGGCCCCCCCCAGCACCAGCGCGGTCACCCCGACGGCCAGGCCCCAGGCACGGCCATGGCGGGGTTTGGGCTCGAGCAGGTCCCCACAGCGCCCGCAGCGGGGAAGGCCCGTGAAGGCTTGCTGCAGCCGCAGGGGACGACCGCGGCAGGTGGGACAACGGAAGCGGGCCATCGCTCGTCAGACCGGCCTCCAGCATGACGGCAAAGAGGCCGGGATGTCGCGGCGGCGTGCGGTGGTTGCGAGGATCGCCACCGGTTCGATCCCCCCGTTGCGATGCCCCTCCACGCCCTCGTGCGCCAGCTGCAGGCCGCGCCGCTCACCGCCGAGGTGAGGGCACGCTGCGGGCGGCCCGAGCGCCTGCGGCTGAGCGGGGCGGGCCGGGCGGCCCGGGCCTTGGTGGCCAGCGCCCTGGCGGGCTGCGGCGAGGCCCCCCTGCTGGTGATCGTGCCGACCCTGGAGGAGGCGGGCCGCTGGGCCTCCCTGCTGGAGCTGATGGGCTGGCCCCTGTGCCAGCTCTATCCCACCAGCGAGGGTTCCCCCTACGAGCCCTTCGACCCCACCAGCGAGATCACCTGGGGCCAGCTGCAGGTGCTGGCCGAGCTGGTGGGCGACGGGGACGGGGCTTCGGGTGCCGGCGCCGGCCGCTTCGCCGTGGTGGCCACCGAGCGGGCCCTGCAGCCCCACCTGCCGCCGCCGCCGCAGCTGGCGGCCCGCTGCCTCACCCTGCGCCGGGGCGACCGGCTGGATCTGGAGCAGCTGGCCCACACCCTGGCCGGACTGGGCTACGAGAAGGTGCCCACGATCGAGCAGGAGGGCACCTGGAGCCGCCGCGGCGACATCGTCGATGTGTTTCCGGTCAGCGCCGAGCTGCCGGTGCGGCTGGAGCTCTTCGGTGAAGACCTCGAAAAGCTGCGGGAGTTCGACCCTGCCACCCAGCGTTCCCTCGATGTGATCGAGCGGGTGCGCTTCACTCCCACCAGCTACGCGCCGCTGGTCGCCGAGGCCCTGCGGGAGCGGATGCCGGACGGGCTGGAGCGGCTGCTGGAGCCCGCCGCCCTCGACCAGCTGCTGGAGGGCGGCACGCCGGAGGGAATGCGGCGGCTGATGGGCCTGGCCTGGGAGAGACCGGCCTCCCTGCTCGATTACCTGCCTGCCGGCACGCTGGTGGCGGTCGATGAACGGCGCCAGTGCCTGGCCCACGGCCAGCAGTGGTTTGACCATGCCGCCGAGCACCACGGCGAGGTGGTGAAGGCCGCCGAAGCTGAGCCGCCCCTGCCCGGCCTGCTGCACCGGCCGATCGCAGCGGCCCTGGCGGAGGCGGAGGCCTTCACCGGCTTCGATCTGGCGGAGCTGCACGAAAGCGACCGCCACCCGAACGATCTCGACCTTTCCAGCCGGCCAGTGCCGGCCCACCCCAACCAGTTCGGGCGCCTGGCGGAGCAGATCAAGGGACACCTGCGGGACAAGGCCCGGCCCTGGATCGTCTCCGCCCAGCCGTCGCGGGCCGTGGCGTTGCTGGAGGAGCACGACTGCGTCACCCGCTTCGTGCCCAACGCCCGCGACTTCCCGGCCATCGAACGGCTGGTGGAGCAGGCCACCCCGGTGGCGCTCAAGCTGCGCGGCACGGCTGAGCTGGAGGGGTTCCAGCTGCCGGCCTGGAAGCTGGTGCTGTTCACCGACCGGGAAATCTTCGGCCAGCACAGCCTGGCTAGCGGCGGCTACGTGCGCCGGCGCCGCAAGGCGGCCAGCCGCACGGTGGATCCCAACAAGATGCTCCCCGGCGACTTCGTGGTGCACCGCAACCACGGCATCGGCCGCTTCCTGAAGCTGGAGAAGCTGGCCATCGGCGGCGAGGCCCGCGACTACCTGGTGGTGCAGTACGCCGACGGCCTGCTGCGGGTGGCCGCCGACCAGCTGGGCAGCCTCGGCCGCTACCGAGCCAGCAGCGACAGCCCGCCGGAGCTCAACCGCATGGGCGGCACGGCCTGGACCAAGGCCAAGGAGCGGGCCCGCAAGGCGGTGGCCAAGGTGGCGATGGATCTGGTGAAGCTCTACGCCGAGCGCCACCAGGCGCCGGGCTTCGCCTTCCCCCCCGACGGCCCCTGGCAGGGCGAACTGGAGGATTCCTTCCCCTACGACCCCACCCCCGACCAGCTCAAGGCGATCGTCGAGGTGAAGCGCGACATGGAGCGGGACCAGCCGATGGACCGGCTGGTGTGCGGCGATGTGGGCTTCGGCAAGACGGAAGTGGCGATCCGGGCCATCTTCAAGGCGGTCACCGCCGGCAAGCAGTGCGCCCTGCTGGCCCCCACCACCGTGCTGGCCCAGCAGCACTGGCGCACCCTGAGCGAGCGCTTCGCCCCCTATCCGCTCAAGGTGGCCCTGCTCAACCGCTTCCGCACCGCCGCCGAGCGCAAGACGATCCTGGACGATCTGGCCAAGGGCAACACCGACGTGGTGGTGGGCACCCACCAGCTGCTGGGCAAGGGCACGGCCTTCCGCCAGCTGGGTCTGCTGGTGGTGGATGAGGAGCAGCGCTTCGGTGTGAACCAGAAGGAGAAGATCAAGGCGCTGCGCAAGGACGTGGACGTGCTGACCCTGTCCGCCACGCCGATCCCGCGCACCCTCTACATGAGCCTCTCGGGGGTGCGGGAGATGAGCCTGATCACCACGCCGCCGCCGCTGCGGCGACCGATCAAGACCCACCTGGCCAGCCTCGATGAGGAGGCGGTGCGCAGCGCCATCCGCCAGGAACTCGACCGCGGCGGCCAGGTGTTCTACGTGGTGCCGCGGGTGGAGGGCATCGAGGAGGTGGCGGGTCAGCTGCGGGCGATGCTGCCGGGGCTGCGGCTGCAGGTGGCCCACGGCCAGATGCCGGAGGGGGAGCTGGAGAGCGCCATGGTGGCCTTCAACGCCGGCGAGGCCGACGTGATGCTCTGCACCACGATCATCGAGAGCGGCCTGGATATCCCCAGGGTGAACACGATCCTGGTGGAGGACGCCCACAAGTTCGGCCTGGCCCAGCTGTACCAGCTGCGGGGCCGGGTGGGCCGCAGCGGCATCCAGGCCCACGCCTGGCTCTTCTATCCCGGCGATGCCTCCCTCAGTGAGGCGGCCCGCCAGCGGCTGCGGGCGATCCAGGAGTTCGCCCAGCTGGGCTCCGGCTACCAGCTGGCCATGCGCGACATGGAGATCCGCGGCGTGGGCAACCTGCTGGGGGTGGAGCAGAGCGGCCAGATGGAGGCGATCGGTTTCGACCTCTACATGGAGATGCTGCAGGACTGCCTGGCCGAGATCCAGGGCCAGGACATCCCGGCGGTGGACGAGACCCAGATCGACCTGCCGGTGACGGCCTTCATCCCGGCCGACTGGATCACCGAGGCCGACGAGAAGATGGCCGCCTACCGGGCCGCCGCCGAATGTGGCGGCAAGGCGGCCCTGGTGGAGCTGGCCGCCGGCTGGGCCGACCGCTACGGCCCGATTCCGGCGCCGGTGCAGAGCCTGCTGCAGCTGATGGAACTGAAACTGCTGGCCCGCCGCTGCGGCTTCTCGCGCATCAAGCCGGAGAAGCCCAACATCGCCCTGGAAACGCCGATGGAGGAACCCGCCTTCCGCCGCCTGCGCCAGGCCCTGCCCCAGCACCTGC
Source organism: Synechococcus sp. FACHB-909 (assembly GCF_014698945.1). Taxonomy (NCBI): domain Bacteria; kingdom Bacillati; phylum Cyanobacteriota; class Cyanophyceae; order Synechococcales; family Synechococcaceae; genus Synechococcus; species Synechococcus sp. FACHB-909. The sequence goes on along the minus strand of NZ_JACJTY010000001.1, from coordinate 414,040 downwards.
ACGGCCGGCTGGTCTACCAGGGCGGCACCGGCAGCACCGCCAAGGTGCTGGCCCGGGGCCTGGGGGCCCTGTCCCCCGCCCAGCAGGTGGAGCAGCTGATGGCGTGGCTCTCCGCCATGGCCGGCCAGATCCCCGAGGCCGACGGGCTCACCCCGGAGCAACGGGCCGAGGAGCAGGCGGCGACGAACGCGGCGGTGCTGGTGGTTTGAGCGACCCCGTCGCCACCGCGGCCGACATCGCCGTCATCATCCCGCTGTTCAACGGGGCGGCCTGGATCCGCCAGACGCTGGCGTCGGTGCTGGCCCAGACCCTGCCCGCCCGGGAGATCATCGTCGTCGACGACGGCTCCAGCGACGATTCGATCGCCATCGTCCGCTCCTTTCCCGAGGTGGCCCTGCACCGCCATCCCGGCAAGGGCACCCACCAGACCCGGCAGTTCGGCTTTGAGCGCAGCACGGCGGCCCTGGTCACCTTTCTGGACCAGGACGACCTCTGGCATCCCCGCCACCTCGAGCTGCTCAGCACGCTGCTGCGCGACGATCCGGCGGCCTGCGCGGCGGTGTCCCGCACCCTCACCTACGAAGACGAGCGGGAGCTGCACTTTCCGACACCCTTTCTGGGCCCGGAACGCTTCGACCCCTGGGACAGCTTTCCCTTCCACCGGATCGACACCCCCTCTTTCGTGCTGATCCGGCGCAGCGTCCTCGAGGCCATCGGCGGCTGGCCGGCCCGGAACGCCTGGAGCAGTGATGTGCAGGCCTGGTTCCAGCTGGCCTCCCTCGCCCCGATGGTGCGGAATGCCAGTGCCACCGCCGCCTATCGCGTGCAGCACCGGGAGGCCACCAGCACCCGCTGGCGCCTGGAGCGGGCCCACGAGTACTTCCTCAACATCCGCACAAGCTGCGAGGCCCTCGCCCGCGAGCGGGGCCTCAGCCATCCGGCGGAAGCGGAGCGGCGCCTGCGGCAGTGCCGCATCCTTGAGCCCATGGCGGAGGTGATCGAAGCACTGGAACGGGCTGATCCGGTGCTGATGCGCTCCGCCCTGACGCAGCTCGAAGCCGAGCTGACCCGATCGGAAAGCCCTGGATCGGCCACCCTTGCCGATCTCGTCATCGGCACCCTGAGCTGGTACATGCGCCCGACCCTCACCTCCGGCGACGCCTGGCAGTGGCGCCCTTGGTGCGGACGCTCCACAGGGGCCAGCCCCACACCATCCGGCATCTGGGACGGCTGGTGCCCTTCCACCCGGAGAGTGCCTACCCGACGGCCGTCCTGACCGGCTATCTGCTGGCCGAACCCTGGCAGCCACGTGCCTGGTGGCAGCTGCTCCGCCACCGGGGGGTTCCGATCGCCCTCAGCGGGATGGGCCGCCTGATGCGTTTCCTGAGGCGTTCCCCTGCAGGGTCGCCATGGCTTCGGCGGGGGTGCAGAACACGAACCTAGAGCGCTCCGGGTGGGACGTCAGAGCCTGCAGGCAGCGCTCGATTCTCGGCAGCGAATCAGGCTCGACGGGCGCGTTGGAGTGGATGGCGAAGGCCAGATAGGGCCGGCGTTGCTGGGTGATCGCCCGGTCGAGCATCCGGCTGAAATCGTTGGGAGGTCTCCAGTCCCGCCACATGGAAAGGGGGGTGTCCTGCCGCCGGTGCTGCAAACCGTTGTGGCGCAGGCGCCTGAATCTCTGCCCCAGGCTTCTCGGGCCCCAGCCGTAGCGGAGGTGGGAGGAGGTGAGGGGCAGAAGCGTGATGTCACGCTCGCCGGCTCTGGCCCTGCGGCGAAAGTCGCTGCGGGATGGGGCATAGGGCTCGCGGGGCACCCGGTAGTAGTCCGGCAGGTCGCCCGAATGGGGCGGTTTGCGCGAGTCCAGGGCATTCGGGGGCAGGCCGGGCTCGATGGTCAGATCGAAGCGGAACCCCAGGGCTTCGGCCCGGTTGATGGCCTCCGTTCCCGACCAGTAATTGCCGAAGCGCAGCGAACGGCAGGGTGTCCCGAAACTGGCGCGGTAGCCCTCAACGGCGGTGTCCAGACATTCGGCCACCCAGTCGTCATGGCCGTGGTCATCCAGCCAGTCGCCGGAGTTCTCACACCAGCGATAGGTGTGGACATGGGCGCCCAGCTCATCGCCGGCCTCGATGGCCTCCTGGAACAACTTCGGGTAGTGCTCCACGGCCCAAGAGGCACGGCCATGGGCCAGGGCCACCTGGGGATCCATCCGGATGAACCAGTTGACATGCACGGCGTCGCCGGTGAGCTGTTGCAGGGCCGATCGCCATTCCCGGATGTAGGCATGGGTGAGCTCGTAGCCCTTCCATGGCTCGGGGTCCTGACGCGAGACGAAGAACGCATCCGGTTCCACATCGATGCAGATCAGGACGGGAATCTTCGAGGTCACCACCGATCGGAGGGGAGCAGGGACGTCAGTTACTGGTGCTGCCCTGGCTGAGATTAGGCCGAACCCAATCGCCTGGCCGGGGTGCGTGGTGGCCTTCGTGTTGACGGCGGGGGATCCTTGAATTCAGGGGCAGTAACGGCACCATTGGTGCCCCGGGCACCCATCCCCGCCGATGATCGATCTCGCCAGCTACCGGCCCAGGGGCGACAAGCGCAACACCGCTTTCTTCGAGGACTATCTGCCCCGCGTCTACGTCCGGCGGGCCGCGTCGGGGCTGGAGCAGGTGGTGGGGCCGATGGCGGCCGTCGTGATCCAGGTGGACCACGGCAACGGCCTGCCCTACCTCGCGGAACTCACCCTCACCACCCCCTATCGCTACCAGGAGTGCTGGATCAACGCCACCCACCGCATTTACCTGCTCAAGGGGGGTGAGGCCTTGCCGCGGCTGATCGTGCTGGAGCCGCTGTTTGACGACTTCGAGGATGAGGTCACGCGCTGGAATGCGATGTATCCCCTCTCGATCGACAAGCCCAACGCCCGCTACATCGGTGAGATCTTCCAGGTGTCCTCCTGCCACGATCTGCGCGCCATCCTCGAACCCCAGAACATCCGCTTCGCCTATCCGGGGGAGACCGTCAACCCCTTCTATGCCTCGAAGCATCTCTGCTTCACCTTCCTCTCCGACTACACCTACAACCGGGTCGGCTATGTGGACCGGCCCCTCGATGGCCTGGCGGCCCTGGATCTGGGCGATCGGGTGCTGCTCGATGACGAGGCCCTCGAGCCCCTCACCGAAGCCGCCCGCCGCCACCGGGAACACGGGCTGGAGGGCAAGATCCTGGGCATCGACCACCTGGCCACGCGGGTGCTGGCCGGCGAGCGGGAGGATGCCATCCTCGAGTATCTGACGATGGTTCCCTACTACTACTGGGGTTCCTACGACATCGCCGAGATGAATTCCTCCACCAACGTCACCCGCCATCCGACGCTGGCGGACGACAAACTCTCCCCCGCCCGCGTCTTCACCGCCAACAACACCCCCTCCTATCTCAACTCCCTGGCCAACCTGCCCATGCCCACCGAGGACTTCGTCCGAAATTTCGGCCGGCGCATGCATCACATCGCCTATGAGGTTGTCGATGGCGACAGCAACGGGGAAAAGAACGTGGACGTGGTGGTGCGCACCCTGCGCGAGCTGGGCATCCCCTTCCTCGCCGACATGGTGGGGGAATGCGGCGACCAGCCCAACCTGCGCCAGATCTTCTCGCGCAGCTCGGCCTATTCCCTGCTGATCACCGAGTACGTGGAGCGCTGCCTCGGCTACGACGGCTTCTTCACCCGCGAGAACGTGGCGGCCCTCACCGAGGCCGCCGGCCACGCCGAGCGCTACGAGCACGGCCATGTCTTCGACTGAGGCGCCCAGCCGATGAGAATGTCCGTTAAGCTGGCGTCATCTTTCGTTACGCGCCGACATGGGTGAGCTGATCGAGGTCGCGGGCGCCACCCAGAATCCCCTGATGCTGCCGGCCTTCCTGGGGGTGCTCGGCCTCGGCTTCTTCGCCCTGCTCCAGTCGTCCGCCGGCAACAACGACGACGACGACTCCTCCCCCGGCGGTGGCCTGATGCAGCCCGTGGCCTGAGTCCGGCGGCTCAGCTTCCGCTCTTCAGCCGCTGCTGCTGGCCTGCTCCTGCTTCCAGGCAGCCGGCATCAGCACCAGGAACAGCAGCCACCAGGCGGCGATCACCACCGACACCCCGGCGGTGAGCCACCACAGGTGCAGAATCATCCAGCTGCCCGTCACGATGGCCAGGCCGGTGAGCAGGATGCTCCACGGCTGACACCACCACGGCTTGAGGTCCCAGACCGAGCCGGGCGGGGTGCCCGGCTCGTGCTCCAGCGGCTCAGGGTTTGGCAAGGGCCGCCGGCAGGTTGGCGCTGCCGGGCTCGAAGGCCTTCTGCAGAGCGGCCCCGGCCTGCAGCTGCTTGCGCAGGGTGGACTCGGCCACCCGATACTGGCTGTCGCGGTTGGTGCCGATGTCCTCCAACCTGAGGCGCTGGACCTCCTGCTCGGTCATCTTCACCGGCACGTCCGGGTTGATGCCGTGCTTATGGATGTCCCGGTTGCGGGGCGTCAGGTACTTGGCGATGGTCACCGTCATGCCCGAGCCATCCGAGAGCCCGCGGACGGACTGCACCAGACCCTTGCCGAAGGTCTTCTGACCCACCAGCACGGCGCGGTTGTTGTCCTGCAGGGCGCCGGAGAGGATCTCGCTGGCGCTCGCCGAACCCTCGTTCACCAGCACCACCATCGGCTTGGTGGTGAGGGCCTGGCCGGTGGCCCGCTTGACGTCCTGGATGCCGTCGCGGGTCTTGGTGGAGACGATGATCCCTTCGTTGATCCACTGGCGGGCGATCTCGACGCTCGCCACCAGCAGCCCGCCGGGGTTGCTGCGCAGGTCGAGCACATAGCCCTGAACCCCCTGGGACTCCAGGTCCCGCACCGCCGCCCGCATGTCCTTGGTGGCGGTGGCACTGAACTGCTTGAGGCGGATGTACCCGATCCGGGTGCCATCGGGTGCCGTGTTCACCTGGTGGGTGACGGCATGGATCTCGATCAGCTCCCGGGTCAGGGGGGTGTCGAGGTTCTGGCCCTTGCGGCGCAGCACCAGGTTCACGGTGGTGCCCGCCTTGCCCCGGATCAGCTTCACCGCGTCCTCGGTGCTCATCCCCTTGGTGCTCTTGCCGTCGATCGAGACGATCACGTCCTTGGGCTGCACCCCGGCCCTGGAGGCCGGCGAACCCTCGATCGGCGAGATGACGACCAGCTCCTTGGTCTCCTTGTCGACGCTCAGCTGGATGCCCACCCCGGAGAGCTCCCCGGAGGTGTCGATCTGCATCTCCTTGAACTCCCGCGGGTCCAGGAAGCGGGTGTAGGGATCGTCGAGGGTGCCGAGCATGCCGCGGATGCCCTCGTAGGCATCCTTGGGGGTGCTGTAGCTCTTGGAGAGCACGCTGCGGCGCAGCTTGCGCCATTGCTCAGGTGTGTACTTGCCCGTGGTGTCCAGGTAGTCGCGGAAGACGATCTGCCACGCCTGGTCCATCACCTCCTTGGGGCTGTCGCTGATCGACACGGTTCCGGTGGGGGTCAGCACCATCTCCCGGGCCATCACCGCCGTGGCGGCGCAGGCTCCGAGACCAACCAGCACCACGACGGTGGCGCGAGCTCTGCCCATGGTGGGGATCCTCAAGGAGTCTGAAACGTGGTTCCAACGTAGCGCCGATGCCTGGGGTGGGCTCCCCGTTCAGGGGTCGACCCAGCGACCGTCCTCCTTGATCAGGGCGATCAGCGCCTCCACCCCTTCGGCCTCGGGAACCCGGCGGATCTCCTCCCGCCCCCGGTAGAGGGAAATCGTGCCGGGGGTCTTGCCGACGTAGCCGTAGTCAGCGTCGGCCATCTCGCCCGGGCCGTTGACGATGCAGCCCATCACGGCGATGTCCAGCCCGGTGAGGTGGGCGGTGGCGTTGCGCACCGTGTGCAGCACCTCCTCCAGGTTGAACAGGGTGCGGCCGCAGCTGGGGCAGGCCACGTACTCCACCATCGTCTTGCGCAGCCCCATGGCCTGCAGAATCGAGTAACAGACAGGGATCTCCTTCTCCGGCGCCTCGGTCAGCGACACCCGGATCGTGTCGCCGAGGCCCTCGGCCAGCAGGGTGGCGATGCCGGCGGTGCTCTTGATCCGGCCGTAGTCGCCGTCGCCCGCCTCGGTGACCCCCAGGTGCAGGGGGTAGTGGAAGCCCTCGGCGTCCATGCGGAAGGCCATCATCCGGTAGGCCGCCAGCATCACCGGGGCCCGTGAGGCCTTCATCGACACGACGATGTTGTGGAAGTCGAGGCGGTCGCAGATGTGGATGAACTCCATGGCGCTCTCCACCATCCCCAGGGGGGTGTCGCCGTAGGTGAACAGCATCCGCTCCGCCAGGGAGCCGTGGTTGACGCCGATGCGCAGGGCCTTGTCCTGCTCCTTCAGCAGGCTCACCAGCGGTTCGAGGGTGGTCTGGATGCGTTCGCCGATGGCGGCCACCTCTTCGGCCGTGAACTCCGTGCGGTTGGGATCGGGCTTGTCGAACACGTACAGGCCCGGATTGATCCGCACCTTGTCGACGTGCTGGGCTACCTCCAGGGCGATCTTCATGCCGTTGTGGTGCACGTCCGCCACCAGCGGCACCGGCTGGTAGCTGTCTTCCAGCCGCTGGCGGATCTCCTTCACCGCCTTGGCATGGGCGAGGCTCGGCACCGTCAGCCGCACGATCTCGCAGCCCGCCTCGTGCAGGCGGCGGATGCCGGCGGTGGCCCCCTCGATGTCGAGGGTGTCCTCGTTGATCATCGACTGCACCACCACGGGGTGCTCGCTGCCCACCCACACGTCGCCCACCTGCACGCTGCGCGTGCGCCGACGGCGGATCACCGTGTCGAAGCGGGGGTCACTGGCCCAGTCGGCCGGCAGGGGGGAGGTCCCCGGAGCGGTGGTGGTGGATGTGGCCAGGGTGCCGGTCATCTTGGGTGGGCCGGTGGTGGCCAAAGCCTGTCACAAAGAGGGTGTCGACGGTTGGTCCTGGTCCAGGCGCCGCCGCACCTCCTGCAGGTCCTGCCAGGTGAGCCACTTGGGCGAGCCCTGCTCCCGCGAGGGATTGCGCAGCAGGTAGGAGGGATGGAACACGGGCATCACCGAGCGGCCCTGCCAGGGATGCCAGCGGCCCCGCAGCCGGGAGATCCCCCCCTTGATCCCCAGCACCCCCTCCAGGGCGGTGGCGCCGGCCAGCAGCACCACGGAGGGATTGACGGCGGCGATCTGGGCGGCCAGCCAGGGGGCGCAGGCGGCGATCTCCTGGGGCGTGGGCCGGCGGTTGTCCGGTGGACGGCACTTCACCACGTTGCAGACGTAGGCATCGCGCTCGCTGTCCAGCCCCACGCTGGCGAGCATCTGGTCGAGCAGCTGGCCGGCCCGGCCCACGAACGGCCGGCCGCTGGCGTCCTCCTGGGCGCCGGGCCCCTCGCCGATCACCATCAGCCGGGCGGCCGGATCGCCGCGGCTCACCACCACCCGCTGGCGGCCCTCCGCCAGGCCGCAGCGGCGGCACTCGCGGCACTCCCGCTCCAGGGCCGCAAGGTCGGGCGTCTCCGCAGTGGCAGGCTCCGCGGTGGCGGGGGCCTCACCCAGAAGGGATGCTTGCAGGGGAGATGGTTGCAGGGGATTGCCGGCCATCGCCCCATTCTTCGGCATGGCGCAGGGCGTAGGGCAAGATGGCGGGATTGCCGAATCGCGCCCTCCAGAAGGCGCGCGCTGCCATGCCGGCCCCGTTGCCGCTCTCCGCCCGGGCGCAGGCGTTGCAGCCATCGCTCACCCTCGCCATCACCGCCAAGGCGCGCGAGCTGCGCGCCGAGGGTAAGGACATCTGCAGCCTCAGCGCCGGGGAGCCCGACTTCGACACCCCCGCCTTCATCCGCCAGGCGGCCGCCGAGGCCCTCGAGGCCGGCCACACCCGCTACGGGCCCGTGGCGGGCGAGCCTGAGCTGCGCCAGGCGATCGCCACCAAGCTGAGCCAGGAGAACGGCGTTCCCACCCGTCCCGACCAGGTGCTGGTGACCAATGGGGGCAAGCAGGCCCTCTACAACCTCTTCCAGGTTCTGCTCGACCCCGGTGACGAGGTGCTGCTGCCGGCCCCGTACTGGTTGAGCTACCCGGAGATGGCCCACCTGGCCGGGGCCAGCGTCTGCTGCCTCACCACCGATGCCAGCGGTGGCTTCCGTTTCAGCCCCGAGCAGCTCGAGGCGGCGATCACCCCGGCCAGCCGGCTGCTGGTGCTCAACAGCCCCTCCAATCCCACCGGCATGGTGCTCAGCCGCTCCGAGCTGGAGGGGATCGCCGCCGTGCTGCGCCGCCACCCGGCCGTGGCGGTGGTCTGCGACGAGATCTACGAGCTGCTGCTCTCCCCCGGCCATGTGCACCACAGCCTGGCGGCGGTGGCGCCCGACCTCGCCGAGCGGATCTTCATCGTCAATGGCTTCGCCAAGGGCTGGGCGATGACCGGCTGGCGCATCGGCTGGCTGGCGGGCGCCCGCCATGTGGTGGCCGCCGCCAGCGCCCTGCAGAGCCAGAGCACCAGCAATGTCTGCAGCTTTGCCCAGTTCGGTGCCCTGGCGGCTGTCAGCGGCTCGCGTGACTGCGTCCAGGAGATGGCGGCCGAATTCAGCCGTCGGCGCTCCCGCCTCAGCGACTGCCTGATGGCGATCAGCGGCCTCGAGTTGCTGCCCCCCGAGGGGGCCTTCTACGCCTTCCCCGACGTCAGCGCCTGGGGCCTGGATTCGATGACCCTCTGCGGGCGGCTGCTGGACGAGGTGGGGCTGGCGGTGGTGCCCGGTGCCGCCTTCGGCGATGACCGCTGCATCCGTCTGTCCTGCGCGGCGTCCCCGGCCACGATCGACGATGGCCTGGAGCGGCTGCGCCGCTTCGGCGCCAGCCTCTGAGCGCCCCGCCTGTGCAGGTGCCCAAGAAGCTGGTGGTGCTCGGCGACAGCGGGGTCTACGGCTGGGGCGATCCGGAGCAGGGCGGCTGGTGCGAGCGGCTGCGGCGTCACTGGATGGAGCTGCCCCAGGGGCCGGTGCTCTATGGCCTGGGGGTGCGAGGGGATGGGCTGGAGCGGCTGGCGGCCCGTGCCGAGGCGGAGGTGAGCCACCGGGGTGAACTGCGCCGCCAGTTGCCCCAGGGGATCCTGCTGTCGATCGGCCTCAACGACACGGCCCGGGTGGGCCGGCCCGACGGCCGCCACCAGCTGGCCCCCGACGCCTTCCTGTTCGGCCTGAAGCAGCTGCTCCCCCGGCTGGCGTCGATCGCCCCGCTGTTCGTGCTGGGCCTCACCCCGGTGGATGAGGTCGTGATGCCCTTCGCCGAGATGCTCTGGTATGACCTGGCCACGGTGCGCCATTACGAGGGCCTGCTGGAGGAGGCCTGCATGGAGGCCGACGTGCCCTTCCTGCCCCTGCTCGATGGCCTGCTGGCCGACCCCCACTGGCTGCAGTGGCTGGGCAGCGACGGCCTGCACCTCAACAGCGACGGCCACGGCCAGCTCTACCGGCGCCTGCGTTCCTGGAGGGCTTTGCTGGACTGGGCCGGGCTCGATCCCCACAGCAGCGTGACGGCTGGCTTCTGAACCGCCGGCCCGGCCGTCAGTTATCCCGGGGCGAACCCAGCCGCCATTCTTCCCCGGGCCGCTGCCGCTGGCATCACCCGATCGGATGAGAGCCGCTCCCCCCGTGGGATGAACCGCCGCCCGTGGCCGACGGCGACCCTGAAGGAACGGCCCCTCGCTGAGCCCACCGCCATGGATCGCCCCCCGCCCCCTTCGCCCCCGCCGCCGGCAGCGCTGGTGCAGAGCACCCGCCGGGTGCCGGCCCCGGATCTGTGTCCGGGCTGCCGTGAGGTCCCGGAGGCCATCGTCGATCGCCGCAGCCGCAACCGTCGCCGGCTCAAGGCGTTCGCCGAGGCCACCGATCCGGTCGTCCGGCTGCGCTGGCGCAACCTGCTGGTGGAGGACAACCTGCCGCTCGTGTACAGCATCGCCGGGCGCCAGGGCGCCGACGCGGGGATGGCCTTCGAGGACCTCGCCCAGGTGGGCAGCCTCGGCCTGATCCGGGCGGTGGAGGCCTTCGATCCCGACCGCAACGTCAGCCTCAGCAGCTTTGCGGTGCCGTACATCCAGGGTGCCATGCGCCGCGAACGGCGGGATCGGCAGCCCCTGGTGCGTCCGCCCCGGCCCCTGTGGGATCTGCATCAGCAGGTGCTGGGCCTGCAGGAGGCCCGCCGCCGCCAGGGGCTCGATCCCCTGCCGCCCGCCGCCCTCGCCGACCGGCTGGCCTGTGATCCGGCCCGGCTCGAGGAGGCCCTGGCGATCCGCCGGGCCGCCCGGGTGCGCAGCCTGGATGCCCCCCTTGGCCCGGGTGGTGGCGAGTCCGAAGCGGCCAGCTGCCTGCTGGATCTGCTGGCCGCCCCCGCCTCCCCCTGCGGCGATGAGGCGGCGGCGGGCGAGAGCGAAGCCCGCGGCGCAGAGCGTCAGTGGCTGCGCCAGCAGCTGGCCGATCTCGATCCCCGGGAGCGGGAGCTGCTGGTGGGCCGCCTCGATGGCGGCTGCACCTGGGTGGAGCTGGGCCGGCAGCTGGGCATGCCGGCCCGCCAGGCCCAGCGCCGCCACGACGCCGCCCTCGATCGCCTCAGGCGCGCCGCCCTCTCATGGCGCCAGCAGGCCCTCAGCCCAGAGTCGGCGACAGCCACGGCACCAGCGCCATCGCCAGCAGGGCCGCCAGCAGGGTCTGGAGCCCGTTGACCACCTCATTGCTCAGCCAGCGCCAGTGACGCTGCAGGCTGGCGCCCACCACGCTCTCGGCCAGGGTGGCCACCAGCCCGACACCGCCCACCAGGGCCGCCAGCGGCCAGCCGCGGATCACCCCCAGGGCCCCCATGGCCAGGGTCATCAGGACGCTGCCCAGCAGGCTGGCGGCGGTGCCCTCCAGGCTGATGGCCCCCTCGGTGCCGGGGGGTACCGGCCGCAGGCTGGTGATCAGCACGGTGTGCCGGCCCCAGCGCTTGCCGATCTCGCTGCCGAAGGTGTCGGCGAGCTTGGCGGCGAAGCTGGCGGCGAATCCGGCCAGGAGCAGGGGCTGCATGGCCGCCGGTGCCCGGCAGGTCAGCAGGGCCAGCACCGTCCCCACCAGGGCGGAGCCCCAGACGTTCTCCGGCCCCCGGCGCCCCTCCCGCCCCTCGGCCAGCCCCAGCTCCCGCTTGCGCCGGAACCCCAGCTTCGTCACCGCGCTGCCCAGGGCGAGATACACCACCACCGCGAGCCAGCCGCGCCAGCCCAGGCTTCCCCACAGCAGGGTGCCGAGCACCCCGGCATGCACCCAGCCCGCCGGGGTGAGCAGGGGCAGGCGCTGGGCCAGGCCGATCAGCAGCCCGTTGATCGCCAGGGCCGCCAGCCAGTGGAGGAGGTCCTGGGGCGGCAGCGGCAGCATGGCGGGGGCCCGGTTGTGTTGCACAGATCTAAGCCAGGCGCTGCGGGGCGCCGGCTTCGGCGGATAATCGCTGCATCCGGCGGTGCTCCGAATGGTCTTCAAACGACCCAAGTTCTTCCTCGATCTGGGTGGCGGCGAAGGCAATCAGCCCCCGGCCGTGGTGGCCCCCCCCAAGGCCGAAGCCAAGCCAGCGGCCAAAGCCGCCCCCCAGCCTGCCGAAGCCAAGCCTGCGGCGTCTGCAGCCCCGGCGGCGGCTGAGGGCACCCCTCAGCCCGTTTCGGGTCTGACCACCGCCGAGGCGATCGCGGCCGAACTGGCCGCCGCCGAGGCGCTGCGGCCGGCACCCTCGTTGGCCACCTTCGCCCCCGACTGCGTCACCGCCGGGGGCGCCACCCCGATGAAGCGCCGCACCCCCGGGGCGAACCTGGGCGTGTTCAAGGAGATGGCGGCCGGCATGATGCGCTCCTGAGCGCTCGCCAGTCGGCCAGCAGGGCCAGGCCGGCCACCGCGGCAGTCGCCGTGCGCAGGATGGTTGGCCCCAGGCTCACCGGCTGCCAGCCGGAGGCTTCGGCCCGTTCCTCCTCCTGGGGGCTCCAGCCCCCTTCCGGACCGATCGCCAGCCGGAGGCCGGCCGCTGGTTCCGTGTCGCTCGCGCCCTCGCCCGCCCCGTCCAGCAGTTCCCGCAGCCTTTGGCTGCAGAGGGGCAGCCCCTCCCGCCGGGTGGTGGCCAGCAGGCTGATCCCGGGCGAGGGCCGGCTCAGCCACTCCCGGGCCGGCTGGGGAGATGCCAGCACCGGATGCCACAGCCGTTCGCACTGCTCGGTGGCCTCCCGCACGATCCCCTGCCAGCGCTCGAGGGGACAGCGCTCACCAGGGGCGCCACGCTCGGCCAGCAGGGGCTGAAGCCGGTCGGCCCCCAGTTCGGTGGCCATGCGCCAGACCAGATCCGCCTCCCGCCGCGGCACGGCCATGGCGAGCTCCAGGGGCGGTCCTGGCTGGGCTTCCCGAAGCAGCGGCGCCTCGGGGGCCTGCTCCAGCCGCAGGCCCCTCTCGGGGTCGAGCACCGCCGTCCAGAGTCCGCCGACACCGTCGACCAGCGCCAGCCGGTCGCCGGGGCGGTAGCGCAGCACCCGTTCCAGGTAGTGGCGTTCCGGAGGCTCCAGGGCCAGCTTGGCCAGCTCCGGGCCCCCGGCCGCCAGGGCGGCGATCCGCTCCGGGGTGATCAGCAGCCGGCGCAGCTCCCGCCCCATCAGTCTCCGGTGAACGGGCTCTCGGGCTCCTCGTCAATCGGCCAGTCCTCGTTGAGGCCGCCGATCACCAGTTCGGTGATCTCGAGAACGTCGTTGTCCAGCTGGCGCAGGGCGTTGATCAGCACATCGAGGGCCAGGGCATCGCTGGTGCCCAGGTCGACCCAGCAGCGGGCCCAGTCGTCCTGGTACTCCATCGGCCCCATGTTGTGCATCAGGGCGGGGAGACAGCGTTCGGCGGATTCGGTGTCGTAGGGGAGCCAGCCCAGGTCCACACCCCCCTCGTGGGTCTGCAGGTTCTCGGCATTGAAGCCGCCCAGCTTGCCGAGGAAGAACCAGCTGTCGAAGGCCGTTTCGACGTAGCCCCGCTCGGACCCGCCGGGCTGGTCGGCGAAGCGCAGCCAGATCCAGCAGTTGAACGGATCCACCTCGCGAAATCGGACATCCATGGAGAAGGGGAGACGGCGCGCGTGTCCCCCCATCCAACACGTTCCCGGGCGCCGGCGCCGCAGCGCCGGACGGCATGCTGGTGGGATGCTCGACGTCATCGGTCTGCGCTATCACCCGGCCACGGCGGCCGCGCCGGTGCTGCGTGACGTGTCGCTGCAGCTGGCGGTGGGAGCCCCGGCCCTGGTGGCCGGCCGCAGCGGCAGCGGCAAGACCACCCTGCTGGAGGTGCTCTGCGGCCTGGCCGAAGCCGATGCCGGCCGCATCCTCTGGCAGGGGGAGGCCCTCAACAGCCGCCAGCGCCGCTGGCTGTGCGGCCTGGTGTTCCAGTTCCCGGAACGCCATTTCCTCGGCCTGACGGTTGGCCAGGAGCTGAAGCTGGGCCAGCGGCGGCTCACCGCCGAGAAGGCTGAGGCGGTGCTGGAGCAGGTGGGTCTCGGCCACCTCTCCCTGCAGCAGGCTCCCGAGCGGCTCAGCGGCGGTCAGCAGCGGCGCCTGGCGCTGGCGGTGCAGCTGGTGCGGGATGCCCGGGTGCTGCTGCTCGATGAACCCACCGCCGGCCTCGACTGGACCGTGCGGGAGGAGGTGCTGCAGCTGCTGGCCGACCTGGCCCGGGAGCGGGCCCTGCTGGTGGTGACCCACGAACCCGAGCTGTTCCGGGGTGTGATCGACCACGGCTGGCGGCTGGAGGCCGGCGCCCTGGGGCCCCTGGAGGCGCCCCGATCCGCCTCCTTACGATGACCTGCTGATGGTGGGGGATCGGTTCATGGGAGGCCAGTTCATGGGGGCTCAGTTCATGGGGGACAGCCTGCTGAGGGCCACCGGCGCCGGCGGCGGCATCCGCATGGTCGCGGTCACCACCACCGCGGCCAGCCGCGTGGCCCGGGAACGCCACGGGCTCTCCTTTCTCACCACCGCCCTGCTGGGCCGTGCCATGACGGCGGCCCTGCTGCTGGCCAGCTCGATGAAGGTGGCCCATGGGCGTGTGAACCTGCGCATCCAGTCCGACGGACCCCTGCGGGGCCTGATGGTGGATGCGGGCCGGGACGGCAGCGTGCGGGGTTACGTGGGCCGCCCCGACCTGGAGCTCGATCTGCTCCCCGACGCGGACGGCGGCCACCGCTTCGACTTCCGCCGCGCCACCGGCACCGGCTACCTGCACGTGGTGCGGGACCGGGGCCAGGGCGAACCCTTCAGCAGCACCGTGGAGCTGGTGAGCGGCGGGATCGGTGAGGACGTGGCCTCCTACCTGTTGCATTCCGAGCAGACCCCCTCGGCCCTGTTCGTGGGGGAGACGATCGACAGTTCCGGGGTGCGCTGCGCCGGTGGGGTGCTGGTGCAGGTGCTGCCGAAGGCGGCGCGGGAGCCGGCCCTGGTGGCCCTGCTGGAGGAGCGTTGCCGGGAGATCACCGGTTTCAGCGAGCGGCTCGCCGCCAATGCCCACCAGCTTCATGCCCTGTTCGAGGACATCTTTCCGGATCTCGATCCCCAGCCCCTGGAGGCGGCTCCGATCGAGCAGCCGGTGCGCTTCCACTGCCCCTGCAGCCGCCACCGCAGCGTCAGCGCCCTGCGGCTTCTGGGCCGCGATGAACTGAGCGCCATGCTCAGCGAGGACGGCCAGGCGGAACTGACCTGCCATTTCTGCAGTGAGGTCTACCGGGTGGGGGCCGAGGAACTGCAGGAGCTGATCAACGAGCTGGCCGCTGTGGCGTGAAGACCTGGCCTGAGCAGGGCTCAGGCGATTAGGAGGGCTCCGAGCAGCAGCAGCAGGATGGCGGGAATGCTCTGCAGCTGGAGGGTGGAGACCGGCAGGGCCGAGCTCAGGGAGGGCCCCAGCCCACCGGCCAGCAGGCCTCCGAGGACCAGACCCACGCAGAGGAGGGCGAAGGACCAGCCCACCGCCGCCAGAAAGCGTCCGTTGCGCCGCTGCAGGTTGAGCAGGGTGACGCCCGTGGCCAGGGCCGTGAGCAGCTCAGGGGCGGCGCCGGGCATCAGCACCAGCAGCACCAGCAGCACCCCGTCGGCCGCCAGGGGAAGCCAGAGATCGCGGCCGCTGGCCAGCTGCAGACGGGGCAGGGAGAAGCTCGGGCGCGGCAGTCGCGAGGGGGGAAGCTGGGGCAGGCTCGGCAGGGCCGAAAGGGCGGGCCGGCTCGGGGGTGGTGAGGCCTGCTCCCGCTGGGAGGCGGAACGGGCGGCGCTGCTGACCCGCCCCTGCTGACGCTCCTTGAGCCGATCCATCAGCACGGCGTCGTAGGCGGCCTCGATGCGGGAGCGCACCATCGGATCTTCGCCGGCCTCCTGGAGCCGAGCCAGCTTGGCCTCCTGGACCGTGTCGAAGGAGGCATCCGGGGCGACACCCAGCCGCTCGTACGGATCGGAGGCGTCAGGGCCCGGATGGGGCAGGTCGGATCCTTGGTTCATACCAACGAGCGTATCGAGCCAAGGCTAAAAAAGCGGTTCACTGCGGTGATATCCGGCTTCCTGTTGCAGACGGCGACGGCAGGCCTCGGCCTCCTCGATGGCCAGGGACCGGCGCCGCTTGAGCAGGGGCATCTGGGGGGGCAGGTGGCTGCCTTCCCGCATCTCCACGGCCCCCTGGGAGGGCTGGAAGCTGACGTAATCACTGCCCCCGTCGCTGCGGGGACGCACAAGCCAGAGCGGGAATGGCGTCACGGATCGAGGCATCGCAGTGACCGTCCGTTGCGGCGTGACGATTTGTTGCTTCATTCTGCCCCCTCCGCCGGGGTTGCGCGAGGGAGGGGTTTCCCCCGCACCGACCCCAACGGCGCCCCGGGTTCAGAGGGCGATCGGCTCCACCCCGCTCACCACCGGCGCCACCCCGTGCAGCTCCAGCTCGGGATGGTCCTCCTGCAGCTGGTGCAGATTCCAGTCGTTGCGGAACAGCAGAACCGGCCGGTCCCAGGCGTCGCGGACCGTCTTGCAGTTGAACAGGCGGCCGACCCGTTCCAGGGCCGGCCAGCCGCCGCTCACCCAGCGGGCGACGCTGAATTCCAGCGGTTCGAGCCGGCTGGTGACGCCGTACTCGTTCTCCAGCCGGTACTGCACCACCTCCAGCTGCAGCTGGCCCACCGCCGCCAGGATCGGGTCCCGTTTGCTGGGATCCGTGTCATAGAGCACCTGGACGGCCCCCTCCTCCCGCAGCTCGTTGACCCCCTTGCGGAAACTCTTGAAGGCCGAGGGGTTGGGATTGCGCAGCCAGGCGAAGATCTCCGGGCTGAAGCAGGGAATCCCCTCGTATTCCACCCGCGAACCGGTGTAGAGGGTGTCGCCGATGGCGAACATGCCGGGGTTGTTGAGGCCGATCACATCACCGGGGTAGGCGTCCTCCACCACCTCCCGGTCCTGGCCGAACAGCTTCTGGGGGCGGGACAGGCGGATGGTGCGGCCGCTGCGGGCGTGGCGCACGTTCATGTCCTTCTCGAAGCGGCCGCTGCACACCCGCACAAAGGCGACGCGGTCGCGATGGCGGGGGTCCATGTTGGCCTGGAGCTTGAACACGAAGCCGCTGAACTCCGGTCGCAGCGGATCCACCGGTCCCTGGTCGCTCTCCCGGGCCACCGGCGGCTGGGCCAGCTCCAGGAAGGCATCCAGGAAGGGGCGCACCCCGAAATTGGTCATCGCCGAGCCGAAGAACACCGGGCTCAGCTCACCGGCGTGCACCCGCTCCAGATCCAGCGCCGCCCCGGCCCCCTCCACCAGCTCCAGTTCCTCCTGGGCCAGCTCCAGCAGCTCCGCCTCCACGAGCCCGGCCCGATCGGGATCGCCGGGGGCCAGGCGCCGCTCCAGGCTCTGGCGGCCCCGCTCGGCCCGCTCGAACAGCAGCAGATCCTGGGAGCGCCGGTCGATGACGCCGCGGAAGCGGTCGCCGCTGCCGATCGGCCAGTTCACCGGCCAGCAGGCCAGCCCCAGCTCCTGTTCGATCTCGTCGATCAGCTCCAGGGGTTCGCGCCCCGGCCGGTCCATCTTGTTGATGAAGGTGAAGATGGGGATCCGCCGCATCCGGCAGACCTCGAACAGCTTGCGGGTCTGGGGCTCCAGACCCTTGGCCGCGTCCACCAGCATCACGGCGTTGTCGGCGGCGGCCAGGGTCCGGTACGTGTCCTCCGAGAAGTCCTGGTGGCCGGGGGTGTCGAGCAGGTTGATCGTGCTGCCGGCGTAGTCGAACTGGAGCACGGTGGAGGTGATCGAGATGCCGCGCTGCTTCTCCAGCTCCATCCAGTCGGAGGTCACCTTGCGCTGCTCCCCCTTGGCCTTCACCGCCCCGGCCTGCTGGATGGCCCCGCCGTAGAGCAGCAGCTTCTCGGTGAGGGTCGTCTTGCCCGCATCGGGGTGGGAAATGATCGCGAAATTGCGGCGCCGGCTCACCGCCGCCGCCAGTGCCGCGGCGTCGGTGTCCGGAACGGGGACGGAGGGGGGTCGGCTGGTCATGGGGCCAGCCTGCCAGGCAGGCCGTGGCCCTGGATCTCCAGATACCGGTCGTCCACCTCCCGCACCTGAAGCCCCCCCAGCCCGGCGGCCTCCAGCTGCTCGATCACCTCGGCGGCGGTGAAGGCCGCCCGCAGGGAATGGGCATAGTCCCGCCGCAGCACCTCCGGCGCGGCGCCGGCGTGGCGGGCCACCAGGGCCTCGAGGTCGGCGGCGTTCGCCGGCCGGCGCAGATCCCTCACGTAGAGGCTGGTGTCCGGACCCGAGAGCTGCTTCACGGCTCCCCAGAACACGCCCGGATCATGGAGATGGTGCAGCAGGCTGTTGCTGACCACGGCGCTGCAGGGGCCCGCCAGCTGGGGGCTGGGCAGCACCAGCCGCTGGAAGCGCACCTGGCGGTGGGCGGCCGGCTGCGCCAGCCGCCGCCGCTCGGCGATGGCCAGCATGGCGGCCGATCCGTCGATGCCCAGCACCCGGGCCTCTGGCCAGCGCCGCGCCACAAGGAAGGTGATGTTGCCCGGTCCGCAGCCCAGATCCACGACGTTCAGGCCCTCCCCGTCGCCGCTCCCCCGCAGGGCGGGGAGGGCCGCGATCCGCTCCAGCACGGCAAGGTCACCGCTGGAGAAATCCGCCGCCGCGTAGGCCTCGGCCTGCAGCGGCTCGTCCATCAGCTCCGGTTCGCAGATCCGCTCCATGGCTCCAGCATCGCGTTCGGGCGCCAAAGGCACCGTGGCTGGTGGGGTCGGGGCGTTGCAGACCCTACCGGTGGCGTTATGGTGCGCAACACGATCCGGCCGTACCCACCGTGACCATCTCCGCCGCCCGTCCAGCCACCCCCGACACGGCGGCGACCACTGCCGGGGCAACGTCTGCCGGGGCAGCGTCTGCCGGGGCGACCTCTGCCGGCAGCGACGCGATCCCAGCGCCGGCGGCGGATTTCCCGGTCACCGCTCCGGCGGCCTATCCGGTCTTCTATCGCACCTACAGCCGCAAGACCGCGAGCGGTGGTCGGGAGAGCTGGCACGAGGTGGCTGAGCGCAACCTGGAGGGCCTGCGGGTCCTGGGCTCCCTCGACGCCTCCGAGGTGGAGCTGATCCGGCGCATGCAGCGCCACCAGATGGCCCTCCCCTCCGGCCGCTGGCTGTGGATCGGCGGCACCGAATGGATCGAGCAATCCGAGAACTTCTCCGGCGCCTACAACTGCACCTCCACCAACCTGGTGGACTGGGAAGCCTTCGCCCTGATGATGGATCTGGCGATGATGGGCTGCGGCACCGGCGCCATCATCGAGCCCCATCTGATCAGCCGGCTGCCAAAGATCCGCAACACCCTCGTCATCGATGGCGTCACCGACATCGGCCTCACCCCGATCGGCTCCCGCCAGCAGCAGACCAGCCACGTGATCGATGGCCATCACGTCAGCGTCAGGGTCGGCGACACCCGGGCCGGCTGGGTGGAGAGCTACCGGCTGCTGCTCAACCTCTGCAGCGACGAGCGCTTTGACGGTCCTGTTCATGTCTCGGTCGACCTCTCGGACGTGCGGCCGGTGGGGGAAACCCTCAAGGGCTTCGGAGGCATGGCCAATCCGGTCAAGCTGAAGGATCTCTACGGCCGCGTCGCCCAGATCCTCAACAAGGCCAGGGGCCGCCAGCTCACCTCGGTGGAGTGCTGCCTGCTGATCGATGAGGCGGCGGTCACGATCGTGGCCGGCAACATCCGCCGCAGCGCCGGCATGCGCCAGTTCTGTGCCGATGACGATTCCGCCCTCGGTGCCAAGGAAAACCTGTGGCAGCAGGACGACCAGGGCAACTGGCGCATCGACCCCGAGCGGGACGCCCTGCGCATGGCCAACCACACGCGCGTGTTTCACGTGCGTCCCAGCCGCGAGGTGGTGCTGGAAGCGGTCACCAAGCAGTTCCAGTCGGGCGAGGGGGCCATCCAGTTCGCCCCCGAGGCCATCGCCCGCTCCAACGCCGACCTGCTGACCACCCCGGAGCTGCGCACCGAGTTCATCGGCATCTACTGCGACCAGGGGCGGGAGGAAGCCGGCCGCTGGCTGCAGCTGCACCACCCCGAGATCGGCGCCGACGAGCTTGAACACCGACTCTGTCGCTACGGCCTCAACCCCTGCGGTGAAATTCTCGGTGCCGATTTCCACTGCAACCTGGCGGAAATCCATCTCAACCGGATCGACCCCGCCGACCACCAGGCCCAGGAGGATGCCTTCAAGGCCGGCGGTCTGGCGGTGGCCTGCCTGCTGAACCACCGCTTCGAGGTCGAGCGCTATCGCCGCAGCCGGGCCTGGGACCCGATCGTGGGGGTCAGCTTCACGGGCCTGTTCGACTTCTTCGTCCACGCCTTCGGCACCCCCTGGCTGCAGTGGTGGGAGGCGGGCCGTCCCGACAGCGAGGAGGGCCGGGCGTTCCGCCAGCAGGAGGCGGCCTACCTGTCCCGCTGGAAGGACTGGGTGCACGAGGCGGTATGGGACTACTGCGACCGCCATGGCATGCGCCGTCCCAATCGCTGCACCACCGTCCAGCCGGCCGGCACCAAGAGCCTGCTCACCGGCGCCAGCCCCGGCTGGCATCCCCCCAAGGCCCAACGCTTCATCCGCCGCATCACCTTCCGCAAGAACGATCCGGTGGCCCTGGCCTGCATGGAGTACGGCTACGCGATCGTTCCCTCCCAGTCCGACAAGGACGAGCAGGGGCGGCTGCTGAATGATCCCTTCGATCCGCGCTGCACCGAATGGCTGGTGGAGATCCCCACCGAGGTGAGCTGGGCCAACCTGCCCGGGGCCGACCGGGTGGAAATCAACAACTTCTCCGCCCTGGCCCAGTTCGATTTCTACATGCAGGTGCAGCGCTACTACACCACCCACAACACCTCGGCGACGGTGGAATTCCGTGAGCATGAGATCGAGCCCCTGGCCGCCGCGATCCACCACGCCATCGAGAACGGGGAGGGTTACATCTCGGCCGCACTCCTGGCCCGCTTCGATGCCAACGCCACCTTCCCGCGGCTGCCCTTCGAGCCGATCGATCAGGCCACCTACACCCGGATGGTGGGCGAGGTCGAACAGCGGCGTGTGTGCGGCGATTTCTTCCTGGCCCTGCAGAAGTACGACGGCGGCGAGCTGATCGAAGCCGGCCCGGCCGGCTGCGATTCCGACAAGTGTCTGCTGCCGCTGGCCAAGCCTGAGGCCTGAGCCCTCGCCGGCGGCCCTGCGGCCGCCGGCTCATTCGCTGAGCTGGCTTGGGTGGGTGGCCCCTACTCCGTCGCCGCCAGGGTGCTGATTTCCCGATGGCCGAGGGGGTCGCCGGGATCAATCACGACGAGGCGATCGCGACCACTGTTCTTGGCCATCAGCAGGGCCTTGTCGGCGCGGCGGAAGGTGGCGTCGTAGTTCTCGTCGGCCTTGTGCTCGGTCAGGCCCATGCTGGCGGTGAGCTTCAGCTCCATGTCGTCGATGGACACGCGCATGCTGCGGATGTTGGCCAGCATCCGCTTGGCCACCCCTTCGGCCGTGGCCAGATCGGCATCGATCAGCAGGGCCAGGAACTCTTCCCCACCCCAGCGGGCGATGATGTCGTAGTGGCGGAGGCTGCCGGAAAGCGCCTTGACGAAATCCACCAGCATCAGATCGCCGGTGGCATGCCCATAGTCGTCGTTGATCAGTTTGAAGTGGTCAACATCGAGGATGATCATCGAATAGGTGGAGCCATGCCTGCTGGCCCGCTGATCCTCCTCCAGGCAGCGCTCCGCCATGAAGCGACGATTGGAGATCCCTGTCAGGGGATCGTGGGTGGAAGCCTCGAACAGGGTGAGATTCACCTCTTTCAGTGAGGCCTGATAGAGGTCAGAGATGCGCACCACCCGCTTGATCTGGCGCAGCTGCTTCTCGTAGCGATTCGTGAGGCTGCGGTTGCTCTCCAGAACGTGGGATTGGTAGAGATCGGAGATATCGGCAACCCGCTCAAGGCGGTCTACCTGCTCTTCGATGCGGTGCCACAATCTGGCCAGCAGGTTCCGGACCGGATCATTGTCGTAACGCTGATCTGCCAGGACGGCCATGACTTCCTGTTCCAGCTGATCGTCAGATTTGGGGCCGGAAGTCTCTGGCATGTCAGGCGTTGATGGAAAGGATCAGAAAAGGAAAGGTGTAGTCTTCCTTGAATTCGGAGCCCAGCTCGGCGGAGCGAGGGTTTCGGTCATCAAACATCCACTGCACCAGCACTTCCTTGCCCTCATCAAACGCCGTCTGCAGCAGATCAAAGATGTCGATCATGAAGCGGATGCTGCTGGTGTTCAGATAGTTGAGATGCAGCTCGAGAGTCAGTGAGTGGTTGGCGGTGGTGAGATAGGACTCAATCCACTGGATCAGCTGGTCGTAGAGCTCAAAGGAATTCTCAGGATAGGACTCACCGCTCATCACCACGACACCCGCCTTCCAGTCCGCACGGATCGAAGGGCTGGACTGGGAGCCCGGTACGGACAGGTTCAGTTCTTCGCTGCTGGTCATGGGATCAGATGATGGCCCGAAGGCTGAAGAAAGCGCGACCGGGCTCAAGGGGGTCAAGGGAGGCCTCCATGGGTTGGCTTGAGCGCCTGGCAATCTCAATGAGACCCAGGCCGGCGCCCTGGCCCGGGGTCTGGGAGTGGGGCTGGCGCAACTGCTGTTTGTAGAGCGCCTTCAGCTGGGGCTTGTCACAGGCGGCGAGTTCGTGGATCCGCTTCAGCAGGGCCTTTCCATCCTCCATCTCAACGAGGTTACCTGCACAGACGGCGTAATGGCCAGCCTCGGCGGCCGCGATCACGACCGTGGCGGAGGACTCGGCATCGCTGAAGCCATGGCTGGTGGCGTAATTCCTGATATTCTGACTCATTTCGATATACACACTGAACACATCCATGACTTCCAGTTCAGGCGCGTGATTGGATTCGATGTGTTCCTTGAGTGCGGATCCAATCTCGCCGATCAGCGTGGTGGAGATGGGGCCATTGAAGCAGATGAGAATCCGATAGTCACTGAAGAACTCCCTCAGAGACATCAGACTGGTGGTGGTGATCGTCATCGCTTCAACTCCGAGAGGCGCTCTTGCGCGGCGATGGCGCGCCAGGAGAATCGTTCGCTGAGCATGGTCGCATAGGACATCAGTCGGTCCTCTAGGAGAAACGGAAGGAAAGGATCGTGATGTCATCCCGCTGGGGATGACTGCCGCGGAACTGTTCAAGGGCATCGGCCAGGGCCTGACGCTGCTGCTCCAGCGGCTGGCGGGCCAGTCCGATCAGCCATTCCTTGAATTGCTGGGTGCCGAGGGAAAAGCCGTTGTCACCGCCTGACTGGTCCAGCAGGCCGTCGGTGGTGAGGTAGTAGGTGCAGTCGGCTGCAACGGAATGTCGTGGTCCGTGTAGGAGCCGACCCGTTGGTCGCAGATGGCCCGATGGTCTCCCCTGAGCATGTGCATGGTTTGCCCATCACTCCAATAGAGACTGATCTTTGCACCAGAGAATCTAAGTGTCCTGGCTTCGAAGTCAAGGCGAACCAGCCCGATGTCCATGCTGGTGGCGATGGACTTGCTCATCCTGGCGCCATGCAGCAGGGTGCGCATCGCGGTGTCGGTGCAGCTCAGGATGGCCGCCGGTGAGGTGATGCCCACCTCCATGATCGAACGATCGATGCCTGCCCTGGCAAGCATCGTCATCATTGCCCCGGAAACGCCGTGGCCGGCGCAGTCGGCCACACCGGCCAGGCAGTGCCCGCCTTCCGAGTGGAAGATGTAGTAGTCGCCACCAACCGTGTCGCGCGGCAGCCAGAGGATGAAATAGTCGTTGCCGAAGGTTTCCTGCAGCTGGCGGTCCGGCAGGATCGAGCGCTGCAGCAGGCCCGCATAGTTGATGGAGGACTCGATCTGGCGGTTCGCCTCCAGCAGTTGCCGGTTGCTGGCCTCACCGGCGATCAGGGCCTGCCGCATCTTGGTGAGCACCACGTTGAAGGCCTGCGCCAGCCGGGAGATCTCGTCGTTGCTCCGGATCGTCAGCAGACTGCTCATGTCGTCGCTCTCGATCGCACTGGCTTCCCTGACCAGTCGGGCGATGGGCAGGATGATGCGCCTGGCGATGATCTGATACGAGATGATCGCCAGGATGACCAGCAGCAGGGTCAGAATCAGGGAGACGTAGATCTCTGCTGACCGGCCACCAGGAACCTTCAGCACCTGGATGGCGGCGATCACCAGGTACAGGAGAACAAGCCCATTGACAATCGCGATCAGCGTGAAGACCTGCTGAATCGATGCCACCGGTTGTCGTGCCGGATGCTGTCCTCCTCGTGATTTCCGGGGCCCGAAGCGCAGCCCGAAGCGCTGCCTCGGCCTGCCGCCATCGGGCCGCTGGACAGGGACGTTCATGGGCTGAGGGTTCTTCGGACCCAAGCTGGCCTGCAGGGTGTCGGGCAATCCGGAGCATGCTGCTGCGGCCATTCTGAGCCGAACATCCCTGTCGCGCCGCCTTCATCACGACCCCGCCCCGCGTGGGGCCCGGCCCACCCCGCTGCCATGGCGATTTCACCACGTCCGGCCATGGCCCCGGGCATCAACAGTCGGTCACAATGGGTCACCGTCTTTCTCCCTTCATGCCCCCTCGCCTGCGCATCGCCACCGGCCTGCTGGCGATGCTGCCGGTGGCTGCGGTGGCGGACCGGCTCCACTGGGGGGATGGGATCGTCTTCGTCACCTCGATCCTCTCGATCATTCCGCTGGCGATCCTGCTCAGCACCGCCACCGAGGAGCTCTCCCTCACCCTCGGGCCTTCGCTCGGGGCCCTGCTCAATGCCCTGTTCGGCAATGCCACCGAACTGATCATCGCCCTGGCGGCCCTGCGGGCGGGCCTGGTGGACATCGTCAAGGCGAGCATCACGGGCACGGTCATGGCCAATCTGCTGCTGGCCCTCGGCCTGTCGATGCTGGTCGGTGGGATCGGCCGCAGCGAGCAGCGTTTCCAGCCGGTGGTGGCCAGGGTGAACGGCTCGGCCATGACCCTGGCCGTCCTGGCGATCCTGATCCCGAGCCTGCGGGGCATGGTGGGTGACGGCGCCGGTGGCCTCGATGCGGGCGCCGCTGAATCCTTCTCCCTTTTCGTGGCCTGGGTGCTGCTGGCGGTCTACGCCCTCACCCTGCTGTTTTCCCTGAAAACCCACCGCACCCTCTACGCCGTGGCCGAGGCTGACCTGGGCGTGGAGGGAGAGGAGGCCCACGGCGAGGGCGGCGGCACCAAGCCGCCCCTGCTCCCCTGGGTCGCCGTGCTGCTGGCGGCGACCGTCGGCCTGGCCTACGCCTCCGAGCTGTTCGTCGGGGTGGTGGAGACCGTCACCGAGTCCCTTGGCCTCTCGGCCCTGTTCACCGGCGTGGTGCTGCTTCCCCTGCTGGGCGGCGCGGCGGAATATCTCACCGCGGTGTCCATGGCCCGCAAGGACAAGATGGATCTGGCGGTGTCGGTGGCCCTGGGCTCCACCCTGCTGGTGGGGCTGCTGGTGGTGCCGGTGCTGCTGCTGGTCGCTCCCCTGCTCGGTCACCCCCTCGACCTCAGCTTCAACGTCTATGAGGTGGTGGCCGTGGCGACCGCGGTGCTGGTGAGCAACCTGGTCAGCCTCGACGGACGCTCGGACTGGCTGGAGGGGGTGCTGCTGCTGGCGGCCTACGCCATCCTGGCGGCCGGGTTCTTCTTCCAGGGCAGCCCCGTCCCATGAGCACGAAGCCGGACGACCGTCCGCTCACCGCCGCCACCGCCCCGCCCCCTGCCCTGCGCTCGGGTGGTGCCTGGACCCGTCTGCGCCATGGAGCCGGCCTGCAGCTGCTGCTCACGCTCCTGGTGCTCCAGGCGGCCCTCATCCTGGGTCTGGCCTGGCTGGCGCTGCCGGCGGCCCTGCTGGTTGTCGCCCTGGCCCTGCGCCAGTTGCTGCCGCCCCTCTGGCAGCTCCTGGCCCGCCAGCTGGAGGAACCCCCCACCGTCCGCCTGCTGGCGCTGGTGTCCCTGGTTCTCGCCCTGCTGGCGATCCCCCTGGCCCTGGGCTGGCTCGACCCGCTGCTGGCGATCTACCGCAACGGTGACTGGGAGGCGATCGGCGCCTTCGGGGAAGGGGTGATCGGGGCCATCGGCCAGATCCTCGTGGCCCTGGTGGCCCTGATGATCGCCTGGCGCCAGGTGATGGTGGATCAGCGGCTCACCACCCAGCAGAACCGCATCACCCAGGCCCAGACCATCGACAGCTTCATCCACGGCATCTCCGAGCTCATCAGCGACGAGGAGGGGCTGCTGGAGGACTGGCCCCTGGAGCGGATGCTGGCGGAGGGTCGCCTGGCCGCCGTGCTGAGCAGCATCGATGGCGACGGCAAGGCCCGCATCCTGCGGTTTCTCTCCCACGCCCGGCTGCTGACGCCCCTGCGCCGCGACCAGCGGCTGGGGCGCGCCATCCTTGACGGTGAGGGCAGCTACGAGGAGGACCGGCCGCGGGGCGTCCCGGTGATCCGCCTGCAGAGCATGCTGCGGGGGGCCGACCTCGCCGGCACCGACCTGCGGGCCATCGATTTCAACGGGGCCGACCTCTCGGGCGCCGACCTCTCCGGCGCTGATCTGGCCGAGGCGAACCTCTCGGGCGTGAATCTGGCGGGCGCCAACCTGCAGGGGGCCTGTCTGCAGGGCACCCGCTTCTTCTACGGCGACCCCCTGGAGGCCACCCCGCCCCAGGCCCAGCAGCCACCGGACCACGTCGGCGGTGCCGGCACCGGTGCCCTGGTGGAGAACGTCAACCTCTCGGGGGTGCGCCAGCTGGATCCGTCCAGCCGGACCTACCTGGCGGCCTGGAGCGGTGTGCGCTCCCGGCAGACCATCCCCGGTGGCTGCAAGGGGCTGCCCAGCCGGCTCTAGGCCCCGCCCCTCCATGGGAGCATGGCGGGGCTTCCGACATGGTCGGCAGGCCGTCCAGCCTGGAGGGGTGGTCGAGTGGTTGATGGCTCCGGTCTTGAAAACCGGCGAATCGCAAGATTCCGTGGGTTCGAATCCCACCCCCTCCGTCTTTCCCCCCGCCCTGGCCCGCATCCGGCTGTTCAGAGCCCCTCGGCCCGACAGGCCTGCTGGCGCAGCCGCTCCAGGCGCTCCAGCAGCGATTCGTTGCTCATCCGGTTGTTGAGCCGCTCCGCCAGCAGCGGGAAGGCCATGGGCCCGGGGCGGGGCGGGTGCCGCTCCAGCCACTCGCTCCCCTGCAGCCGCTGCAGGGTGCCGATCAACCGACCGAGATCGAGCTGCTCCTCCAGCACCTCGCCGCGGGCCTGGTCCAGCAGCAGATTGCCGGGCTCATGGCGCTGGAAGACATCGAAGAGCAGGGCGGCGCTGATCTGCAGCTGGCCGCTGGAGCGGGCCTGGCCGGGGTAGCCGTTGAGCACCAGGCCGCTCACCTGGGCGATGGAGCGGAAGCGGCGGCGGCACAGCTCCGAGAGGTTCACGGCTTGCTCCAGGTCCTCCAGCAGCCCGGCGGGATCCAGGAGGCTCTCGGCGTGCTCCCCGAGCAGCTCCTCGAAGGGGTAGCCGCGGGGGGCGAGCAGCTCGAAGCCGTAGTCATTCACCGACACCGTGAAGGTGCCGCTCCGGTGCCGGGCCAGCCGCCACGACCACAGGAATCCCAGGCCCTCGTGCACGAAACGGCCCTCGAAGGGATAGGCGTAGAGATGGCTGCCCTCCCGGGTGTGGCACAGCTCCACCAGGAACTGGTGCGTCCGGGGCAGGGCGGAGAGCTGCACCTGACGCTCCAGCAGCGGCTCCAGGGCCCGCAGCTCGGCGGTGTCGAGGCTGAAACCAGCCTCGCCCTCCAAGGCGCGGGCGCAGCGGTCGACCTCCCGGCGCAGATGGGCGCTGAGCAGGTCGGAGAGGGCCATCTGGCCGCCGCCCCAGGCGGGCACCGTGGCGCTGCGGCGCGTGGTGGCCTTCACCATCGCCGTCATCTCCCGCAGCCGCACGAACTCCAGCTGGCGCCCGGCGAAGAAGAAGACGTCCCCCGGCTTGAGCCGGCCGATGAAGGCTTCCTCCACATGGCCCAGCACGGCGCCGCGCACGAAGCGCACGGTCACGGCGCGGTCGGCGCTGATGGTGCCGATGTTGAGGCGGTGCAGGCGGGCGACAGCCGATTCCCGCACCACGTAGTGCCAGGTGCCGTCCGCCGCCGCCCCGGCCGGGTCCCGCTCCAGTTTCCGGTAGCGCGGGTAGGCCCCCAGGCAGTCGCCCCCCTCCTCCAGGAAGCGCAGACACCAGTCCCAGCGGCTGCGCTCCAGGTGGCGGTAGCTCCAGGTGCGCCGCACAGCCGCGAGGGTGGCCTCGGGCTCGAAGCCCGGTCCGCAGGCGAGGCTCACCAGGTGCTGGATCAGCACATCAAGGGGCTCCTGCGGCGGGCGGCGGTGCTCCACCAGCCCCTCCCCCAGCCCCCTGCGCATCGCCGACACCTCGAGCAGCTCCAGGGCGTTGGTGGGCATGAACAGCACCTGGGCCGTGCCACCGGGCTGGTGGGCCGAGCGGCCCGCCCGCTGCAGCAGCCGGGCCAGGTTCTTGGCGCTGCCGATCTGCACCACCCGCTCCACCGGCTGGAAGTCGACCCCCAGATCCAGGGAGCTGGTGCAGACCACCCAGCGGATCTCCGCGGCCTTCACCCCCGCTTCGATGGCCTCGCGCTGGGCCCGGTCGATGGCGCTGTGGTGCAGGGCCAGGGCGCCGTCCATCTCCGGGCAGGCGAAGCGCAGGCACTGGTGCCAGCGTTCGGCCTGGTTGCGGGTGTTGGTGAACAGCAGGGTGGAGATGGCCGGGTCCAGGGCGGCCACCAGCTCCTCGTACATGCGCAGCCCCAGGTGGCCGGCCCAGGGGAAGCCGTCGATCGTGTCGGGCAGCAGGCTGCGGATCTGGGTGTCCCGCCGGATCCGGGCGGTGATGATCCGCGGCTCGCCGCCCACCCCCACCGCAGCCCGGGCCGCCTCCTCCAGGTTGCCGATGGTGGCGCTGATCGCCCAGGTGCGCAGGGCCGGCCGCCGGCCCCGCAGCCAGCTGAGGCAGAGCTCGGTCTGGGAGCCGCGCTTGCTGCCCATCAGCTCGTGCCACTCGTCGATCACCACCGCCTCCAGGTCGGCGAACAGGGCCTCGGCCCGGGGGCCGGCCAGCAGCAGGGAGAGGGATTCGGGGGTGGTGATCAGGATCTGGGGCGGGGCCTTGAGCTGCTTGCCCCGCTCATGGCTGCTGGTGTCGCCGTTGCGCAGTCCCACCCGCAACGGCCAGCCCATGGCCTCGATCGGTTCCCGGATCGCCAGCAGCAGATCCCGGCTCAGGGCCCGCAGGGGCGTCAGCACCAGCAGACGCAGACCGCCCTCCGGCCCGGATCCCCCGTTCTCGGCCAGCATCGCCGCGATCGGTCCCATCACGGCGGCGTAGGTCTTGCCGGAGCCGGTGGGCACCTGGATCAGGCCGCTGGCTCCCTCCAGGTAGGCCCGCCAGCACTGGCGCTGGAAGGGCATCGGCCGCCAGCCGCGGCTGGTGAACCAGGCCTCGATCGGCCGCAGCGCCGCCGCGGGGGAAGGGGTCAAGGGTTGGCGGGGCGGGGACGGCTCAGGTGGAGAGCACCGCCACCACCACGGCGGCGATGGCCAGGATCACGGCCCCCAGCACCACCCCGGCGGCGATGTTGCCCCGGCGGATCTCGGCCCGGTAATCGATCGGAGAGAGCCGATCGAAGAGCAGGAGCCCGACATAGATGAGGATGATGCCCAGAAAGGTCCAGCCGACCATCAGCAGCATCTGGAGCAGTGGTTTGACCATCCCCGCGTCGCGAAGCCGGCCCCACCGTAGGGACAGCCCGGAGGCCGCCCGCTGATGGGGCTTTCTTCCCCGGGCGGACGGCGGGATCCGGCGCTGCTGCTCTGGCCGCTGGCCAGCCTGCTGCTGCCGCTGCTGCCTTTGCTGGTGCTGGCGGTCTCGGCGCTGGAGTGGCCCCGGCGGCTGGTGATGGTGGTGCCGGAGGGGCAGCGGGTGCTCAGTGCCCCCTTCGAGCTGCGGGACGGCTGGCTGGGCAGCCCCCGGCTGACGTTGACCGCCGAGATCCCCCCCAACAGCAGCGTCGAGCTGGATGTGGCCCTCCTCGATGCCGGCGGCCGCACCGTGCTCAGCCTCACCAAGGACGGCTGGCGGGCCAGCGGCACCTGGGCGGAGGAGGGGGAGAGCGGCACCTGGGAGGAGGGCGACGCGGGCCTGGCGCTGGCCATGCGTCCGGGCCGCACCGGACGCTTCCAGCTGGCGGTGCAGCTGCACGATCTGCTCGATGAAGCGGGCCGCCCCCTGCCGAATCCGGTCGTGGTCCGCGGCAGCATCCGCAATCACAGCGTCGACGCCCCCCTGCTCCTGTTCACCGCCGTAGTGACGCAGGCGACGGCGCTGGTGCTGCTGATGGCCTGCTACGGCATCGCCCGGGGCCGCTGGGTCCGCCGCAGCGATGAGGGCGTCGCCGCGATCCGCTGTGAGGCCGGTGGACCCGGCTTGGTGCGGGTGGGGGTGGTGGCCCGCTGGGAACTGCCCCATGACAATCCCCCCCTGGGCCAGCCCCCGGCCACCGCTTCTCTGGAGCTGCGGGTGTGCGACGCCTTGGGGCGCCCCTGCCTCCGGCACCGGCAGACGGTGACCGTGGCCCACCGCTCCAGCGATGGGGACCACTGGCTCTCGGCCCACCAGGTGATCCATCTGCGACTGCCGGAGACGGGCAGCCACCGCTTCCGCGTGCAGCTGCCCGAGACCTTCCGCGCCGACGGTGACATTTGGGAGATCGAATGGCTGCGACTCGCCGTGGAGGACGGGCTCATGACGCCGCGCCCGGTGCCGGTGTTGTCCCCGGACGCCGTGACGGAGGGCCGCTGAGATGGTCGATGAGCGCGCGGTGGTGATGGTGCTGGCCGTGACGGTGGTCACCGCCGGCACCCTGGCGGCCATCACCCGCCCCGGCCTCTGGCGCCTCGGCCAGGAGGGCACCCCCGCCGCCTCCAGCGGCGTCCGCTACGGCGGCAGCTACCGCTCCGGCCGCTGGGTGACGGCGACACCCCGCCGGCAGGACTGGTCGGGCTTCCAGGGGCGCGGACCCGGCGCGGCCAAGTGACGGCCCGGAGCCTGCCGGCCCTCAGCCCCGTTCAGGTGCGGGTGCTGCTGGCGGCGGCGGCCCTCTCCTCCAGCGTCAGCTTGGTGCTGGAGCTGATGCTGATCACCCAGGCCAGCTATCTGCTCGGCGATCACGCCCTGGCCACCGGCGTCGTGGTGGGCACCTTCCTGGCCGCCATGGGTCTGGGTGCCTGGGTGAGCCAGTTCCTGGCCACCGGGCCCGACCCCGGCCTGGCCCTGCTGCAGTGGTTCCTTGGCGTCGAACTGGCCCTGGCGCCTCTGTGCCTGCTGGCGCCCCTCGGCCTGTTCGCCCTGTTCCGGCTGGGGGGGCCGGTGTGGCTGGGCCTGGTGGTGTTCACCGTGCTGGTGGGGGCGCTCGGTGGCATGGAGGTGCCGCTGCTGACCCGGCTGCTGGAGTGCGGCCAGCAGCTGCGTGTCGCCCTGGCCAGGGTGCTGGCCCTGGATTACCTGGGTGCCCTGGTGGGGGCCCTGCTGTTTCCCCTGGTGCTGCTCCCCTGGCTGGGGCTGCTGCCCACCGCCGGCCTGCTGGCCCTGATGCCGCTGGTCAGCTGCGTGGTGATCGTCGCCGTGTTCCCGGTGGGGCGGCTCTGGCGCCGCTCGATCGCCGTCGCCGTTCCCGTGGTCGCCCTGGCCGGCCTGGGGCTGGTTCCCCTCGGCGACCGGATCGAGGACGGGCTTTACGAGGATCCGGTGGTGGGCCGCATCCAGAGCCGCCACCAGCGCATCGTGCTCACCCGCCGCCGCGACGACCTGCGCCTGTTCCTCGACGGCCAGCTGCAGTTCTCCAGCCTCGACGAGTACCGCTACCACGAGGCCCTGGTGCATCCGGCGATGGCCTGGCACGGCCGGCCGGTCCGGGTGCTGCTCCTGGGGGCGGGCGATGGCCTGGCCCTGCGGGAGGTGCTGCGTTGGCCCGCGGTGCGGCAGGTGGATGTGCTGGAGCTCGACCCGGCCATGGTGCGCCTGGCCCGGGAGCAGCCGTTCCTGCGGCGCCTCAACGGCGCCAGCCTCGAGGACGCTCGGGCGCGGCTGGTGATCGGCGACGCCTTCGAGCGGGTGCGGCAGCTGCGGGGCACCTACGACGTGATCATCGCCGATTTCCCCGACCCGGCCACGCCGGCCCTGGCGCGTCTCTACAGCGTCACCTTCTACGGCCGCCTGCTGCGGCGGCTCGCCCCCGACGGCCTGCTGGTCACCCAGGCCTCGACGCCGTTCTTCAGCCCCAGGGTGCTGGCCTCGATCCAGGCCACCCTGGCCGAGCTGCGGCTGACCACCCGCCCCTACGGCGTGGATGTGCCCAGCTTCGGGCCCTGGGGTTTCGTGATGGCCCACCGCGGCCCGCCGCGGCCGGCTCCGGCCGTGCTCCCCTTTCAGGGCCGCTGGATCGACCAGGGCCAGCTGGATCGCCTGTTTCCCCTCAGCCGGGACCTGGCCCTGCCGCCGGGGGAGCGGGTGCTGCCGAACCGGCTGCACCGGCCGGTGCTGGCCGACTACCAGCGCCAGGGCCGCTGGCGGGAGAACTGATCGTCACCGCCACCCGGACCGCCACCGGCGCCCGGCGCCGGCGTCCATAAGCTGGGCCCGCCGGTCTCGATGGTCCGGCCCCCGAGCGCTCCGATGGCCGTCTGGCTTCTCCTGCTCCTGCTGCTGCTCGCCGCCGTCGCCCTGGTGCTGGGGCGGCGGGCCCGCCTGCGGCGCCGTGCCCCGAAGCTGCAGGCCCGCACCCTGTTCAACCTCACCACCGGCGACATCGTCCAGCACGACGGCCGTGACTGGGTGGTGGAAGACCGGCTGCTCTACGACGACGACGGTTTCCAGTGGCTGGAGTACCTGCTGCGGGACGGGACCGATGGCCGCTGGCTGAGCGTCTGTGAGGACGACTGGCTGGAGGTGAGCTGGCTGGAGGACATCCCGGCCGCCGAGCTGGAAGGTCTGACGGCCGACTTCCCCGAGCACCTGCGCTGCCGCGGCCAGCTCTATCACCTCAAGGAGGCGGGCCGGGCCTCGGTGACCGCCGCCGCGCGGGTGATGAACCGGCGCCTGACGGGCTGCCGTTACGGCGATTACGAGGGGGCCGATGGCCGGGTGCTGTCCCTGGAGCGCTGGGAGGAAGGCGGTGATCCCGGGCCGCCGGAGCTCAGCCTGGGCCTGCGCATTGACCCGGCCGCGCCGCTGCTGCTGCCCGGGGATGGCCGCTCGGTCTATCGCTCAGCTGTCTCCCCCTGACCAGCCGATCGCTGAGCCGGATTCTGCAGCAGGGCCAGGGCACTGACGAGGGTATCGGCGGATTCGGCGGTGCGGTCGCGGCGCCAGCGCAGGATGCGGGGGAAGCGCACGGCCAGGCCGCTGCGGTGGCGGGAGGAGCGCTGCAGGCCCTCGAAGCCCAGGGTGAAGACCTGCAGCGGTTCCACGGCCCGCACCGGACCGAAGCGCTCGGTGGTGTGGCGGCGGATCCAGCGGTCCAGCTCGGTGATCTCGCCGTCGTCGAGCCCCGAATAGGCCTTGGCGAAGGTCACCAGGCGGCCTTCGCCGTCCCAGAGCCCGAAGGTGTAGTCGGTGTGGAGGTTGGCGCGGCGGCCGCTGCCGGCCTGGGCGTAGAGCAGCACCGCATCCAGCTCCATCGGCTCCAGCTTGTGCTTCCACCACAGCCCGCGGCGCCGGCCGACGCCGTAGGCCGAATCCAGCGCTTTCAGCATCAGCCCCTCGGCGCCCACCGAGCGGGCCTGCTGCCGCAGGGTTTCCAGCTCCTCCCAGCGCCCCATCGGCAGCACCTGGGAGAGGCGCAGGAGCCCGGCGGCGGGGGTGGAGGCCGCCTCCGGCAGCCCCCGCACCAGATCCTCCAGGGCGGCGCGGCGCCGGCCCAGGGGCTCGGGGCGCAGGTCTTGGCCCCCCTGCTCCAGCAGGTCGTAGGCGACGAAGGCCGCGGGACACTCCCGCAGCAGGGCTCCGCCGGGTTTCTGCCGCCCCAGCCGCCGCTGCAGGGGGCCGAAGCCGGCGGGCTGGCTCGCCCCGGCCGGCCAGACGGTCAGCTCCCCATCCAGCACCGTGCCCTGCCCCAGCAACGCGGCGACCCCCTCCAGTTCGGGGAAGCTGGCATTGATCAGCTCCTCGCCCCGGCTCCAGAGAAAGGTCTGGCTGTCGCGGCGGATCAGCTGGGCCCGGATTCCATCCCACTTCCACTCCACCTGCCAGCCGCCGGGGTCGGTGGTGGCGAGGCGCTCCGGCTCCAAAGGGGAGGCCAGGCAGAAGGGATAGGGCCGGCTGATCGGGGCGGTTGCACCGGCCTCCAGGGGCGCCAGCAGGGCCTCCATCGTCTCTAGGGAGGGTTCGAAACCGCCCATCAGCCGGTGGGCGACCTCCGCCTCCTCCAGCCCTGCCACCTCTGCCAGGGCCCGGGTGACCAGGCCGGCCGCCACCCCCACCCGGAAGCCGCCGGTGAGCAGCTTGTTGAACAGGAAGACCTGCCCCTCGGGCAGCCCCGCCCACACAGCCAGCACCGCCTCGGCCTGTGTCTCGGACTCCAGGGCGGCCAGGGCCGGCAGCCGGCTGCCCATCCATTCGGCCAGGGAGAGCTCGAGGGGCGGGGCCTGCGGCAGGGCCAGCCGGGGGAGCAGCAGGGCGATGGTCTCGGCCGAATCCCCCACCTGGGCGTGGCAGGAATCGAACAGCCATTCGGGCAGACCGGAGCCCTCCAGAGCGATCTGCCGCAGCCGCCGGCCTGTGATCAGCCGCCGGCGCCGCTTGCCCAGCAGCAGGGCCAGGGCCCAGGCGCCATCGGCCGGATCGGCCACCCGGAAGAAGCCGGTCAAAGCGGCCACCCGGGCCCGGGTGCCGCTGCTGTGCTCCAGGGTTTCGATCAGCTCGGCAAACAGCTGCATGGCCCCAGCCCCAGGTTCAGAGGGCGACCACCCGGTGGCGGCCGGCGGCCTTGGCTGTGTACATGTTGCGGTCGGCCCGCCGGAGGAACAGATCCGCATCCTCCCCGGCCCCGTGCAGGGCGATGCCGATCGAGAACGAGGGCTTGAGGGTGGCGTCACTCCAGGTGATCGGCTCGCTGATGCTGGTCTGGAGGTCTTCGGCGAAGGCGATCGCATCCTCCAGATGCTCGATCCCCTCCAGCAGCAGCAGAAACTCATCACCGCCGATCCGGCCGGCATGGTCACCACGGCGGGTCCGGGCCTGGATCCTGCGGGCCACGGTTCTCAGCACCGCATCACCGCAGGCATGGCCATGGCGATCGTTGATGCCCTTGAAGCCGTCACAGTCGCAGAAGAGCAGGGCCAGGGGCTGGGCGCTGTGGGCCCGTTCATCCAGGAGCAGCCGCTCCAGCCGCTCGAGGATGGCGGCGCGGCTGCAGAGGCCCGTGAGGGGATCGGTGTTGGCGCGATGCAGCAGCAGGCGTTCCTCCAGGACCTGCTCATCCACCGGCTGGAGCGTGATCACATAGCCATGGGCCAGGCTCAGGGGGGCCCCGACGGGATCCACCTCGCCACTGGTGTCGACCCCCTGGGTATCGAGGCTGCGCAGCTGGTCGCCGTCGAGCCTGCGGACGCTCAGCTGCACCCAGCTCCAGCCTCCGCCGGGATCGGCCAGCCGCAGACGGCCCTGGCGGATCGGGCCCGACTCCGCCAGCCACTGGTCGAGATCCACCGGCCCGGGCGGCTCCTCGGCGGTGGCGAACAGATCCCGGAACCTCTTGCCGTGCCACTGCTTCTGCTGCCAGCCCGTCATCGGCTGCAGCGACGGTGACACCCACACCACCTGCTGGTGGTGGTTCAGCAGCAGCATCACATCCACGATGTTGTCGGCGAGCAGCCGGTACAGGGCCGCCACATCCGCCAGGCTGCGGGCGGCCTGGTCCTGCTCGGTCACATCCCGCCAGGTGACCGCGAGCATGCCGCGGTCCGGGGTGATCTCGATGTCGAACAGGAGACGGCCCGTGGCCATGGGCCCATCGGTGGCGGCAAAGCCACTGACGGCGGTGGGGACGTTGCGCATGGCGGCATCGCCATACAGATCGATCAGGCCCTTCTGGCCCATCGACGGGCTGATGGCCAGCAGGGTCTGGCCCAGGATCGCCTCGCGGTCCTGCTGCAGGTGGGAGCAGACGGCTCTGTTGACATCCAGAACCCGGAAGTCTTCGATGCTGCCGTCATGGCGATGGACCGACTGCAGCAGCAGAAAGAAATCGCGGCTGGCGTCCACGGCCGTTCGCAGCAACGTGAGCTGCTCGAACGTGCCGGGCAGATGGGCCCCATCCGTCGGCAGGCTGGACGGGGCTTCGCTGCCCTGCGGCGCGCTCGACCAGCGCTCCGGGGGAGGCATCACGGCGGCGTCCGGATTCAGGAGCAGGGCCTCGAAGGCCTCCGGTTCCAGTGGAGGGCCGCACAGGAAGCCCTGGAAGCAGTCGCAGCCAAGATCCTGCAGCATCCGGCGCTGCTCCTCGGTCTCCACCCCCTCGGCGGTGCATTCCATCCCCAGGCCATGGGCCAGGGCGATGGTGGTGGCCACGATGGTCTGATCGACGGGGGAGGTCGCCAGCGCCTGCACGAAGGTGCGATCGATCTTGAGCCGATGGACCGGCAGGGTCCGCAGCAGTTCCAGGGAGGAATAGCCGGTTCCGAAGTTGTCGATCGCGATCCGGAACCCCTGATCGGCCAGCACCCGCAGCTGTTCACGGGCCAGCAGGGGATTGCGGATCAACGCCGTTTCCGTGATCTCGAGTTCCAGCTGCTCCGGCCGCAGCTGGTGCTCCGCCAGGGTCTCCAGCATGGCGCCGATGAAGCGCCCGTCCGGCAGCTCCAGCTCCCGCGGGGAGACGTTCAGGGCCAGTCGCGGGGGGCGGAGGCCCGCCGCCTGCCAGTCGCTGATCCGCTGGGCGGTCTGACGCAGGACCCAGGGGGAGAGCTGCAGGATCAGACCGCTCTCCTCGGCCAGCGGCAGGAAATGGCTGGGCGGTACCGAGAGGCTCAGATGGTTGGTCCAGCGCAGCAGGATCTCTCCGCCGGCGAGCGCGTTGGATGGGGTTCGCTGCGGTTGAATCAGCAGCCGGAACTGTTCGCGATCCAGCGCCTGGGAGAGCTGCAGGCTCAGCTCCATGCGCTCCTGAATCTGGCGGCTGATCGTGCTGGAGTACGCACACACCTGAAGGCTTCCCTGGGCCTTCGCCTTCATCAGTGCCGTGTTGGCGCACTGGATCAGCGTCCGGCTCTCTTGGGCGTGCTCGGGATAGGTGGCGATGCCCACGGAAAAGGTCGGGTCGAGGGGCAGGTCCTTCAGTAACGGCTGCTGCTGGCCCCACGCCTGCTGCAGACGACGGGCGGCGCCCATGGCATCACCGATGGAGCGGACTCCCTCCTCCATGAGGATCAGAAACTGGTCGCTGCCCAGCCGCGCCAGCCAGTCGCCCGGGCCGATCAGATCCCGCAGCCGGCCGGCCATGGCGCGGAGCACCCGATCGCCGACATCGGATCCGAAGTGGTCGTTGATGTCCCCGAAACCATCCACATCCAGGCTCAGGACCGCCATCGACGCGTTGTAGCGGCGACCGCTCAGGCGTCGGTTCAGCTCCTCCAGGGTGGCGAGCTTGTTGGGAAGTCCGGTGAGGGGGTCGCAGGAGCGCTCGCCCGCCACAGCCTGCATCAGGGCCTGCTCGCCGGTGACATCCCTCAGGGTCCCCACCATGCGCGCCGGCGCTCCGCTGTGGTCGTAACTGAGGTGACCCACAGCCTCCACCATCACCTCCGTGCCGTCCCCGAAGCAGAGCCGATGGCAGCTGCGGAACACATCGCCCCGGGTGACGGCCCGCCGCACATCCATGTGCCAGCGGAGCCGGTCGTCGGGATGCACCAGGGCGCCGTAGTCCCGGAGCGAGGTGTGCTCACCGCTGCGCTGGCCTTTGCAGAGGCGCCGGGTCTGCTCCGACCAGCGCATGCGGCCGTCACTGAAGCGCAGATCCCAGACACCGATGCCGCTGATCGAGGATCCCTCCTCCAGCAGGGAGAGGGTGTCGGCGAGTTGGATTTCCCGATGGCGCTGCTGGGTTTCGTCGCTGACGCAGCTCACGATCAGTTGCTGCCCGTCGATCTCCAGGACACGGCTGCGGACGATGACATCGCGGATGGAGTCATCGCTGCAGCGATGACGGGTGTGCATGGTCCCGCCGCCGGCGGCGATCAGCTCGCGGCGACGCTCGGCCACCCAGGCAGCGTCGTGATCGGGATCGGCCTGGATCGCTTCCGGAGACAGGGCCAGCAGTTCCGGGATGCTGTATCCGAGATGGGAGTGGGCTGAATGATTGCAGGCAAGAAAATGGCCGCTCAGCGCATCGGAAGCCAGCAGGTCGGTGTCGGTGAGGTCGGCGATCAGGCAGAAATCGGCCAGGCGATCGTGGAGGGTCGCGATGTGGTCTGCCGATCCCCCACGTTCACCCATGACGCCACCGTCCCTTCGTGAAGAACGCTAGGGGCGAGCTGCCCCCGTCACCCCGGACCTTCAACAGTTATTGATTCCCTCGCCGCCCATACTGCGGTTCCATCGCGAACATTCAGTGGTCCTTGATCTCTTCAAGGCTTCAGGCCGGTAATGCTTCAGGCCGGTAAAGCTTCAGCCTGGCAAGGCTGCGGCCACCTCCCCCTCCTCGTTGCGCTGCCCCTCGAAGGCCCGCCCCAGGGGCTCGGCCGCCAGTCCCAGCTCCTCGCGCAGGTAGCGGGCCAGTCCGTCGCTGTTGCCGTGGGTGACGTAGATCTGCCGGGCACCGCAGTCGCGGACTGTGGCCAGCAGCCCGTCCCAGTCGGCGTGGTCGCTGAGGGCGAAGCCCCGCTCGAAGCCGCGCCGCCGCCGCGCCCCCCGCACCGCCATCCAGCCGCTGACGAAGGCGGTCTGGGGGGGCGTGAACCGCCGCATCCAGGGCGAGCGGTGGGCCGAGGGAGGCGCCAGCACCAGGCGCCCCGCCAGTGAGGCGCTGCGGGGGAGCTCGCTCAGCGGCCGCGTCGGCGGCAGCACCACGCCCTGGCTCCGGTAGGGCTCCATCAGCGCCTGCACCGCCCCGTGCAGCAGCACCTCCTCCTCCACCCCCAGCGCCGCCAGTTCCGCCAGCAGCCGCTGGGCCTTGCCGAAGGCGTAGGCGAACAGCACGGAGGGCCGCTGGGGTGCCCCGCGCCACCAGGCCAGGATCTCGGCGGCCACCTGGTGGCCGGGCCGCCAGCGGTAGATCGGCAGGCCGAAGGTGGCCTCGGTGATCAGCACGTCGGCGCTCACCGGCTCGAAGGGGGCGCAGCTGGGGTCGGCATCGCGCTTGTAGTCGCCGCTGACCAGCCAGGTCTCGCCGCCGGCGGTGATCCGGATCTGGGCCGAGCCCAGCACATGGCCGGCCGGATGGAACGTCACCAGGGCCTCGCCGATGCGGCGCTCCTGGCCATAGGCCACCCCCGTCAGTTCGATGCCGGCCCCCAACCGCTGGCGCAGCACGCCCTCACCAGGGGTCGCCGCCCAGTAGGCGGCGCTGCCGGGCCTGGCGTGGTCGGCATGGCCGTGGGTGATCAGGGCCCGGCTCACCGGTCGCCAGGGGTCGATCCAGGCCGCCGCCGCCGGGCAGTAGAGCCCCTGGGGGGTGAGCTGGAGCAGGCCGTCGGGCGGCAGGGCCATGGCGCGCTGGTGCCGCTGCAGGGGGATGGCGGCATCCTGGCGGCCCCGG
Source organism: Synechococcus sp. FACHB-909 (assembly GCF_014698945.1). Lineage (NCBI taxonomy): Bacteria > Bacillati > Cyanobacteriota > Cyanophyceae > Synechococcales > Synechococcaceae > Synechococcus > Synechococcus sp. FACHB-909. The sequence goes on along the minus strand of NZ_JACJTY010000001.1, from coordinate 374,560 downwards.
GCCCATTGACGGCGTGCGGGCTCACCACTAGCCATGGGGACAGCCGTCGCCCCTGGCCCGATGTCACTCGACACCCATCGCGAGGAGCTGGAGGCCACCGCGGCCGCCCTGGCCCGGCCGGGCACCGGCCTGCTGGCGGCGGACGAATCCACCGGCACGATCGGCAAGCGCTTCGCGGCGATCGGCGTCGAGAACAGCGAGGAGAACCGCCGCGCCTACCGGACCCTGCTGGCCACCACCCCCGGACTCGGCGAGACGATCAGCGGCGTGATCCTCTACGAGGAAACCCTCTACCAGGAGGCGTCCCCGATCCCGGGCCGGCCGGCCGGATCGATCGTCGATCTCTTCAAGGAGCAGGGACTGGTGGTCGGGATCAAGCTGGATCTCGGGGTCGAGCCCCTGGCCGGCGGCCTGGCCGGTGAGACCTGGTGCACGGGCCTGCGGGGGCTGCAGGAGCGGGCGGCCCGGGCCTACGCCCGCGGTGCCCGCTTCGCCAAATGGCGGGCCGTGCTGCGCATCAGCGCCGACGGCTGCCCCTCGGAGCTGTGCGTGCGCGAGAACTCCTGGGGGCTGGCCCGCTACGCCCGCACGGCCCAGGAGGAGGGCCTGGTGCCGATCGTGGAGCCGGAGATCCTGATGGACGGCGACCACGACATCCTCACCACCGCGGCGGTGCAGGAATGGGTGCTGCGCAGCGTCTACGAGGCCCTTGGCCGCAATGGCGTGTTCCTGGAGGGCACCCTGCTCAAACCCTCGATGACCCTGCCCGGCGCCGAAGGCTCCGACCGTCCCGGCGCCGCCCAGGTGGCGGCCTACACCGTCCGCACCCTGCGCCGCAGCGTGCCCCCGGCCGTGCCGGCGATCCTGTTCCTCTCGGGGGGACTGGGGGAGGAGGAGGCCAGCGTCCTGCTCTCGGCCATCCATGCCGCCGACCCGGGCGCCCCCTGGCACCTGGGGTTCTCCTACGGCCGGGCCCTGCAGCATTCCTGCCTCAGTGAATGGAAGGGGAACGACACGGCGGCGGGCCAGGCGGCCCTGCTGGCCCGCGCCCGGGCCAACGGCGCCGCGGCCCGCGGGGCCTATGTGGCCGGCTCCGAACCATCGGGCGATGCCGGCTCGCTGTTCGTGGCCAACTACAGCTACTGAGCCGCTGCCGAGTCCAGGGGTCCGGGCCGGCCCCTCAGGCGCTCATCGCCAGCATGCGTTCGATCGGCACCAGGGCCCTCTGGCGGATCTGCTCGTCGAGCTCGATGGCCGGCCCCATGCTGTCGAGGCACTGCCACAGCTTCTCGAGGGTGTTCAGCCGCATGTAGGGGCAGGCGTTGCAGCTGCAGCCATCGGCCCCGGGCACCTCATGGAAGGTCTTCTCCGGTGCCCGTCGGCGCATCTGATGGAGGATGCCTGGCTCGGTGAGCACGATGAAGGAGGGGGCCGGGCTGGTCTGGGTGCGCTGCAGCAGCTTGCTGGTGGAGCCGATGAAGTCGGCCAGATCGAGCAGGTGCTGCTGACACTCCGGATGGGCGATCACCTCGGCCTCGGGGTGTTCCTGGCGCAGGCGCAGCAGGGCCTGCTCGCTGAAGGTCTCGTGGACGATGCAGCTGCCGGGCCAGAGGGTGAGCTCCCGGCCGCTCTGGCGGGCCACCCAGCGCCCCAGGTTCTGGTCGGGGGCGAACAGGATCGGGCGATCGGCCGGCAGCTGCTGCACCAGGTGGACCGCGTTGCTGCTCGTGCAGATCAGGTCGCTCTGGGCCTTCACCGCCGCGGAGCAGTTGATGTAGCTCACCACGACGTGGTCGGGGTGGTGCCGGCGGAAGTCGGCGAAGGCGTCGGCCGGACAGGCGTCGGCGAGGCTGCACCCGGCTTCCAGGTCGGGCAGCAGCACCGTGCGGCCGGGATTGAGGATCTTGGCGGTCTCTGCCATGAAGTGGACGCCGCAGAAGACGATCACTTCGGCGTCGGTGCTGGCGGCGCGGCGGGAGAGCTCGAGGGAATCGCCGATGAAATCGGCGCAGTCCTGGATGGCGTCGTCCTGGTAGTAGTGGGCCAGGATGATGGCGTTGCGCTCGTTCTTGAGCGTGTCGATCGCTGCGGCCAGCTCAGCACGGGGCGGGCAGGCCTCAGGGCTGGGTTGGGGCGTGTGGGTCAGCGTCTGCGTGAAGACCAACCGATGCCCCTTCTCATGCACGATGATCCCACTCTAGGAAGCGGTCGGTATTGGCTGAGCTGAACATCGCCATTGCGGGGGATCTGCACGACCAGTGGGATCGCAGTGACCACGACGTGCTGGATCGGATCCGTCCGGATGCCCTCCTGCTGGTGGGCGACCTCAGCGACGGCAAGTGCCGCATCCCCGAACTGCTCGCCACCCTGGAGCTGCCGATCGCCTGTGTGCTCGGCAACCACGATGCCGGCAAGGACGGCAGCGGCCGCACCCTGCGCCGCCAGCTGGAGCTGCTCGGCGAGCGGCACTGTGGCTGGGGTCTGAGGGAGCTGCGTCCTCCCGGACTGGCGGTGGTGGGCGCCCGTCCCGGCACCGCCGGCGGCGGCTTCCACCTCTCGAAGGCGGTGCGATCGGTCTACGGACCGGTGGGCCTGCAGGAGTCCGCCGAGCGCATCAGCCGGGCGGCCCTGGCCGCCGATCCCCAGCTGCCGCTGATCCTGCTGGCCCATTCCGGCCCCAGCGGCCTGGGCACCCAGGTGGACGACCTCTGCGGCCGGGACTGGAAGGCACCCGCCTGCGACTGGGGGGATCAGGATCTGGCCCTGGCGGTGGACCAGATCCGCCGCCGCCGCCGCCTGCCCCTGGTGGTGTTCGGCCACATGCATCACGCCCTCTGCCATCACCAGGGGGAACGGCTCAGCTTCCGCCGCGACGCCCAGGGCACCGCCTTCCTCAACACCGCCTCTGTTCCCCGCCACGGCGTGGATCAGCAGGGACGGGCCCTGCGTCACTTCAGCTGGGTCGTCTTCTCAGACGGCGATCTGCGCCACATCAGCCACCGCTGGTACGGCATCAACGGCGCCCTCCACTACGAGCAGACCCTCTGGACGGCGTCCCTGCCGGCGGCGGGGGTGCTGAGTCCTTGCTGATCCACGCCTGCGTCAGCAGCCATGGCTTCGGCCACGGATCCCGCACGGTCTCGGTGCTCTCTGAACTGGCCGCCCTGAGGCCCGACTGGCGGCTGGTGGTCTCCACCGGACTGCCCCAGGGGTTCCTGGAGCTGTCCTTCGGACGTGTGCCCTTCGAGCTGCGCCCCTGCCGCTGGGACGTGGGGGTGATCCAGGCCGATGCCCTCGGCGCCGATGCCGGCGCCACCCTGGCCGCCCTCGCGCGGCTGGAGGAGGAGCTGCCGGCGCTGGTGGAGCGCGAGGCCCGCTGGCTGGAGGACCAGCGTCAGCCGGTCCTGGTGCTGGGGGATGTGCCTCCGGCGGCGGCCCTGCTGGCCCGTCGACTGCAAGTGCCGCTCGTGTGGCTGGCCAGCTTCGGCTGGGACGTGATCCATGCCCCCATGGGCCCGGCCTTCCGTCCCTGGGCCGATCGCCACCGGCAGCTCTACGGCCAGGGGGATCTGCTGCTCCATTGCCCCCTGTCCCTGCCGATGGACTGGGGGGTACCGGAGGTGCGGCTGGGCCTGACCTGCTCCCGGCCCCGGCTCGATGGCGAACGGCTGGCCCGGGAGCTGGACCTGCCGGCGGACCGGGAGCGGGTGGTACTGGTCAGCTTCGGGGGGCTCGGCATGGCGATCGACCCGGCGCTGCTGGCCCGCTGGCCCGAGCATGTGTTCATCGGGCCGGAGCCGCTGCTGGCCACGGTGCCCAATGGCCGTTGCCTGCCGCCGGGGGTGCGCCCCCTCGACCTGATGCCCCTGGCCGGACGGCTGATCACCAAGCCCGGCTACAGCAGTTTCTGCGAGGCCTTCAGCCAGGGGGTGGGCATCCATCTGGTGCACCGGAGCGGCTTCGCCGAGGCGCCGGTGCTGGAGGAGGACCTGCGCAACCACGGCTGGCACCGGCTGCTGAGCCAGGAGTCCTTCCGCCGCGGCGACTGGGAGCTGGACCAGCCCCTGATTCCCCCCCGGCGCGGCCCCCTGGCGGACGACGGGGCGTCCACCGCCGCACGGACGCTCGTGACCTGGCTGGAGGGACGATCAGCACTGCCTATGGGGCAGGCCTTCAGGATTTGATCATCTGTTCATCGAATCCGGGAGATATCAGTCCCTGGCTGTAACCGGAATGCAAAACGTCATTCTTGATACAAGTAGACAGTTGTTCGACCGTCACAAATAAGGAATCGATTCTGCTGATTCATCGGCAAATTACCGCCAAGTCTCGGCGGCATGAATTCAATTTCTCTGCCACGGGATCACTGGTTCTTCCTGTTGTCGTTCTCCAGAAGACCTGGTCACACCAAGCGCATCAAGCCGGATTGACTCTGTTGTTACTGCAACGGGTCTTCCCCCACTTGTCCTTCACGACCTCTCCTCTTGCCGAACCTTCAGCGCACCCCCCTGCTTCTCGCCCTCGCCGGACTGGGTCTGAGCCTGGCCGGGCCAGTCAGGGCCGCCGAGGGCTCCCAGGGCTGGGGGGCCAGCAGCGCCGCCTCCGCCGGCCCCACGCGGGTCGCGATGCTGACGCCGCTGCCGGCCGCCCCCCGGGTCTTCGCCATCACCCCCGAGCGGCGCGCCCTGCTCAACACGATCCGCTACGCCGAAGGCACCTGGGCCAACGGCCATGAAATCGGCTACCGGATCCTCTTCGGCGGCAGCCTGTTCGACTCCCTCGAGCGCCATCCCAACCGCGTCATGCGCACGGCCCGCTACGCCAGTGCCGCCGCCGGCGCCTACCAGTTCATGCCCCCGACCTGGGACATGGTCACCCGGGCCCTCGGCGTGCGCGATTTCGGACCGGAGTCCCAGGACCAGGCCGCCCTGTTTTTGGTGCAGCGCCGCGGTGCCCTGCACCTGGCCGACCGCGGCGAGCTGAGCGCCGACCTGGTCGCCCGTCTCGCTCCCGAGTGGGCCTCCTTCCCCACCATGGCCGGCCGCAGCTTCTACGGGCAGCCCGTGAAGCGCCTGAACGACCTGCGCCGCTTCTACGAGCAGAACCTGGCCCAGCTCCGCCGGGAAGCCGCCGCCGTCTGGGAGGACGTGGCCATCCGTCAGGTGCCCCCGGCCTGCAGCGACGAGAGCCTGTCCTGTCAGCTGGAGCGCGTCAGCACCCCCGCCACTTCCGCTCCCTGAGCGCTCAGCCTTCCCCCTTGCCCTCCAGCCGCACCCCTCCGAGGGTCTTCTGGGCGATCAGGTAGGCCAGCACCGCCGCTCCGAGGAAGCCCAGCACGTTGCGCAGCAGCGGCAGCACGTCGTGGGTGCGCGTGATGATCGGTCCCATGCCCAGGGCGACGAACAGGATCACCCACAGGGGCGAGAGCAGCAGCACCCAGGTCCACTCCACCCGTCGACCCTCCTGGCGGGGGAAGGCGGCGAACCCCACGATCAGCCCGCCCAGGATCGAGGTGCACAGGGTCAGGATCCACTGCTCCTGGGGCAGGCCTGGCACCACCTGGCAGCCGCCCATCGCCAGGCACCCCTTCACGGCGTGGATGGCGGAGAGGATCGAGCCGTCCTCGCCGTGGTCCCGCACATAGAACTGATTGCCATAGCGGGTCTGGAGTTCCACCCAGAAGGTGCGGGGCATCAGGGCGAACAGGGCTTCGCCCACGTTGAAGTTCAGCAGGTTGCCGCCCCGGGGATCGGCCACCAGCAGCAGGCTGCGCTCGTCAAGGTCCCAGAAACCCTTGACGGCCAGGCCGGGCGTGCGCTCGTACTGGGTCAGCACCCGCAGCTTCCAGCCGCTGGTGGCTTCGAAATCCTCGAGTTCGCTCTCCAGGGCCCCCCGCTCGCCATCGGTGAGGGCCTTGGCCAGGTCGATCACCGGGGTGGGGTGATCGGGCAGCAGCTGGGGGTTGTCCGCCGCCAGGGCGGGGCCGCCGCCGCCCGGCAGCAGCCAGGTGGCGAGCACGAGGCAGACCGTGGCCAGGGCGGCCCTGAGCCGCCGCCCCAGGGGGCCGCTTCGCGCGGGCCTGCGCCGTTGTGGTGCCTGAACCGTCTCCGCCGTCACCGCCACCGATCCCGCTGCCCCATCTGCCGCCATTCGCATCGTTCCGTCGTCCATCGGTCAGCATTCTCACCGAGTCCCCCCACGCCGCGTGACCACGTCCCACCCCGGCTCCCCGGCGGCTCCTGACTGGCTGGCCCAGCGCCTGCGGGCGGCGGGCGGCTCGGTGCCGTTCCTCGACTACATGGACTGGGTCCTGCACGACCCGGACCATGGCGCCTACGGCAGTGGCAGGCTCCAGATCGGTCCGGGAGGCGATTTCGCCACGGCCCCTTCGCTGGGGGAGGAGTTCGCCCGCCTGCTGGCCCCCCAGGTGGCCCAGTGGCTGGCCCAGCTGCCCGCTGACAAACCCCTGGCCCTGGTGGAGACCGGACCGGGGGAGGGGCAGCTGGCCCTGCAGCTGGCCGAAGCGCTTCATGCCGGCTGGCCCTCCCTGGCCAGGCGCACCGAGCTGGTGCTCGTCGAGCCGAATGCCGGCATGGCCGAGCGGCAGCGCCGGCGGCTCGCCGCCTGCCCCCTGCCCGTGCGCTGGGCCGACTTCCGCACCCTGGCGGACGCCCCGGTGCGCGGAGTGGTGCTGGCCCACGAGGTGCTCGACGCCCTGGCCGTGGAGCGGATCGAGCGCCGGGGTGAGCGCTGGTGCCGCCAGCGGGTCGTCCTGGAGGGCGTCGGCCTGCGCCTGGAGGCCGGCGAGCCCCTCTCAGGGGCCCTGCTCGAGCCCCTGGCCGACCTCGGACTGCTGCCCCTGGATGAACGCCGCCCGGAAGGCTGGTGCAGCGAGCTCCATCCCGGACTCGCCCCCTGGCTGGCCGCCTGCGGTGAAACGCTCACCCAGGGCTGGCTGCTGGTGATCGACTACGCCCACGAGGCCCGCCGCTACTACGCGCCCCAGCGCAGCAACGGCACCCTGATGGCCTACCGGCGCCAGCGGGCCAGCGACGACCCGCTGCAGGAGCCGGGCCACTGGGACCTGACCGCCCACCTCTGCCTGGAGAGCCTGGAGGTGGCCTCCCGGGCCGGAGGCTGGCAGACCCTGGGCGTCTGCCGTCAGGGCGAGGCCCTGCTGGCCCTCGGGCTCGCCCAGCGTCTGCATGGCCTCCAGCAGGAAAGCGGCACGCCGCTGGCGGAGCTGCTGCAGCGCAGGGAGACCCTGCTGCGGCTGGTGGATCCCGCCGGACTCGGTGAATTCCGCTGGATCGCCCTGCGCCGCGACGGTGAGCCGCCGACCCCGATGACGGAGCCCCTGTTCCTGCTGCCACCCACGGTGTGAACCCAGGGTTCCAACGCAACTCAGCGTTACATCTCAATGCAGCGTTACAACTCAAGCCTTCAACACCTCAACCGCCGCCGTTACATCCCCTCACAAAGGATTGAGCATTCCTGCTCAATCCTTCAGGCGCCCTCAGGCGATGAGGTTAGGTTGAAAAGACTTCCAGAGGAGCGGCCATGGACAGGGTTCTGGGTGATCGCGTGGCTGATCGGGCTGCCGTTCGGTCGGCGGATCAGCTCGCTGTCAATGGCGCCTCGAACGACGATCCCGTCGAGCGTTACTTCGCCTGCATCACCACCTGCTCCCTCGACGACGGTGAGTGCATCACCATCTGCACCGAGGAGTTGCGGGAGAGCCACTGAGGCTCATCAGAACCACTCCGACTGGGCCTCTTCGCGCGGATTGACGTTGGCGTGGGGGGTGGTGCGGCGGAACTCCATGGTGATGCTGCGCTTCTGCTCGCCATCGGCCGCCAGGGCCTCGATCGGGTAGAGCTGCTGGCCGTCACGGAAGGGCACCTGCAGGCGGAAGGTGCCATCGGCGGAAAGGGGAACGGCCTCACCGCCGATGCTGAGGCTCGCCGAGGGGTCGGTGGCGCCGTAGACGATCAGCTCGGCGTCGGCCACCAGCCAGAAGGAGCGCTGGCGGGGGGCCACCCCACCGATGCCGGAACCGCTGCGGCCGGAGGCCCAGGGGCCGGCGCCGGAGGGGGACAAGGCACCGCCTGCGGCGAGACCAGCGGCGGAATCCATCTCGTGGAAGGCCTCCGAGCCACGGCCCAGGCGACGCCAGGGGCTGGTGGCGCTCTGGTAGAGCCGCTCGTGCAGATCGTTGACGATCTCCCGCGCCGGCATGGCTCCAGGAGCCGGCTCGGCGGCGGGCGGCATGGAGAAGGCCACGAAGGGATCGGGCGTCGTCAGGGCCGGTCCGTCCAGTTCCGGCACATGGGCGGTGGCGGAGAAGGCCATGGAGATCCAGCCGCCACTGCCCCCCTTGCGGAAGCCCAGCTCCACCCTGTAATCGCGTCCGGAGAGGGGAACCGGCAGATACCACTCGCTGGCCTGGCTGTCGACGACCACCTCCTGCAGGGTGTGGGGATGGGTGGATCCCCCATCGAGGCCCGTGACGTCGGCGACGCGCAGGCACAGCTGGGTGGCCCCTTCCGCCTGGGCCCGCTGGCGGTCGGCCGGCTCGATGAACCAGCGCACCTGGGACCACTGGGGATCACGGGGCACGAAGGCCACCCAGCTGGCTCCACCGCCGCTCTCCTGGGACGCGGGGTCAGGGGTGGAGGGCGCCTGGGCCGTAGCCGCCGCCGCCGGAGGCTCCTCCACGGGAGCGGCGGATGGGTCGGGCTCAGCGGTCTCCTCCTGGCCGCCGAGCCCGATGGTTCGGGCCAGGGCACCGAGTCGTCGCAGGGGCTGGCTCAGGAAGTTGTTGAACCGGCTGGGACGACTGCTCATGGGCCGTGGTGAATAAAACCTTCCGGTGATGGTCTCCGATCCGGGGGGATCGCGCCTTCCCTGTCAGCGAAAGACCACGATTGAACCCCTTCCCTGCGGGGCATGGCCGGCAGGAACCCCCCGGATCGGGCCGCCATGTCAGGGGGCGCCGATCGAACTGGCGACCGCCAGGGCGGCCCTGATGGTGGCGGGTTCGACGTCGTCGCGGATCGTGACCGAGCCCACACCGGTGGGCAGCACGAAACGCACTTTCCCCTGGCGCACCTTCTTGTCCGCCTGCAGGGAGGCCAGCACCGCCTCCGGATCGAGGGCCGGCCAGTCCATGGGCAGGCCGGCGGCGGCGATCAGGCGTCGCTGGCGGTCCTGATCCGCCTGGCTCCAGAGACCCATGGCCACGGCGATGTCGCCGGCCGCCAGCATGCCCAGCCCCACGGCTTCGCCGTGCAGCCAGGTGCCGTAGCCGCTGAGGTTCTCCACGGCGTGGCCCAGGGTGTGTCCGTAATTGAGGATCGCCCGCAATCCCCCTTCCCGTTCGTCGGCCGCCACCACGCGGGCCTTGGCGGCTGCCGAGCGCTCCAGCAGCCGCTGCAGGAGCACGGGGCCGAGGGCTTCCCGGCTGGCCAGGCCTCCGCGGGGGTCCCGTTCGGCGGCCGTCTCCAGATCCCGGAAGAGGATCCCGTCGCCGATGACGGCGTACTTGATCACCTCCGCCATCCCGGCCCGGAACTCCCGTTCCGGCAGGGTCGCCAGCACCAGGGGGTCGATCAGCACCAGCTTGGGCTGGTGGAAGGCGCCGATCAGGTTCTTGCCACCGGGATGGTTCACCCCGGTCTTGCCGCCGATGGCCGCATCCACCATCGCCAGCAGGGTGGTGGGCACCTGCACCACGGCGATGCCCCGCAGCCAGGTGGCGGCGGCGTAGCCCGCCATGTCCCCCACCACACCGCCACCGAGGGCGACGATCAGGGAGCTCCTCTCCAGGCGGTGGGCGAAGGCGGCGTCGTGGATGGCCGCCACCGTGGCGGGGTTTTTCTGTTCCTCCCCGGCCTCGATCACAAGCGTCTGAACCACAAAGCCGCTGGCCTCCAGGCTCTGCCGCGCCAGGGCGCCATGAAACCCCTCCACGTCGGGGTTGGTCACCATCAGCACCCGGGTGCCGCTCTGGATTCCCTGTTCGAGCAGGAACGAACCGAGGCCCCCGAGCAGGCCCTCACCGATCAGGATCGGGTAGGGATCGGCAGCGAGGGACACCGTGATGGTGCGGTACTCCTGCGGCACGGAGGAAGGGGCGAGGGTGGCCCGAGGCTAGGCCTGGGGCGACTGGCGCCGGACCACCTCCAGCACCGCCTCCCCGTAGCTGGCCAGCTTGGCGTTGCCGATGCCGGTGAGACCGGCGAGTTCCTCAAGGCAGGCGGGGCGGCGTTCGGCGATGGCCACCAGGGTGCGGTCGTGAAAGACCACATAGGGAGGCAGGCGCTGCTGCCGGGCCTGCTCCAGCCGCCAGGCCTTCAGGGCCGACAGGAGTTCCGGATCGGCGGACTCCGCGCTGGCCCCTGGTGTGGCGTTCCCGGAGGGGCGCACCCCACGCCGCTCCCGGGCCGGAGGCGGCAGCCGGACCTCAAGCCGCGACTCCCCCCGCAGCAGCGGCCGCACCAGTTCATCGGGGCCGAACTGCAGGCCGCCGTGGCCATCGGCGGCCGCCACCAGGTAGCCCCTGGCGGTGAGCTGACGGAACAGGCTGCGCCACTGCAGCCGGTCCAGTTCCTTGCCGATTCCGTACACCCCCAGCTGGTCATGGCCGAGGCTGCGGACCCGGGCGGTGTCGCCCCCCAGCAGCACGTCCACCAGATGGGCGGCCCCGAAGCGGCCGCCGGTCCGGTACACGGTCGAGAGGGCCTTGCGGGCCGGCTCGGTCACGTCCACGCCCTGGTTCGGCTCCAGGCAGACGTCGCAGTTGCCGCAGTCGGCGCTGCCCGTTTCGCCCAGATAGTCGAGCAGGATCCGGCGGCGGCAGCCGGAGGTCTCGGCGAAGCCGATCAGGGAGTCGAGCCGGCCATGCTCGATCCGCTTCTGGGCCGGTTCGGCGTCGGACTCCTCGATGAAGCGGCGCAGCGGCGGCACGTCGGCGGCGCCGTGCACCATCCAGGCGATGGCGGGCAGCCCATCGCGGCCCGCCCGGCCCGTCTCCTGGTAGTAGGCCTCCAGGCTCTTGGGCAGGTCCACATGGGCGACGAAGCGCACGTCCGGCTTGTCGATGCCCATGCCGAAGGCGATGGTCGCCACCACGATCACGCCGCTGCCATGGCGGAACCGCTCCAGGGCGGCGCTGCGTGTGTCCGCCGCCAGGCCGGCGTGGTACGGCAGGGCGTCATGCCCCTCGGCCGCCAGCAGGGTGGCGAACTCCTCCACCCGCTTGCGGGAGCGGGCGTAGACGATGCCGGCGTGGCCCCGCTGGCTGGCGAGAAACTCCAGCAGCTGGCGTTTCGGCTCGCTCTTGTCCCGCAACAGGTAGCGGATGTTGGGCCGATCGAAGCTGGCCATAAACACCGCCGCCTGCTCCAGGCCCAGGCGCGCCACGATCTCGGTCCGGGTGCGGGGATCGGCGGTGGCCGTGAGGGCGATGCGGGGCACGGTCCCGAAGCGCTCGGCGAGTACCGCCAGCTGCAGGTACTCGGGCCGGAAATCGTGGCCCCACTGGGAGACGCAGTGGGCTTCGTCGATGGCGAACAGGGCCAGGGGCAGATCGGCGAGCCGCTCGATCAGATCACCGTTCAGCAGCCGCTCCGGCGACACGTAGAGCAGATCCAGCCTCCCGGCCTGCAGCTCCCGCCAGGTGGCCGCCGCCGCCTCGCCGCTCTCGGCCGAGTGCAGGGCGGCCGCCCGCACGCCCGCCTGCCGCAGGGCCCCCACCTGGTCCTGCATCAGGGCGATCAGGGGCGACACCACCACGGCCGTGCCCGGCCGGCAGAGGGCCGGGATCTGATAGCAGAGCGACTTGCCGCCACCGGTGGGCATCAGCACCAGGGCCGATCCCCCCGCGCAGACGTGCTCGACGATGGCGGCCTGGGGGCCGCGGAAGGCGTCGTAGCCGAAGACCTCCCGCAGCACCTGCTTCGGCGTCGGCGTTGGGGTCATGGGGAAAGGGGTGGGGCGGCACCAAGGGGGCTCCTGCCTCGGTTCCGATTGTGCATCGCCCCGGCTCCGGCAGGATGCACCCATGGCCCCACCCACCCCCGCCGCACCGGCTGCCACCCGCTCCGCCTGGGCGTTCCTGACCCCCGCCCTGGTGCTGCTCGCCGTGTCGGTGCTGATCCCGGCGGCCATGGCCCTGGTGATCAGCTTCACCCGGACCGGGCTGGATGTGGGCGAGCCGCTCACCTTCGTGGGCCTGGCCAACTTCCGCCGCCTGCTGGCCGACCCGATGCTGCTGCGGGTCACGGGCACCACCTTTCTCTATCTGGTGGGGGTGGTGCCGCCGATCGTGCTCGGATCCCTGGCCCTGGCGGTGCTGGTCAACCGCCAGCTGCCGGGCATCCACTGGTTCCGTGGCGCCTTCTATACCCCGGTGCTGGTGTCGCTGGTGGTGGCGGCGATCGCCTTCCGCTGGCTCTACGCCGAGAACGGCCTGGTCAACGGCTGGCTCGGTGCCCTGCTGGGGGATCGCTTCTCACCGATCGGCTTCCTCACCTCCACCGGCCTGGCCCTGCCCTCGGTGATGCTCGTGACCCTCTGGAAGGGCCTCGGCTACTACATGGTCATCTTCGTGGCCGGCCTGCAGGGGATCTCCGCCGATCTCTACGAGGCGGCGGCATTGGATGGCAGCGAGGGCTGGCGCCGCCATCTGGACATCACCCTGCCCCTGCTGAGGCCCTACATCACGCTGGTGGCGGTGATTTCAGCCATCGGGGCCACCAAGGTGTTCGAGGAGGTCTACCTGATGACCCAGGGGGGGCCGGCCGACAGCACCCGCACGATCGTCTATTACGTGTACGACCAGGCCTTTTCCGAGCTGGAGATCAGCTACGCCTGCACCGTCGGGCTGGCCCTTTTCCTGATCGTGCTCCTGCTCAGCCTGCTCCGTTACGCCTTCGCCGCCGAGAACCCGCTCCAGTGATCCCCCGCTGAGCTCCCGCCTGGGACCCCAGGCGAGAAGGCATCGACGCTGTAGTGGCAGGCTGGTTTCCGCTTCGAGCCACCAACCCCAGGGTGCAGATCATCGCGGACCCCCTTTCCCAGACCACGCCGGCACCGCTCGAGGCCATCGGCATCGTCGGCGGCGGCCAGCTGGCCTGGATGCTGGCCGAGGCCGCCCGGGATCTCGGTGTCGCCCTTCACGTGCAGACGCCCGGCGCCGAGGATCCGGCCACCCGCGCCGCCGCCAGCGTGGTGCTGGCGCCGGTCGAAGACGTGAACGCCACCCGGGAGCTGGCCGGCCGATGCGGCGCCATCAGTTTCGAGAACGAGTGGATCCCGCTCGAGGATCTGCGGGCCCTGGAGGGGCCCGCCCTGCAGTTCCTGCCGGGTCTCGACGCCCTCCAGCCCCTGGTCAGCAAGGCGGGCCAGCGGCGGCTCCTCGGCGACCTGCATCTGCCCGCCCCCCGCTGGTGCCCCCTGGCCGATGTGCTCCAGCCGGAGCCTCCCCTCCCCCAGGCTCGCGACGCGGATGGCCTGCCGCTGGTGGCTCCCCCGCGTCCCCTGCAGGCGCCGGCGCTGCCGCGCCTCCCCGAGGGCTTCGCCTTTCCCCTGATGGCCAAGGCCAGCCGGGGGGGCTACGACGGCCGGGGCACGGTTCCGGTGGCCGACCTGGGGGCCCTCGAGGAGCTGCTCGAGCGCGTCGAGCCGGACGACTGGATCCTCGAGGAACTGGTGGGCTTCGAGCAGGAACTGGCCCTCGTGGCCTGCCGTGACCGGCAGGGGCAGGTGGCCTGCTATCCCCTGGTGCAGACCCACCAGCACAGCCGTGTTTGCGACTGGGTGCTGTTCCCGGCACCGGTGGACCACCGGGTCGAGGTGTTCGCCCGCAACGTGGCCGCTTCCCTGCTCACCGCCCTCGACTACGTGGGGGTGCTGTCGATCGAGTTCTTCTATGGGCGCTCGGGGCTTCAGGTCAACGAGCTGGCCCCCCGCACCCACAACTCCGGCCATCTGACGATCGAGGCCTGCCGCACCAGCCAGTTCGCCCAGCAGGTGCGGATCGTCGCCGGCCTGCCGATGGGTTCCACCGATGCCGTCGTGCCCGGGGCGCTGATGGTCAACCTCTTGGCGCCGGAGACGGGCGATGACGAGCAGCTCGTGCGCCGGCGGGCGCTGGAGGCGCTTCCGGGCGCCCATCTGCACTGGTACGGCAAGCGGGGCGGTGGGGTGGGCCGCAAGCTGGGCCATCTGACCCTGCTCCTGGATGGCAGCACCGCGGAGGAGCGGGAGCTGCAGCGGCAGCGCCTGCTGGCCGAGGTACGGGCCATCTGGCCGCTCCCCCCCCAACCCGCCTAGGATGGGTTCGGACTGCTGTGTTGGTGACTGCCTTTCACAGTTTTCTGATCTGACTCCCTTTCGACATGGGGAGTCTTCAGCGACGGCAACGTAGACCGGCTTCATTGCCGGAAACGAAGCCCCGCCCCTGACTCCCCTTCTGGTTCATCCAGGTCGAACACTGGGGCAAGACGGCACGGCGGTCCACCCTTTTCAGCCCATCCCGATCACACCCGGCCCGGCATGCTGGGGAGACGTCCCCCCTGCCGCCGTGAACAGCGAGCCCTCGAGCTTCCTGCAGGCCTTCGAGCGCCTGCTCGCCCGTGCCCCGGGTCCGGTGTTTCCCAGGGCCCGGGCGCTGTACCTGCAGAAATACCCCCTGGAAGGGGAGCCCGGGGGCGATTTCCGCACCTTCCTGCTGGAGGAGGAGATCCAGGAAAGTCCCGCCGGCGCCCTGCGGATCCGGGCCCTGGCCCTGGCGATCGTGGCCTGGGGCCAGCCCCGCTTCGATGTGGCCGCCGCATCGGCCTACCTGGAGCAGCGCTGGGGATTGCACCCCAGCGATCTCCAGGTGGTGGAAGGGGCGAACTGGTTCCGCGACAGCGGCGCCTACGGCCGCTTCGGCACCCCGGCCGTCTACGAACGGGTGGCCCCCACCAGCCTGCTCAGTTCGTCAACCGATCCAGCTCCTCCTGCAGCTGATCCCGGCTCAGCCGGGTGACCACGAACACCTCTTGGGCCGTGCTGCCCCGGCGGGCCAGCAGCTTGTGGCCTCCGGTGATCGGGGTCGACACCCGCAGCCGCAGGCCGACGCTGCGGCCCCTGACCCGGGTGATCACCGCCGGGGTGATCGTGTCGATCTCCTTCAGGGTCGCCAGCCTTCGCAGCAGCGGGATCAGGCCCTCCACGTAGGTGCTGTGGGTGATCACCAGCCGGGCCATGGGTGCCGCTCAGCCGTGGCCCAGGGGCGCCATCGTCAGCCCTTCGGCGGAGAGCAGCTGGTGGTAGAGCTCCCCCTGCTCGAGCGGTCCGCTCCAGACCACCGCCGAACCCTCGCCATCGATCCGGTGGGCCAGCTCCCAGGCACGGTCGGGCTGCATGCCGGGCAGGTGGCGCACGAGCACCGCGACCACGTGCTGGAAGGTGTTGACGTCGTCGTCGAGCACGATCACGTTGACGCTGGGGTAGCCCTCCGACCGGCGCTGGGCGATCGGGGCGGTACTTCTCGAGGGAGCGACGACCATGGGCCCGCAGCGGCTGCCGGTCACCAGCGTAGGTAACATGCGCGCAGTCTTGAACCGGTCCCGATGTTGATCACCCTTGGTTGGTCCGCCCTGGCGGCCATCTTCAGCTTCTCGATCGCCATGGTCGTGTGGGGCCGCAACGGTGACAACAGCATCGGTTTCTGATCTGGCTTTCCCCACCACCACCCTGCTGGCGGGCCTCGCCTCCGCCCTACTGCTCTTCGTGAGCGTGGGCGTGATCTATCTCTCCACCGTCGAATGGCGGGACAAGCGTCGGCGCCGCTCCAGTGAGGGCCGCAACCGCTGATGGGATCGCCCACGGCGGCTCTGGCCTTGCCGCGTCTGCCCCGCAGGCTGCCGCTGCCGCCCCTGCCGCTCACCACGGTCACGCTGCTGCTCCTGCTGCTGCTGCCGGGCCTGGCCCTGTGGCGCTGGCCCCGGCCCCGGGCCCAGGGCCTCGAGCAGCTGATGGCGGTGAGCAGCCTGCTGCAGAGCTTCCCCGCCAGTCCCGAGCGGCCGGTCCCGGCCCTGTGGAGCGAACGCCTCGGCGAGGCCCCGGCCACCCGCCTGTGGCGCGAGCAGCGCCGCACCTGGTGGCAGTTCTGGGGACCCCACACCGATGGCGGTGCGTACCTGGTGGTGCAGGAAAACGCCGGCGCCGGAGCCGGTCGGCCCCTGCCTGCCGATGCCCTGCGGGTGGGCAACCTGCTGGTGGTGGCACCCGATCCCCTCTCCCGGCGCCTCCTGCAGGACCAGCTGCGACCGGACCAGCGAGCCGGCCGCGGGTTGTTCAGCGCCTGCCTCTCCCGGCTGGAGACCGGCCAGGGGGTGTTCTGGAACGCGTCCGGCCTCGGGGCGCTGGTGGGTCCCCTCGCCCCCCTGCTGGAGGCCTACCAGGAGGGCTGTCTGTCCCTGTCGCTGCAGTCCTCCGAGGTGCGCTGGCGCGGCGAAGCCTCCGACAGGCCCGCCGCCGTCGGCCCGGCCGGCAGCCTGAGATCCCCGGATCTGGCGGCCCCATCCAGGCCGCCCCTGCCGGCGGATCAGCTTCTGGAACTCCAGGGCTCCTCCCTTGAGCAGCTGTTCCGCGGGCTGCTGGCCCGCCAGCTGATCCGCGATCCCCTGGCGGCCCGCTACGGCATCGACACCAAGGGTCTGGCCCTGCTGCGGCGTTCCCCGTTCCGCCTGCGGCTCCAGCCCCAGGCCACCGGTCCCTTCCAGGCCTCACTCGAGCTCCAGGTGGCGGTGGGGCCCGATCGCCAGGGCTGGCGTCAGCTGCTGCTGGGCCTGGCCAAGGCCCTGCAGGCCCAGGGGCTGGAGGATGGCCCCGGCAGCACCACGACCTCCCAGGCCCTGGCCGCCACCTGGAGCCGGCAGGACGGCGTGGTGCTGGGGGGATGGCGCTGGATCGGGGAGAGCGGGCCTTCGCCCCAGCTGCTCCTGTTCCTCGGTCCGGTGCCAGGCCGCTGGCAGCCCATGGCGATCGCGGGGACGAGTGCCCCCGCCAGCGGCGAGCTCTGGTTGCGGGTCCGGCCCCGGGGCCTCGACCAGCTGGGCCTGCTGCCCGAGCCCCTGCCGGAGCTGGTCCGTCGTGCCGACCAGCTATGGATGGAGGCCGTTCCCGGTGAATCCGCCAGCGGCGGCGCTGGGCTCAGCTGGCTGAAGGGACGCCTTCAGGTGAGCCGCTGACGGCCTGACGCTCTCGCCGCCGCCGCTCGGCGGCCACGGTCTCCTCCATGAGCTCAACGGCCATGGACATCTTCTCCAGGTTGCTGGCGTAAAGGGCCAGGTCCTTGTCAAGCCGGTCGCGCAGCAGGCCCATCGACGCGCCGATCTCGTGGGCCAGCTGGCGCAGGGCCTGGGGCTCCATGGCGTCGTCGGCCAGGGCCTGCTCCAGCAGGGCCAGCAGGCCGACGGCCATCAGGCGGGAATAGTGGAAGTCGGGCCGGCGGATGCCGGCCAGGGCGGTGGCCACCGGCGGCGGCGCCCCCTCCCCCTGGCTCTCGATCCACTGGCGCACCTCGGCCTGGCTGTGGCGCCCCATGGCGGCCAGGGCGTCGTTGCACTGGCGACGCAGGTCGGGCCCGTCGAAGCCGGAGGAGGCGCACAGGGCGTCAAAGAGCGGGCCCTTCTGGGCCTCGGGGCGGTAACCCCGGGCAAAGCCATCGAAGACCTGCACGACCCCGACGGCGAACAGGGGATCACTCTGGAAACCCTTCTGACGGCTCAGCAGGTGGAGCTCCACCAGCAATTCGTCGACCATGCGCCGGTAGAGGGGACCGATGACATGGGGGAAGGCGCCATGGAAGGCGCGTTTGCTGTCGGCGACGGTGAGAGCAGCGCTCACGCGGTTGGATTCTTCGTTGCAGCGACCTTAGCGCTGCAGGCACTCGACCCGATCGGCGGCTGGGTAGGATCGTTTCAATCGCCTGTCTGGAGCCCATGATCCCGATCGTCATCGAGGAGTCGGGTCGCGGTGAAAGAGCCTTCGACATCTATTCGCGCCTGCTGCGCGAGAGGATCATCTTCCTCGGCGAACCGGTGACGGCGGAATCCGCCAACCGCGTGGTGGCCCAGCTGCTGTTTCTGGAGGCCGAAGATCCTGAGAAGGATATCTTCCTCTATGTCAATTCCCCGGGCGGTTCGGTTTACGACGGCCTCGGCATCTTTGACACGATGCAGCACATCAAACCTGACGTCCAGACCGTCTGCGTCGGGCTGGCGGCCAGCATGGGTGCCTTCCTGCTCTGCGCCGGCGCCAAGGGCAAACGCAGCAGTCTGAGTCACTCCCGGATCATGATTCACCAGCCCCTCGGCGGCGCCCGGGGCCAGGCCAGCGACATCCGCATCCAGGCCGATGAGATCCTCTATCTCAAGGACAAGCTGAACCGGGAACTGGCCGGCCGCACCGGTCAGGATCTCGAGCGGATCCAGATCGACACCGACCGGGACTTCTTCATGTCCCCGGCCGAAGCGATGGCCTACGGCCTGATCGACAAAGTGATCGAGAAGCGGCCCGTTCGCCCCGTCTGAGCCGAAAGCAGAGACAAAAAAAGGGCCTGCCGGAGCAGGCCTTTTTTCATGGCCGAGACTCAGGGCCTCAGGGGGCCTCGCTGGTCTCGGCGACGGCGGCTCCCTCATGGGAGGCAGCAGCCAGGTCGGCGGCCGTGAGCAGGGGGGAGAAACGATCCTTGTCAGGAATCGAGGCGAACTCGGAGACGATCAGCCGGAACTCATCGCCATCGAGGCTTTCCTTCTCGATCAGCAGTTCCACCAGCCGGTCCATGCAGGCACGGTGCTCGGCCACCAGCTTGACGGTGTCGGTGTAGCAGCTCTGGACGATCTGCCGGACGGCCTCGTCGATCTTGTGGGCGATGGCATCGGAAACATCGCTGCGGGTCATCAGATCACGGCCCAGGAACACCTCCTGGTTGCCGGCCTCCAGGGACATCGGTCCCAGGTCGCTCATGCCGAAGCGGGTCACCATCTGGCGGGCCATGGAGGCCACCTGCTGAATGTCGCCGCCGGCACCGGTGGTCACCTCGGCGTGGCCGAACACCACGTCCTCGGCGGCACGGCCCCCCAGGGCGCCCATGATCCGGGCCCGCAGCTGGGCGCGGCTGACGAGCATCTGCTCCTCGTCGGGGGCGAACCAGGTGAGGCCCTGGGCCTGACCCCGGGGGATCAGGGTGACCTTCTGCACCGGGTCGTGCTGCTTCACCAGGGTGCCAACCAGGGCATGGCCCACTTCGTGGTAAGCGATCAGGCGCTTGCTGCGGCCATCGGTGAGGGGTTTGCCCTCCATGCCGGCGATGATCCGGTCGACGGCGTCGTCGATCTCGGCCAGGCCGGTGGCCTCCTTGCGCCGGCGGGCGGTGAGAATCGCCGCCTCATTAAGCAGGTTGGCCAGGTCGGCACCGGTGAAGCCGGGGGTGCGGCGGGCGATCATCTCCAGGGAGACGTCGTCGGCCAGCTTCTTGTTGCGGCTGTGGACCTTGAGGATCGAGAGGCGTCCCTTGATGTCGGGGGCGTCGACCTGCACCTGGCGGTCGAAGCGGCCGGGGCGCATCAGGGCCGAGTCCAGGACGTCGGGGCGGTTGGTGGCGGCGATGATGATGATGCCGCTGTTGCCCTCGAAGCCGTCCATCTCGGTGAGCAGCTGGTTGAGGGTCTGCTCCCGTTCGTCGTTGCCGCCGCCGATGCCGGCGCCGCGCTGACGGCCGACGGCGTCGATTTCATCGATGAAGATCAGGCAGGGGCTGTTCTCCTTGGCCCGCTTGAACAGGTCGCGGACCCGGCTGGCGCCGACACCGACGAACATCTCCACGAACTCCGAACCGGAGAGGGAGAAGAAGGGCACACCGGCTTCGCCGGCGATCGCCTTGGCCAGCAGGGTCTTGCCGGTGCCGGGGGGGCCCACCAGCAGCACGCCGCGGGGAATTTTGGCCCCCACGGAGGTGAAGCGCTCGGGGGTCTTGAGGAAGGTGACCACCTCCTGGAGATCCTGCTTGGCCTCCTCCACCCCAGCCACGTCGTCGAACTTGACGCCGGTTTCAGCCTCCATGGCGAACCGTGCCTTGGACTTGCCGAACTGCATCGCTTGGCCCGGCCCGCCCGGCATGCCGGAGGAGCGCCGGGCCAGGAAGATCAGCGAGCCGATCAGCAGCAGCGGGAACAGCAGGTTGCCCAGCAGGCCGAGGGCCGGAGGGGTGGACTTGGGCGGATGGACATCGAAGCTGATGCCCTGGTCCTTGAGTTTGTTGATCAGCTCCGGCGCCACGCCGGGAAGATCGACCCGCAGGCGCTGGACGCGGTTGTCGAGATCGGGATCCACCGCCTCGATCACGGCGGTACGGCCTCCGTCAAAGATGTCGACGGCGGTGACGCGTCCGGCTTCCACGTAATCAAGGAAGCGGCCGTAGCTCATGCGGGCCACCGCGGCATTGCGGGGCGCCGTGGTGTCGCCGCCGCTGTCGGCGGGGGCCAGACGCCCCCCGGAACTCAGCAGCTGCCAGCCCAGGAACAGGGCCACGGCGACCGGCAACAGCCACAGGGCAAGGACACGCCAGCGCTGATTCATGGTTGTGAAGCTTTCGGACAACCTTAAGAGCGCAGGGCCCGGAACCGGGAGCACGCGACCCCCGGCGAGGAGGGCTCAGCCGGCCTGGAGCCAGGGATTGAGCTCAATGCCGCCGGCGGCGGCCTCCGGCACCGGCGCCGATTCCATGATCAGTTCGCGGGCCTCGATCGATTCGAGCAGCTCCGGACCGCCCAGGCCGTGTGTCCAGATCTCCACCTCGCTGCGATCCGGACACTGAAAGGTCAGGAGTTCGAAAGGAAAGACGACCCGTTCGAGGAAGAAATGCTCCGGCCCGATGCAGCGCAGGATGACCATGCGGTCGGAGCCGTTCCGGTAACCGCAATCCACCTGTTCCGTCCTGGCCAGTTGATCCAACACCTTCATGCGGCGACGTCCATACCATCAAGCCATTGCGGCTGTGGGGATTCGGTGACGAAGGCGACGGATTGCCAGTCTTAATCTTTTCTTCTGTTCTTCCCGGGCCAAGGCAAGGCTAAGGCCCGAAACCGGCCAGGCCGCCCTGGCCCCGCAGGGTCGTCACCGGGGTCCGGCGGCTCCCCGAGCCGGAACGCCTTCAGAGACTCCTGAGGGCGGCGATCGGATCCAGCCGGGCGGCCCGGCGCGCCGGCACCACCCCGAAGAACAGGCCGATCGAGCCGGACAGCCCCACCGTCAGCAGCACCGTGCCGGCCTCGATGGTGGCCGGCAGGGGGGTGAACGCCGCCACCAGGCCGACGGTGCCCAGGCCCAGGGCACTGCCGATCACCCCGCCGAGGCTGGCCAGCACCAGGGATTCCACCAGGAACTGGAGCAGGACGTCGCTGCTGCGGGCGCCGAGGGCCTTGCGCAGGCCGATCTCCTCGGTGCGTTCACTCACCGACACCAGCATGATGTTCATGATGCCGATCCCGCCCACCAGCAGGGACACGGCACCGATGGCGCCGAGCATCAGGGTGAGACCGCCCGTGATCGTTCCCACGATCGTGAGGGCATCCTTCTGGGAGCGCACGGCGAAGTCGTCCTCCCGCAGGATGCGGTGGCGCTGGCGCAGCAGGTTGGTGATCTGGAAGGCGGCGGCGCCGGTGCTGGCCTCATCCTTCGCCTCCACGCTGATGAAGGTGAGGCTGATGCCGAAGGTGGGATCCCGCCCGCTCAGCTGGCTCACCATGGTGGTGAGGGGGATGTAGGCGTTCTCGTCCTGGTTGGAGCCAAACACCGCCCCTTTCGAGGCCAGAACGCCGATCACCTCAAAGGACTTGTCCCGGATGCGCAGCTGGCGGCCCAGGGCCTCGCCGGTGGGCATCAGCTTCTTCTGCAGATCGGGCCCGATCACCACCACGTTGCGGGCCCCCTTGAGATCGCGCTCGTCGATGAAGCGGCCCCGGGTCACTTCGAAGCTGCGCACCGGCAGGAATTCCGGCGTCACCCCCGAGACCGAGACCGATGAGCTGAAGCCACCGGCCTGGGCGACTTCGTTGAGGGTGATCTGGGGGGCGACACGACGGACGCTCGGCACCTGCTCGGCGATCGCCTTGGCGTCCTCCAGCACCAGGGTCCGCGGCATCTCGATCCCCTGGCGCCGGGTGTCGTTGTTGCCCGGCACCACGAACAGCACGTTGGCGCCCAGGGTGCTGAGCTGACTCTCGGCCAGGTTCTGGGCCCCGCGCCCGACCCCCACAAGGGTGATGACGGAGGCGTTGCCGATCACGATGCCGAGCATGGTGAGCAGGCTGCGCAGACGGTTGGAGCGCAGCGTCAGCAGCGCCATGGACACCGTTTCGCTCAGGGGCAGCTTGGAGGCCATGGCGGCGCAACCGGAGTGGCTTCGGTTCTAGAGGAACGAGGGCACCGACGAAGCGTGGGCACTGCGGGGGCCCCGGTGGACCACACCCTCCTGAATCTCGAGGGTGACCACCTCACCCATGCGCAGTTCGAGGGTGGCGTTGGCCACACCGACGATCACGGGCACGCCCAGACGCTCGGCGATCACGGCGGCGTGGCTCTGGCGGCCCTCCTCCTCGGCGATCACCCCGCGGGCCTTGCGGATCGCCTCCAGGTAGGCGGCGCTGGTCTCGCGGACCACCAGGATCTCGCCGGCCTCCAGGCGGGCCGCATCCTCGGGCGAGCTGGCCAGCCGCACCTTGCCGCTCACGGTGCCGCTGCCGATGCCGACACCGCGACCCATGACGGCCGAGACGATGCCCACCTTGACCAGGTCGGTGGAGCCGCTCACCCCCTCCAGGGTGCCGGCGGTCTGGACCACCAGATCACCGGCTCCCAGCAGGCCCAGCTGCTGGGCCGTGGCCATGGCGACGCTGAAGGTGCGGCTGCTGCTGGACTGGTCCTGGATCAGCAGCGGATTGACCCCCCACACCAGTTGCAGCTGGCGGGCCACCGTGACGTCGGAGGTGATGGCCAGGATCGGGGTGCTGGGGCGGAACTTGCTGACGTTGCGGGCCGTGGAGCCGGTCTTGGTCAGGGGCAGGATCGCGGCGGCGTTGAGCTGGCGGGCGATGCTGCTGACCGCCTGGCAGATGGCGTTGGGGATGGTGGTGGCCATGTGGCTGTCCAGCACCCGCTGGGGGTAGTCGCGCTCGATGCGGCGGGCGATCTGGTCCATGGTGGCCACCGCCTCCACGGGGTAGTCGCCGACGGCCGTCTCGTTGGAGAGCATCACCGCGTCGGTGCCGTCCAGGATGGCGTTGGCCACATCGCTCACCTCGGCGCGGGTGGGCCGGGGGCAGGAGGCCATCGAATCCAGCATCTGGGTGGCCGTGATGATCGGGATGCCGAGGCTGTTGGCCTTGCGGATCAGCTCCTTCTGCAGCAGCGGCACCTCCTCGGCGGGCATTTCCACCCCGAGGTCGCCACGGGCCACCATCACCCCGTCGCAGAGGGGCAGGATCGCGTCGATGGCGTCGATGGCCTCGAACTTCTCGATCTTGGCCACCACGGGCGTGTCGTGACCGTGGCTGCGGATCAGCTCCCGGATCTCCAGCATGTCGGAGGGGTTGCGCACGAAGCTGAGGGCGACCCAGTCGACCCCCTGCTGCAGGCCGAAGGTCAGGTCGCGGCGGTCCTTGGGGGTCAGGGCCCGGATCGACAGCTGAACATCGGGGAAGTTCACCCCCTTGTTGTTGGAGAGCACCCCGCCGACGGTGACCTTGCACTTGAGGGTCTGTTCGGGGCCGTCCACCTCCACCACCACCATCTCGACGCGGCCGTCGTCCAGCAGGATGCGGCTGCCGCTGCTCACCTCGTCCGCCAGCCGGTCGTAGGTGACCGTGGCGATGGTGTTGTCGCAGTTGACGGCCCGGGAGGTCAGCGAGAAGGGATCCCCCTTAGCCAGGGTGATGGGACCGGCCTGGAAGCGGCCTAGGCGGATCTTGGGACCCTGCAGATCCTGGAGGATGCCGATGTGGACGCCCATTTCGTGGGCCACCTGGCGGATGGTGGCGATCCGATCGGCGTGATCGCTGTGATCGCCGTGGGAAAAGTTGAGACGGAAGGTGGTGGCGCCGGCGGTGATCAGCTGCCGCAGCACCTCGGGTGACTCGGTGGCGGGCCCGATCGTGGCCACGATCTTTGTGCGACGCATGAGATCGTGAGGGGCCATTGGACGACCTTGTACAAGGGCGGAAACTACCATCCGGGCTTGCCAGGAGCGCGCTTGAAATGGACTTTCAGGACTACCAGCAACGCTCCCGTGAGACGGCGCGCTACCCGGAGGCGGGTGCCAACATCCTCTACCCGACCCTGGGGCTCTGCGGCGAGGCCGGCGAGGTGGCCGACAAGGTGAAGAAGGTGCTGCGGGACCGGGGCGGCGTGTTCGGCCCCGAGGTCCGCGACGACCTGCGGCTGGAACTGGGCGATGTGCTCTGGTACGTGGCCCAGCTGGCCACGGAGCTGGGGCTCGACCTCGACGATGTGGCCGGCGCCAACCTGGCCAAGCTGGCCGACCGCGCGAACCGTAACGTGATCGCAGGCAGCGGCGACCGGCGGTGACTCAGCAAAGGACCGTCGTTCCAGGGCCAGGAATCTCGTCCAGGACCTGGGGCAGGATCGGGCCCGCCAGCCTGGTGGTGGCGGGAGCCCGGCTGCTGCTGGGGCTGTCCCTGGTGCTGCTGGTGCTGGTCGGCGCCCCCGCCCTGGCGGGCGCCACCGACCTGAAGGTGTCGGAGGTGGTGCTGGAGCCCTGCCCCGCCGATGACCTGGGCACCCAGCCGACCCTGGCCCGGCCCAGCGGCGCCACCTGCTGGGCCCTGCGCGGCGTGGTGGTCAACCCGGGATCGAAGCCCGTGGTGGACACCGATGTGTTCGGCCTGATCCTCGATGCCAGCGGCGAGCCGGTGCTGCCCAACCGCACCAGGGTGGGATCCATCGGCGACGTGCCCCCCGGCCGCTCCAGCTTCGCCCTGCGGCTGGCGGTGCCCGCCGGCACCCCCGGCCCCCTGGGCACCCGCAGCGTCAAGGCCCGGGGCTTCAGTGCCCCGGTGCGTACCCGTGCCGGCGTCGACGACGAGCTGCTGCCCCTGGAGGAGGCCCTGGCGGCGTCCCCGGCCGCCGACCCTCAGTAGAGGCCGCCGGAGAGGGTGGCGATGGAGGCCCCCAGAAGGCTCTGGGCCAGCTGCAGGGCGATGAAGGCCACCAGGGCCGAGAGGTCGATGCCGCCGAGGGGCGGAATCAGGCCGCGGAAGGCGTTGAGGTAGGGGTCGGTGATGGCGCTGACGCTGGAGAGCACCGGGTTGCTCCAGTCCAAGTTGGGGAACCAGCTGAGCAGCACCCGGACCAGCAGCACCAGCAGGTAAATGCTCAGGGTCTGGGCCAGCACCTGGAGCAGGAAGACGAGGATGCTCATGGAAGGGGTCGGGGGATGGGGCTGCAGGCTTGCGCCGACGCTTGGGACAACTCTATGGATCCGCCTCTTCGTCGGGTGGTGGCGGGGTTCCGGCCGTCTCGGCGGCCGCCAGGCGTGAGCCCAGGGCGGCCAGATCATCGGCCTTCAGGGAGAAGGTGCGGTGGAACTTCTCGCTCAGGCTCAGCCAGTAGGAGCGGCCGTCGCTCTGGCGGCGGCGTTCGATGAAGTCCTGGGCCAGCAGCTCCCTGATGTGGTCGTAGGCCCCTGAGCCGCGCAGCTCCACCAGCTCCGACTGCAGCAGGCGCTTCTTGAGGGCGATGGTGGCCAGGGTCCGCAGGGCGGCGACAGAGAGGTCCACCGGCAGCAGGTTCTGGACCAGGTCCCCCAGGCCGGCGCGCAGCTGCAGGGCGTAGTGCTGGCCCTCCTGGTGGATCTCCAGGGCGGTGTCCCGGTGCGCGTAGTCGGCCATCAGGGTGATCAGGGCCAGCTCGGTCTCGTCCCGGTCGATGCCGGCGATGGCGGCCAGCTCAGCCAGCTCCAGGGGCCGACCCTTCAGGTAGAGAATCGCCTCGAGCCGGGCCGGCAGGGACAGGCCCGGGGTGGCCGCCACCGAGCGATCGCCTACGGAGGGCTTGCCTTCAGGAGGCTTGCCTTCAGAAGGCAGGCGGTCGGGTTCAGCCATGGGGACGTCCGGCACGGCGTGGCGGCAACGTATCGCAGGCCTCAGACCCCTACCAGCCCGCCCGGACTGGCCAGGGACCGTCCCACCTCACCCAGGAACAGCCGGTAGGCCGGATTGGACGTTTCCTCCCAATGCTGGTAAGGGAGATCAGCGAGGAAGGCCTGCCAGGCCTCCAGCTCCGCTGGCGGCACCTGCACCCCGACCACGATGCGGCCCACGTCGGCGCCGTGGTTGCGGTAATGAAAAATGCTGATGTTCCAGTTGGGGTGCAGGGCGTTCACGAAGGCCATCAGGGCACCGGGCCGCTCCGGGAACACGAAGCGATACAGCCGCTCTTCCCCCTGGTTCAGGGCCGCCCCCGCACTGGCCGGCAGCCGTCCGCCCACCATGTGACAGAGGTGGAGCTTGGCCAGCTCGTCGCCGCTCAGGTCGAGACAGGGAAACCCCTGGGCCTCAAGCGCTTCCATCAGCTGGCGGGTGTCCTGGTGGCCGCTGATCTGCACCCCCACGAAGATGTGGGCCAGCTGGGGATCGGCGAGGCGGTAGCTGAACTCGGTGAGGCTGCGCTGGCCGAGGACGGCGCAGAAGCGCGCCAGGCTGCCGGGCTTCTCCGGGATCTCGACCGCCAGCAGGGCTTCGCGCTCCTCCCCCAGCTCGGCCCGCTCGGCTACGAAGGCCAGCCGGTCGAAGTTCATGTTCGCGCCGCAGGCCACCGCCACCAGGGTGCGGTCCCGCAGCTGCCTCTGGGCCACGTCCTTCTTCATCCCCGCCACCGAGAGGGCGCCGGCCGGTTCCAGGATCGAGCGGGTGTCCTCGAAGACGTCCTTGATGGCGGCGCAGATCTCGTCGGTGTCCACCGTGACCATCCGGTCGACGCAGCGCTGGGCCAGGGCGAAGGTGTGCTCGCCCACCTGCCGCACGGCCACCCCGTCGGCGAACAGGCCCACCTGCTCCAGCCGCACCCGCTTCCCCGCCGCCAGTGAGCGGGTCATGGCGTCGGCATCGCTCGGCTCGACCCCGATCACCTCCACCCGGGGCCAGAGGCTCTTGACGTAGGCGCCGATCCCGGCGATCAGACCGCCGCCGCCCACCGCCACGTAGATGGCATCGGGGGGATCGGAGCACTGGCGCAGGATCTCCAGGGCGACCGTGCCCTGGCCGGCGATCACATCCGGGTCGTCGAAGGGATGGATGAAGGTGAGTCCGCGCTGGCGCTGCAGGCGGTGGGCTTCCTCACAGGCCTCGTCGTAGGTGTCGCCGTGGAGCACCACCTCGGCCCCGCGGGCCGCCACCGACCGCACCTTCATCTCCGGCGTCGTGACCGGCATGACGATCACGGCGGTGCAGCCCAGCCGCTGGGCCGCCAGGGCGACCCCCTGGGCGTGGTTGCCGGCGCTGGCGGCGATCACCCCCCGGTCGAGCTCGGCGCGCTCCAGGCCGACCATCTTGTTGTAGGCGCCGCGCAGCTTGAAGCTGAACACGGGCTGGAGATCCTCCCGTTTGAGCAGCACCTGGTTGTGCAGCCGGCGGGAGAGGTTGGGGGCGGGATCGAGGGGGGACTCGATCGCCACGTCGTACACCCGGGCCCGCAGGATCCGCTGCAGGTAGGCGGTTGCCCCGGGGAACGCGTCGTCGTCAGCCATGGTCATCGCTCCAGTGTCGCAACCCGACCCCGGAACGGTGGCGTCCGTCGCCGTGGGTCGGGGCGAACCCCGTAGATTGGCCACCTGGAAGCAAGGAAGGGCATGCATCTGAGCGAGCTGAGCCATCCGAATCAGCTGCACGGCCTGAGCACCGCAGAACTCGAGGCCATGGCTCGCCAGATCCGCGAGAAGCACCTGGAGGTGGTGGCCACCAGCGGCGGGCACCTGGGTCCGGGCCTGGGGGTCGTGGAACTCACCCTCGCCCTCTATCAGACCCTCGACCTGGAGCACGACCGGGTGGTGTGGGATGTGGGCCACCAGGCCTATCCCCACAAGCTGGTGACGGGCCGTTACAAGGATTTCCACACCCTGCGCCAGCAGGGCGGCGTGGCGGGTTACCTCAAGCGCAGTGAGAGCCGCTTCGACCACTTCGGCGCCGGCCACGCCTCCACCAGCATCTCGGCCGCCCTGGGCATGGCCCTGGCCCGCGACCGTCGCGGTGAAGATTTCAAATGCGTCGCCGTGATCGGTGACGGCGCCCTCACCGGCGGCATGGCCCTGGAGGCGATCAACCATGCCGGCCACCTGCCGCGCACCAAGCTGCTGGTGGTGCTGAACGACAACGACATGTCGATCTCACCGCCGGTGGGGGCCCTGTCCACCCACCTCAACCGCATGCGGCTCAGCAAGCCGGTGCAGTTCCTCTCCGGCAGCGCCGAGGAGGCGGTGAAGCACCTGCCCTTCCTGCACGGGGAGCTGCCCACCGAGCTCAAGACCCTCAAAGAGAGCATGAAGCGGCTGGCGGTGCCCAAGGTGGGGGCCGTGTTCGAGGAGCTGGGCTTCACCTACGTGGGCCCGATCGACGGCCACGACATCCCCGAGATGGTCCGCACCTTCCAGGCGGCCCACCGCTGCGAGGGCCCGGTGCTGGTGCACGTGGCCACCACCAAGGGCAAGGGCTACCCCTACGCCGAGGCCGACCAGGTCGGCTACCACGCCCAGTCGGCCTTCGACCTGGCCACCGGCAAGGCCTACCCCTCCAGCAAGCCCAAGCCCCCCAGCTGGAGCAAGGTGTTCGGCCAGACGCTGGTCAAGATCTGCGAGCAGGATTCCCGGGTGGTGGGCATCACCGCCGCCATGGCCACCGGCACGGGTCTGGACCTGCTGGAGAAGGCCCTGCCCCAGCAGTACTTCGACGTCGGCATCGCCGAGCAGCACGCCGTCACCATGGCGGCCGGCATGGCCTGTGAGGGCCTGCGGCCGGTGGTGGCGATCTACAGCACCTTCCTGCAGCGGGCCTACGACCAGCTCATCCACGACGTGGGCATCCAGAAGCTGCCGGTCACCTTCGTGCTCGACCGGGCCGGCATCGTCGGCGCCGACGGCCCCACCCACCAGGGCCAGTACGACATCAGCTACCTGCGGGCCGTGCCCAATTTCACGGTCATGGCCCCGAAGGACGAGGCCGAACTGCAGCGCATGCTCGTCACCTCGATCGCCCACGACGGCCCCTGTGCCATCCGCATCCCCCGCGGCGAAGGGGAGGGCGTGCCGCTGATGGACGAGGGCTGGCAGCCCCTGGAGATCGGCCGCGGTGAGCTGCTCACCGACGGCGATGACGTGCTGATCGTGGCCTACGGCGCCATGGTGGCTCCGGCGATGGCCACCGCCGGTCTGCTGCAGGAGAAGGGTCTGCGGGCGGCGGTGGTCAATGCCCGCTTCCTGCGGCCCCTCGACGAGGCGCTGATCCTGCCCCTGGCCCGCCGCATCGGCCGGGTCGTGACGATGGAGGAGGGGGCCCTGCCCGGTGGTTTCGGTGCCGCCGTGGTGGAATCCCTCAACGACCACGATCTTCCCGTGCCGGTGCTGCGTATCGGCATCCCCGATGTCCTGGTGGACCACGCCAGCCCCGACCAGAGCAAGGAGAAGCTGGGGCTGACCCCCTCCCAGATGGCCGACCGCATCCTCGAGCGCTTCGGGCCCGTCTTCCGCGCCACCGTTCCCACCGCCCTTGCCGTCTGAGTCGTCCCTCCGCTGCCAGGTGCTGGTGGTGGGGGCCGGACCGTCCGGCGGTGACCTGGCCCGGCGTCTGGCCCTCCAGGGGGTGGATGTGGTGCTGGTCGACCGGCTCGACGACTTGAGCCGCTCCGCCTTCAGCAGCGCCGCCCTGCCGATCGAGACCATGACCAGCCTGGGCCTGCCGGCGGAGGTGGTGGGCAGCCGCTGGCGGGAATGGCAGCTGATCGGGCCCGGGGCCGCCACCCGGCGCTGGGCCGCCCCGCAGCCCCTCGGGGTGGTGCTGGATTTCGGCGCCCTGCGCCGCTGGCAGGCCGACCAGTGCCGCCGCTGGGGCGCCCGGTTGCACCTGGGCGTCCACGCCTGCTCCAGCCGCCAGGAGGGCGAGCAGGTGGTGACCATGCTGCGCCGTTCCGACGGCAGCACCCTTGAGGTCCGCAGCGACTGGACCGTGGATGCCAGCGGCCACGAGCGGGCCCTGCTGGGGGATCCGCCGGTGAGCGACCGCCGCCGCGATGCTCTGGTGCGGGCCGCCGGCCTTGAGTGGCTGCTGCGAGTGTCCCCTTCCTGCTGGGAGCGCTGGGCCGACCGGCTCAGCTTCTGCCTGGGCAGCGACTGGGTGCCCCAGGGCTACGGCTGGATCTTCCCGATGCAGCCCGGGGTGCTGAAGCTCGGTGTCTGCCGGCTGGTGGATGGTCAGCGCCGCCAGCCGCCCCTGGGCGGGCTGATCGCTGACCTGGGCCGCCGGCTGCTGGCGGACGAAGGGGCGGGCGGCGAGCCCTTCGAGGTGCTCGACCGCCACGGCGGCCTGGTGCGCAGCACGATCCGGCGCCGGGAGCCTCACCAGCGGGGCCGCCTGGTGGGGCTGGGGGATGCGGTCAGCACCGCCAACCTGCTCGGCGGCGAAGGGATTCGCCACGCCCTCACCAGCAGCGCCGTACTGGCGCCGCTGCTGCAGCGGGCCCTTATGGGCCCGGGGTGTTCTTCGATGCAGGCGGAGCGAGCCCTGCGGGACTACGCGCCACAGCTGCGACGTGCCCTGGGCTGGCGCTGGTCGCTCAGCGGCCGGCTGGCACGGCGCACCTGGCTGGGCCTGCACGGGCCCGGGGCCGATGGCCGTCTGGACCGGGTGTTGCGGGGGCTGGAGAGCCGCAGGGCGGAGGATCTCTCAGCCCTGCTGTTCGGCTATCGGTTCGAGCGGTACGGCCTCAGGGCGATGCCGTACCTGCTCGGCTGGCGCTGAGAGCTCAGAGAACGCCGCGGGAGGCCAGACCCAGGATCGCTCCCATGCCCAGGATGTGACCCAGGCTGGTGGTGCCGAGCATGGCGCCGTGGCTGAAGCCGCCGAAGAAGTTGTCGCTGGGCAGCTTGAGGCCCTCTTTCTGCTGCTGGATGGTGGCCTTGCCGATGGCGATGGCGATGACGTTGCAGACGATCATGACCAGGGCCACCTTCGGGGACCAGCTGATCGAAGCGGGAGCCATGGCCAGGAGAGGAGCGATCATGATGCACTTGCCGACGCCCCATCTTCCGGGTCAGGGCGACCTGTGCCCCGCCCACTTAAGACTTGTTGACCTGGGTGCCGGCAGAACCCGCCGCCGGGGGTTCCGCAGGGAGCTGCCGGAACCCCAGGAGCACCACCAGGTTGCTGAGGGTCAGGAAGGCTTCGGCACCGCCGTGCAGGGGATCGACGTCCGCCAGCTGCCGGCCGTAGACCTGCTGGGCCACCACCGCGGCGGCGATCGTGACCGCCACGAACAGCAGGGTCAGCTGGAATCCCCGCAGCGCCAGCCTTGGGAAGGCCCGCACCTGGCGGGCCCACCACAGGAAGGCCAGGTAGGGGAGCAGGGAGAGCACGAAGAACGGGGCCGGGTCGATGGCGCCGAGGCCCTGGAACCAGGCGGCCAGGGGCAGGGTCACGAGGCTTCGTCCTCCGGGGAGAGCCGCTGCTGCCGCAGCAGGTTCCAGGCGGCCAGGGCCATGGCCCCGTTGCCAACGGCGGTGAGGCCGGCCTGCAGCACCACCAGGCCCCTGAGGGCCTCGCTGTTGTCGAACAGATGCCAGGTGCAGGCGGCCATGGCGCTCACCAGCGCCGGCACCATCGCCAGGGCCAGCCAGCGCCAGCCCCCCTCCCGCCGCCGGCTGCCGAAGGCCTGTACGGCCAGGATCGCCAGCATCCACTCCAGCACCGAGGTGATGTGGATCCACCAGGTGGGCAGCGACAGCGCGTGCATGGGCGGGGCCTGGTGCGATCCGTAATGTACGGAGCCGGAACCACCGCTGCGTCGGATGCGTGCTCTGATCTGCGGCTATTACGGAGAGCACAACCTCGGTGACGATGCCCTGCTGGAGGTGCTGCTGGGTCAGCTGCCGGCCGGTTGCCGTCCCCTGGTCACGGCCCATGACCAGGCCCTGGTGCAGGGGCGTTTCGGGGTGGAGACCACCGACCGCCGCCGCCTGAAAGGGGTCCTGGCCGCCCTGGGCCGTTGCGACGCCCTTGTGCTCGGCGGCGGCAGCCTGCTCCAGGACGCCACCAGCTTCCGCAGCCTCCTGTACTACGGCGCCCTGATGCTGGCCGCCCGGAGTCGGGGCAAGCCGGTTCTGCTCTGGGGCCAGGGGCTGGGCCCCCTGCGCCGCCGCCGCAGCCGGCTGCTGGTGCGGGGGCTGCTGCCCCTGGCCACGGCGATCAGCTGGCGGGACCCGGCTTCCGCAGCCCTGGCGAGGGAATGGGGGGTGGCGGCCGGCGTGGGGAGCGATCCGGTCTGGGCCCTGTCCGCAAGGGTCTGGAACGGCAGGGGCGGGCCGATCGTGGTCTGCTTCCGGCCGGTGCGCCAGCTCGATGCCGCGGCCTGGCGGCCCTACCTGCAGGCCCTCGAGGGGCTGGCGGTGGCCGCCGACCGGGAGGTGCTCTGGCTGCCCTTCCACCAGGACCAGGACCGGGGATTGCTGGCCGACCTCAGCGGGCAGGGTCTGGTGGGGCCGGCCCTCGCCGCCCGCAGCCGGGAGCTGGCGGCCGCGACCCCACAGGAGGCCATGGACGCGTTCGTCCAGGCGGGCCTGGTGCTGGCCATGCGGCTGCACGGCCTGATTCTGGCGGCCCTGGCGGGCAGCCCCTGCGCCGCCCTCAGCTACGACCCCAAGGTGGCCGCCGCGGCCGCCGGCATCGGTTGCCCCTGCCACGACCTGGAGGCTGCGCCGCCCCCCGGCCTGCAGCAGAGCTGGGCCGCCGTGCTCGACCAGCCACCGGATCCGGCCGGTATCGCCGCCCTGCGTCAGGAGAGCCAGGTGCACCGGGCGGTGCTGGACACCCTGAAGGGCTGACGGCTCAGCCCGCCGTCTCCCCCTGCAGGCGGGTCAGTTCGGCGAGCACCTCCTGGCTGTGGCCGGACGGTCGCACCGCCACCCAGCTGGCCCGCAGCACCCCGTCCGGGTCGATCAGAAACGTGTGGCGCGCCGAGAACGGCGCCAGCCAGGAGCCGTAGCGGCGGCTGGTGGTCCCGCCCGCATCCGACAACAGCGGGTAGGCCAGACCCTCGCTGCCGCAGAACGACAGGTGCGCCTCCGGGTCATCGGCACTCACCCCCACCACCTCGGCGTTGCGGGCATGGAATCCCTCCAGGTCCCTCTGGAAGCCGCGGGCTTCGAGGGTGCAGCCGCTGGTGAAGTCCTTGGGATAGAAGTACAGGGCCAGCCAGCGGCCCCGGAAGTCCGCCTGGCCCAGGTGCGTCGCCACGACCGTCCCGTCCGCAGACGGGGCAACCCCGTCAAGGTCGAAGGCGGGGGCCGGCTGGCCGATCTCGGGAAGGGTGCCGCCCATTGCCTGGGCTCTGGCTGGCCGGACCAGCAGGCTGAGGGCGGCCAGCAGGGATCCCCCCAGAAACGTGCGACGGTCCACAACCAGGCTTCGATCAGGGCCGGACCCTAGCGGGGCCGGCCGGGGGATCCGTTCAGATCTTGGCCAGATTGACGCCGAGTTCCTTGGCGTAGGCGCCGAGACCCTTCTTCTGGATCGTCTTGAGGGCGCGGGTGGACACGCGCAGCTTCACGAAGCGGTTGCCCTCGGCCCACCACAGGCGCCGCTCCTGCAGATTCACCTGCTGCAGCTTCTTGGTGCGCACGTGGGAATGGCTGACGGCCATGCCGTTGTTGGCGCGCTTGCCGGTGAGCTGACAGACCCGGGACATGACGATGTGACGACGGTGGACGATGCAGGCCTGAGCCAGCCTGCGACTTTACCAAACGGGCCTCTGGCCATGGAGCCGGGCGCCGCTGAGGGGGTCGAACCAGAGTTCATGCTGCCGCTGCCAGCCCAGGCGCGGTTCCGCCGGCAGCGTCAGATCGGGGTCGCTGAGCACCCGCAGGGGCCCCCAGCGGCTGTCAAGCCAGAGAAGCTGCTGGTGGCCCCACCATTCGCGCCGCAGCAGCCGGGCCTCCACCGGCCCCTCCTCGGCCAGATGCAGATGCTCGGGCCGCAGGCCCAGCTGGCGCCCGGGCGCGATCGTCAGCAGGTTGATCGCCGGCCGCCCCAGGAAGCAGGCCACGAAGCGGTTGGCCGGATCGGCATAGAGCTCCCGCGGGCTGCCCACCTGCTGCAGCCGGCCGGCGTCGAGCAGGGCGATGCGGTCGGCCATGCCCACGGCCTCCTGCTGGTCGTGGGTGACGTAGATCACCGGCTGCTCCCGTCCGCACAGCAGCCGCCGCAGTTCCGGTCGCAGCTCCTCCCGCAGCTGGGCGTCGAGGTTGCTCATCGGCTCATCCAGCAGCATGATCCGCGGCTGGCGCAGCAGGGCCCGGGCCAGGGCCACCCGCTGGCGCTGGCCGCCGGAGAGCTGGGCGGGCCGGCGCTGTCGCAGCTCCTCGAGCTGCAGCATCTCGAGCACGGCCCCGAGGCGCCGCTGGCGCTCGGCGGCGGCCACGCCGCGCACCTTCAGCCCCAGTTCCAGGTTGCCCTCGACGCTCAGGTGGGGGTAGAGGGCGTAGCTCTGGAACACCATCGCCACCTGGCGTTCGCCCGGGCTGAGGGCGCCCAGGTCCTGGCCGTCCAGGAGCACCTGGCCGGCACTGGCGGGATCCAGCCCCGCCACCAGACGCAGGGTGGTGGACTTGCCGCAGCCGCTCGGCCCGAGCAGGGCGAGGCATTCGCCGGGGGCGACGGCCAGGTCGAGCCGGTCCAGCAGCCGGCGCCCCCCCACCTCCCGGCACAGCTGGCGCAATTCCAGACCGGCTCCCGTTGCCGCGTTCATCCCTTCACCGCCCCGCGGGTGAGACCCGAGACGATCGGCCGCTGGGCCAGCAGCACCAGCAGCAGCAGGGGCAGGCTGCCCAGCACCGTGGCGGCGGCGAAGGCGCCGTAGGGGATGGTGAACACCGAGCCGCCGCCGATCCGGGCGATGGCGATCGGCAGGGTGAGCAGGTCGTTGCGGCTGATCCAGGTGAGGGCGATGGCGTACTCGTTCCAGCTGGCCAGGAACACCAGGATGCCCGTGCTGGCCAGGGCCGGCCCCAGCAGGGGCAGCAGCACGTGCCGCAGCCGTTGGCCGAGGCCCAGGCCCTCCAGCCGGGCCGCGTCCTCCAGCTCGCCGGGAAGGTCGGCGAAGGCGGCCCGCAGCAGCAGCACCGCCAGCGGCAGCGACAGGCCCGCGTAAGGCAGGCTCAGGGCCAGCAGGTCATTGGCCAGGCCGAAGCGGCGGGCGATCTCCAGCAGTGCCAGGAACAGCAGCACGGTGGGGAACATCGCCGCCCCCACCAGTCCCAGGCCGACGCCCCAGCGCAGCAGGCCGCGCTGCTGCTGCAGCCCATAGGCGCAGGGCACCGCCAGCAGCAGGGTGAGCAGGGTGGTGGCCAGGGCCACCAGGGTGCTGTTGCCCAGGTAGCGCCAGAAGGGCGGGTCGCCGGAGAGCACCAACTGGTAGTTGGCCAGCGTCCAGGGGTTCCCCTCCAGCAGCGGCGCCACCAGTGCCTCGGGGCGCAGCAGGGAGGTGCGCAGCTGCCAGAGCAGCGGCCCCAGGCTCCAGAGCAGCACCAGCAGCCTCATGCGGCCCGCTCCCGCCGCCACAGCAGCCAGCCGCCACCGAGCAGCACCAGCAGCAGCAGGAAGGTGGCGAGCATCACCGTGGCGGCATAGCCGAAGTCGAGGAAGCGCATGGCATTGAGGTAGGCGTAGAGGGCCAGGCTCTCGGTGCTGCCGGCCGGGCCGCCGCCGCTGAGCACCTGGATCAGGTCGAACACCCCCAGGGCCTGGGCCAGCCGGAACAGCAGGGCCAGGGTGAGGTAGGGCACCAGCAGCGGCAGGGTCAGGCGGCGCAGGATCTGCAGACGGCCGGCGCCCTCCAGCCGCAGGGCTTCCTCCAGATCCTCGGGAATGGTCTGGAGTCCGGCCAGGAGCAGCAGGGCCACGAACGGCAGGGTCTTCCAGACATCCGCCAGGACCACGAAGAACCAGGTGGTGGCAGGGGTGGAGAGGAAGCCGTAGCTGCTGCCGCCAAGGGAGCGGATGGCGGCGTTGAGGGGGCCGTGGGGATCATTGAGGATCCAGCGCCAGCCGAGGGCCATCACGGTGGTGGGCAGGGCCCAGGGCAGCAGGGTCAGGGCCCTGAGGGTCCCCCGGCCCCGCAGGGGGCGATGCAGCAGCAGGGCCAGCCCCAGGCCCCCGGCCAGTTCCAGCGCCACCGAGCAGACGGCGAAGCGCAGCGTCTGGACCGCATCCGTCCAGAAGCGGGCGTCATCGAGCAGCCGCCCCCAGTTGGCGCCCCCGTTCGGTACCGGCTCCAGCCCGGTGAGCACCGAACTGGCCTGGAAGCTCAGCCAGCCGTAGCGCAGCAGGGGGTAGACGAACACCGCCGCCAGCAGCAGCAGCGCGGGCGCCATCAGCAGCAGGCTGGCCGCGCGGGGTTTCATCGGTCCACGGCAGGGCGGCCCCCTGCACTCTCGCCTGCAGTGTCGCCCGCCGGTCCCGCCAGCGAGCGCAGCACCTGCAGGCTCTGGCGCTGGGCGGCCGCCATGGTCGGGCCGGGGCCCCCCTGGCCAGTGAGCATGCCGTTCACCTGCCGGGCCAGCAGATCGCTGAGCTGGGCATAGGCCGGCGTGGGCGGACGCAGCTGGGGATGCTGCAGGGCCTGGCGCTGCACCGTCAGCAGCGGGGCACGGCGCTGCAGGTCGGGATCGTCATAGAGCGTGCTCCAGGTGGGGGCATAGCCCTGCTCGATGGCGAGCTGGCGCTGCACCACCGGACCGGTGAGCCAGCGGATCGCCGCCACAGCCTCCTCCTGGTGGGGGCTGCCCTTGATCAGGGAGAGGCCCCAGGTGCCCAGGGTGCCGCCCCCCTGCTCGCCAGGCGCCCCCACCATCGCCGTGACGCCCACCTTGCCCTTCACCGGCCCCCCGCCCTTCTCGATCTCCCGCCAGGCGTAGGGCCAGTTGCGCAGGAAGGCGGCGTCACCGGCGGCGAAGGACTGCAGGGCGTCGTTCTCGGCGTAGCTGGCCACCGCCGGTGGGCTCACCCCGTCCTGCAGCAGTGCCGCGAGCCACCTCGCCGCCGCCACGGCCTCCGGACTGTCCAGCTCCGTGCGCGCGGTGGAACCGTTCCACCAGCGGGCACCGAAGCCGTGCAGCACCTCCACCATCACGCAGCTCAGCCCCTCGTACTGGCGCCCCTGCCAGAGGTAGCCCCAGCGGACCCTGCCGCGGCGCTGCAGGTCCCGGGAGATCGCCACCAGCTCCTCGGTGTCGCGCGGAGGACGCTCCATCAGATCGGTGCGCCAGTAGAGCAGGCCGGTGTCGCCGGTGAGGGGCATGCGCCAGAGGTGGCCGTCGAGGCCGTTGCCCAGGCGGGCGCCGGGCTCCATCGCCGCCAGCACCTCCGGCCCGAACCAGCGCTCCAGGGGCTCGAACCAGCCGGCGGCCACGTACCTCGCCAGCCAGCTGACATCCACCAGCAGCAGGTCGAAGGGGGCCTCCCCCAGCAGCAGGCTGCCGGTGGCCAGATCGGAGATGGTCTCGGTGTCCAGGGGCCCGCGGATCACCTCCAGGGCCACCCCGGCACCGCTGGCGTTGAACTGGGCCACCGGAGCGGCCACCGCATCGGCCAGCGGAGCCGGCATCAGCACCCGGATGGTCACCGGCTCGGCAGCCGCCGCCGGGATGCCCGACTGACCCGCGCTGGGCAGCCCGGAGCTGGAGAGGCCGGATGCGGGCAGCAGCACCAGCAGGACCGTGGCCGACAGGAGGGCCAGCAGGGCGTTCGTCAGCAACTTCGGGAGCGACCGCCACCGCCGCAGACTCGAGAGGGGGGGGGCGGGCCGCCATGGGGGCAGGTTAGGCGGGCTGCCCCGCCAGACCCGCCAGACCCGCCGGCCTCACAGGCCGCGCTGCATCAGCTGTCCCATGAGGTCGGCACTGCGCTGCTGGAAGCCGGCCAGCTGGTTGGGTTCCAGGCCCCCCACGGCCAGGCGTGCCATCTCGTAGACGTGGCGACTCAGATCCTCGGCCAGCTGGAGGCTGGGGGAACTGCCGCCGCCGGTGATCACGGCACCGGAGGACAGCTTCAGCAGGCCCTCCACAAGGGGATGACGGCGGTTGACCAGCAGCACGTGGTGGTCGGGCAGACCCGGCAGCCGCTGCTCCATCAGGGCCCCCATGTCGTTGAGGCGGCGCATCTGCTCCGGCAGCAGGATCAGGGCGGCCGGGGAACCCTCTCCCTTCAGCGACTGCACCTGGACGGTGATCTTGTCGTTGGCGAGGGCGGCCTTGAACAGACCCCGCAGCTTCTCGCCGTTGTCGACGCCGTCGGCATCCGCCAGCTCGCTCTCCGGCTCATGCAGGCTGTCATCGAGTTCGGCGTCGACCCGCTGGAAGCGGAGGTCGCCGTGGCGGGCCTCCAGCCAGGGGATGAACTGGGAATCGATCAGGGTGTCGGCGAGCAGCACCTCGGCCCCCTGCCCCTTCCAGAGGGCCAGGGCCCCGGCCTGACCTGCCTCATCGGTGCAGTAGAGGATGCGGGTGGCGTTGTCGGCCGGCAGCCGGCCGCGGTAGCCGGCCAGGGTGGTGTACGTGCGGCCGTCGGTGGCGACGGGATCGGGGGCCACCTCCGCCTCCCCCTCCGCCGACGGCTCGCTGGCCGCCGCGGTGGTGCCGAACAGGATCAGGTCGGCCACCTGGTCGGCGAACTTGTCGTCCTCCATGGCGCCGATCTTGATGAAGGGGGCCAGGGAATCCCAGATCTCGGCGTAGCGGGCCGGCTCGTCGCGGTGCAGTTCCTTGAGCCGGTCGCCCACCTTCTTGGCCACGAAGCCACCGATCGAGCGCACCCGGCGGTCGGTCTGCAGGGCACTGCGGCTCACGTTGAGGGGGATGTCGGGCGAATCGATCACGCCGCGCAGGGGCAGCAGGTAGCGGGGCACCACCTCCTTGATCGAATCGCTGACGAACACCTGGTTGCAGTAGAGGCGGATTTCACCCTTCTCCCAGTCGGCCCGCCCGGTGATCCTGGGGAAATAGAGAATGCCCTGCAGGTTGTAGGGGTAGTCGGTGCTGAGATGCACCCAGAGCAGGGGATCTCCCTGGAAGGGGTAGAGATAGCGGTAGAGGGCGATGTAGTCGTCGTCGCCCAGATCCCGGGGGCTCTTGCGCCAGGGGGCCTCCCGTTTGTTGACCGTTTCGCCGTCCAGCTGCACCGCCACCGGCAGGAAGTCGCAGTAGGTGGTGATCAGGGTGCGGATTCGGGAGGGCTCGATGTACTCCAGCTCCTCCTCCATCAGATGCAGGATCACGTCGGTGCCGGGTTCGGACCGTTCCGCCCCTTCAAGACTGTAGTTGGGCGAGCCGTCACAGCTCCAGCGCACCGCCTCGGCCTGGGGCCTGGCGCTGAGGCTGACCAGCTCCACCCGGGAGGCCACCATGAAGCTGGAATAGAAGCCCAGGCCGAAGTGGCCGATGATGGCGTCGCTTTCGCTCTTGTACTTCTCGAGGAAGTCCTCGGCGCTGGAGAAGGCCACCTGGTTGATGTAGCGCTTCACCTCATCGGCGGTCATGCCGATGCCGTTGTCACTGATGGTGAGGGTCTTGGCTTCCCGGTCGATGCGGATGGAGATCGTTCCCCCATCCCCCTCGCTGCAGTCGCCGGCCATGGCGGCCATGCGCCGCTTGCTGATGGCATCGACGCCGTTGCTCACCAGTTCCCGGAGGAACACCTCATGGCCGGAATAGACGGCCTTCTTGATGATCGGGAAGATGTTCTCGGTGTGGATCTGAATCTGGCCCTGTTCCAGCACCGTCATGGCGAAAGAGAAGAATCGCCCTGAACCTAGGTGGGGGTGCCCGGCGGCTCAAGGCCGGCGAGGGTGGGGTCTCCGAACCAGCGGGCGTCAGCCGCCGGGCTTCTGCAGGTCGGGCCGCTCCTCGGGCAGGATCGCCCCCGCCACCGGGCACACCTGCAGGCAGATGCCGCAGTCGATGCAGGTGTCGTAGTCGATCCAGTAGAAGGCCGTGCCCTTGCTGTTCGCACCCGCTCCGGGGTGGATGCAGGCCACCGGGCAGGCGTCGACGCAGTCGGCCACGCCCTCACAGACGTTGGTGACGATCGAATGGGCCATCGACGCGAAAGAGCGAGCGGCCGGATCCTAGGCAGCCAGCCACTGGGCACCGCGGCAGCCCCGTTCCGCCGCCAGCTGGTCCGCCGCCGCCTGGTCGGCGCAGGGCTGGGTGCAGAGTTCGGCGGCCTCGCCGCCGCCGTGCAGTTCCGCCATGCGGCGCAGGGCCGCCCCGAGGCCGGCGGCGGTGGCGCTGGCCACCAGCCACGGACCCGGGGGCTCCACGGCGGCCGTGGCGGTCGTCGCCGAATCGAGCAGATCCCGGATGGCTTCCACGTCGAAGCCGAAGCCGGTGCCGGCCGCCTGGGCGGCGTCGCTGCAGAAGCGGCCCACCAGACCGTCGTAGCGGCCGCCGCTGGCGATCGCCACCGGGGCATCGCTGCCCTGGCAGACGAGCTTGAACACCAGCCCGTCGTAGAGATCGAAGTGGGGCTGGAAGGTGGGATCCAGCTGCACCCGCACCCCCAGGGCGCCGGCCGGCTCCTGGACGCTGGCCAGGGTGGCGGCGAGGGACTCCAGCAGCGGTACCGGACCGAGCCACTGCTCCAGCTGGTAGAGCACCCGCACCGGCTCACCCCGCAGGCCGATCAGGGCCATCAGCCGCTGGCGCTGGCTGTCGGGCAGGGAGAGGGCGGCGAGGGCAAGGGGATCGAAGTCGGTGAGGGCATGGCGGGCCGCGGAGCGCTGCTCCGCCGGCACCTGGCTCAGCAGGGCGCTCAGCAGGCCGTGGTGGCCCACCAGCAGGGTGGGGCGGTGCTCGGAGGCGAGCCCCAGGGTCGCCACGGCGGCCAGCAGCAGATGCAGCAGTTCCGTGTCGGCGGCAGGGGAGGGCTCGCCGAGCAGTTCCACCCCGCTCTGCAGCTGTTCGCTGATCCGCTGACCGCCGCCGTCGCCGATGAAGCTGCGGAAGGTGGTGCCGCTGGCCCAGAGCCGCAGGGGGCGGGGGCGGCCGAGCATGCGGGTGCTGGCGGCCCGGGCGATCGGAGCGGTGAGCTCCGGCCGCAGGCCGAGGGGCTCATCGGCCGCCAGCCGCACGAGCTCCCGTTCGGCGATGGCGCCGCCGGCCTCGAGGGTGTCGAGCCGCTCGATGGTGGGCGGTGCCACCTCCTGGTACCCCCAGAGGCGGTACACCGTGGCCAGCAGGTCGCAGAGTCGCCGGTTGCTGTCCACCTGACCCGGGTTGAGGTCCCGGGCGCCGGCGGCAGGTTGGAGGGCCATGGAGGGGAAGGCTCGGGCGGTGGGGTGGGGAGGGGCGGATCCTATGGAGCGTCGGCCGCGCCGCCGGCCGGGTCTCCGGCGGTGGCATCCAGCTCCGGGGCGCCGAAGCTGGCCCCGGTGAGGGGACGGCACTGGGCCAGTCCCTCGATCAGGGGCTGGCGCAGGGAGGGCGTGCAGGCGATCACTCGCCCGTCGGCCAGGTCGAGGGGACCGCCGTCATAGGCGCAGACCTGCCCGCCGGCCTCCTCCACCAGCACCACGCCGGCCACCAGGTCCCAGGGGGAGAGGCCCCGCTCCCAGTAGCCATCGACCCGGCCGGCGGCGACGAAGGCCAGATCGACCGCCGCCGCCCCCGCCCGGCGCACCCCGTGGCTGCGGTGGGTGAACCAGGCGAACTCGGCGTAGTTGTTGTCGAGGCGCCGCACCCGGTCGTACGAGAACCCGGTGGCGAGCAGGGAGTCGGCCAGGGCGCCGCAGTCACTGACGCTCAGCCGTCGGCCGTTGCACCAGGCCCCCCGACCCGGGGCGGCCCAGTAGTGCTCCTCCAGCACCGGCACCTCCAGGGCACCGAGCAGGGGCAGGCCCCGCCAGCTGAGCCCCACGGAGGTGCCGAAGAACGGGAAGCCGTGGGCGTAGTTGGTGGTGCCGTCGAGGGGGTCGACGCACCAGAGCAGATCCCCCTGGCCGGCGAGCTGGCCACTTTCCTCCGCCAGCACGGCCACGGTGGGGCTTCCGGCCGCCAGGACCGCCAGCACGGCCGCCTCGGCCGCCAGATCCGCCTCCGTGACCAGGTTGCCCGCCGTGCCCTTCTCCTTCACCTGCTCCAGCCGGCCGAAGTGGCGCCGGAGTTCACGGCCGCCTGCTTCTGCGGCCTCGCGGGCCACCTGCAGGAGCCGCTCCAGCTCGGGGGCATCAAGGCCGGACCCCTCCAGGGCCCGTTGGCAGAGGGAGCTCATTCGTCGTCCAGGGGCAGGCCGGGACGCACCAGACCACGGCCGAAGAAACGGCCGAACTGGCGGTCGTAGACCTCGTCCTCATCCTGGGTCTCCACCTCCAGGGGGCCGGTGGCCCGGGCCACGCATAGCAGGCCGTAGCCCTCCTCACGCAGCTGCTTGGAGAGGCCGAGGGCCTCCCGCTGGTCGATGCTTCCATCCAGGACCCGCACGGCGCAGGCGGTGCAGCAGCCGTTGCGGCAGCTGAAGGGCAGCGGCTCTCCCTGGGCCTCGAAGCTGCGCAGGATGTACTCCCCTTCCGGAACGTCGAGACGGATGACACGGTTGGCCTGTCGCCAGTGGACCGTGATCGGGTGGGTGCGGGTCATGGGGCGCTGGGGGGCGTGGTGCAGCCCCTGCTACATTGCCATCTGCCCCATTTCGCCGCTGGAGAGGTGGCCGAGTGGTCGAAGGCGCAGCACTGGAAATGCTGTATAGGGGCAACTCTATCGAGGGTTCGAATCCCTCCCTCTCCGTTTGCTGAAGCCGGTCCCCAGGACCGGCTTTTTTTTGCCCTTCGCTACAGGAGTCGACACAGGAAAATCCCGCCAGCCCTGGCAGCGAGCGGGATGTCTGGGTTGGTTTGCTGATGCCGCCTCCCCGCATCGGGGGTTCAGCCGAAGCGTCCGCTGACGTAGTCGAGGGTCGACTGCTGGCTGGGGGAGTTGAAGATGTTCTCGGTCTCGTTGAATTCCACCAGATAGCCCACCTTGCCGGTGCCACCTTCAACGGCCTCGGCATTGAAAAAGGCCGTCATGTCGGCGACACGCACCGCCTGCTGCATGTTGTGGGTGACGATCATGATCGTGTAGCTGCGCTTCAGTTCGTGCATCGTCTCCTCGATCTTGAG
Source organism: Synechococcus sp. FACHB-909 (assembly GCF_014698945.1). Taxonomy (NCBI): domain Bacteria; kingdom Bacillati; phylum Cyanobacteriota; class Cyanophyceae; order Synechococcales; family Synechococcaceae; genus Synechococcus; species Synechococcus sp. FACHB-909. The sequence goes on along the minus strand of NZ_JACJTY010000001.1, from coordinate 331,078 downwards.
GGTCGAGATCGGATCGAGGGCCGAGCAGGGTTCGTCCATCAGGATCACCTCCGGTTCGGTGGCGATGGCCCGGGCGATGCAGAGGCGCTGCTGCTGGCCGCCGGAGAGGGAGAAACCGCTTTCCTTGAGCTTGTCCTTGCACTCGTCCCAGACGGCCGCCTTGCGCAGGGAACGCTCAACCAGTTCGTCCATGTCGCCCTTGTAGCCGTTGATCCGGGCACCAAAGGCGATGTTTTCGTAGATCGACTTGGGGAAGGGATTGGGTTTCTGGAAGACCATGCCGATGCGCCGTCTCACCTCCACCGGATCCACCCGCCTGTCGTAGAGATCGTGCTGATCGAAGATCACCCGGCCCTTGAGGCTGCAGCCTGGAATCAGGTCATTCATGCGGTTGAGGGCCCGCAGCACCGTGCTCTTGCCGCAGCCCGAGGGTCCGATGAAGGCGGTCACCTTGCCCTTGGGCAGATCCATGTAGACGTTCTTGACCGCCTCGAAGCTGCCGTAGGAGATGGTGACGTCCTGCAGGGACATGCAGACGTCGCTGGCCACGGTGGAGGAAGGGGAAGCAGTCATGTCAGGGATGGGGTGAGACGGAGCCGGAGGGGATGGGGAAGGAGAGGACGTCAGGTGCGCGACACCCGGCTGATCCAGCGGGCCAGCAGGTTGGCGCCGAGAATCATGATCACCAGCACGAAGGAGGCGGCCCAGGCCAGCTCGTTCTGGGCCTCATAGGGCATGATCGCGAAGTTGAAGATCAACACCGACATGGTGGCGATCGGATTGAACAGCCCCTCGGGCCAGAAGGGGGAGAACAGGGCGGTGAAGATCAGCGGAGCCGTTTCGCCGGCGGCCCTGGCGATCCCCAGCACCACCCCGGTGGCGATGGGGGTGAAGGCGGCCGGCAGGGTGATCCTGGTGATGGTCACGAAGCGGGAGGCGCCGACGCCGTAAGCCCCCCAGCGCAGTTCCTGAGGCACCAGCAGCAGGCCCTCGTAGGTGGTCTTGATCACGGTGGGAAGCATCAGCACCGAGAGGGCGATGCCGCCGGCCATGGCGCTGAAGCTCTGGTCGAAGAAGATCCGGGTGGCGACGATCAGGGAATAGATGAACACGCCGCAGATGATCGAGGGCACCCCGGCCAGCACGTCGTTGCCGAAGCGCACGAAGCGGGAGAACCAGCCATTCTGGGCGTACTCGGAGAGGTAGACACCGCCCCCCACCCCCACCGGAATGGCGATCAGGGAGGCGACCAGGGTCACCACGATGGTGCCCAGGATGGCGTTGCCGATGCCGCCGCCTTCAAGGCCGGGGGCCGGGGGCAGTTCCGTCAGCAGTTGAAGGCTGAGCAGCCGCCCCCCCTGGAACAACACGTAGATGATCACCAGGAACAGGGGAATCACCGCGACCACCGCGAAGAATCCGGCGATGGCGGTGGCGATCTGGTTGAAGCGGTTGCGCTTCAGGGACGGGTCGTAATGGAGGGTGAGCCGTTCCGTGAAGTGACGGGTCGTCGGCGGAGTCGAGACGGACATGGCCAGGGAACGTCGTGAACGCGGGTGGGTGGGATCGGAAGGGTTGCGGCTCAGTAGCGCAGGCTGAGGCGCCGCACGATCCACTGGGCCATCACGTTGACGACGAAAGTGAGGATCATCAGCACGACGGCCGCGTACATCAGGGCAGAGACCTGGATGCCATCCGCTTCGCCGAACTGGTTGGCCAGCATCGAGGAAATGGTGTTGCCCGGGGCCAGGAGCGAGACGCTGAAATTAAGGGAGTTGCCGATGATCATCGTCACCGCCATCGTCTCGCCCATGGCCCGGCCGAGGGAGAGCATCACACCGCCCATGATCGAGGAGACGGCGGCCGGCAGGATGACGTTGAAGATGGCGCCCCAGCGGGTGGTGCCCACCCCATAGGCCCCCTGGCGCAGCTCGATCGGCACCTGGTTGAGGGCATCACGGGAGATGGCGGTGATGATCGGCAGCACCATCACCACCAGGATCAGGATCGCCGGCGCCGTGCCGGGACCCTGGGGTGCGGTGGCGAAGAACGGTGTCCAGCCCAGGCTGGAGTGGAGAAAGCCAAGGAAGGGGCGGATCGCCGGCTCCATCACGAAGATGGCCCACAGACCGAGCACCACCGAGGGAATGGCGGCAAGCAGTTCCACCATCAGGCCGATCAGATCCCTGACGCCACGGGGGAGCAGGTCCTCGGTGATGAAAATCGCCGTTCCCAGACCGATGGGCACGGCGATGAGCAGGGAGAGGATCGAAGTGACGAGGGTGCCGTAGATGGCGATCAGGGCCCCGTAGTCCTCGTTGACGGGGTCCCAGGCGGAGGTGGTCAGGAACCTGAGGCCGAAGGTGGCCATGGCCTCCTTGGCGCCGCTGAACACCGTCACGAAGATCGCCACAAGGACGATCCCCACCGAGGCGGCCAGCACGAGGGTGAGCTGGCGGAAGCCGATGTCGACCAGCTTCTCCTGGGGTGGCCGCCGTCTGAGGGTGAACGCGTCGGTGGAGGGGGTGCTCCTCATGCAGCAATGATGCCGGTCGGCATGGACGTTGCACCTGATCTCAGCACGAGTTTCAGTCGGCCCGTTTAAGCTCGGTTTAACGGTCGACGGGCTCCGGTAGCGTTGGGCCGCCATCAGGACTTCCATGGGGCGCATCGTCGGCATCGATCTGGGCACCACCAATTCGGTGGTGGCCGTGCTCGAAGGCGGCAGGCCCCAAGTCATCGCCAATGCGGAAGGGGGGCGCACCACCCCTTCGGTGGTGGGGTTCAGCCGTGACCAGGAGCTGCTGGTGGGCCAGCTGGCCCGGCGCCAGTTGGTGCTCAATCCCCGCAACACCTTCGCCAACCTCAAGCGCTTCGTCGGCCGCAGCTGGGACGAACTCGACGAGGGCAGCCTGGGCGTGCCCTACAGCGTGCGCGCCAACGACCAAGGCAACGTCCGCGTGATCTGCCCGGCCACGGAGCGGGAGTACGCCCCCGAGGAGCTGGTGGCCTCGATCCTGCGCAAGCTGGTCGACGACGCCACCACCTACCTGGGCGAAGCGGTGGAGGCGGCCGTGATCACGGTGCCGGCCTACTTCAACGATGCCCAGCGCCAGGCCACCCGCGACGCCGGTCGCCTGGCGGGCATCACGGTGGAGCGGATCCTCAACGAACCCACCGCGGCGGCCCTGGCCTACGGCTTCGATCGCAGCACGGTCAAGCGGGTGCTGGTGTTCGACCTGGGCGGCGGCACCTTCGACGTCTCCGTGCTGCGCATCGCCAACGGCGTCTTCGACGTGATGGCCACCAGCGGCGACACCCAGCTGGGTGGCAATGACTGGGACCGCCGCATCGTCGACTGGGTGGCCGAGGCCTTCCTCGCCGAGCACGGCATCGACCTGCGCCGCGACCGCCAGGCCCTGCAGCGCCTCATCGAGGCCGCCGAGAAGGCCAAGCAGGAGCTCTCGGGCGTGCAGAGCACGCCGCTGTCGCTGCCCTTCATCGCCACCGGACCCGACGGCCCCCTCCACATCGAGACCACCCTGGAGCGGGGCACGTTCGAAGGCCTCTGTCCCGACCTGCTCGACCGGTTGCTGCGCCCGGTCCAGCGGGCCCTGCGGGATTCGGGCCTGAGTGCCGACGCCATCGACGATGTCGTGCTGGTGGGCGGCTCCACCCGCATGCCGATGGTGCAGGAGATGGTGCGCACCCTGATTCCGCGGGAGCCCTGCCAGTCGGTCAACCCCGACGAGGTGGTGGCGATCGGCGCGGCGGTGCAGGCCGGCATCCTCACCGGCGAGCTGCGCGACCTGATGCTCAACGACGTCACCCCCCTCTCCCTCGGGCTGGAGACGATCGGTGGGGTCATGAAGGTGCTGATTCCCCGCAACACCCCGATTCCGGTGCGCAAGTCGGATCTGTTCAGCACCTCGGAGGCCAATCAGTCGTCGGTGGAGATCCATGTGCTGCAGGGGGAGCGGCAGATGGCCGCCGACAACAAGTCCCTCGGCCGCTTCCGCCTCTCCGGCATCCCGCCGGCCCCCCGCGGCGTGCCCCAGGTGCAGGTGTCCTTCGACATCGATGCCAACGGCCTGCTGCAGGTGTCCGCCACCGACCGCACCACCGGGCGCCAGCAGAGCGTCTCGATCCAGGGGGGCTCGAACCTCAGCGAGGAGGAGATCAACAAGCTGCTGGAGGAGGCGGAGCGCAAGTCGGTGGAGGATCGCCGCAAGCGGGCCGTCATCGACCGCCGCAACCGCGCCCAGACCCTGGTGGCCCAGGCCGAGCGGCGGCTGCGGGATGCCGCCCTGGAGCTGGGCCCCGCCGGTGCCGACCGCCAGCAGCGCGCCGTGGAGCTGTCCCTGCGTGATGTGCAGGATGTGCTGGCCCAGGAGGACCCCGCCGACCTCGAGCTGGCCGTGAGCCAGCTGCAGGAGGCCCTCTTCGGCCTCAATCGCCGCCTGCTGGGGGAACGGCGGGCGGAGAGCGGCCCGCTCCAGGGTCTCAAGAACACCCTGGGGTCCCTCAAGGACGAACTCTTCTCCGACGACGACTGGGACGACTGGGGCGGATCGGGCCGCTCCGACCCCTGGTCGAGCCCGCCCCGGCCGCTGCAGCGGGATCCCTACCCCCTTGGCCGCTTCGCCGAGCGGGAGGCCGGCTACGACGACGACTCCCGCCGCTGGGACAACGGACGCTCCTGGGATCGTCAGGAGTCCTACGACCGTGAGGTCTCCGGCGAACGGCACCGCCCACGCCGCGGCGGCCGCTACGACCAGGACGATCCCTGGGCCGACGGCTGAGGGTCGTGAGCCAGTCCCCCACCTCGGACCCGGTGGCCAGCGCCGCCCGTGATCACTGGCAGGTGCTCGGCCTGGCTCCGGGCGCCGACGCCGCCGGCATCAAGCGGGCCTTCCGCCAGCAGGCCCGCCGCTGGCACCCGGACCTCAACGGCAACGACCCGGTGGCGGAGGCCCGCTTCAAGGAGGTCAACGAGGCCTACGCGGTGCTCTCCGATCCGGTCCGCCGCCGCGCCTGGGAGGCCGGTGAGGGTCAGGACAGCGCCGGGCTCGACAGCGACCCCTTCGCCTCGGGCTTTCCCCGCTTCGAGGACTACCTGGCGGAGCTGTTCGGCCAGGAGCGCCGCAGCCCTCGCGACTGGGAGGAGGAGCCCGTCGAGGAGGAGCCCGCCGCGGCCGGCGAGGTGGCAACGGCGCCGGCCTCACCGCCACCGGTGATGGCCGCCACCGACGAGGAAACCCTCGTGACCCTCACCCCGGAGCAGGCCCTCAGCGGACAGCGGCTGGAGCTGGAGCTGCGCGACGGCACGGTGGTGGAGGTCTGGACGCCGCCTCTGGCGGGCGATGGCTGGCGGCTGCGGCTGGCCGGGGTGGCGGCCGGCGGGGCCGACCACTTCCTGCAGCTGCGGGTGCGCACCGAGGAGGGCCTGCGCATCGACGGCCTGCGGGTGAACTATCAGCTCGATCTCCATCCCGCCGATGCCGCCCTCGGCTGCCAGGCGGTGGTGCCCACCCTGGAGGGTCCCGTGCGGCTGCGGGTGCCGCCCGGATCCTCCAGCGGCCGGCTGCTGCGGCTGCGGCAGCGGGGGCAGCGCCAGGGGGACCAGCGGGGCGACCAGCTGGTGGAGGTGAGGATCCTCGTTCCGGAGCGGCCGACGGAGGCGGAGGAGGCCCTGTTCCGGCGCCTGCGGGAGCTGGACCGGGAGCAGAACGGCCCCAGGGACGGGGACTGAACCGCCCATCGACCGCCAACGGATGAGACACTGGCCTGCGCCCCACCCCTGACGATGTGACAGACGGCGGTCTCCCACCCAACCCGGTGCATGTCCTGCTGTTCGATCCGGGCAGTGACCAGGAAGGCATCCACTCGCTCGAGCTCGGCGGCCGCACGGTGGTTCTGTTGTTCGAGAACCCCGACGACGCTGAGCGCTACGCCGGGCTGCTCGAGGCCCAGGACTTTCCGGTGCCCTGCGTTGAGGCCCTCAATCGCCAGGATCTGGAGGATTTCTGCGCCGAGGCGGGCTACGAGGCCCGCTTCGTCCCCGCCGGCTTCATGCCCGAGAGCGAGGAGGAGCGGCTGCTGCTCGCCCCGCCCGAACGCAACATGGAGGTGACGGGCTGGAAGGAGGAGCCGACGGCCGCCGAGGTGGAGGACCCCCATGGCCCCGCCGGCGATGCGGAGCTGGAGGCCTTCCGCCGTCGCCTCGAAGGTCTGCTTTGAGCGGCACCGGCGACGACAGGGGCCACCTGCTCACCGAGCGGCCTAACCCCGCCAGCGAGACCCTCGACCAACTGCCGACGGCGAGCCTGGTGGAGCTGTTCTGTGCCAACGACCTGCTGCCCCAGCAGGCGGTGGCCGCCGCCGCGCCGGCCCTGACGGCCGCCATCGACGCCATCGCGGCACGCCTGGCGCGGGGCGGGCGCCTCTTCTACCTGGGGGCGGGGACCTCGGGACGGCTGGGGGTGCTGGATGCGGCGGAGTGTCCGCCCACCTTCTGCAGTCCCCCGGAGCTGGTGCAGGGCGTGCTCGCGGGTGGCGCCGCGGCCCTGCTGCGCAGCTCCGAAGGGCTCGAGGACCTGCGGGAGGCGGGCCGCGACGACCTCATCCAGCGGGGCTTCGGCCCGGATGATGCCCTGGTGGGCATCGCCGCCGGCGGCACCACCCCCTACGTCCTGGGGGGACTGGCCCACGCCCAGGCGATCGGGGCCCTCACCGTGGCCATGGCCTGCGTGCCCGCCCAGCAGGTGCCGATGCCCTGCGACATCGACATCCGCCTGCTGACCGGGCCGGAACTGCTGACCGGCTCCACCCGGCTCAAGGCTGGCACCGCCACCAAGATGGCGCTCAACATCCTCTCCACCGGCGTGATGGTGCGCCTGGGCAAGGTCTTCGGTAACCGGATGGTGGATGTGGCCGTCACCAACAGCAAGCTGGAGGACCGGGCCCTGCGCATCCTTCGGGATCTGGCCGGCGTTCCCCGCGAGCAGGGACTGGGCCTGCTGGAGCAGGCCGGGGGGTCGGTGCGGCTGGCGCTGCTGATGGCCGCCTCCGGCCTCGAAGCCGGGGCGGCCCGTGCGGCCCTGGAGAGCCACGGCCCCGGCCTGCGCCAGTGCCTCGAAGCCCTCGAGGTCAGTCTGCCGCCGTCGTCGCCCCCTCTTCGCTGAACGGTCCCCAGTAGGGGGCGGTGAACAGCTCGGTGCGGCGCCGGGTGGCCGGCGGCACCTGGGCGGCCGGGGTCATCAGGGCATCGCGCAGGGCCTGGTGGGCCGGGCTGGGGGGCCGCAGGGCCTGCACCCGCTCGGCGGCGAGCCGCACGATCTGCTGGGCCAGGGCCGCATTGGCCCGGAGGTTGTCGATCACCAGCTCGACGGTGACGGCGTCATGCATCGCATGCCAGCAGTCGTAGTCGGTGACCATCGCCAGGGTGGCATAGGCCATCTCCGCCTCCCGGGCCAGCCGTGCCTCGGTGTGGTTGGTCATGCCGATCACCGTGCAGCCCCAGGAGCGGTAGAGCTCGGATTCCGCCCGGGTGGAGAAGGCCGGCCCCTCCATGCAGAGGTAGGTGCCGCCGCGGTGGAGCTGGCGCCCCTCCGGCATCAGGCTGTCGCTGACGTCGCCGAGGACCCGGGAGAGCACGGCGCAGTAGGGGTCCGCATTGCCGACGTGGGCCACCAGGCCCTCCCCGAAGAAGGTGAGCGGCCGCTGCATGGTGCGATCGATGAACTGATCGGGCACCACCATGTCGAGGGGCCGCACGTTCTCCTGGAGGGAACCCACGGCGGACACCGACAGGATCCAGCGCACGCCGAGGGAGCGCAGGGCCCAGAGGTTGGCCCGGTAGGGGACCTCGCTGGGGGTGAAGGTGTGGTGACGGCCGTGCCGGGCCAGGAACACCACCTCCAGATCGCCGATGCGGCCGATCCGCAGGCTGTCGGAGGGGGCTCCGTAGGGGGTGTCGACCGTCAGTTCGCGCACGTCCTCGAGGCCCTCCATGGCATAGAGGCCGCTGCCACCGAGCACCCCGAGGCGGGCCCGGGAAAGGTCGGACGTCGGCAGACCGCTGGCCTGGGTCGATGGGGAAGGGGGCTCGGTGGTGGCCATGGATGCGGGGTGCCCTGGACGGATACAGTCGAAGTTTGCCTCCTCGACCGTGCCCAAGGCCCTGATGGACACCGACGCCGGACTGATCACCATCGATCTGTTCGACGCCGATGCCCCCGGTACCGTCGCGAACTTCGTGAAGCTCTCGAAGGACGGCTTCTATGACGGCCTGGCCTTCCACCGGGTGATCAACGGCTTCATGGCCCAGGGAGGTTGTCCCAACAGCCGCGAGGGTGCCCGCGGCATGGCCGGCACCGGTGGCCCCGGCTACACGATTCCCTGCGAGATCAACGCCCAGAAGCACAAGGCCGGCAGCCTGTCGATGGCCCATGCGGGCCGCAACACCGGTGGCAGCCAGTTCTTCCTGTGCCATGGTCCCCAGCCCCACCTGGATGGCCAGCACACCGTGTTCGGCCACACCGAGAACATCGATGTGGTGCTGGCCCTGAAGAACGGCAGCCGGATCCGCAAGGTGACGATCGAGGACTGATCGAGGACCAGGCCGCGCCAGGCCTCACCGATGCTGCGCGACTGCGTCGGCTGGCCTGGCGATCACGTTTTCTGATCGATGCGATGGCGCTGCAGGCGTCCAGGCCCCTGAGTCCGCCCTTCCCACCCCAGGGATCGGGCGCGGCAGGGGCTGTGGACGATTCAGGGGCATGGCGCCCCGGTCCACGATGGCGTTCGGGACGGGGAGGATTGTCCGCTCCACGGGAGGGAGCACCGTCGACGCCGCCGGCGGTGGGTGATGAACGGCTGAATCAGTAACAACCAAGACAGATCAACCGATCTGCGGGGCTGCGACGCGGCCGGAGTCCAAGTCCATTGGACGGCTGTGGCATGGCGTTCATGGGCTTCGGACGCTCCCCTCGGCTCTCGTGGAGGATGGAAATGATGGCAGCTCGGGGGATAGATCCTGATTCGGCACATCTCCCTTTCCCTGATCACTACCCCGCTGCTGATAAGAGTCACGGCATGTTGAGCTCATGCAGATCTGCAGCACATAGGCTGACTCGTAACTATTAGGCACATCATCTTCCGGGGTCGAGGAATGACAACGGTGGTAGGAATGAAGAGCGGCCCGGCTGAGCATCTCTGCCTTGCCCTCCTGGGATTACAGGACATAAAGACCCTTCATCCTCACGACTCATGACCGCCACCAACATCACCCGCACTGTCGGGATCGACAAATCCTCCATTGAAGTCGGCACCAGCACAACGGTGACGGCGTCGGCGGATTCCACCACACCCGCCATTGATGACGTCGTTTCCGGCGACGCCAGTGCCACGGCGGCCACCACGGCCCAGGCCGCCATTCTCAACAGCCGCATCAAGATCGGCACCTCCGGCACACTGAATGCCGTCGAGGAGGGAACGGTGGGGGCCGCAGCCACCACCACCAGCGGCAATGCCACGGCCAGCGCCAGCAACAACGGCCCCACCGGCGGGATCATCAACACCTGGCACCATCCCAACCAGATCCAGGTGGGCACCAATGCCGTGGTGTCGTCCACCGCCACCAATGACGCCCTCGCGGTGGCCGAAGCGGTGGACGGAGCCTCCAGTGCCTCGGCCAATGCCGGCAAGGTGTTCGGCCTCAAGAACGTGGGACTCAATGCCGGCCAGGGCACGAGCCTGGCGGCCAGCGCCACCGGGACCAGCACCGCGGCGGCCGAATCGGTGGGACTGCCGCCGGGAACGGGAGCGTCCAACGCAACGGCCGGTGCCTACGACGCCAAGGTGGTGGGCATCTACGCCAGCGGTGCCAAAGGCGGCGAGGTGCCTCCCCCGACCGATGAGGACGCTGCGAGCGCGTCCAATGGCGGCGAGAAGAAGCCCCTGACGATCTCCTTCGGCAGCACCGGAACCGTCTCGGCCTTCGGCACGGGCGCCTTCGACGCCTCCGCCACCAGCGTGACCGGGGCGGCTGACGCCCAGAGCCGGGCCAAGCTCGTGGCCGGCATCGCCGTCGGCCGCGACCGGTTCTCCAACTCCAACGGCGCCAGCGAGAGCCAGAGCGCACCGGAGATGACGTCCCCGGGTGGTCTGGTGATGAGCTTCGGGGAGAACGGGGCGGTGGCCGCCCAGGGCTCCGTGGGCAACGGCGGTGTGGGTGCCAGAGCGACGGCTGAAACGGTGACCGGCCCGGCGGCCGCCACCGTGGGCATCAAGACCATCGGCGGCATCGTCGATGTCAACCGGCTGGGCAATCAGAGCCTCTCCAATGGCCCCGGCTCCAGCTCCATCCTCACCGTCGGCAAGGACGGTGACATCCAGGCCGCCGCCGTGGGCAACAGCGCCGCCTCCGCCAAGGCGGTGACCGCCCCTGCCAACGTCGACGTGTCGGCCACCACCAACCACAACAACGTGGTCGGCATCGCCATCGACAAACTGGCCATCGGCGAGAACGCCACCCGCCTGTTTGCCCAGGGCTTCAGCAAGCAGGCGGCCACGGCCCAGAGCACCACCTCCGGCGGTGATCCGATCGCCAGTGCCGCCAATGGCGACTTCGTCGCCGGCGTGCACGCCACCACGATCACCGTGGGCCGCAACGCCACCGACCCCGTGGCCGATGCCTCGCTCAACGCCAGCGCCACGGCCGGTGCCGTCACCACGACCTCCGGCAGCACCGCCCTGGCCGGCAACGGTTCCACGGTGGTGGGCTTCAACCAGAGCAGCCTCGCCATCGGCGAGAACGTGCTTGGAACCGGCGTCTTCAGGGCCACCGCCGCCTCCGATCTGGCTGCCGGCGCCACCGCCACCACCGGTGACACCACCGCCCGGGCCGGCGGCAGCGGCTCGAGTGTGATCGGCCTCAACGCCTCTCCGGTCACGATCGGCAAGGCCGGCAGTGTGGCGGGTTCCGCCAGCGGCACCGTGGGGGCCACCGCCGCCTCGGTGACCGGCGACGCCGTGGCGGAGGCCGCGCAGAAGGCGCGTGGGATCAAGGACAGCAAGATCGCCATCGGCACCGACGGCAACGCGACTGGCACCGCCGGCCTGACCGGTACGGCGTCGGCGACCACCACCACCGGTGACGCCGACGCCGCCACCGATCTGTCCGCCAAGGGGATCGACAACGACGTCACGATCGCCATCGGCAAGGCGGGCAACGTGACCGGCACCGCCACCGTCACCGACAGCCGCACCCTGGCCTCCGCGGTGACCGGCGCCACTGATGCCAGTTCCGACCTCAAGGCGATCGGCATCCACCTCGGCAACACCAAGGTCACGATCGGCACCATCGGCAACGCCACCGGCACCGCCACGGCGGCCGCCCCCAGCGTCCTGTCCACCACCACCACCGGTGATGCCAGCGTCGGGGTCGAGCAGACCGCCATCGGCATCAAGGGCAGCGGCTACGACGGCATGGGAGCCCTCAGCAGCTCGGGCGGCAGCGCGATCAGCGCAGGCCTGGCCGGCAACGTCATCGGCCGGGGCACCGGCAGCGCCCTCGGCACCGCCAACACCATCACGGGCGACGCCCTGGCCGGTACCGAGGCCTTCATCGCCGGCATCAAGAAGGTCGACCTCTCCGCCGACAACGTGACCGCGGAAGCGCAGGGGACCTACGGGACCAATGCGATGGCCGTCACCGGTGATGCCACCGCCAGTTCCGACGTGAAGGTGGCAGGTCTGCTGGGGAACTGGAACAACGCCAGCCTCAACGGCGATCTCAGGGCCACGGCGCGTCTGGTGAACGAGGTGATGGCCTCGACCACCACCGGGATGGCCACCGCCACCGCCAACAGCGATGTGGTGGGCATGAGCGGCTACCAGATCAACATCCTCCAGAGCGGCAACATCACCGCCTCGGCGGTGAGCGAGACCCTGGCCCAGGCCTCCACCGTGACCGTCTGACGTCGCTGCGGAGCGATCTCTCCTCCGGGGCCGGATCCACCGATCCGGCCCCTTCCCCTGACTCTCTTCCGGTCCCTGCGCCCCGTTGCCCCATGGCGATTCCACCCATCACCACTGCCCTGTCGCGGGCCCTGGCCCTGCGGCTCGACCAGGGCAGCACCTATCTCGGCGGCAGCCTCCAGCTCACCATCGCACCCAGTGCCCAGGCCAGCAACCGGGTGGTCCTGCCGGCGCCGGAGCCGGTCGGCTCCATCGCCACAGCCCTTGGCCTGGGCCTCGGCTCCAGCCGGTTCCTGGCCAGTCCCGCCGACGCCGCCTTCTTCGACAGCCCCGGTCTGTCGATCGTCACCGGGGGTGGCGCGATTGCGGGAACGGCGGCCGCCACGGCCACCACGGTCGGCCGCAACACCAATCTCGCCGATGCCACGGCCACCAACATCGGCCTGGCCAACCTCGACGTGGTCACCCGCGGCGGCGGCGCCCTGCGGATCGGCACCCCCGCCGACCCCCTGCGGGCGGCGGCCTCGGCCGCGACCCGGTCCCTTCTGCCCGCCGGGGGCCTTCCGTCACTCACGGCCCAGCTGTCTGCCCTCGCCACGGTGCGGGGGCTGGAGGGTGCCCCGTCCGCCGATTCCCCCGCAACGGGCGCCCTCCCCACCTTCTTCGGCCAGCCCAACGCCGCGGTGCTGGCCTCCGCCACCCTTGACGCCGATCCGGGGCCGACGACCAGCGCCGCCCGCGCCGTGGCCGATGCCAGGGGCATCGAGGGCTACCGGGTGATGGCCCTGCCGGCGGCGGCGCCGGGGTCCGCGGCCCAGATCAGCGGCATCGCGGCCGCCAGCCTCTCCCTGGCGGGCGCCCCACCCAGCGGGGCCCAGCCGGCCGAGCTCTCGGCGACGGCCATCGGCATCGATCACGCCGTCCTGCGGGGGCCTGTGACTGGAGCGGTGAGCGTTCAGGGATCGGGCCTGGCCCAGCTCGACACCGCCAGCACTCCGCCACCCGGATCCCTGCGGCTGAACAGCCTGCAGGGCATCGGTCTGCTGGCCGTCGATCTCCAGAGCAACGGCGGTGCGCCCATCACCAACGAGGGGGCCACCGTGGTGGGCATGGGGGGCTTCGCGTCGCCCGGAGGCAGCGGATGGCTGCCGGCCATGGACGCGGCGGGCATTGATCGCTCCACGATCCTCACCGGCTCCGGGAACGACGTGGTGATGGGCCGCATCCACACCGAGCAGAGCTCGGGGCTGGACGCCGACGGTGACGGCGTTCAAGAAGCCGATGTGTTTCTGGATGCCTCCGCCCTGATCGGCGGGCCCGGTGGCTTCGACGGGATCCGCGACAGCCGGATCAACACCGGACTGGGGGACGATGTGGTGGTCGGCGCCGCCAGCCGCAGCGGGATCGAGGCCGGCGGCGGCGACGACGCGATCCTCCTCGACCGTGCCCGCAGCTCCTCCCTCGATGGCGGCTTCGGTGACGACGCCATCGCGGTGATGGGCCTGGCGCTCGCCAACAGCCTCCAGGGCGGTTTCGGCAACGACAGCCTGACGGTCGCCGCCGGCGACGGCAACCGCCTGGACGGCGGCTTCGGCCAGGACCTCACGGTCGGCGGGACTGGCTCGAACACCTTCCTGCAGTCGAATGCGGGTTCGGCGCTCGATGCCTCCAGCAGCGACGCCTTCGCCCAGCGACTGGCGGATCCGGCGTTCTGGGGATCGCTGGGGAACCAGCAGAAGCAGGAGCTCTGGGAGCAGGGCGCCCTGGTGCAGGGCGGCCAGACGCTGGGACTCCTGGACACCATCAGCAACTTCGACGCTGCCCGGGGCGACGTCCTCGAACTCAGCAGCACCCTGGGCTCCCTCACCCAGTCCCTCTGGCAGAGCCAGGGGGCGATCTTCGGGATCCAGGGCGGCCAACTGGTGGTGCGTGACGGCCCCCAGAACAGCCAGATCGGCGTGGTGGTGGGAAGCCTGGCGGACATCCGCTCCCTCGGCATCGGCTCGCCCTCGCTGGCCTACGCCACCGACACCCGCCAGCTGCTGTTCGATGCCGACGGCGACTGGTCGAAGGGCAGCCGCAGCCTCGGCACCGTGACCATGGCCGATCCGGGCGCCCTCACCAAATCCAGCATCCAGTTCGGCGGCGGCGGCTGAACCGGGGCGATCGCGCCCGTTCCCATCCATCCCCGAGGGAGTGACCCATGCCTTCCGTTCCCCAGCTTCACCATGAGCTCGGCCGCGCCCTGGAGGCCATGGCCCGCCTCCCCCTCCACGATGTGCTTGAGCAGCGGGGGGTCCTGCGGGCCCTGGCCCGGGAGCTGGCGCTCGAAGGCCTCCGGCAGGAGGCCCGTTTCTCGTCGGATGAGGTGGGCGAGATGGGGGCGCAGCTGTGGGCGGGACTGCCCGGCGACGCCCCCAACGTCCCGGAGACCGACCTGGCGGGGGACTGGATCGGCAGCCTGCCCGAGGACGTGCGGGGGAGGGTCCGCCAGCGCTGGGACCATCTGCGCATCCAGAAGGTTCTGGAGGATCGCTACGGAGAGCGGGTGGAGGCCCACTACCTCGAGCGGCGGGCGGATCTCGAGCAGGTGGTGCTGCGCCTGATGCGCCTGCCCCAGCAGGGGCTCGCCGAGGAGCTCTACCTGCGCCTGATCGACGACGGGGCCAGCTTCGGCGCACTCGCCAGTCGCCATTCCCTCGGCGACGAGAGCGTCACCCGGGGGATCGTCGGTCCGATCGAGCTCTCCCAGCTGCACCCCACCCTGCGCGGTGTGCTGGCTTCCCTGGCCCCCGGTGACATGCACCCTCCCTTTGTGCTCGAGGCGTCGATCCTGCTGGTCCGGCTGGAGCACCGCCGGCCCGCCAGCCTGAGCGAGGCCCTGCGACACCGGCTGCTGGAGGAACTCCTGCAGCCGGATCTGGAGAGCTGGCTGGACAGCGCCCTGGCGGAGCTGCGCCGCACCCACGCGGCGGCCCCGCTCCCGCCGGCTCCCGTACCAGCCCTGGCGGGAGCCTGAGCCATGACCACCGCCCCAACCCTCGACGACCTGCTGCGCTGCTTTCCCTTCCTGGCCGACCAGCCGCCGGAGCTGCTCGGGCGCCTCTCCGCCGAGGCCGAGCTGCAGCGCTTCCAGCAGGGCCAGCCCATCTGCCGCGTCGACCACCCGCCGGCCCGGATCTTTCTCCTTCTGGAGGGCACGGCCCGCTCGGTGGTGTTTTCCCGTCGTCTGGCCCGGGGCGTCAGCACCCTGCAGCGGCTCCAGCCGGGAGCGGTGCTGGGTTGGACCCTGATCAGCTGCGGCCGCTGCTGGGAGACCCTGATCGCCTCCACCGATCTGGTGGTGGTCGCCCTGCCCCACGAATCACTGCAACGGGAACTGGAGCACCATCCGCTCCTGGCGGAACGGGTGCGGGGCGGCGTCAGCCCGTCCGAGCTGTTCGCTGTCCTCGATGCCCACCTGCTGGACTACCCGCGGGCCCTCTCCCAGGAGGTTGTGGCGGCCGCGAACCAGCTGGCCGATGGCACGGAGGTGCGCACCTGGAATCCGGCGCAGCCGGCCGCCTTCGTGGCTGAGACCGAACGGCTGTGGCTGGTGGCGGCGGGGCCGCTGCCCCTGGGCACGGCTGTGGTGGACACGGAGCCCTCCGAGGCGCAGGAGCCCCTCCGTCTCCTCGGCATCGACCGCCAGGCCCTGGCGGCGATCCTGGAACCGACGCCGCCGGAGCAGGCCGAAGTCACCGGTGATGGCTGGCGAGCCAGGCTCCTCGCCCGCTGGGAGCGGCAGCGCCCGGGCCTGGAGCCCGCCGCGATCACGGCCGCCGAGCCGATCGACCTGACGGCGCCGGCCCCCGGGCGCGTGTCGGATCCCCAGGGCCCCGAGGCCTTTCCCTGGGTGCGGGGCACCGGTCCCCTGGAGTCGCCGATCGCGGCCTTCCAGATGCTCAGCCAGCATCTCGACCTGCCCTTCCGGCGCGAGATGCTGCGCCGGGTGTTCGGCGACCAGGTGCAGCGGCACGGCGAGGCGTCCCTGCCGCTGGCGGGTGCGGTGGCCGAATCGATGGGGCTGCAGACCCAGCTGCTGGAGATTCAGGTGGGTGCTCTGCCGCGGCTGACACCACCGTTGATGATCCGCTGGGGCAACGGTCTGGCGGTGATCTGGCGCTGCACCGGCCGGTCGGTGCTGCTGGGCATTCCGGCCGTCGGCAACCAGGACCTCTCCCTGGCGGACTTCCGGGACCAGTGGGGCGAGGCCGGGGATGTGCTGACGCTGAGGGTCAACGATCTGACGCCGCGGCGCCGGTTCGGTTTCCGCTGGTTCCTGCCGGCCCTGCGGGAGCACCGCACCGTGCTCCTTGAGGTGCTGCTGGCCAGCTTCTTCGTGCAGCTCTTCGGCCTGGTGAACCCGCTGCTGATCCAGCAGGTGATCGACAAGGTGATCATCAACAACAGCCCCGGCGCCCTCGGCGTGCTCGGGGTGCTGCTGGTGGTCTTCGCCCTGTTCGAGGGGCTGCTGCTCTGCCTGCGCACTTTCCTGTTCGTGGACACCACGAACCGCATCGATCTGAGCCTGGGGACCCAGATCATCGATCACCTGCTGCGGCTGCCCCTCAGCTATTTCGATCGCCGACCGGTGGGGGAGGTGAGCAGCCGCATCAGCGAGCTAGAGAAGGTGCGCGGCTTCCTCACCGGCACCGCCCTGACCACCATCCTCGATGCCGTCTTCTCGGTGCTCTACATCGGGGTGATGCTGATCTACAGCTGGCAGCTCACCCTGCTGACCCTCGCCGTGGTGCCATTCCTGGTGCTGCTGGTGCTGGTGGTCTCACCGATCGTGCAGGTCCAGCTGCAGAGAAGGGCCGTCGCCCATGCCCGCACCCAGAGCCACCTGGTGGAGGTGCTCAGCAGCATGATGACGGTGAAGGCCCAGAACATCGAACTGCGCAGCCGCTGGAAGTGGCAGGATCTCTACACCGACTACGTGGCCGATGGGTTCGATAACACCCTGGTGGGCACCACGGCCAGTTCGATCAGTGGATTCCTCAACAAACTCTCCGGTCTGATCGTCATCTGGGCCGGCGCCGGCATGGTGCTGTCGGGTGCCCTCAGCCTGGGGGAACTGATCGCCTTCCGCATCATCGCCGGCTACGTCACCGGGCCCTTGCTGCGCATGACGTCGATCTGGCAGTCCGTGCAGGAAACCGCCCTCTCCCTGGAGCGGCTCAGCGACGTCATCGATCACCCCCAGGAGGCCCCCGAGGACAACGCCAGGCGCCTGGTCATGCCACCCATCCAGGGGGAGATCCGCTTCCGCAACATCTCCTTCCGCTACCAGCCCTCCTCCCCCCTGCTGCTGAAGGGCCTGAACCTGACCATTCCCCACGGCACCTTCGTGGCGATCGTCGGCGCCAGCGGATCGGGCAAGAGCACCCTCACCAAGCTGCTGGCACGGCTGTACACCCCCGAAGAGGGCGTGGTGCTCGTTGATGGGATCGACGTGGCCAAGGTGGAGCTCCATTCGCTGCGCCGCCAGCTCGGCATCGTCCCCCAGGACACGGTCCTGTTCGATGGCTCCGTGGAGGAGAACATCACCCTCACCAACCCCGACGCCAGCACCGAGGAGGTGATCGAGGCCGCCCGGATCGCCGCCGCCCACGACTTCATCATGGACCTGCCGGCCGGTTACTCCACGGAAGTGGGGGAGCGGGGCAGCAGCCTCTCGGGTGGCCAGCGCCAGCGGATCGCCATCGCCCGCACGATCCTGCAGAAGCCGCGGCTGCTGATCATGGACGAAGCCACCTCCGCCCTCGACTACCAGACCGAGCGCGTGGTGAGCGAAAACCTGATGCAGGCCCTGGCGGGCTGCACCGTGCTGTTCATCACCCATCGCCTCTCCTCGATCGTGAAGGCGGACATGATCGTCTGCATGGGGCAGGGGGCTGTCCTGGAGGTGGGCCGCCACGACGAACTGATGCAGGCCCGGGGTCCGTACTACGCCCTCTTCCGCCAGCAGGGGCGTTCCTCCCCGACCCAGTCCCCCGAAGCCGTTGCCCCTCCCGTCGTGGCCATGCCGCCACAGGCCACGGAGCCGGTCATCGCCGCAGGAGGAATGGCACCATGACCCCCTTCGCCGACGGCACCACCAGCACCAACGGCCACGGCCTGGCCGCCGCCAACGGCCATGGCAACGGGCACGGCCCCACCGCCACGATGGCGCCCGGGCAGGCCCCCCCCGCTGAGCCGGCGCCGCCTCCGGTGCGTCTCTCCCGCCAGCGCCGCCGCACCCATCTGCCCCGCTCCACCAGAGGCTGGAGCCGGGCGATCATCTGGAGCCTGATCGGCCTGACAGGTTTCGGCGTCGTCTACGGCGCCGTGGCCCGAATTGATTCCTCGATCAGCACCACCGGCAAGCTGCGTCCCGTCGGTGGCAGCCTCGACGTGCTGCCGCCGTTCACGGCACCGATCCGCCAGGTTCCGGTCCGGGAAGGCCAGTCGGTCAGGGCCGGCCAGCTCCTGGTGGCGTTCGACGCCCGGGAAGCCTGGCGCGAACGGCGCGACCTGCTGCTGCAGGCGGATCTCTGGCGCCGGCAGGTGAACCAGGCGGCGCAGCCGCTGGGCCTGCCGTCCCTGCCGGGCGGAAGCCGGGAGGAGCGGCAGGTGCTGGCCCTCGATCGCCGGGACATCGAGCTGCGCCGGCGGGTGGCCCTGCAGCGACTGCGCCGCAGCCAGGCTGGCGAACGGGAGCAGACCGATGTGCTGGCGGCGCTGCGGGCCCGCTTCGCCCTCAACGCCAACATCCGCGAGCGGATGGCCCAGCTCGCCCGCGAGGGGGCGATCTCCCACCTCGAACTCGAGCGCCAGGACGAACGCCAGCTGGATCTGCTCAGCACCATCCGCCGCACGGAACAGCAGCGCGCCGCCGCCGGCAGCGGCGTGGTCGAGAGCCTGACGAACCAGGAGCAGGTGGGCACGGACAACGCCCGCCGCCTCTGGGATCGCTACGACGAGGCCCGCCATCGGCTGCTGGAGACGTCGACCCGCCTGGGCCAGGTGGAGGAACGGCTGCGACTCGGCCGGGTGGTCGCGCCGCGCGCCGGCAGGGTCTTCGATCTTCAGGCCAGGTCGGGGGAGATCTCCAGCCCGGGCCGTCCCCTGCTCCGGCTGGTGCCCCAGGGCCCCCTGGAGGCGGAACTGGCGATCTCCAACCGGGACATCGCCTTCCTGCGGCCGGGGATGGCGGTTGATGTGCGGGTGACCTCCCTCCCCTTCACCGACTACGGCTCCCTCAAGGGGACCGTGGTGCGGGTGGGGGCGGATGCCCTTCCCCCCGACCCCCGCAGCGGCGAGGAAACCTTCCCCGTGCTGGTGCGCCTGGAGCAGAGGCCACTGGGACGGAACGGCCGCAGCTACCCCCTGCAGGCGGGCATGGCCGTCACGGGGCTGGTGCAGCTGGGCACCCGGCCGGTGCTGGCCCTGCTCAACGACCGGTTCGGCGGCGTCCTCGACGCCACCCGCACCATGCGCTGAGCCCCCTGCAGTGGCTCAGGCCGCCGCGGCGGCCCCCGGCACGGTGCCTGCGGTGGAACCGGCATCGGGTGAACGCAGGGCGGGGAGTTCGGCGATGGCGGTGACGCTTCTGTCGGACCCCAGCAGCACCAGCCGGCTGCCCAGGTCCCCGGTGGCGATCGCCAGCTGGTCCACTCCGGTGGGCCGGGTTCCCATGCCGCTGACCAGTTGCTCCAGGGGGGCGATCGGCAGCAGCCTGGGCTCGCCGATCCCCTCCAGACCCGCCGGCGTCAGGTCGACCGGAACCGGCTCCACCGCCCGATCGGCGAGTAGGCCGCCCAGACGCCAGGCGATGGCATCGGTCAGGCCGATGCCGCCACCAGGGCTCCACTCCAGATCCGCCAGCACCGGCAGGGCACGGTCGTTGCCCTGGGCCCGCATCCGGATGGCCTCCATCCCGGCCAGTACGAAGCGATCGCGTCCTGCGCCGCCGCTGACGACCAGCGGTGGCGCGCCCGCTCCGGCGCGATCCTCCAGGGCCCCCAGATCCAGCTCGAACCGGTCGTCGCCGGCCCCGGTCCGCAGCGTCTCGAAGCCGCTGATCCCCCCGAGGATGCCGCTGGCCTCGCCACGGCCAAGATCGACCACCACCCCCTCCAGCCAGGCGCCGTAGTCGAGCCCGTCGCGGCCATCGCCACCCTGCAGGATCCCGTCGAGCCTGCCGGTGGCCCCCACCGTCACCAGCGCATCCCCATCGCCGAGGAACAGGTTCTCCCAGCCGCTGAAGTCGAGCGAGCCGATCGTTCCGCTCCCGGGGGCCTCGAGGTGGACGGCCATCACCCCTTCCCCCCTGGCCACCCCCTCGTCCCCAGGGGCGTTCACCAGGCTGTCGAAGCCGCCGCCGCCGTCGAGGGAGCCGGCCAGCCGCGCCAGGGGAGCATCGATCCGGTCGTCCCCGCCCGCCGCCGCCAGCCTCAGCTGCGCCAGGGCCTCCCCCGCCAGATGGAGCGACAGGGTGTCGTCCCCCTCTCCGAGGCCGACGGCATTGCTGGAGTCCGCCGCAACCGTCAGTGTTGAGCCGGTCACGGGTCCGTCGAAGTCGAGCCGGTTGGTGCCAGGGCCCGCGGCGATGCGGGAGCCGGTCACGGCGCCCTCCACGCTCAGCCGGTCGTCCCCTTCCCCCAGGTCGACATCGGAATCCAGCAGGGCGACCCTCTCGGTGACGGCCTGCCAGGTCAGGTCGCGCCAGGGCTGATCGAGCCAGGTCCGGATGCTGACCACATCGTCGCCTCCGCCCACCTGCAGCCGGCTGTTCACCAACCCGAGGGCCCGGGCCCGCAGCTGCAGGGAAGCATCGGTTTCCGCCGGATCGGCGGCGGCCGGCAGGGTGATGCTCAGGCCCGGGCCACCACCCTGGGGATCCCGGAAGCCACTGGCGATCAGCACCCGGTCGTCCCCATCCCCCAGGAGGATGGCGCTGTCCTGCATGGCCTGGGCGAGCAGGTCGATGCCGATCTGACGCTTCACCGCGCTCACCGGGGAGTGGAGCTGGAACCGGGCCAGGCTGCTGAGTTCCAGCGTGCCCCCTCCGCCCGCGTCCTCGAGGCGGCTGTCCAGCATGCCGATCAGGGACTGGAGAACCTGCCCCCGGGCCAGGCCGCCGGCCACCAGAGCCAGATCGATGGCGTCCGAGACCCGCAGAAGGATGTCGTTGGCCTCTGGCCCCAGCTGAAGACTGGCCCGGTTCATGCCGGTGGTGTGGGTCGCCAGGCTCAGGTCGGCATCGTCGAGCACGGAAAGGGCCAGGAGTGTCAGCTCGCGATCGGACCCCACCTGCACCCGGGGGGTGCGGATGTCGCGCAGATCGATCACCGTGTCGCGGAGGGCCTCGAGGGTCTGGTGGTAGCGGCTCTCGGCCCCCCCTTCCACCGATCGGCTGACGATGCTGCCGTCGCTGCGGACGACGACCCGGAACGTCGGGATCTCCGGCGGCGCCACAGACCTCGCCATCACCGGCTGTTCCGGGCCGTCCCCGGTCACGTCACTGGTCGCGTCGCTGGACTCCAGGGCAACGCTCCGCTGCTGGCGCCGGGCGGCAGCGGGGGAGCCGGTCCAGGGCAGCCCGGAGCCTGCGGCGACCGGTGAGCGGAATCCCGACAGCGGCGCCTCCTGGGCCCAGGTGTTGGCCATGGCCGCCGCAGCCGCCTGGCCGGGCGGCGAGAGGCCACGTTCCCCTGCGCTCACCGGGCCAGAAGGATCGGCAGGGGCGAGCCCTCGATGGGCGCCACCGGATGCGGCCGAGCCGGGCTCCCACCCGGCCGGGGCTCCTGCGTCAGCACCAACGCCACCGGCCGTGCCCGCCGCTCGAGCGCTGCCCTGGCCGGCAGCGCCTGCCCCCGGCCCGTTCTCCGGCGACGGCCCTCCGCCAGCGGGCGCCGCCATCGCCCCGTCCTGCATCAGATAGAGGAACGTCAGCCACAGGGCCGTTCCGGTCAGTCCGGTCTCCAGGGAGAGCCGGCCGGGATCGCTGCGCAGACTCATCGCCCTGCGGAACTGCTGGATGGCCTGACCCATCGACTCCCCTTCTCGCCGAGCGCTGCCTCACCACTAGCCCGCTTTCGATCGGCGCCGGACGCGGTGGTGCAATGACGCTGTGAACCTGCGACCCGGCGTCACCGTCCTTAAGGACGCCCCCCCGCCGGCGCCTCAGGACCAGACGATGAAGGCCCCGGGGGTGAGGTTGAGCAGGGGGCAGGTGAGGGTCAGCCCTGCCTCCCCGCTGGCGCCCCCGTCCACCGGCCCGCCGCCATCCGTCGCCGACGGAACCAGGTCGGCCAGCTGGCGGCGCTCCGGCTCCAGGTCGATGCTCGGATGGCCCTTGCGGCGGGCATCGGGCGCCAGCAGCAGGTTGACGCCGGTGGTGCCCTGCCAGCGGGCCATCTCCATCAGCGGCCCGGCCAGGTCGGCGGCGGTGAGCTGGCGCGACTGGTGGGCCGCCAGCAGCAGGGCCAGTCCGGGACCGTCGAGCAGGGCGAGCAGGCGGGGATCCTCTTCGCGCTCCAGCAGCAGCCCCTTGCGCCGGGCCCAGTCCCGCAGCACCTCCAGACGGTTCGCCACCAGCAGGGGATCCTGGGGGCCTTGCCAGCCCAGCACCGCCGTCAGGCCATGGGATTCGGTCTCCATCAGGTGGCCCAGCTTGGTGCGTTTCACCCGCAGGTAGGCAGCGTTGTGGAGGCCGGGGTCCATCACCAGGGGCACCCGGTCGACCACCTCGAGCCCGTAGCCGCCCAGACCGGCGATCTTGCGGGGGTTGTTGGTGATCAGGCGCAGCCGGCGCACGCCCAGGTCGCTGAGGATCTGGGCCCCGACGCCGTAGTTGCGCAGGTCGGCGGCGAAGCCCAGGCGTTCGTTGGCCTCCACCGTGTCGAGGCCGCCGTCCTGGAGGCTGTAGGCCTTGAGCTTGTTGATCAGGCCGATGCCGCGCCCCTCCTGGCGCAGGTAGACCACCACCCCTTCCCCGGCCGACTCGATCATGCGCAGGGCCGCCTCCAGCTGCGGGCGGCAGTCGCAGCGGAGCGAGCCGAAGGCATCGCCGGTGAGGCATTCGGAGTGCACCCGCACCAGCACCGGGCCGGTGCCCCGTTCCGGGTACCCCTTGACGATGGCCACGTGCTCGCTGCCGTCGAGTTCGTTGCGGTAGCCGATCGCCCGGAACTGGCCGAAGCTGCTGGGCAGGGTGGCCTCCGCCTGGCGGGCCACGAACCGCTCGGTGTCGAGGCGGTAGCGGATCAGGTCGGCGATGCTGATCAGCCGCAGGCCGTGGTGGCGGGCGTAGTCGGCCAGCTGGGCCAGCCGCGCCATGGAGCCATCGGCGTTCTGGATCTCGCAGATCACACCGGCCGGATACAGACCTGCCAGGCGGGCCAGGTCGACGGCCGCCTCCGTGTGGCCCGCCCGCTGCAGCACCCCGCCCTGGCGGGCCCGCAGCGGAAAGATGTGGCCGGGCCGGCGCAGGTCTCCGGGCCGGGTGTCGGGATGGATCGCCACCTGGATCGTCCGGGCCCGGTCCTCCGCCGAGATGCCCGTGCTCACCCCCCGCTCCGGGCCCGCATCCACGCTCACGGTGAAGGCGGTCTGGTTGCTGTCGGTGTTGCGATCCACCATCAGCGGCAGATCCAGGGCATCGAGCCGCTCTCCCTCCATCGCCAGGCAGATCAGGCCCCGGGCATCGGTGGCCATGAAGTTGATCTGCTGGGGGGTGGCGAACTGGGCCGCGCAGATCAGGTCGCCCTCGTTCTCCCGGTTTTCGTCATCGACCACCACGATCGACTCGCCGTTGCGAATGGCCGCCAGGGCATCGGCGATGGCATCGAAGTGAATGCCCGTGGACTGGCGTGGGCCGGACAGGACGGTCAAGGGAGCGAGATGGATCGTGGAAAGGATCGAACCTCATTTATAGGGTGCCGGTACGATCCAGCGTTCTTCTGCGTTCCGCATGGCTGGCAAGCGCGTTGCGGTGATCGGTGCCAGTGGCTACGGGGGACTGCAGACCCTCAGGCTGCTGCAGGGCCACCCGGAGCTCACGGTGACCTTTCTGGGCGGGGAGCGCAGCACGGGCAGGCGCTGGAGCGAGCTGGTGCCGTTCCTGCCGCTGGAGGACGACCTGGTGGTGCGCTCACCGGATCCGGAGGCCATCGCCGCCGCCGCCGATCTGGCCGTCCTGAGCCTGCCGAACGGCCTGGCGGCCGGTCTGGTCCCCGAACTGCTGCAGCGCGGCGTGAAGGTGGTGGACCTCTCGGCCGACTACCGCTACCGCTCCCTGGCCCAGTGGGAGGAGGTCTATGCCGCTGAGGCCCGCCAGGCCGCCCGCCAGGATGACGATCTCTGCCGGGAGGCGGTGTACGGGCTGGTGGAGGTGGCGGAGGCGCGGATCCGTGAGGCCCGCCTGGTGGCGGCGCCCGGCTGTTTCCCCACCGCCAGCCTGCTGGCCCTGCTGCCCTTCCTCGAGCAGGGACTGATCGAGACCAGCGGCATCGTCATCGACGCCAAGACGGGCACCTCCGGCGGCGGCCGGGCCGCCAAGGAGAACCTGCTGCTGGCCGAGGCCGCCGAAGCCGTGGCGCCCTACGGCGTTGTTGGCCACCGCCACACCAGCGAGATCGAGCAGCTGGCGGGCCAGGCGGCGGGCCAGGCGATCCAGCTGCAGTTCACGCCCCACCTGATGCCGATGGTGCGGGGCCTGCTGGCGACGGTGTACGGGCGGCTGCGGGACCCCGGCCTGACGGCGGAGGACTGCACGACCCTGCTCAAGGCCTCCTACCGCCACAGCCCCACGGTGCAGGTCCTGCCGGTGGGGGTCTACCCCTCGACCAAGTGGGTGCGCAACACCAACCGCTGCCTGCTGTCGGTCCAGGTGGACCCGCGCACCGGCCAGCTGATCGTCATGAGCGCCATCGACAACCTGGTCAAGGGCCAGGCCGGCCAGGGGGTGCAGTGCCTCAACCTGCTCAGCGGCCTGGAGGCCGGAACCGGACTGCCGCTGCTGCCCTTCTACCCCTGAGCCAGGCGCCGGGCGGCGAGGCTGACGGCCAGGGGCAGGATCCGGTGCTCCTGGCGCTGGATGCGGGCGTGGAGCCGTTCGCGGTCGTCGTCCGCCAGCACCGGCACCGCCGCCTGCACCAGGATCGGCCCCGCATCCACCTGCTCGGTCACCAGGTGGGCGGTGCAGCCGGCCAGGGTGACCCCGGCCGCCAGGGCCTCCCCCACCCCGTCGGCGCCGCGGAAGCTGGGCAGAAGGGAGGGGTGGATGTTCACCAGCCGCTCCGGGAAGGCTCCGATCAGCACCGGGGTGACGATGCGCATCCAGCCCGCCATCACCACCAGATCGACCCGGTGCGCCTCGAACAGGCTGATCAGGGCCTGATCCAGGGCTTCTCGCGAGGGCTGCTGGCGGTGGTCGATCACCTCACAGGGGATGCCGAGCCGTTCAGCCCGCTCCCGCGCCCCGCAGTCCGCCCGGTTCACCGCCAGGACGACCACCTGGCCATGCAGCCGGCCGTCGCTGCAGGCCAGCGCCAGGGCCTCGAAGTTGCTGCCCGTGCCGGAGGCCATCACCGCCAGTCGCAAAGGGGCCTGGGTGGCCGGAGTCGGCTGTGGCAACGGCCACTGGAGAGACCCGCCGGGATCGCTATGGTCAGCGGAATCGGGCATTGCGTCCATGTCCCATCTCTCCATCCTGCCCACCGTTCTGCGGGATGCCGAGGTCCTGGCGGCCACCCTCGCCAGCCTTGAGCTCCCCTGGCGGTGGGGGGGAGAACTGGTCGGATTCGCCGGCGAGCGCCAGGCGGTGACCCTGCAGCTCCAGCTCAGGGATGGCCAGGGCCTGGGATGGGCCCACCAGGACGACGGCTCCCTTGCCCTGGTGGGCGATCTCCAGCGCATCAGCCGCAATACCGTCCTGCAGCGGCTGCTGGGCCGGATCACGCGGGCCTATGCCGCCCGGGCGGCCCTCCAGGAGGCCAGCCTGGCCCTCCCCACGGCGTCGATCGAGCTCCGTGTCTGACGACCCACCCCAACCCGACACGGCCGCCGGGCCGGTCGTCCAGCTCGACCTGCGTGAGCCCCACCGCCATCGGGTCCAGGTCACCCTCCATCTCACCCCCCGGTCTCTGCGGACGGAGCTTCAGCTGCCCGCCTGGACGCCGGGCTCCTACCTGATCCGGGACCACGTCCGCCACCTCGAGGCCCTGGAGGTGGATCAGGGGGAGGGCCACGTCATCCCCACACGGATGGCGGAGGCCCGCTGGTGTCTTTCCCTCACCAGCCTCGCCCCCCTCGTCGTCCGCTACCGCCTCCAGGCCACCGAGCTGAGCGTGCGCACCTGCCACCTCAACGCCGACCACGGCTTCCTGGCCCTGGCGGGTGTGGTACTGGAAGCCACGGGCGAACGCTGGAACCCCCACCGTCTGGAGCTGCGGCTGCCCGAGGGCTGGCAGGCCTTCGTTCCCCTGCCAACCGCCGGCGACGGGTCCTGGATCGCCGGCGACTACGACCGGCTGATCGACGCGCCCCTGGAGGCCGGCCCCCATCCCAGCCACCGGTTCAGCGTCGCCGGGGTGCCGCACCGCTGGGTCACCTGGGGGGGCGATCTGCCCGTCGAGGATCCCGCCTGGCTGGCCGATGTGGAACGGATCGCCCTGGCCTGCTGCCGCCTGATGGGGGAGGCCGCCCCCGCCAGCGACGATTACCTGTTCGTGCTGCACCTGCTCGAGGCGGGCTTCGGCGGGCTGGAGCACGACCACGCCAGCGTGCTCCAGTACGGCCGCCGGGCCCTGGCGGCTCCCGGTGGTCGCCGCAAGCTGCTGCAGCTGGTGGCCCACGAGTACCTGCACCAGTGGAACGTGCGGCGTCTGAAACCCGCCGAACTCACACCGCTCGACTACGGCCGGGCAACGATCGTGTCCGGTCTCTGGTTCGCCGAGGGGGTGACCTCCTACCTCGACCTGCTGCTGCCCCTGGCGGCCGGCGTGGGCACGGAGGCCGACCTGCTCGAGGACCTGGGGGCGGACCTGAGCCGCTACCTGCTCACCCCAGGCCGCCGGGTCCAGGGGCTGCGGCAGAGCGCCGAGGAGGCCTGGGTGAAGCTCTACCGCCAGGATGCCTCCTCGGCCGACAGCCAGATCAGCTACTACCTCAAGGGGGCCGTGGTGGCCCTTGTGCTCGACCTGCACCTGCGGCGCCATGGCTCCAGCCTGGGGGTGGTGCTGCGGGGGCTGTGGCGCAGCCATGGGGCCGCCGGGCGCGGCTACACCAACGGCGATCTGATCGACGCCTTCGCCGGCCAGGCCCCCGACCTGGCGGAGCTGCTGCCCCACTGGCTGGAGAGCACCGATGACCCCGACCTCGACGCCTACCTGGCCGATGTCGGGCTGGCCCTGCGGCCGAAGCAGGCCAACGAGAACTTCCTCGGCTGGCAGCTGGACGAGGCCGCGGGGGGCACCATGCGCCTGAAGCGGGTGCACCGTGACGGTCCGGCGGAGCGGGCCTGCCTGCAGGCGGGCGATGAGCTGCTGGCCCTCGATGACCTGCGCCTGCGCAGCCCGGAGGACCTGGCCCTGGCCCTCGCCATCCCCACGGCATCAGCAGCGTCGGAACGGCAGCTGCTCTTCTGCCGAGAGGGCCGGGTGCGCAGCACCGGCCTGCAGCCCGATCCCCCGGCCATCGCCAGCTGGCAGCTGGTGATCGATCCCGAACGCGACAGCGCGCACACCCGCGACAACCGGCAGCGCTGGCTGTCGCTGCAGCCATGACGTCGTCCCTGCGCCCCCTGGTGCTGGCGGTGGCCGGTGCGGGTGTGATCAGCCTGGGGGGACTGACCTGGCTGGGCCGTGACCTGTTCGGCGCCCCGGGCAACGCCGGTGGCCGTGCCTCCCTTCTCGATCTGCTGGAGGAAGTGCGCCAGTCCCCCCCCGATGGGGGGACGTCGCCGCCACCGCCGGAGCAGGTCCTGCCACCGCCCCAGGCCGCCTGGCGTGCTCCCCTGGGGGGGGCCTGCCAGGCCGACCCGGCCCTGCGCGCCCGTCTGGCGGGCCTGGCGGAGCGACTTCGCTACGACACCGTCCGGCTGCGTATCGACCCAAGCAACTACGGCGAGCGTTTCCGCCGGGATGCCTTCGGCCAGACGCTCGACACCACCCCCCAGGTCGTCGTGCTGCACGAGACCGTCTTCGGCATCAACTCCGCGATCAACACGTTCATGACGCCCCACCCGCGGGACGAGGACCAGGTGAGTTACCACACCCTGATCGGCCTCGACGGCCAGGTGGTGGAGGCGCTGGACCCGGCCAAACGGGCCTTCGGTGCCGGCAATTCCGCCTTCAACGGCCGCTGGGTGGTGACCAACCCGGAGCTGGCCGGTTCGATCAACAATTTCGCCCTGCACCTCAGCCTGGAGACGCCCCTCGACGGGGAGAACCAGGGGGGCAGCCACAGCGGTTACACGGCCGCCCAGTACGACGCCCTCGCGGTCGTCCTGGCCCGCTGGATGCGCCGCTACGGCATTCCCCCCAGCAACATCACCACCCACCAGCACGTGGATCTGGGCGGGGAGCGCATGGATCCGCGCAGCTTCGACTGGGGGGAACTTCAGGTGCGGCTGGCCGCCCTCGGGGTGCTCTGCTGATCGGGACGCGCTGGGCGCAGGCTCAGATCAGGGGGCCGGCTCAGATCAGCGGACTGGTGATCGGTTTGCGGGTGCCGTAGAGCAGGGCGTGCAGCTCCGGGTCCTGCATGTAGCGGAGCACCCGTCCGGGGTAGTCCAGCTTGCCGTTGTGGAGGTAGGCCAGGGTGGCGATGGCCTTGGCATCGGCGGGGGAGGTGCTGGCCATCAGCAGGGCGTTGTCGGAGAGCCCCAGGGCTTGCTTCAGGCGAACGAACTTGCCCACCAGCAGCCGCACGTTGCGGTCGGGATCGAGGAGCTCCATGCGCGCCTCGTCGATCTGCTCCGGGGAGGCATCGGCGGGCAGGAGCCCCTGTTTGACGAGCTCGCCGACGCTGAGCTGGGCGGGGCCGTGGGTGCTGAACAGGCCGCTGCGGGCCGCCAGGGGCAGGTCTTCACCGGGCTTGGCGTGCTGCAGTTCGTCGAAGAGCACGGCGGTGACCAGCATCGGATTGATGTGGTGGCGGCGGCTCTCGTTGAGGATCACGGGCCTGAGTTCCTCAAGCCGGCCGAGGGTGTGGCTGCGCAGGGGCTGGAGCTGGTCGATGCCCTCGGTGAACAGCTGGGCCAGCCTGGGCTGGGGGCCGTGGACGCCGAAGCGGCGGTTGAGCTCCCGCAGTTCCTCGGGACTGAAATCGACCGGATCGGGCCGCAGCCCTTCGCTGGTGGATGGACTGATCAGGGGGAAGGCCTTGTCGTCGCGCTCGCCATCGGTGAGCAGGAACGGGCTGCGGGATCGCACCTGGGGTTCCCGGCTCAGCGGGATCAGGGCCAGGCCGCCGGCCACCAGAAGCAGTCCCAGCTTCATAGCGTGGCCGTACAAGCCGCGTCGCAGTGCGTGGCTCCGCTGGCGAGCCTGGGGCGCGACCGCCGGCTGGTGGCCGGAGCGTCGTGGCTTAGTTCCGGCGAGGCGGGACAGCAAGCGGAATGGCGTTCTTTAGATCAATTGTAACGAACACGGCCGGATTCTTCCCGCTCCGGGGGCGCTCCGGTGGCCGGCCCCGTGGTGGAAAGCGCGCATCCGCCGATCCGCTTGCCGAACGTGGAGGCTGATGGATACGGTTCGGGGGCCCGTCACGGCGTCCCAGGAGCCATGTCCCCGCTGCCGCCGTTGAACGGCCAAGACTCCGCTGCCCTCTGGGAGCGATTCCGCCAGCTGCTCTGGCACGACCCTGATCTTGCCCTCTGGCTCGACGTCAGCCGGATGGCCCTGGAGGAGAAGGACCTGGAGGGCTTCGAAGCCCCCTTCGCCCGCGCCTTCGCCGCCATGGAGGCCCTCGAGGGCGGTGCCATCGCCAACGCCGACGAGGGACGGCAGGTGGGCCACTACTGGTTGCGGGCCCCGGAACTGGCCCCCGATCCGGCGGTGGCCGCCGCCATCGCCGCGGAGGTGGATCGGCTCGAAGCCTTCGGACACGAGGTGCTGGCTGGAACGGTCACGGCCCCCGGCGGACGGCCCTTCACCGACGTGCTCTGGATCGGCATCGGCGGTTCCGGCCTCGGCCCGCTGCTGATGCTCAGGGCCCTGGAGCGCCAGGGGGTGGGACTGCCGTTCCACTTCTTCGACAACGTCGACCCCGACGGCATGGCGCGCACCTTGGCCGCCCTGGCCGACCGTCTCACCACCACCCTGGTGATCGTGGTCAGCAAGTCGGGGGGCACCCCCGAACCCCACCTGGGCATGGTGCAGGCCCGGGCGCGGGTGCTGGCCGCCGGCGGCGACTGGAGCGCCCAGGCGGTGGCCATCACAATGGCGGGGAGCCACCTGGATCAGGAGGCCAAGGTGGCCGGCTGGCTGCGCCGTTTCGACATGTTCGACTGGGTGGGCGGACGCACCAGCATCACCAGTGCCGTCGGTCTGCTGCCCGCTGCCCTGATCGGCGCCGACCTGCGCGGCTTCCTGGACGGGGCCGCCGCCATGGACCGGCTGACCCGGGTGCCGGACCTGCGCACCAACCCCGCCGCCCTGCTGGCCGCCTCCTGGCACGTGGCCGGCGGCGGGCAGGGGCGTCGCGACATGGTGGTGCTCCCCTACCGGGACCGGCTGGAGGTGTTCAGCCGCTACCTGCAGCAGCTGGTGATGGAGTCGCTGGGCAAACGGCTCGACCGCGACGGCGTCGTGGTGCACCAGGGCCTGGCCGTCTACGGCAACAAGGGCTCCACCGACCAGCACGCCTACGTGCAACAGCTGCGGGACGGTCTCGACAACTTCTTCGTGACCTTCATCGAGGTGCTGGAGGACCCGGCGGAGATCCCCACGATCGACGGCGAGTGCCCCGCCGATTTCCTCGAGGGGTTCCTGCAGGGCACCCGGGCGGCACTGGCCGAACAGGCCCGCCAGAGCATCACCATCACCCTGCGGCGCTTCGATGCCAGAGCCCTCGGGGCCCTGATCGGCCTGTTTGAGCGGGCGGTGGGGCTCTACGGCGAACTGGTGAACGTCAACGCCTACCACCAGCCCGGGGTGGAAGCTGGCAAGAAGGCGGCCGCCGGCATCCTGGGTCTGCAGAGTCGGGTGGAGGCCCTGCTCGCCGATGGCCAGGCCCGCTCCCTGGCGGCCATCGGGGCGGAGCTGGAGCTGGAGGCGGTGGAGCCGGTGTTCTGGCTGCTGCGGCACCTCTGTGCCAACGACCGCGGCTATGGGGCGAAAGGCGACTGGGGGCAGCCCGACGGCCTGGTCTTCCAGCACACTTGAGGGGCCTTCCCCCTTAGCCATGGTCCGATCCCGCGCCGCGGTCGCCTGGGCCGCCGGTCAGCCCCTGGATGTCACCGAAATCGACGTGGAGGGCCCCCGGGCCGGTGAGGTGCTCCTGCGTGTCGTGGCCACCGGCGTGTGCCACACCGATGCCTTCACCCTCTCCGGCGCCGACCCCGAAGGGATCTTCCCGGCGGTGCTCGGCCACGAGGGCGGGGCGGTGGTGGTGGAGGTGGGCCCGGGCGTCACCTCGGTGACCGTTGGGGACCACGTGATTCCCCTCTACACGCCCGAGTGCCGCTCCTGCCGCTTCTGCCTCTCCGGCAAAACGAACCTCTGCCAGGCGATCCGCGGCACCCAGGGCAAGGGCCTGATGCCCGACGGCAGCAGCCGCTTCTCCCGGAACGGCGAACGGATCTTCCACTACATGGGCACCTCCACCTTCTCCGAGTACACGGTGGTGCCTGAGATCGCCGTGGCGAAGATCGCCCCTGAGGCGCCGCTCGAGAAGGTCTGTCTGCTGGGCTGCGGCGTCACCACCGGCATCGGCGCCGTGCTCAACACCGCCAAGGTGGAACCGGGCAGCAGCGTGGCCGTCTTCGGCCTCGGCGGCATCGGCCTGGCGGTGATCATCGGCGCGGTCATGGCCGGGGCGGAGCGGATCATCGGCATCGACACCAACCCCGACAAGTTCGCCATCGCCGGCCAGCTGGGAGCCACCGAGTGCCTGAACCCCAAGGCCTTCGACGCCCCGATTCAGGAGGTGGTGGTCGACCGCACCGACGGCGGCGTGGATTACTCGTTCGAATGCATCGGCAACGTCCAGGTGATGCGCGCCGCCCTGGAGTGCTGCCACAAGGGCTGGGGCGAATCCACGATCATCGGCGTGGCCGGGGCGGGCCAGGAGATCGCCACCCGGCCGTTCCAGCTCGTGACCGGACGGGTGTGGCGGGGCTCCGCCTTCGGCGGGGTGCGGGGACGCACCGAACTGCCCAGGTATGTGGAGCGATTCCAGCAGGGGGAGATCCCCCTCGACACCTTCATCACCCACACCATGGGGCTGGAGGACATCAACAGTGCCTTCGACCTGATGCACGCCGGCCAGAGCATCCGCTCGGTGATCCACTTCTGACCCCCCTGCGACCCCGGAGGTCGGCGTCCCCATGCTCGAGCTGCTCAGCGAGAACCGCAGTTTCGGCGGCCTGCACCGCCGCTACAGGCACCCGTCCTCCGAGCTGAACGGGCCGGCGAATCTGGCGGTGTACCTGCCGCCCCAGGCCCTCGCCGGTGAGCGGGTGCCGGCTCTCTACTGGCTCTCAGGGCTCACCTGCACCGACGAGAACGTGATGCAGAAGGGCGGGGCCCACCGGCTCGCCGCCGAGCTCGGCCTGGCCCTGGTGGCCCCGGACACCAGCCCCAGGGGAGCGGAGGTGCCCACCGACCCCGATGGCGGCTGGGATCTGGGGCAGGGGGCCGGCTTCTACGTCGATGCCACCGAGGCCCCCTGGGACCGCCATTACCGGATGCACGCCTATGTGGCCGAGGAGCTGCCCGATCTGCTGGAAGCGGAGCTGCCCCTGAGCCAGGCGCGCGGCATCAGCGGCCACTCCATGGGGGGCCACGGCGCCCTGGTGACGGCCCTGCGCCACCCGGGCCGCTACCGCTCCGTGTCCGCCTTCGCCCCGATCTGCCACCCTTGCGCCTGCCCCTGGGGCCAGAAGGCCTTCGGGGCCTATCTGGGGGCGGATCCAGCGGCCTGGGCCGCCTGGGATGCCACGCTCCTGCTCGCCTCAGCGGTGGAGCGGCTGCCCCTGCTGGTGGACCAGGGCACGGCCGACCCCTTCCTCGAGACCCAGCTGCGGCCCGCCGACCTGGCGGCGGCGGCGGAGGCGGCGGGCCACCCCCTGCGGCTCCGTTACCAGGAGGGCTACGACCACAGCTACTTCTTCATCGCCAGCTTCATCGACGACCACCTGCGCCACCACGCCGCGGCCCTCAGGGCACCAGGTTGACCAGCTTGCCGGGCACCACGATCACACGCCGGGGCGGCTGACCCTCAAGCCAGCGCTGGGCCACGTCGCTTTCCAGCGCCAGCTTCTCGAGGGTGGCCGCATCGGCGTCGGCGGGCACCTCCAGGCTGCCGCGCATCTTGCCCTTCACCTGGATCACCAGGGGGATGGTGTCGCGCACCAGTGCCGCCGGATCGACGGCGGGCCAGCGCTGGGCATGGACGCTCGCCCCGGCGCTGATGGGCTGCTCCTCCCCGTGGCCGCAGAGTTTCTGCCAGAGCTCCTCGGCCAGGTGGGGGGCGAACGGCGCCAGCAGGATCAGCAGGGTGGCCAGGGCCTCGGTGGCCACCGCCGGGCCGGCCGCCTCCAGATGGGCAGCCAGGGCGTTGCTGAGCTTCATCAGTTCGGAGACGGCGGTGTTGAGCTGGAGCTCTCCCTCGAGGTCTTCGCTGATGGCGGCGATGGCGGTGTGCACGGACCGGCGCAGCTCCCGTTCGCCGTCGCTGAGGGAAGCGGGATCCGGCGCCGGCTGGGGGGCGTCAGGGCCGCTCAGGCGCAGGCCCCGGCCGTGGGCCCCATCCACCAGGCGCCAGAGGCGCTGCAGGAAGCGGTACTGGCCTTCCACATCGGCGTCGTCCCACTCCAGATCCTTCTCCGGAGGCGCCTTGAACAGGATGAACATGCGGGCCGTGTCGGCCCCGTAGCGGTCGATCACCACCGCCGGATCCACGCCGTTGTGCTTCGACTTGGACATCTTTTCGTAGAACACCTCCAGCACCTCGCCGCTGATCGGATCGCGGGGGTCGCTGGGGTCGGCCACCTGGGCCGGGGCCACGTACTGCCCGCTCTGGGGGTTGCGGTAGGTGATGCCCTGCACCATGCCCTGGGTGAGCAGGCGGGCGAAGGGTTCCGAGAAGCCCAGCAGGCCCCGGTCCCGCAGCACCTTGGTGAAGAAGCGGGAATAGAGCAGGTGCAGGATGGCGTGCTCGATGCCGCCCACGTACTGGTCGACGGGCAACCAGCGGTCGACGGCATCGCGGCCAAACGGGCGCTGGTCGTTGTGGGGATCGCTGTAGCGCAGGTAGTACCAGGACGAACACATGAAGGTGTCCATGGTGTCGGTCTCCCGCTTGGCGGGCGCACCGCAGCTCGGGCAGGGCACGTTCACCCACGACGCCAACTTGGCCAGGGGGGTGCCCCCCTTGCCGCTCAGGGGGATGTCGCGGGGCAGTTCCACCGGCAGCTGGTCGTCGGGGACCGGCACCACACCGCAACTGTCGCAGTGGATCACGGGAATGGGGCAGCCCCAGTAGCGCTGGCGGGAGATCAGCCAGTCGCGCAGTCGGTACTGCACCCGTCCCTGGCCCCAACCCTGCTCCTCGGCCCAGGCGACGATGGCCGACTTGGCCTCGGTGGTGGTCAGGCCGTCGAAGGAACCGGAGCCGATCAGCACGCCGCCTTCGGTCCAGGCCTGGCCTTCGTAGGCGTGGGGGTCGGACCCTTCCGGGATCACCACCCGCCTGACGGGAAGTTCGTACTGCCGGGCGAAGGCGAAGTCGCGCTGGTCGTGGGCCGGAACCCCCATCACGGCACCGGTGCCGTAGTCGGCCAGGACGTAGTCGGCGATCCAGACGGGAATGCGTTCACCGCTGGCGGGGTTGCGGGCCCAGGCGCCGATCGGCACGCCCCGCTTGGGCCGGTCCTCTGCCGTCCGCTCCTGCTCGCTCTGGCGGCTGACCAGATCGCAGAAGGCGGTCACCGAGAGGCGGCAGTCGTCCGTGGTCAGCTCGGCCACCAGGGGGTGGTCCGGGGCCAGCACCACGTAGGTGGCCCCGTGGATGGTGTCGGGTCGGGTGGTGAAGACGGTGATGGCGGCACCGCTCTCCGTGGTGAAGGTCAGCTCGGCACCGAGGGAGCGGCCGATCCAGTTGGCCTGCATCGTGCGCACCCGCTCTGGCCAGCCCTCCAGGGATGGCAGATCGTCGAGCAGGGCATCGGCGTAGGCGGTGATCTTCAGAAACCACTGGCGCAGCCGGCGCTTCTCCACCTGGGCACCGGAGCGCCAGGAGCGACCTTCCGCATCCACCTGCTCATTGGCGAGCACCGTCTGGTCGATCGGGTCCCAGTTGACCGTCGCCTCCTTGCGGTAGGCAAGGCCGGCATCGAGGAACTGCAGGAACAGCCACTGGGTCCAGCGGTAGTAATCGGCGTGGCAGGTGGCCACTTCCCGGTCCCAGTCGATCGAGAGGCCGAGCCGTTTGAGCTGGTCCCGCATCTGGGCGATGTTGCGGTCGGTCCAGTCCCCCGGGTCGACGCCCCGCTCGATGGCGGCGTTCTCCGCCGGCAGTCCGAAGGCGTCCCAGCCCATGGGATGGAGCACCTGCCGTCCCCGCAGACGGGCCGCCCGGGCGATCACGTCGGTGATGACGTAATTGCGGACGTGGCCCATGTGGAGGCTCCCCGACGGGTAGGGGAACATCGAGAGGGCGTAGTAGGGCTCGCCGGCGCCGTCCTGCGGCTCGGGGGTGACGTGCAGTCCCAGCTGCTCCCACTGCAGTTGCCAGCGTTGCTCGATCGCTTCGGGCCGGTAGCGGGAAGAGTCAGTCACGGGCCACAGGGAATGGGGGTGATCGTGTCACAGCCCACGGAGAGGCTCAGCTGAGGGCCCGCAGCGAAGCCACGGCGGCCAGGCTGATCAGAAGCAGCGGCGTGCCGGGTTCGGTGCTCATCGCCAGGAAATGGCTGTCCTGCCAGCGGATGATGCCATCGAACTCCTTACCGGACAGCAGGACGACGTTCACAGGGGTGCGGATGCGGATCAGCTCCTGGACGTGCCGCACACTGGGCAGGGTCGTGTCGAGCCTGGGTCCCCGTTTTTCAAAGAAACTCTGCATAGGATCGACCCCAATCTCCAGGTCTCACGGAACGGTGCTTCAGGTGCTCCAATTCAGTAAATACCAGGGTCTTGGAAATGACTTCTTGCTGCTGGACGGCCGCAGCTTAGAGGATCCTGAGGGCCTCTTCGGCCTGACTCCCGACCGGGTGCAGCGGCTCTGCGACCGCCGCTTCGGGGTGGGTGGCGATGGCGTGATCCTCTCCCTGCCGCCGAGGGAGGGCGGTGAGCTGCGGATGCGGATCTTCAACGCCGATGGCACCGAGCCGGAGATGTGCGGCAACGGCATCCGCTGTCTGGCGCGCTTCCTGGCGGACAGCGACGGCGACGAGGCTCCCCGCAGCTGGGAGATCGAGACCCTCGCCGGTCGCATCGTGCCGGCCCTTGCTGAGGACGGTCGCATCCGCGTCGACATGGGCCCGCCGTTCCTGACCCCCGAGACCGTGCCCACCACCCTGGCGGTGGGGGAGCAGGGGCTGCCGGTGGGCGAGCTGGAGGTGCTGGGCCAGCGCCTGGCCGTGGCGGCCGCCGGCATGGGCAATCCCCATGCCGTCGTGCCCGTCGCCGACGTGGCGGCGATCGATCTGGAGGGCCTCGGTGCCGCCCTGGAGGTGCACGGGGCCTTCCCGGCCCGTACCAACGTGCACTTCGTCCAGGTGCTCGCCCCCGACCATCTGGTGATGCGGGTCTGGGAGAGGGGGGCGGGCCCCACCCTGGCCTGCGGCACCGGCGCCTGCGCCACCCTGGTGGCCTGCCATCGGCTCGGCCTGGCCGCCCGCCACGCCCGGCTCGACCTGCCCGGGGGCCCCCTGGAGATCCAATGGGACGAAGCCAGCGGCCACGTGTTCATGACCGGTCCGGCCGAGGCGGTGTTTGACGGGGTCGTGGCCCCGTCGCTGTTCGACGAGGACGAGGCGCTGCCTGCCGCCATGGCGGTGGCAGCGCCGTCCAGCGCCCCGGTGGAGAGCGGGAGCGCCCCCCTCGGTGACGCAGGCGGTGCCGCCATCGACTGCGCCACCGCCTGCGTCAACGGCTGCCTGCGTCCGGAGGCCTGCTCCAGCGCCGAAGCCCGGGCCCGCGTCACGGCCCTGCTGGAGGGGCGCTCCCTCGACGATCTGGTGGCCCTGGCCGGCGAATCCCTGGAATCCCGCACCCGGGGCCGCCTCTCCCGCGATGCCCCCGCCCCCTGAGACCTACCTCGACGCCTGCGCCACCGCCCCTCCGGCGGCGGCGGTCCTGGAGGCCATGGCCCGTGCCCACCGTGAGGCCTGGGCCAACCCCTCCAGCCTCCATGGCCACGGCCTGGCGGCGGCGGAGCGCCTGGAGCGTGACCGCCAGGCCTTCGGCGCCCGGCTCGGCTGCGGCGGCGATGAACTGGTGTTCGTTTCCGGGGGGAGCGAGGCGATCCACACCGCCCTGGTCGGCTCCGACGGGCCGCTGGAACCGGGTCGGGTGCTGCTCTCGGCGGTGGAGCACCCCGCCAGCTATGTCGCCGCCGCCGCCCTGGCGCGCCGTGGGTGGGAGGTGCAGCTCCTGCCGGTGGACCGGCGCGGCGTGGTCGATCTGGAGGACCTGCAGCGCCTGCTGACGCCCCCGACCCGGCTGGTGTCGGTCCTCTGGGGCCAGAGCGAGGTGGGAACGCTCCAGCCGATCGAGGCGATCGGTGCCCTCTGCCGCCAGGCCGGGGTGCGGTTCCACGTCGATGCGGTGCAGGTGGTGGGCCACCGCCCGGTCGATTTCAGCCGGCTGCCGGTGGACCTGCTGAGCTGCGCGGCCCACAAGCTGCAGGGCCCCCGCGGCGTGGGGGCCCTGCTGGTGCGGCGCGGGGTCCGGCTTGAGCCCCTGATCGGTGGGGCCCAGGAGGGGGGCCGTCGCGGCGGCACCGAGCCGGTGGCCCTGGTGGCCGGCTTCGCGGCGGCCCTCGAGTTGGCCGACCGGCGCCTGTCGGCCCACGGCGGCGCCGATCCCATGGCCTCGCTGCGCGATCCCCTCCTGGCCGACCTGCGTCGCCTGGAGGGCGTGCGCCTGAGCGGCCCAGAGCCGGACGACCCCGCCGGGCGCCTGCCGCACCACATCAGCCTGCTGGTGGACGGGCCCGAGGGCCGGCCCCTGGGCGGTCGGCGTCTGGTGCGGGAGCTGGCCCGCCAGGGTTATGCCGTCAGCAGCGGTTCGGCCTGTGCCAGTGCCGGTGCCGCTGCGGGCACGGCCGGCACCAGTGCCGTGCTGCTCGCCATGGGCTATGGCCCCGCCGAGGCGGCCAGCGGCCTGCGGATCAGCCTGGGCCCCTGGCTCACCGCCGCCGATCTGGCCGGCCTGCCGGCGGCCCTGGAGTTGGCCCGGCGCAGGGTGGCGGAAGCGCCTGGGTAGGGTCCGATCAGCCCTGCCGCCAGCCGATGCTGCCCGCCGACCTTCGCACCGCCGAAGCCGAAGCCCTCCAGGCCCTCCAGGCGGCCCTGGCGGCCGGATCGGGGGGACGCTGGACCGTGGAGTTCCGCTTCGAAGGACTGCGCCTGATGCCGGTGGTGCTGCGTCTGCTGGAGGGGCTGATCGCGGAGCGACCAGGGGTGCGGCTGCTGTTTCCGGATGCCGGTGCCACCGCTCTGGCCCGACGGGATGCTCCGGCCCTGGCCGAGCACATCGGCAGCTTTTCCGACCAGCGGCGGCGCCAGCAGGAGGAACCCTCCAGCGGCGTGCTGGTGCTGGTGGGGGCGAGCCAGGCCGAATACGAGCTGGTGGAGGCGGTGTGCGGCCGCCACAGCGACGCCGTGGTGCTCGTCAATCCCGCCCTGGAGGATGCCGCCGTGGGCATCGGCAGCGTGGCGCGCCAGCGTCGCCGGGGCTTCCTGGCCGGCTGGCGGGCCGCCTATGCCCTGCTGCCCAAGGCCGACCGCGCCCTGCGCTGCGCCTACCCCGGCGAATGGGAGCTCTACCGGCTCGACCCCGACGGCTTCCGGCTGGCGGGCAGTTTCGAGCAGAAGCCTGATACGGAGCAACAGGACCTGGCCCTCAGCGGCCGCGAGGAGGCCGGTCTGGGCAGCAACCTGCGGGCCCTGGGCCAGATGATCGAGGACCTGCAGAACTGAGACGCCGGTCCGGGAGGACCCCGACCGGGGCGGCTGGTGCATCCCGGAAAGGCTGCGTACACTTCGCGGGCTTTCCCATGCCCATGCCCAGCGAATCGCCCCGGTCCCGTTCCTTCAGCCTCGTCGACGTCGGCGCCGCCGTCGCCGCCCTGCTGGCGATCGGGGGCGTGATCTGGAGCCCCCGGCTCAGCGGGGCCGTGGCCCAGGCCACCGGCGCCCTCGAGCCCGTCACCGTGATGGTGGACGTGCGCGGTGCCCCTGCCGCTTCCCCCGTGCAACTGCTGCAGCAGGCCCGCGCCGAGGGCAAGGTGGCCATCGTGATCCGCAACCAGCCCCACGGCAGCGTGGCGGTCAAGGAGATCGTCCCCTTCGACCGGATCATCTCCACCCTCACCCCCGACGGGAAGGTGGTGAGCGCCCCCGATCCCAACCAGAAGACCTTCAGCACCTTCGATGGACGTTTCGTCCTGGAGGGCCAGGGGCGGCGCACCGCCGGTGGTGTCGTCTTCGGCAACCAGACCATCAAGATCGGCGCCCCGGTCGAGTTGGAAGGCACCAACTACCGCTTCAACGGCACCGTCACGGACCTGAAACTCGGAACCTCCTGACATGACTGCGTCCGCCCGCCCCGGCCACCGCCTCCCCTGCCCCGTCCAGCACCGCCTCCGCCGCCCCCTGAGGCTGGCGACCCTGCTGCTGGTCGTCGGCGGCACCTCCCCGGCGGGCCTGGCGGCCTGGGCCCAGACCAAGCCGGCCCTCCCCTCGGCACGCAGCCAGCGACCTTTACCAATGGCGGCCCTGCCGGTGGCTCCCCCCCCGGTGGGCATGCCGCGGCTGGCCACCGAAATCACCTGCCCCAGCCTGCAGCGCCAGGTCGCCCTGGTGCTGGGCGACGAGCGTTCCCGCTGGAGCGTCAGCGTCGCCGACGGCAGCGGCCGGCTTCTGGCCGACGTCAACGGGCGCCAGCCCCGGGTGCCGGCCTCCAACCAGAAGCTGGTCAGCAGCGCCTTCGCCCTCGATCGCCTCGGACCCGACTACCGGCTCACCACCCAGCTGTGGCGGCTTCAGGACGGCACCCTGCGGCTCACGGGGCAGGGGGATCCCGACCTGGCCCTGCCCCAGCTGCATCGTTTCGCCCAGCTGGCCATGGCCGCCGGGGCCAGCTCCCCGGTGGGAGGCGGTCTGGTCCGCCTGGAACTGGCGGAGGAAGCCTCCCAGAACTGGTGGCCCAGCGGCTGGCATGTGGCCGACCGGGCCTACGCCTACGGCGCCCCGATCACCCGCCTGGCGATCACCAGCAATGCCATCGACGATGCGGTCAGCAATCCCCCCTCCCGGCTCCAGACGCTGCTGCGTCGAGCCATGAACCAGGGCGGCGGCTCGCCCCTGCAGCTGACCCTGGTGTCCGCCCGCCAGCCCCTGCCCGGCGACGCCGTGCTGATCCACGAGGAGCCCTCCACCTCGATGCACGGCCTGATGAGCCTGGCCAACACCGAAAGCCACAACTTCACCGCCGAAGTGCTGCTGCGCCAGGCGGCCGGCACCTGGGACGTGGCCGAGGCCAGCCGCCTGAACACCCTCTGGCTGGTCGAACAGGGCCTGCCCATGGAGGGGGTCCGGGTGGCGGACGGCAGTGGCCTCGACCGCGCCAACCGGGTCACCAGCCGTTTCTTGGTGGCCCTGCTGCTGCGCATGGACCACCACCCCTACTCCCGGGACTACATCAGTTCCATGGCTATCGCCGGGCGCCGCGGCACCCTGCGCAACCTTTACAAGGGGACCAGCCTCGATGGCCGGTTCTTCGCCAAGACCGGCACCCTCACGGGGGTGCGCTCGATCAGCGGCGTTCTGCAGACGGCGGACGGGCCCCGTTACGTCAGTGCCGTGTCTGCCGGGGCGGGGGCTCCGAACACCACCATCGGCCGTGTCCTGCGGGAGGTGCAGGCCGTGGGGGCCTGCCCTTCGGCGATCTGAGGCGGCTGGCTTCGAGGCGAACGCCTCAGCTGGCCAGCCCCCGGCTGGCGGCACGGCGCAGACGGCCGGCGGCGCGGCGGGCCCGGTCGACGGCGGCGTTCTCCAAAGGAATGGGGGCTTCGGGGGGACGGCTGGCGGCCTGGGTCTCCTGGGACTGCAGCCGCACCAGCTCCCGCCGGCCGCCGAGCACCACCTGGCTGAGCTCCTTGAGACGCACCTCCAGTTCCCCGAGCACCTGCTCGGCGTAACGGTTGGCGCCCTCCTGGATGGCGGCCGATTCCTGACGGGTGCGGGCGATCAGGGCATCGCACTGCTGCTGGGTCTGCTGGCGGAACTGCAGGGCATCGGCGTGGAGACGCTCCGCCTCCGCCTGGCTTTCCCGCTGGACCCGCAGACCCTCCTGGCGGATGCCCTCCAGTTCCTGCAGGGCCTGGGCCCGGCTGCGTTCGTGCTGCTCGACCAGCTGGCGGTTGCGCTCCGCCGCCTCCTGCTCGAGCTGCTGGCGCCGCTGTTGGGCCTCCTGCTCGAGCTGCTGCCGGCGGCCGGCGAACTGCTGCTCGAACTGGGCCATGCGGGCCTGGTGCTCCTGTTCCGTCTGGGCCACCTGCTGGCGGGCCTGGAGCACCATCTGTTCGCACTGCTGGCGGGCCAGCTCCCGCTGTTCCGTCACCTGGCGCTCCGCCTCCTGGCGGATGGCGGCGGCGTTGATCAGCTGCTCCCGCTCGCGCCGCGCCTGGGTGACGATCTCCTCGGCCTGCACCCGGGCCTTCTCGATGAAGCCCTCCCGCTGCCGGATCAGGTCCTCCGCCTGGGAGATCTGCCCGGGCAGGGCCTCCCGCAGCGCGTCCATCATCTCGATGGCGTCCTGCTCGTTCACCAGACGGCCGCCGCTGAAGGGGATCCGGCTGCCGTCGAGAACGATGTCCTCCAGCTGATCCAGCTGATCGAGAACGGTGAAACGGACCTCAGCCATATCGGGTTCCGGGAGCTGCCTGTCGATTAAAGAGCCTCTCCAGGTCGATCGCCACTCCCGGCGGGACCATGTGACCCACGTCCCCGCCGAAGCGGGCCACCTCCTTCACCACCGAGCTGCTGAGAAAGCTGTGGTGGGCTGCGGTGGCCATGAACAGGGTCTCGACCCGGGGGGCCAGGGTCCGGTTGGTGTGTGCGATCTGCAACTCGAACTCGAAGTCGCTCATCGCCCGCAGGCCCCGCAGGATCACCTGGGCGCCGCAGGCCTGGGCGTAGGTCACGGTGAGGCCGTCGAAATGGCCCACCTCGATGCCGGCGATCCCCTCGGTGGCCAGGCGGATCTGCTCCAGCCGCCGCTCCAGGGGGAAGGCGGGCTGCTTGGAGGGGTTCATCAGCACCGCCACCACAACCCCGTCGAAGAGGCCGGCCGCCCGCTCGATCAGGTCGAGATGGCCCAGGGTGAGGGGATCGAAACTGCCGGGATAAAGGGCTCGCATCCGACCAGCCTATGGAGACGGGCCCCGGCGGGTTCC
Source organism: Synechococcus sp. FACHB-909 (assembly GCF_014698945.1). NCBI lineage: Bacteria > Bacillati > Cyanobacteriota > Cyanophyceae > Synechococcales > Synechococcaceae > Synechococcus > Synechococcus sp. FACHB-909. The sequence continues at coordinate 288,214 of NZ_JACJTY010000001.1, read as the reverse complement.
TTGGCCCGGGCGGGTTCCTAGAGTCCAGCGATCCCTGCCGCCCACCCCATGACCGACGTTGCCCTGGACGCGGCCGCCAAGAAGACCCTGCTGCGCAAGATCCCCCACGGTGTGTTCATCTGCGGGGTGGCCGAGGGTGACGAGGTCAACGGCTTCACCGCCAGCTGGGTCACCCAGGGCTCCTTTGAGCCTCCCCTGGTGGTGATGGCGGTGCGCGCCGACTCCACCAGCAACGGCATGATCCAGCGCAGCGGGCGCTTCTGCCTGAACGTGCTGGCGGCCGATCAGAAGGACCTGGCGGCGGTGTTCTTCAAGCCCCAGAAAGGCGTGGGGGGACGGTTCGATGCCGCCCCGTTCCACCTGGGGCCCCTCGGCCTGCCGGTGCTCGACGACGCCCTTGGAGCGGTGGAGTGCACGCTGGTGGGGCAGGTGGCCCACGGCGACCACACCGTCTTCGTGGGAGAGGTGAAGTCGGCCACCCTGCACCGCGACGCCGCCGCCCTGGAGCTGTCCGCCACGGGCTGGCAGTACGGCGGTTGAGGCCGGGCCATGGCTGAGCCGGTTGCGCCTCCGGGCGGCACTCCGGGCGGTGATGTCGTCGGGCCGCTGCTGCTCCAGCGCGAGCGGCTGTCGGCCCGGCTGCGGGAGCTGCCGGCGGAGCCGGGCTGTTACCTGATGCGGGATGCGAGCGACCGCATCCTCTACATCGGCAAGTCGAAGAGCCTGCGGGCCCGGGTGCGCAGCTACTTCCGCGACTCCCACGACATCAGCCCCCGCATCGCCCTGATGGTGCGCCAGGTCTGCGAGATCGAGTTCATCGTCACCGACAGCGAGGCGGAGGCGCTGGCGCTCGAGTCGAACCTGATCAAGAACCACCAGCCCCACTTCAACGTCCTGCTCAAGGACGACAAGAAGTACCCCTACCTCTGCATCACCTGGAGCGAGGCCTACCCGCGCATCTTCATCACCCGCCGCCGCCGGCTGCGCAGCCCCCTCGACCGCTTCTACGGGCCCTACGTGGACGTGGGCCTGCTGCGCCGCACCCTGGCCGTGGTCAAGCGGGTGTTTCCCCTGCGCCAGCGTCCCCAGCCCCTGTACCGCGACCGCACCTGCCTCAACTTCGACATTGGCCGCTGCCCGGGGGTCTGCCAGGAGAAGATCGGCTCCGACGACTACCACCGCATCCTGCGCAAGGTGGCGATGGTGTTCCAGGGCCGCAACGACGAGCTCCTGGATCTGCTGCGGCAGCAGATGGAGCGCTACGCCGAGCGGCTCGATTTCGAGGCCGCCGCCCGGGTCCGCGACCAGCTGCAGGGCCTCGACCTGCTCACCGCCGACCAGAAGATGAGCCTGGGGGACAGCTCCGTCAGCCGGGATGTGATCGCCCTGGCGGCCGATGATCGCGTGGCGGCCGTGCAGATCTTCCAGATGCGCGCCGGCAAGCTGGTGGGGCGGCTGGGCTACACCGCCGATGCGGCCATCGCCACCCCGGCCGAAGTGCTGCAGCGGGTGATCGAGGAGCACTACAGCCAGGTGGAGCCGGTGGAGATTCCGCCGGAGCTGCTGCTGCAGCACCCCCTGCCCGCCCAGGATCTGATCGGCGACTGGCTGGCGGAGCGTCGGGGACGCAAGGTGCGACTGGCCGTGCCCCAGCGGCGCCAGAAGGCGGATCTGATCGAGCTGGTCGAGCGCAACGCCGGTTTCGAGCTGGCCAGGGCCCAGCGGGGGGCGGAGCAGCAGCTGCTGGCCACCGAGGACCTGGCCCAGCTGCTGGAGCTGCCGGTGCCCCCCCGGCGGATCGAGGGCTACGACATCAGCCACATCCAGGGCAGCGATGCGGTGGCCTCCCAGGTGGTGTTCATCGACGGCCTGCCGGCCAAGCAGCACTACCGCAAATACCGGATCCAGAGCAGCAGCATCCGGGCCGGCCATTCCGACGACTTCATGGCCATGGCGGAGATCATGCGGCGGCGTTTCCGCCGCTGGTCCCAGGCGAAGGCGGAGGGGGCCGACCTGGCCGCCCTGCGCCGCGCCGGCGCCTCGGCCCTGCACACCGATGGCCTCAGCGACTGGCCGGACGTGGTGATGATCGACGGCGGCAAGGGCCAGCTGTCGGCGGTGATGGAGGCCTTGCGGGAGCTGGACCTGCACGAGGAACTGACGGTGTGTTCCCTGGCCAAGCAGCGGGAGGAGGTGTTCCTGCCCGGCGCCCGCGAGCCCCTCGACACCGAGGCCGACCAGCTGGGGGTGGTGCTGCTGCGGCGGCTGCGGGATGAGGCCCACCGCTTCGCCGTCAGCTTCCACCGCCAGCAGCGGGGTGAGCGGATGAAGCGCTCCCGCCTCAGCGACATCGCCGGTCTGGGTCCGAAGCGGGTCAAGGACCTGCTGGCCCACTTCCGCTCCATCGACGCGATCCAGCTGGCCAGCCCGGAGCAGATCGCCGCTGTCCCCGGCATGGGGCCGGCCCTGGCCCGCCAGGTGTGGGACCACTTCCACCCCCCCATGGACACGGCCGATGCTGGCGAGACCCACCACGGGGAACCCCTGGAGCTGGCGGGATGAGGCCAGCCGTGCGGGCCTGGGGTCTGGGGGGTTGGGCTGGCCTGCTGCTGGCCCTGCTGCTGCTGGCGTTTGTCCCGGCGCCGGTGGCGGCGGCTCCGGGGCTCTGCGTCGGTCCGGTCTGCGGCGACGAGATCAGCCGCAGCGCCAAGCACCACTGGCAGCTGAGGCTCCGGGTCAGCGACCAGGAGAGCCGGCGGGAGCGGATCGTGGTGGATTGCCGCGATGGCGGCATCAGCCCGCGGCAGGGCCCCGTGGACCGGGCCTACAGCGCCGCCGTGGCCCGCCGCTGCTGCCGCCTGGTGGGGGAAGGCTGAGCCCGGCCCACCCGATGGCGATGAATCGCAGCACGGCGACTAACTTGGCGGTCCGTCGCCCATCGCCCTCCCCCGGGCCCTGACATGACGCTGCCGCTGTCCCTGCCCCTGACCCTGGCTGTGACCTTGCCCCCCGAGGCCTACCTCTGGTTCAAGACCCTCCACATCGTCGGGGTGGTGGTGTGGTTCGCCGGCCTGTTCTACCTGGTGCGCCTGTTCATCTACCACCGGGAGGCCGCCGAGCTGGAGCCGCCCCTGCGCCAGGCTTTCGAGGAGCAGTACGGCCTGATGGAGCGGCGCCTGGCCAACATCATCACCACCCCCGGCATGGTGGTGGCCGTGGCGATGGCGGTGGGCCTGCTGCTGGTGGAGCCCCTCTGGCTGAAGCAGGCCTGGATGCACGCCAAGCTGGCCGTTGTGGTGGGCCTGCTCGTCTACCACCACCTCTGCTACCGGCTGATGGGCCAGCTGCAGCGCGGCGAATGCAACTGGAGCGGCCGCCAGCTGCGGGCTCTCAACGAACTGCCCACCCTGATGCTGGTGCTGGTGGTGATGCTGGTGGTCTTCAAGAACCAGTTCCCCACCGGTGCCGCCACCTGGTTCCTGGTGGCCCTGGTGGTGTTCATGGCCGGCTCGATCCAGTTCTATGCCCGCTGGCGGCGGCTGCGCGCCGAACGGCTGGCCCAGCAGGAGAGTGGCGGTGCTGCGGCCTGAGGCTCTCGCCCATCCCCTCACCCCGGTGTTGCGCCAGGTGCGGGCCGACAGCTGCCCGGAGCGGTTCAACTTCCACTGCCACACGATCTGCAGCGACGGCAGCCTCCACCCCGACGATCTGGCGGCCGAAGCGGTGGCCATCGGCCTGGAACACCTGGCCGTGACCGACCACCACGGCCTCGCCGCCCATGGCGCCATCAGCGCCGCCCTGGACGACCACCGCCGGCGGGGGGCAGCCACCCCGACCCTCTGGCGCGGGGTGGAGATCAGCTGTCTGCTGGAGGGCTGCCTGGTCCATGTGCTGGGGCTGGGCTTCGCCGCGGAGCACCCCTCCCTCCACCCCTACCTGCAGGGCACCTCGGTGGTGGGGCCGGCCCTGCGGGCCGAGGCGGTGGTGGCGGCGATCCGCGCGGCCGGGGGCCTGGTACTGCTGGCCCACCCCGCCCGCTACCGGCTGCCCCACCAGCGCCTGATCGCGGCAGCGGCGGATCTGGGCTTCGATGGCGCCGAGGTCTGGTACGACTACGCCATGCAGAGCCGCTGGCAGCCCACGCCGCTGGTGTGCGAGGCGATGGCCGCCGATCTGGAGCGCCGGGGCCTTCTGATGAGTTGTGGTACGGATACCCATGGGCTGGTGCTCCGCGGCCGCTAGGGTTTGCTGACACGTTTCTCCTTGCGTCGATGGGCCTGCTCGATCGTCTGTTCGGTTCCCGTGCCGCCTCGGTGACCAAGCCTGAGGCTGCCGCCAAGGCCAAACCCAAGGCCGAGACCTTCTTCCTCGATCCCGAGGCCTCCACCAGCCTGGGCGATGTCAAGTTCATGAAGCGGTCCAACACGATCCGCCACACCTTCCCCGGCAACGCCGACAGCCCGGGTGAGAAGGAGATGGTGGCGGAGGTCGCCTCGATGGAGGCCCGGGTCGAGAAGATGACCCCCGGTCTGGCCGGCATCCAGCCCACCGAGAAGGGCGCGGTCAACCTCACCGGCGGCATCCCCAAGCCCGTCAAGAAAACCTTTGCTCAGCAGATGAGCGCCGCCGAACTGGGGCAACGCATCAAGGGAGCGGCCGTGACCCCCACCAACCTGCCGGGAGGTCCGGCGGCCGCCAAGCAGCAGAAGGAGGCCGAAGCCCAGGCCCAGCCGGCCAGCTCCCAGCAGGCGGCCAAGCCCGGCACCACCGATCCCTTCCGCTCCATGGTGAGGGATCTGGAGCTCTGATCCCCGCGGCGCCGGGAGCCTGGTTCAGCGCTGCTCCACCAGGCTCTCGCTCTCCAGCACCAGCTGCCGCAGCCGCTCCAGCCGCTCCGGATCGGCCCCGTCCCAGAGGCCGCGGTGGTGCGCCTCCAGGAGCCGTTCGGCCATGTCCCGCAGGGCCCAGGGGTTGGCGCGCCCCAGAAACTCCCGCACGGCCCCGTCCTCCAGCCAGGCGGCGCTGATGGCGCCGTAGCCCCAGTCGGGGACCCGCCCGGTGCTGGCGTCGTAGGCGAACAGGTAATCGAGGCTGGCGGCCATCTCGAAGCCGCCCTTGTAGCCGTGTTCCTGCATGGCGGCGATCCAGCGGGGATTGAGCAGCCGGGAGCGCAGCACCTTGTCGAATTCCCGCTCGAGCCGGTGCAGCCGGGGCCGCTGGCTGCGGGAGTGGTCGCCGAACCAGAGGGCCGGGGCCCGTCCCTGGAGCTTTTCAGCGGCGGCGCTCAGGCCCCCCTGGAACTGGTAGTAGTCGTCGGAATCGAGCAGGTCGTGCTCCCGGTTGTCCTGGTTGTGCAGCACCACCTGCACCTGGGCCAGGCGCCGTTCCAGGCCGGCCCGATCCGCCGTGGCCTCGATGGCGCCACCACTGGCGGCATCGCCAGGATCACCGTCGTAGCGCCAGGCGCTCCAGTTGAGGAAGGCGTCGCCGAGGTCGCCGCGCTCCTCCCAGTGGCCACTGTCGATCAGGCCCTGCAGCCCGGCCCCGTAGGCGCCGGGCGCTGAGCCGTAGATGCGACCCCCATGGCCCTCCTGCCGGGCCGAGGCCGCCAGGGGGTTGTCTTCGGGGGCCTCTTCGAGGCCGGCCACCAGGCGGGTGGCCCGGTTGAACCAGCCCACCAGCTGGGGGAAGGCATCGCGGAACAGGCCGGAGATGCGCAGGGTGACGTCCACCCGCGGCCGGCCGAGCAGGCGCAGGGGGATCACCTCCACGTCCACCAGCCGGCGGGTGGGGCCATCCCAGACGGGCCGCACCCCCATCAGGGCCAGGGCCTGGCCGATGTCCTCGCCGCCGTTGCGCATGGTGGCGGTGCCCCACACCGAGAGGGCCAGGGTGCGCAGGTCGTCGCCCTCCTCCTGGAGATGGAGCTGCAGCAGCAGCTCGGCGCTGCGCCGCCCCAGGTCCCAGGCGGCCTCCGTCGGCAGGCCGCGCAGATCGACGCTGTAGAAGTTGCGCCCCGTCGGCAGCAGATCCGGCCGACCGCGGGTGGGCGCCCCCGAGGGCCCGGCGGCGATGCGGCCGCCGGCCAGGCCGGTGAGCAGGGCCTGGCGCTCGGCCTCGCCGCAGGCCAGCAGGGGCGGCAGCAGGGCACGGCGCAGGTGGCCAAGGGCGCGTTGGGTAGCCGCCCCCGCCCCCGGTCCCTCGGGCGTCTCCGGTGAAGCCGTCGGTGTTCCGGGGGCTCCACCCAGCACCTCCTCCACCAGGTCCAGGGCGAGGGCCTCCAGAAAGGCCACCCCGTCGCCGATGTGACGCAGCACGGGACCACTCGCCCTGAGGAGGCTGAGCCGCCCGTGGTCGCCGGCGGATAGGGGGGCCTCCTCGGGATCGGACCAGGGGTCCAGATCCAGCCCCAGATCGAGGGCGAGGGCCTGGGTGAGCCCGGGCACCCCCGCCTGGGGAGGGCGGGCCAGGCACAGCAGCAGCTCGGCCAGCTTGGCCGGCGCCGGCAGGGTGCCGAAGGTGTGCAGCCCAAGGCGGATCTGGGCCTCCTTCAGCTCACAGAGGTAGCCGTCAGCGGCTTCCAGCTGGCCGTCCAGATCCGGCAGGGCCGTGGCGGGCAGCTGGAGCTCCTCCAGCCGCTGGCCGAGGCGCTCCCGCAGCAGCGGGGCCCGGGCGCTGCCCAGCTGGCGCGCCTCCCAGTACTCATCCAGCAGGGCCTCAAGGCCCTGCAGATCCCCATGCAGCCCGGCCCGTCCCAGGGGCGGGGTCAGGTGGTCGAGGATCACGGCCTGGGCGCGGCGCTTGGCCTGGCTGCCCTCGCCCGGGTCGTTGACGATGAAGGGATAGAGATGGGGCAGGGGCCCCAGGGCCCATTCGGGGAAGCAGTCCTGCGACAGCCCCAGCCCCTTGCCCGGCAGCCATTCCAGGTTGCCGTGCTTGCCCACATGCACCACCACCTGGGCGCCGAAGCTCTGGCGCAGCCAGAGGTACTGGGCCAGGTAGGCGTGGGTGGGGGGCAGATCGGGACTGTGGTAACTGAGGCTGGGATCACGGTCGTAGCCGCGCTCCGGCTGGATGAGCACGAGCACCCGGCCGAAGCGCAGCCCGCGCACCGGGAACGCCCGGCCGGTGCTCCCATCCGCCAGAGCCACCGGTTCCAGTCCCGCGTCAGTGTCGGGCGGCCCCCAGACCGCCTCCAGCCGCTGGCGCCCCTCCAACGGCAGGGTGGCGTACCAGGCCCGGTAGGTGTCCAGGGGCAGGTGGTCGAGGGGCGGGCGATGGCCGCTTTCCGGGTCGTTGCTGCGGCCCTCCAGCAGCCGGTGGATGAGGGCATCGCCATCGGCCGGCAGAGCAGCCGACGCCCCCAGGTCGTAGCCGGCCTCCGCCAGCCAGCCGAGCATCAGGGCGGCACTGGCCGGGGTGTCGAGGCCGACGCCGTTGGCCAGGCGGCTGTTGCGGTTGGGGTAGTTGGCCAGCACCAGGGCCACCCGACGCCCGGCGGCCGGCGTGCGGCGCAGGTCGATCCAGGCGCCGGTGAGGCGGGCGACCCAGTCGAGGCGCTCCCGGTCGGGCACATAGCGGTGCAGGGCCGTGGCCAGGCTGTCGCTGGTGGCGCTCCATTCCTTGAAGGCCCCCACCCGGGTGGTGAGGCGTCCGTCCAGCTCCGGCAGGGCCACCTGGAGGCTGAGGTCCATCGGTGCTAGGCCGATGCTGCTGGCGCGCCAGGCTTCGCGGCTGCGGCCGCTGCAGAGCACCTGCAGCACCGGCACCCCCAACCGTTCCCACAGGGGCGCCCCCAGCCCCGCCTCCTCGAACGACACCGAGGCGAAGCCCGTGCCGCAGAGCACGGCCTCCGCCCCCTCCCGGGCCAGCAGATCGGCCACCCCCCGCTGCACGGCCCCATCGCGCAGGCTGCTCACCCACAGGGCCCGCGGCGCCAGCCCCCGGCCGCGCAGGGCCGCCAGCAGCGCCTCCATCAGGGCCAGATCCCCCGCCTGCCAGAGGGCCCGGTAGAGGATCACCCCCGCCCGGGAGCCGGGCTCGTCGCGCCAGTCATGGGGGAGGGGATCGGCGGCCGGTACGGGCCACGGCGGCTCGGGACGCTCCCCGGCCAGGAGGGCGGCCAGGGTCCGCAGCAGCAGGCGCAGGTTGGCCGGCCCCCCCTCCCGCAGGCAGGCCGCGCAGGCCGACGCCAGGGGCCCGTCGAGGTTGCCGAGGCAGGCCAGGGCCTGCTCCTCCTCGGCGGTGCCGGCCAGCACCAGCAGCTGGCGGCCTGCCGCGGCGCCGGCCCACTGGCGCAGGCACTCCAGCCCATAGCTCCAGTGGCCGCGTCCCCCCAGCAGCCGCACCACCACCAGCCTGGTGCTGGCGAGGCTGCTGGCCACGTAGTGGTCGATCACCGCCGGGTGCTGCAGGGCCGAGAGGTTGAGGGCCCGCAGCTCCCCGGGCAGCAGGTCCGGCTCGGCCTCGAGCAGCTGGGCCACCGCCAGCAGGTCCGTGTCGGCACTGCTGAGCAGCACCACCGGGGCCGGTGGCTGCTCCACGAAGAGGCCGCCGTCGTCCTCCGTCCTGTCCCCGGCGATGGACGCGAGTCGATGCATCACCCCATCCTGCCGAACGCGATGAGAAGATCGCATCGTCGCCACCGCCTTCCATGCACCAGTTCCTGCCCTATGCCTGGTTCGGCGGACAATGCGTCCCCTTTGCCGAGGCCACCCTCTCGGTGGCCACCCATGCGCTGCATTACGGCACGGGCGCCTTCGGCGGCATGCGAGCCCTCCCCAACCCCGCCGACAACAACGAGATCCTGCTGTTCCGTGCCGATCGCCATGCCCGTCGCCTCAGCCAGAGCGCCCGGCTGCTGCTGACGGAACTGCCGGAGGAGACGATCCATAACGCCATCCATGCCTTTCTGCAGGCCAACCGGCCCACCTGCCCGATCTACCTGCGGCCGTTCGTCTACACCAGCGATCTCGGCATCGCACCGCGGCTCCACAACATCCAGACCGATTTCCTCATCTACGGGATCGAGATGGGCGACTATCTCTCCCCCGAGGGTGTCAGCTGCCGGATCAGCAGCTGGTGCCGCCAGGAGGACCGCTCCCTGCCCCTGAGGGGCAAGATCAGCGGCGCCTACATCACCAGTTCGCTGGCCAAGACGGAAGCCGTCAAGAGCGGCTTCGATGAGGCCCTGCTGCTCAACAGCCGCGGCAAGGTGAGCGAGGCCAGCGGCATGAACCTGTTCATCGTCCGGGACGGCGTGCTGATCACCCCGGGGGTCGATCAGGACATCCTCGAAGGCATCACCCGGGCCAGCATCATGGAGCTGGCACGCTCGATGGACATCCCCGTGCTCGAGCGGGCCGTCGACAAGACCGAACTGATGATCGCCGACGAGGTGTTCCTCAGCGGCACCGCCGCCCGCGTCACCCCGGTGCGCCGGATCGAATCCACCGACCTCTCCAGCCACCGGCCCGTGATGGAGCGTCTGCGCGACCGCCTCACGGCGATCACGGAGGGCCGCGATCCCTCCTATGACCACTGGGTCACCCGCATCCGCATCGACGCCTGATGGTCGTCACCGCCGCCATCCACCACCCCACCGACCGCATCGGCTTCCTCGACTGGCTGCACGGTCCGACCCGGCCGGTGCTCGTCTTCGACGGCGCCACGGGCACCTCCCTGCAGGAGATGAACCTGACGGCGGAGGATTTCGGTGGTACGGCCCTGGAGGGCTGCAACGAGAACCTGGTCTTCACCCGGCCCGATGCGGTCCAGGCGGTGCACCGCCAGTTCCTGGAGGTGGGTTGCGACGTGATCGAGACGGACACCTTCGGGGCCGCCTCGATCGTGCTGGCCGAATACGGACTGGAGGACCAGGCCTTCGCCATCAACCGCCGGGCCGCCGAACTGGCCCGCGAGATGGCCGCCGCCTACAGCACCCCCGACAAGCCCCGGTTCGTGGCCGGCTCGATGGGGCCCACCACCAAGCTGCCCACCCTCGGCCACATCGACTTCGACACGATGAAGGCCTCGTTCCGGGAGCAGGCCGCCGGCCTGATCGCCGGGGACGTCGACCTGTTCATCGTCGAGACCTGCCAGGACGTGCTGCAGATCAAGGCGGCCCTGCAGGGCATCGAGGAGGCCTTCAGCGCCGCAGGAGAGCGGCGGCCCCTGATGGTCTCGGTGACCATGGAAACCACCGGCACCATGCTGGTCGGCTCCGACATCGCCGCCGTGGTGGCGATTCTGGAGCCCTTCCCGATCGACGTGCTCGGCCTCAACTGCGCCACCGGCCCGGAGCAGATGAAGGAGCACATCCGCTATCTGAGCCAGCACAGCCCCTTCGTTGTGAGCTGCATCCCCAACGCGGGGCTGCCGGAGAACATCGGCGGGGTGGCCCACTACCGGCTCACCCCCACCGAGATGCGGATGCAGCTGATGCACTTCGTCGAGGATCTGGGGGTCCAGGTGATCGGTGGCTGCTGCGGCACCACCCCCGCCCATATCGGCGCCCTGGCGGACCTCGCCGCCGGCCTGAAGCCCGCCCCCCGCGAGGTGCGGCAGCCCCGGCAGCGGCTGGAGCGGCCGCCGCTCCACTACGAGCCGGCGGTGGCGTCGATCTATGGCGTCACCCCCTACTTCCAGGACAACTCCTTCCTGATCATCGGCGAGCGGCTCAATGCCAGCGGCTCGAAGAAGGTGCGCGAGCTGCTCAACGCCGAGGACTGGGATGGCCTGGTGGCAGTGGCCCGGGGCCAGGTGAAGGAGAACGCCCACGTGCTCGATGTGAACGTCGACTACGTGGGGCGTGATGGGGTGAAGGACATGCACGATCTGGTGAGCCGCCTGGTCACCAACGTGAACCTGCCGCTGATGCTCGATTCCACCGAGTGGCAGAAGATGGAGGCCGGCCTCAAGGTGGCCGGAGGCAAGTGCATCCTCAATTCCACCAACTACGAGGACGGCGACGAGCGCTTCTTCAAGGTGCTCGAACTGGCCCGTGACTACGGCGCCGGCGTGGTGGTGGGCACGATCGACGAGGAGGGCATGGCTCGCACCGCCGAGCGCAAGTTCGCCATCGCCCAGCGGGCCTACCGGGATGCGCTCGAGTTCGGCCTGCCGGCCCACGAGATCTTCTACGACCCGCTCGCCCTGCCCATCTCCACCGGCATCGAGGAGGACCGGGCCAACGCGGCGGCCACGATCGAGGCCATCCGCCGCATCCGCCAGGATCTTCCGGGTGTCCATGTGGTGCTGGGGGTCAGCAACGTCAGCTTCGGGCTGTCCCCGGCCGCCCGCATCGTGCTCAACTCGGTGTTCCTGCACGACTGCTGCGCCGCCGGCATGGATGCGGCGATCGTCAGCCCGGCGAAGATTCTCCCCCTGGCGAAGATCAGCGAGGAGCATCAGCTGATCTGCCGCGATCTGATCCACGACCGGCGGCGGTTCGAGGACGGCATCTGTGTCCACGATCCCCTCACCCTGCTGACCACCGAGTTTGAGGGCGTCAGCGCCAAGGAGGCCCGGGCCTCAGGGCCTTCGCTGGCCGATCTGCCCCTGGAGGAGCGGCTCAAGCAGCACATCATCGACGGGGAGCGCATCGGCCTGGAGGCTGCCCTGCAGGAGGCCCTGGCGGAGCATCCACCGCTGAAGATCATCAACACCTTCCTGCTGGATGGCATGAAGGTGGTGGGCGAACTGTTCGGCTCGGGCCAGATGCAGCTGCCCTTCGTGCTGCAGAGCGCCGAAACCATGAAGGCGGCCGTCGCCTTTCTCGAGCCTCACATGGAGCGCAAGGAAGGTGAATCCAGCAGCAAGGGCAAGTTCCTGATCGCCACCGTCAAGGGCGACGTTCACGATATCGGCAAGAACCTGGTGGACATCATCCTCACCAACAATGGCTATGAGGTGGTGAATCTGGGGATCAAGCAGAGCGTCGACGCGATTGTCGAGGCCCAGCGCCAGCACGGCGCCGACTGCATCGCCATGAGCGGCCTGCTGGTGAAATCCACCGCCTTCATGAAGGACAACCTCGAAACGTTCAATGAGGTCGGCATCTCCGTTCCCGTCATCCTCGGCGGGGCGGCGCTGACGCCGCGGTTCGTCAACGGCGACTGCCGAGCGGCCTACCGGGGCCAGGTGATCTACGGCCGGGACGCCTTCGCCGACCTGCGCTTCATGGACGCCCTGATGGACGCCAAGGCGGCCGGCCGCTGGGACGACCTCCAGGGTTTCCTCGACGGCGCTCCCGAGGGCCTGGGGCTGGGCGAGAACGCAGCTTCCGCGACGCCCGCCGATTCGGGCGAGGCGCCCGCCGAGCCTGGGGAGACTCCGGCACCGGTCGAGCCTGTGGTGGCGGGCAGCGACGAGCGCTCCGCGGCGGTGCCGGCCGAGCCGGCCATCGCGCCCCCGTTCTGGGGCACCCGGGTGCTCACCGAGGCGGAGATCGACCTCGACGAGGTGTTCGCCTACCTGGATCGCAACGCCCTCTTCGCCGGCCAGTGGCAGCTGCGCAAGACCCAGCAGCAGAGCCGGGAGGACTACGAGGCCATGCTCGCCGAGACGGCGGAGCCGGTGCTGCAGGAATGGCTCGGACGCTGCCGCCAGGAGGGTCTGCTCACCCCCCGGGTGGCCTATGGCTACTTCCCCTGCGGCCGCGCCGGCAACTCCCTGGTGGTGTTCGATCCCGGAGCGATGGCCGATGGGGCAGCGCCCGCCAGCGGCGGCGGCGAGCTGGGGCGCTTCGCCCTGCCGCGCCAGCGCAGCGGCAACCGCTACTGCATCGCCGACTTCTACCGCGACCTGGAAGCGGGCCCGGACGGCGCCCTGCGGCCGAGCGACGTGCTGCCCATGCAGGCGGTCACCATGGGCGAGGGGGCCACCAGGTTCGCCCAGGAGCTCTTCCGGGCCGACCGCTACAGCGACTACCTCTATTTCCATGGCCTGGCGGTCCAGATGGCCGAGGCCCTGGCCGAATGGACCCACGCCCGCATCCGCCGGGAGATGGGGTTCGCCGCCGGCGAGCCGGCCGCCCTGCGGGACGTGCTGGCCCAGCGCTACCGGGGCAGCCGCTACTCCTTCGGCTACCCCGCCTGCCCCAATGTGGCTGACTCCCGCCAGCAGCTCGCCTGGCTGGGCACCGACCGCATCGGCCTGACGATGGACGAGAGCGACCAGCTGGAGCCGGAGCAGAGCACCACCGCCCTGGTGGCCCTGCACAGCCAGGCCAGGTATTTCAGCGCCTGAGGCCGGCCCCTGGCCATGGCAGGCTTTGCTCACCCTTCGCATCCCTGGCCATGGCCATCGCAGGACCCGGCGGCGTTGATGACGCCATCGCCGCGGGCGTGGATCTGGACGGCTCCCCGATCCCGGCCGCCATGCTTGCCCTCTACGGCGAAGTGATGGAACTGGAGAGCCGCCGGGCCCGCAGCGGGGTGAAGAAGTCGATGCGCAACCGCATCGTCCGCACCGGAGCCAAGCATCTCGATCGGCTCACCCTCGACCAGCGCCTGCGGGAAGCCGGCTGGGAGGGCCTCAAGGACAAGGAGATCGCCTTCTTCTACGGCTGAGCCCTCCCGACGGACCCAGCGCCGGAGGGGCTCAGCTGCAGAGCTCCTCCAGGCTGTCGATCACGTCCTGCTGGAAGGCATCGAGAGCGTCGGAGTCGCTCAGGTCGATCCCCTCACCGGCGGCGTTCTGGGTGAGCTCCTGGAAGTGGAAGGCACCCTCGCCATGGGCCAGAAACTCCATGGCGGAGGGCTCACCGCTTTCCTTGTAGGCGTCGCAGAGGGCCAGGAAGGCCGCATCCTCGGTGAAATCCCAGCTCATGAAGGGGGTCGTGCTGAAAGACCTTTAACCCCTCTCCCCCGGAATTCGTCAACCTCCTGGGGGCAAATTGTGCCAGTCCTCCGTCAGACTCTCCCCGTTCCTGCACCGCCCCGGCCTTGGTCGCCTCCCCCCTGCAGCCCCCTGCCGAAAGCCGCAATGTGCTGGGAGAACCACTGCAGGAGTGCGGGTGTGCGCCGCTCACCGGTTGGTTCAGGGATGGCTACTGCCATGCCGATCCCGGTGATTTCGGCCGTCACACGGTCTGCTGCGTGGTGAACGAGTCGTTTCTGAGCTACAGCCGCGCCCAGGGCAACGACCTGTCGACACCGATGCCCGCCTACAACTTCCCCGGCCTGCGCCCCGGCGACCACTGGTGCGTCTGCGCCGCCCGCTGGCTGGAGGCCTATGAGGACGGCATGGCCCCGCCGGTGCGGCTGGAGAGCTCCGCCTTCTCCACCCTCGAGGTGATCCCCCTGGAGGTCCTGCGCAGCCACGCCGCCTGAGCGGCGCCCTGCATCCCTCGCCTCACCAGGGCACCGGCGAGCCGTCCCAGGCGAGGAAGGCACCGCTGCCGCCGGCCGTCTGGCCCTCCAGCACATCGAGCAGGTGAGAGGCGGCCCGCTCCGGGCTGAACAGGGCCGTGGGAGGCACGGAGCGGCCGAAGGGGGCCGAGAGCGGGGTGGCGGTGGTGCCGGGATGGAGCAGGGTCACGCAGGCCAAAGGGAGCCGGCGCTGCCATTCGATCGCCAGGGTGCGCAACAGCTGGTTCTGGGCCGCCTTGGCCGCCCGATAGGCGTACCAGCCGCCGAGGCGGTTGTCGCCGATGCTGCCCACCCGGGCCGAAAGGCTGGCGAAATGCACCGGGAGGTCCCTTGGCAGGGCGGCTTCGATCGCCTGGGCCAGCAACAGGGGGCCGAAGGCGTTGACGGCGAAGCTGCGCTCCAGGGCCTGGCGGTTCACCTGGGAGAGGCGCTTCTCCGGCTGCATGGGGCCGTCGTGCAGCAGCCCGGCGGTGTTGATGACGACCCGGAGGGGCGCGAGCTCACCGGCGGCACGGGCAGCCAGCGCGGCCAGGCTCGGGTCATCGGCGAGATCGAGCGGGATCTCCGCCCCACGGCGGCCGGCGGTGCGGATCCGCAGCCCGGGCGCCCGCCGGGCCAGCTCGGCCGCCAGCGCCAGGCCGATGCCCCCCGGGCCCACGATCAGGGCCTGACCTTCCCAGTCCTGCCAGTAGGGGTTGGTGGGGGTCGGCATGGCGGACACGGGGATGGCGCATGATGGCGGTTCCTTCCGGGGAACCGCCCCGCGCGTCAGTCCATGAGTCTGCGCATCACCGTGCTGGGTCGGGGTGCCTGGGGCGGCACGTTGCTGCGGCTCTGGGAGCGCCAGGGTCACCATCTGAGCAGCTGGTCGCGCCGGGATGGGTCAGACCCGGCGGCCGTGTTGCAGGACTGCGACCTGGTGGTGGTGGCCGTGTCGATGGTGGGGGTCGCCCCCCTGGGCCTGGGCCTACAGGGGCGCTGGCCGGAGGGCCTGCCGCTGCTGAGCTGCAGCAAGGGCATCGATCTGGACAGCCTCTGCACGGCCAGTCAGCTCTGGCGGCGCCACCTGCCGGCGGTGCCGCTGGCGGTGCTGAGCGGCCCGAATCTGGCGGAGGAACTCGACCGGGGCCTGCCGGCGGCCAGTGTGCTCAGCAGCGACGACCCCGGGCTGGCCCGCCGGCTGCAGGAACAGCTGCGGACCCCACACCTGCGGCTGTACACGAATGCCGACCCCATCGGCACCGAGGCGGCAGGGGCCCTCAAGAATGTCATCGCCCTGGCGGCCGGCATCAGTGACGGCCTGGGCCTGGGGGCGAACGCCAAGGCCTCGCTGCTGTGCCGGGGCCTGGCGGAGATCGCCGTCGTGCTCCAGGCCCTCGGCGGCCAGTCGACCACCCTCTACGGCCTGGCCGGCCTGGGGGACCTGCTGGCCACGGCCAACAGCAGCCTCAGCCGCAACTACCGCTTCGGCAGCCTGCTGGCCGAGGGCTGTGACGAAGCCACCGCCCTCGGCCGGATCGGCGCCACCGTGGAGGGGCCCCGCACCGCCCGCGCCACCCTGGCCCTGGCCGAAAGGGAGGGCTGGCAACTGCCCATCTGCGGCCAGGTGGTGCGCCTGCTGGCGGGCGAGCTGGAGGCCCGCCAGGCCGTCCAGGAGCTGATGCAGCGCGACCTGCGGGCCGAAGCGGCGCCCTGAGCCGAGACGACTGTCCCGGTGTGGCGGCACGGTGCAATGGGGCGACCGTCCTGCGCCGGGCGGCGACGGAGCCGGATTCTCCGGCATGATCCTCTCAATCCTTTGTGAATCCTTGCCGTGAGCCGGCACGTCAAGGCCGCCATCGCCGCCCTCCGGGCCACGGGCCGGCGCCTGCTCCACGGTTGCCGCCGCCATCCGATCCTTCTCACCGCCCCCTTGGCCGTCGTGGCGGTGGGGGCCGGTTTCGCCGCCCAGGAGCTGATCCCGGCGGGGGCCTCCCGCTCGGATCCCGATCTCCTCGAAGCCCTGATCGCCCAGCCCCGGGAGGTCTCCCAGCAGGCCGCGGACCCCAGCGAAGCCCCCGACAAGGATCTGCTGGCGGCGGCCTCCCTGCAGGCCCAGCGCACCAGCCTCAGCCATCCCGACCCGGCGCTGGTGGAACCGGAGGCCGGGGCGGAGGTCCCCCTCGAGATCCGGGTGGCCCTGCTGGGCGCCTCCCCCTCCCCCCGGCTCGGCGCCAGCGGCTACTGGCGACTGGTGGACCGGGACGGACGCCCCGTTCAGGAGGGCGGCCCCGCTGACGCGCCTGACCTGGCGGCGGCCATGGCCGGACGGGCCGAGGTCTGGATGGAGACGGGGTCCGACCATGTCCTGCAGGTGGACGGGCGCCCCTACGAAGGCCGCCTGAGGGTGCTGCGCGGATCCCAGGGCCTCCAGGTCGTGAACCACGTCTCCCTGGAGCGCTACATCAGCTCGGTGGTGGGTGCCGAAATGCCTAGCAGCTGGAACATGGAGGCCCTCAAGGCCCAGGCCGTGGCGGCCCGGTCCTACGCCATGGCCCACATGGCCCGTCCGGCCAGTGCCCACTGGCACCTGGGCGACACCACCCGCTGGCAGGCCTACCGGGGCCTGGGCAGCGTCACCGCCCGCACCCGCCAGGCCACCGCCAGCACCTCCGGGGTGATCCTCAGCTACCAGGGGGGCATCGTTGAAAGCCTCTATGCAGCCACCACCCGCATCACCCAGGAGGCCCACGGTCACCTGGGGGCCAGCATGAGCCAGCACGGCGCCCAGGATCTGGCGGAGCAGGGCCTGCGGTACAACGAGATCCTCGGGCGCTACTACCGGGGCGCCTCCCTGGCCCGACTGCAGGCCGGTGCGAGCTGAGCGCCATTGGCAACGGGCCCGTGAGGTCTCGGAGCTGGCCCGCCGCCAGGGAGCCCTGGTGCCCCTCGACACGCGCATCCTGCCGGACCCCGGCATGGAGCCTTTCGTTCTCCGCGAGCTGCTGTCCTGCACGCCCCGGCACCTGCGCCAGGGAGGGCCCCGGCCCAATCCCTTCCTGCCCTGGGACAGGCCCCTGCAGGTGGACCTGCTCGAGCCAGCCCACGTGCTGCTGCTGAACAAATACCCGGTGCAGGAGGCCCACCTGCTGGTGATCACCCGTGACTGGCGCCCCCAGGGCGGCTGGATCGAGACCTCCGACTGGCAGGCAGTGGCGCAGGTGGGCCAGGACACCGGCGGCCTGTGGTTCTTCAACAGCGGCGCCCGCTCCGGCGCCAGCCAGCCCCATCGCCATCTGCAGCTGCTGCCACGCCGGCCCGGCGAGCCCAGCTGCCCCCTGGCGCCGCTGTTCCTGGAGCAGCTGGAGACGGGGGAGCACGCCTGGAGCTGGGCCTACCGCCTCAGCCGGCGCAGCGATCCGCTGGGTGGGTCCGATCTCGAGGGCCTGTACCACGCCCATGCCCGTGACCTGGAGCTGGGGGAACCGGGCCGCGACGGCGAGCCCCTGCACCCCTACAACCTGCTGTTCGACGACGACTGGTTCCTCACCGTGCGCCGGGTGCGGGAGCACGGGGCCGGATTCAGCGTCAACGCCCTGGGCTTCGCAGGCTTCCTGCTGATCACCAAGGGCTCCGACAGGGGCTGGCTGGAACGCCACGGTCCCTGGGCCCTGCTGAAGCACGTGGCGGCCCCCCGGGCCTGAGGCTTCGCATCCGGGGGCCGGGTCCTGGATCGGGAAACTTCCGTGGTTCCACGGTTGTGCGTTCCGGTCCTCCTGGCCCTCTCTGGAAAAAGAGCGCACCGCCAGCCGTCAATGGCGCCGCGGCACGCCCTGCTTCCACGACATCGCCGACGCCCCAGGCCCCACGACCATGGCCCCTTCCCCCTCCAGCCGCCAGACCCTTCCCTCCAGCGCCGCACGCCGCAACCGGCGCGTGGAGCAGTACCGGGCCGTGGTCCGCCCCCTGGCGCTGCACTACGCCCGCTGCAGCCGTGAATCCTTCGAGGATCTGCTCCAGGTGGGCCTGATGGGCCTGATCCGGGCCGCCGAGCTCTACACGGAGGATCGCCGAACCCCGTTCGAGGCCTTCGCCCGGCCCCACATCCGCGGAGCGATCCTCCATTACCTGCGGGATGCCGCCCCGATCGTGCGGCTGCCGCGCCGACAGGCGGAGCTTCAGGAGCGCTTCAACCGCCTCAGCCGTCACCCCGCCCTCCTGGAGGATCCCGGCCGGGCGATCACCCAGCTGAGCCGGACCCTGGGCGTCACCCCGACGGAATGGCGCCGGCTGGAGGTGCAGCGGCTGCTGGCCAGGCCCGCCAACCTCGACGATCCGGCACTGGTCGAGGCCGTGGCCGCCAGCACCGCCAGTGAGTCGTGCCGCCAGGAGGAGCCGGGTCCTTCGGTGGCCATGCTGCTGGCCCTGCTGGAGCCCCGCCAGCAACTGGTGGTGCGCCAGGTGGTTCTGGCGGGCTGGAGCTACCGGCGCCTCGGGCGCCAGATGGAGGTCAGCCCGATGACGGTGAAACGCCTGCTGCACAAAGGCCTGGAGCAGCTGCGACTGGAGCTGGATGCCCGCGGGCTCAGCCCTGCGGATCGGCCTGATCGCGGTGCATCTGCTGTTCCAGGGTGCTGATGGCGGCGTTCATCGCGGCCAGCTGCCGCTCGATGCCATCGCGCCAGAAGCTGAGCAGGCGCAGCTTGCGTTCCTGATACCGCCGCAGGGCGCTGGCTCCGGACTCCGACCCGGAGCAGTACCCGAAGGGAGGAATCATGACAAAATCTGCAGAGTGGGTCCGTTCTAGCGAGCCCGTCGTTCCATCCGGGGCTGCCCAGGTCCACGCACCCCCTAACGGTTGGGACGGTCGCATCCCGCCTTACCGTCCTCTGGCCACCCACACCACCAGCCTGTCGCAATTTGAGATCAGTCCCCTCCATTGGTCCCATCGGTGTCTGGCTGACGCTGGGTCTGGGCCTGGTGCTGGCACAGCCCGCCCACGCCTACGTGGCCCTGATGGCCGGTCAGAAAGCCCGGCCCCTGAACGGCACCTTCAACAGCGTGCCGGTGCTGCACTCCAACCAGCCGGAGGAGGTGGAGGGGCCGGGGATCCTGATCAACACGGCGCCCGGCTACGCCTATGCCGCCGAGACGGGCCAGGCCCTGCGCAATGCCGAGTACACCTTCAACGGGGAATTCGGCATGCACCTGCACCACAAGTACTTCCCACCCAACCGGCGCTCCATCGCCCCCGGCAGCCGCCGCGCGGAGCTCACCCTGGCGGCGGTCCTGATCAATCCGGGTGTGCGCCCTGTCCACATCCGCTTCTCCAAGGGGGCGGTGCGCAACAGCTTCGAGGCCCCCTACCTGGCCAACAACCTGATGGGGGTCAAGCCGCTCGGTCCCCGGCCCTGGAACACCGGCCCCGGGGACGCCACCGCGGTGCAGATGCTCCGCGGCCGGCTGGACAGCCGCCTGACCGACGAGATCACGATTCCGGCCCGCAGCCGCATCGTGCTCTTCCAGACCCAGCTGCCGGCCCTGGGGATCGCCAACGCCCTGCTGCGCGGCCGCAGTGACGGCCCCTTCCAGATCGCCGTGGTGGCCGCCAAGGCGGAGGACTCCTACAGCCAGGTGCTGGCGGTGCTGGATGAGGGCCGCCTGGCCCCGGGGAGGGTCTATCTGAGTCGCATCAACGACATCCACAACCGGCGGATCTTCTCCCGGGTGGGCGGCGTGGCCCTTGGCGATGCGTACCAGGCCTCGATCACCCACGATCTCGACGCCAAAGGGCCGCTGCACGTGCCCTTCACCAGCACCGACCGGCACCATTTCGGCACCCGGGACGTGCAGGTCAACGCCCTAGCCACCCGCATGGTCGATTCGTCCCTCGACAACGTCGGCACCTACGGGGTGCGCTTCGACATCGACCTGAACCTCAAGGGCAACGGCCCCTACGAGCTGGTGATGAGCCACCCCACCCTGATCGGCGGCCAGCCCTTCACGGCCTTCCGGGGCTCCATCCAGATCCAGACCCCCGCCGGCCTGCGGGAGGTGCATGTGGGGCTGCGCTCGGGGCAGAGCCTGTCCCTGGGCCAGATCGATCTCACCCCAGGGGTCGTGAACCCCGTGCGGGTCAGCCTCGTCTACCCGGCCGATGCCACCCCTGGCCACCTGCTGAGCGTGGTGAGCGCCAGCCAGCTGGCCATGGTCCAGGAGCGGGAACGGCAGCTGGAACTGGCCCGGGCCGGTGCCACCGTCCGGCCGGCCCCGCCGCCCGTCGCCCCTCCGGCGCTCACCGTCCTGCCGCCGGCCGCCACCATCACCCCGACGCCGACGGTGGGCGGCACCGGTCCCCTGGTGCCGCCGTCCCAGATGCTCCGTCCGGCGCCGGCCCCCGGTTGGCTGACGCCGCCACCGCCGCTGCCCTCAACCAACCGGGGCGTCCTGGCCCCGTCCCCCATGATCACGCCGATGCGCAGCCGCTCCGGCACCGCCGCGGGCGGCGGATCGCTGGTCGATCGCTACCGGGAGGCCGTGGAGGCCCAGCAACAGTTCCTGCGGGACCAGCGGGGACCCTGACCAGCCGTCCGATGCCAGCGAACCCAGCACCGACGGAGGGCTGCCGTGGCTGAGAAATCGAACGACGCCCGACAGCGGATCAGCCTCGACCTCACCCGGGAGCTGGTGGCCCACCTGGATCACCTGCGGCGGGAGTGGGGCATCCGCAGCCGGGGCGATGTGCTCGAGCGTCTGCTCGACGATCTGTTCGGCTCCGGTGAGGAGGGGGACGGTGAGGCTGACGGCGATGGCCTTGGTGTTGGCGATGCCGGTGGGGGCCTTGGTCAGGCGCCGGAGGGCCGGTCAACCCAGCGTCACGACGATGACGAGCGGGACCTGGAGGAGCAGGGGGCCCTGGTGCTGGTGGGCCGGGGGGCGATGGACACCCTGCAGGCGGAATTCGAGTGGGAAGCGCCGGCAGAGCATGCCCCGCGGCCCCAGCCTGCTGGCGGGGGCATCGATCTGCCCGGGTTCGTGCGTCGCCGCTCCGATGTCCTCAAGCGCAGCCTGCGGCCCACGGCACGGCAGAGCGCCGGCCCCCTGCCCCTGACCCCCCTGCCGCCCCTCGGCGGGGAGGTGGTGCAGCAGGCGATGGAGG
This sequence comes from Synechococcus sp. FACHB-909, assembly GCF_014698945.1. Taxonomy (NCBI): domain Bacteria; kingdom Bacillati; phylum Cyanobacteriota; class Cyanophyceae; order Synechococcales; family Synechococcaceae; genus Synechococcus; species Synechococcus sp. FACHB-909. The sequence goes on along the minus strand of NZ_JACJTY010000001.1, from coordinate 266,704 downwards.
AGGCCGGCAACCACTGGCGCACCCTCTATGGGTCGCCGGCCAACGAAGCGGTGCTGGAGGCGGCCATGCTCTGGCTGGCCCAGGACATCTGGCCCCAGTCGGACCAGAGTGATGGGCGGACGTTCACCTGGTCAGGCGCCTGCCAGGTGATGCAGCAGTTCGTTCCCGGCTGGAGCGATGGCCCGCCGACGTTCGAACGGGTGATGGTCACCGCCGGTGTGCTGGAAGACCCCTTCAGTGGTTCGACCCTGAGCCTGCGGATCCCGACCCTGATCCGGCGCTTCGTGCACCGCTTCCGCCGCCGCCGCCGCGGCACGTCCTTCCAGACGCTGGAGCACACCATGACCCTGCACGGCGCCCTGCGGCTGCTGCAGTTGCCCACCGATCCCGGCCAGCGCCTGACCCTTGCCCAGATCCGCGAGGCCTACCGGGACATGGCCCAGAGCCACCATCCTGACGCCGGCGGGTCGGTTGAGGCGATGCGACGCCTCAACGAGGCCTATCAACTGCTCAAGGAGCTCTATCGGCAGGGCGCTGCGAGCGACCGCTGATCTCACCGCGCGCACCGATCAGGGGCGTCGTGAGTTGCCCAGGCATCTCGGATGAGACAAGGACCTAGTCTAATACTGAGTCCTAGAAAGGAAGCATGGGATGGAGGGCTCCCATCCCCATGACGCTTGCATCTCAGCCAACCCAGATAAGACCAGCTGCGTGTCTCGGCACTGGACTTGTACGCTATCCGCAAGACCGTGATTTTTCGTCGATTTCATTTGTGGCGACCGACCTCCTTCACCTTGTGACCTCTGCCGACAGTCGACGACCGATGGATCGCAGGCGCAGTGGCTGTCCAGGGGTGCCTGCCCAGGCCGATGGCCATGTCCATGGTTTGGACAGCGCCTGAATAGCCTTGGAACTACTGGGATCCGAATCCTGGCGTATCTGTCTTTGACACAGATACGCAAACTGAACCGATGGCCCGAAGCGACCGATCCCGCGGAAACCGCTCGAAGACCCCCAGATGGAGAGCCATCTTCAAAGGCTGGTCCATCCACACCCACAGACCCTGCAGCATGCTCATCAGAAGTCTCAGCTGAGTGTTGTCATAGGACTGGTCATGGGTCCCATGTGCGACAACTGAGGAGCTTCCGCTGGATCCGCCTCCCACGCGCCATGGCGGTCCCATCTCTGGCCAGGCCATCGCCTTGCCGACCAGGCATGCCGTGCAGCACCTGGACCACGAACCGCCAAACCATGAACCAGCCAGCACCGCCGTCCTGGCGTCGCAACTGGCTGGCTCGGGTCTCAGTCCAGGACAAGGGGCGAGTCCCGCATGAGAACTATGATTCACCCCTGCCGCTGCCCAGGTGATCGTCCGCGCCACCGGCGGGCATCGCTCCCATCGCAGAAGGCCATACAAAAAACCCCGTCACGTTCGTGACGGGGAGGAAGGCTCGAGTGCTTACGGAAATTGATTGATCGTCTCACCTCAGACCCACTGTCAGACCAGTGATTGGACCAGAGTGAGACGATCGGGCCGCTCAGGTGGAGGTCTGGAGTCCCTGGATCAGGTAATCGAAGTAGGGGCCGGCCAGAGTGGCTTCATCAGCACCCAGCAGCACCAGGGCCGCCTCCTTGAGGGTGCGCATCGCCTCCACCATGCCGGGGAGGGGAACGCCCAGGCTGTTGTACATCTCGCGGGCACCCACCACGCCGATCTGCTGAATCAGCTCGGTGCTGCCGGCCAGGATTCCGTAGGTGACCAGCCGCAGGTACCAGCTGTAATCACGCAGGCACTGGGCCCGTTGCTTCTGGCCGAAAGCATTGCCTCCGGGGGCCACGTAGTCCGGCTTGCGCAGGAAGAGCTGTTTGGACGCTTCGGCGATGATCTTTTTCTCGTTGTCCGTCAGCACCCTGACGACACTCAGCCGGCGGGCTCCACCGCTGAGGAACTCCACCATCGTGCGCAGCTCGCCGCCGGTGGGGTAGCGGAGCTGATCATCGGCCTGGAGGATCAGATCGCGAACGACGCTCATAGCAGCGACCACAGTCCGGCGAATCCTATCGAGCCCGAAGCCTCCTCCAGGGCTCCTGGCGCAAGGTGTAACGCCCCTTTGCACGACCCCCGATAGGGTCGCTGCAGTGCTGCGGAATCCAGATGGCCTCGGTGGGCGACAGGCTCGAGCTGGAGATCACCGACCTGGGCCATGACGGGCAGGGGGTGGGGCGCCACGACGGGCTGGTGGTGTTCGTCAGCGGCGCCCTGCCCGGCGACACCGTGCAGGTGCGCCTGCAGGCGGTGGCGCGGCGCCATCTGGTGGGTCAGCTGCTGCGGGTGCTGACGCCCTCTGGCGACCGCCGCCGGCCCCCCTGCATCCTCGCTGACAACTGCGGTGGCTGCAGCCTCCAGCCCCTGGCGGACGGGGCCCAGGCCGCCTGGAAGCAGCGCAGCCTCGAGCAGACCCTGCAGCGCATCGGCGGCCTGAGCGCCCCTGTGCGGCCGCTGCTGGTGGCCGATCCGACCCTCGGCTACCGCAACCGCGCCCTGATTCCGCTGGAGCGCCGGGCCGATGGCCGCCTGCGCGCCGGCTACTACCGCCGGGGCTCGCACCAGATCGTCAACATGGCCCGCTGCCCGGTGCTCGACCCGCGCATCGACGCCCTGATCGCCCCCCTCAAGGCCGACATCGAAGCCAGCGACTGGCCGATCGATCGCCACGGCAACGACCCCGAGGCCTTGGAGGGTCCCGGTCTGCGCCACCTGGGCCTGCGGGTGGGGGCGGCCACCGGGGAGCTGCTCATCACCCTGATCAGCAGCCATGACGACCTGCCCGGCCTTGAGGCCCTGGCCGACGCCTGGTGCGAACGCTGGCCCGAACTGGTGGGTGTCTGCCTCAACCTGCAGCCCCTGCCCACCAATCGCCTGATGGGCGACGAGACCCGGGTGATCCGCGGCCGGGAGTGGATCCATGAAAGCTTCGCCGGCCTGCGCTTCCGCATCGCCGCCGACACCTTCTTCCAGGTCAATACCGGCCAGGCCGAACGGCTGGTTCCCTATCTGATCGAAGCTCTCGGCCCGGCTCCCGCCGGCGGCTGCCTGCTCGATGCCTACTGCGGCATCGGCACCTACAGCCTGCCCCTGGCCGCCGCCGGCTGGCAGGTCACCGGCCTGGAGCTGCACCCCGGTGCCGTGACCATGGCCCGGCTGAATACCTCCGCCAACGGCCTGGAGGATCGGGCGAGCTTCGAGCAGGCCGACGTGCCCCAGGTGCTGGAGGAGCGCCTCCAGGGCCAGCAGGCCCTGGTGCTGGATCCGCCCCGCAAGGGGCTGAACCCGTTCGCCACCGCCGCGATCCTGGCGGCACGACCGGAGCGCATCGCCTACGTGAGCTGTGATCCGGCGGCCCTGGCCCGCGACCTGGCCCAGCTGTGCGGCTCAGGGGTCTACCGGCTGAACTGGGTGCAGCCGGTGGACTTCTTCCCCAACACCAGCCACGTCGAGGCCCTGGCGGCCCTGGAAAGGGTCTAGCGGCGCTGTTCGGCGCCGAAGCGGCGCTCGAGGGCCTCGCGCACCCGCCCATGGGCCGCCTCCACCTCCTCGTCGGTGAGGGTGCGGGCGCTGTCGCGGTAGCGCAGGCGGAAGGCCTGGCTGCAGCGGCCGGCCTCCACCTGGGCACCTTCGTAGCGGTCGATCAGCTCGGCCTGCTCCAGCAGCGGCTTGCCCGCCTTGCGGATCGCCGCCAGCAGGTCGGCGGCCGTGGTGTCAGCGGGAACGACAAGGGCCAGATCGCGCTCCGAGGCCGGCACGGTGGGGTAGGCGCGGAAGCTGGGCTGCCAGCGGTTGCGGCGGGTGCCGGCGCTGAGCAGGGGCTCCAGTTCGAGCTGGAACACATAGGTGGCGGCCGGCAGGTCGAGGGCGTCGGCCTCGGCCGGGTGGAGCTGGCCGAACCAGCCGGCGGGCTTGCCTTCCACCAGCAGCTGGGCGGCGCGGCCGGGGTGCAGCAGCGGGGCGTCGGTCAGGGGACGGTCCTCCAGGGGCAGGCGCAGGGGCTCCAGACCGGCCTGCAGCACGCCGCGGGCCTGGAAGTAGTCCGGGGGGGCGGGCTTGCCGGAGCTGCGCCAGCGTTCGGCGCGCCGCTCGCCGGCGATCACCCCCACCAGCAGGGTGCGTTCCCCATGGCGCGCCTCACCGCTGGCCCCACCACCCGGGAACACCCGGCCGATCTCGAAGCCCCAGAAGCCCCCCAGGGAGGCCTGCAGGTTGCGGCGGGCGGCCTGGAGCAGCTCCTGGTGCAGGTTGTCGCGCAGGTGGCCGTAGTCGGCCAGGAGCGGATTGGCCAGGGGCACCCGGTCCGGGGCCGCCGCCACCAGCGACAGGGAGACGATCTCCTGGAGGCCGGCGGCGCAGAGGCTGCGGCGCAGGCGGCGTTCCAGCTGCTGGGCCGGCTCCAGGCCGCCGGGGATCAGGGGATCGGGCAGATGGGCGGCGAAGTGGTCGTAGCCCACCAGCCGGGCCACCTCCTCGATCAGGTCGACTTCACGCTTGAGGTCCATGGCGCGCTCGGGCGGCACCCGCACCTGCCAGCCCTCCTCGTCCTCCTCGAGGACGCAGCCGAGGGCCTCCAGGGTGGCGGTGATGCGTTCATCGTCCAGGTCCTGGGCCTCGCCCTCCACCAGCACCGGACCCAGCAGGTTGTGGAGGGCGTCGCGGCGCAGGGGCAGGGGCGGCTGGGGAGACGGGGTCCGCTGGTGCAGCCAGCGGCCCTCCACGCTGGCTCCGGCCAGTTCCTGCAGCAGGGCCACGGCCCGGTCGGCGGCGGCCAGGGTGATCTCCCGCGGCACCCCCTTCTCGAAGCGGCTGCTGGCCTCGGTGCGCAGCCCGACGCTGCGGGCGGAGCGGCGCACCGCCTGGGGGGCGAAGACGGCCGCCTCGAGCCAGATGGCGGTGGTGGCTTCGGTGACGGCCTCGGCGAGACCCCCCATCACCCCGGCCAGGGCAATGGGGTGGTCGGCGCAGGTGACCACCAGGGCCTCCTCGCTCAAGGTGCGCTCCTGGCCGTCGAGGGCCACGAAGGCTTCCCCGGGGCGGCCCTGCCGCAGGCCGATGCTGGCCGGCTCGGGGGTGCCGCCCGTGAGCACCCCCAGACGATCCCGGTCGAAGGCATGCAGGGGCTGGCCCGTCTCCAGCATCACCAGGTTGGTGATGTCCACCACGTTGTTGATGGGGCGCACACCGGCCCGCTCCAGGCGCTGGCGCAGCCAGTCCGGGGAGGGACCGACTTTCAGGCCGTCGAGGGCGGTGAGGCTGAACAGCCCCCCCGCCTCGATGGCCTCGCGGTCGGCCGCCGCGGCGGCCAGGGTCTGGGCGGCCACCACGGGCGCCGCCGCGGGGAAGGTGGTGCTGCCGCCGCTGAGGGCCGCCACCTCGCGGGCGATGCCGCGCATCGACAGGCCATCGGGGCGGTTGGCGGTGATCGCCAGTTCCAGCACCTGATCATCCAGGCCCAGCAGCGGACCCACGGCCGTCCCCAGGGGGGGCACGCTCTCCAGCAGACGGTCGAGTTCGGCGATGCCGTCACTGCCGTCGTCGAGGCCGAGTTCCCGCAGGGAGCAGATCATGCCGCTGCTGGCCACCCCACGCAGTTCGGCCGGCTTGATCGTCACCCCCACCGCCGGCAGGGTGCTGCCCACCAGGGCCACGGGCACGTGCAGGCCCTGGCGCACATTCGGGGCGCCGCAGACGATCTGGAGGGGCTCGCCAGCCCCCACATCCACCTTGCAGACACTGAGCTTGTCGGCATTGGGATGGGGATCGCGCTGCACCACATGGCCCACCACCACCCCGGCCGCCCGGGCCGCCAGATCCTCGATGGCCTCCACCTCGAAACCGGCGATCGACAGGCGCTCCGCCAGGTACTCAGGCACGAGAGCGGCCGGTTCCACGCTGACCAGCTCCCGGAGCCATTGGAGCGAAACCAGCATCGGAGGGTTGCACAGCAGCCGCCCACATTAGGAAGCGATCAGGGCCCTCCCCATCGGGAGGTAAGGTGCAGGATCGTCTCTCTGCAACGCATCCGCGGCGCAACGTCCTTCCATGGCCAAGAACAAGGGCGTCCGGCTGGTGATCACCCTCGAGTGCACCGAATGCCGGTCCAACCCCGCCAAGCGGTCCCCTGGCGTGTCCCGTTACACGACCCAGAAGAACCGCCGCAACACCACCGAACGGATCGAACTCAAGAAGTTCTGCCCCCACTGCAACGCCTCCACCGTCCACAAGGAGATCAAGTGAGGCTGGATTCCCTGCGGAATCCCATCCCCTGATCGTCCCGCGGCCCCTGCAGCGGCAGTTTTCTCCTTTCGTTCCCCCACTCCGTTCCCATGTCCAGTTCCTTCTTCAAGAAGCGCCTGTCGCCGATCAAGCCCGGTGATCCGATCGACTACAAGGACGTCGATCTGCTCAAGAAGTTCATCACCGAGCGCGGCAAGATCCTGCCCCGCCGCCTCACCGGCCTGACGGCCAAGCAGCAGCGCGATCTCACCAATGCCGTCAAGCGGGCCCGGATCGTGGCCCTGCTGCCCTTCGTGAATCCCGAAGGCTGAGTTGCCTTCCGCCTCGCGTCGGTTCACGGCGGGTGACCTGGTCGGCCTCCACGACGACAGCCGCAGCCTGCTGGCGGTGGTCGTGGCCGAGAAAGGCACCCGCCTCGATCTCAGGGTGGGCTTTGAGGCCAAGGCCGTCCAGAGGGGGGTCCGGCAGCTCGATCTGCTGGCCGCCCTCCCCGGCGATCAATCCCCACCCTCACGCCTGTCCCAGCCCCCCTGGGGTCTGAGTCCGGAGGCGTTGCAGCAGGCCGCCCCCAGCCCCAGGGAGCTGGGTGCCGCTTGGCTGTTGCTGCTGGATGACCCGGCGTCCCTCGAGCTGGGGGACTTCGTTGACCTGATCGGCGACGGCGGCAATCCCATCCAGCGGGCCGCCTGCTGGCTGTGGCTGCAGGGCCCCCAGACCCTGTTCCGCTGGCGCCAGCAGCAGGTGGAGCCCCGGCCGCTGGTGGATGTGCGCCGGCTGCGGCGGGACGCCCGCCGCCAGCAGCTGGCCGAGCAGCGCCGGCGCCAGTGGCAGGACGCCCTGCGCCAGCGCCGCCCGATCGATCCCCAGCAGCTCGATCCCGAACAGCGCCAGCACCTGGTCCTGCTGCGGGAGTGGGCCAGCGGCGACACCAGCCGTCCCCTGCCCGACGACCTGCACCGCGCCCTGCAGGGAGCCCACTGCGCCATGGAGTCGGCGCCGATCCGGCACCTGCTGGTGGACCTGGGCCAGTGGGAGAGGCACCACCTGCCCTCGCTGGAGAACACCACCTGGCAGGCGGGCTTCAGCGAGGAGCTCGAGGCTGAGGCCCGCCAACTGGTGGAGCTGGCCGCCACGGAGCTTCCCGGTGACGAACAGCGCCGCGACCTCAGCGGGCTGCACACCGTCACGATCGACGATGCGGACACCCGCGACATCGACGACGGCCTCTCCCTGGAGCAGGGGCCCGATGGGAAACCGCGGCTGTGGATCCACATCGCCGACCCTGGCCGGCTGGTGGCAGCGGGCAGCCCCCTCGACACCGAGGCCCGGCGCCGGGCCAGCAGCCTCTACCTGGCCCGGGGGCCACTGCCGATGTTCCCCGAGGTGCTCAGCACCGGCCCGATGAGCCTGCGCATGGGTCAGCGCTGCCCGGCCCTGAGCCTGTGGGTGGAGCTGGCCGATGACGGCGCCGTGGCCGCCCATGGGCTGGAGTCCAGCTGGGTGCGGCCCGCCTACCGCCTGAGTTATGCCGATGCCGATGAGCTGATCGAGCTGGCCCCGCCCCAGGAGCGCTATCTCGAAGAGATTCATGCCTTGATGGAGCGGCGGCGGCGCTGGCGGCTGGCCCGGGGGGCCCTCGATCTGGACCAGCCCGAGGGTCGGATCCGCTGCGACGAGCTGGGGGCCCAGCTGGAGATCACTGAGCCGTCCCCGTCGCGCACCCTGGTGGCCGAGGCCATGATCCTGGCCGGAGCCGTGATCGCCCAACACGGCCAGGAGCAGGGTCTGGCCCTGCCCTATCGCAGCCAGCTGACGGCGGAGTTGCCGCCTGAGGCGGAACTGGCGAGCCTGCCGGCGGGTCCGGTGCGCCATGCCGCCATCAAGCGCTGCCTCAGCCGGGGCCATCTCGGCACCACTCCGGCCCCCCACTTTTCCCTGGGCCTGCCCTGCTACGTGCAGGCCACCTCACCGATCCGCCGTTACAACGACCTGCTGGTGCAACGCCAGCTGCTGGCCCATCAGCAGGGGCAGCCGGTGCTGGAGGAGGCGGAGCTGGGGGCGCTGCTGGCGGAGCTGGAGGGGGCCATCCGCCAGGGACTGCAGATCGCCCGGGAGGACCAACGCCACTGGCAGCAGGTGTGGTTCGAGGCCCAGGAGCAGCACCAGTGGCCGGGGCTGTTTCTGCGCTGGCTGCGGCCCCAGGACCGGCTCGGCCTGGTGCACCTGCCCGATCTGGCCATGGATCTGGCCGCCGAGTGCCATGGCGACCCCGGTCCCGGCGACGCCCTGCTGGTGCGGCTGCAGCAGGTGGATTCCCTGCGGGACCTGCTGCGCTTCACGGCCGCGGGCTGACCCCGGCGGCCTCAGGGGCTGAGGTTGTACTTGCCCATCGCCTGCTGCTTGCAGATGGTTTCGGCCTGGGCAATGGAGGCTCGGGCGTTGACCTGCTGGGCGACGCAGGTGCACGTGTCCTTCGCCAGGCCGGCCGGCACCGGCTTGCCCGCCTTGGTGAAATCGGCATTCACCGCCAGGGTGCAGTAATGGATGATCAGCTGGTCGCGCATGTTGTTGAGGCCCTGGGCCCGGGCCGGCAGGGCGGCCAGCAGCAGCGCCGAACCCGCCACCGAGAGCAGCACGGGCAGGGGCCGGAGGGCGGATCCTGGGTTGGTGGAAACCATGGGGCAACGGCGCTGATCAGCCCATCCTGACCGAACTCAGGCCGGCTGGCCCAGGCGCTGCAGGCGGCGTCGCCGCCAGAGCAGGAGCACCACCACCCCCACGCAGGCCAGGCCCACCGCCGCCGGGAACAGGGCCGTGGTCAGCGTCAGCCGCTCTAGGGAGAGCAGCACCAGCAGGTTGCGCAGCACGAACAGGCTGAAAAAGCCGATCCGTTCCTGCTCCGGGTGGCTCCAGGCGCGCCGCAGGGTGGGGCCGAAGCCCAGCAGATCCACCAAAGTGAGCACCACCACGGCCCCGAGCGGGTCGGCGGTGAGGAACCAGAAGGGCAGGGCCGAGGCGGCGCCGGCCAGAAACAGCCAATCGCTTGTCGTGATCGCCCGATCGGCGCCATGGGTGAAGGCCAGCCAGGCGATGGAGAAGGTGATCAGGGCCGACACGCCGGTGGGCCAGGCCCCGACCCCGCCGCCGGCGGCCCAGGTGGCCAGGAACACCAGCAGCGTGGTGACCCCCCAGATCAGCCAGGAGAACACATGGGGGCGGGTGCGGCCGGCCCGTATTGAGACGATGTAAGGGAGGAAGGCCGCGAAGGTGAGGGCGATGGCGGCGCCACTGAACAGCAGCTTCACGTCACGAGCCTTGACACCCGCAGCCAGGGGCCCCAGGGGTTGGCACAGCCGATCAGGGCCACAGGGGTGGGGCGATCGAGGCTAAGGAGCCAGTGGTGCAGGGCCGGCTCCAGGGTGATCACCGGCCAGGCCCCCGCCTCGCCGTGGAGCACGTAGCCGCCCTGGCCGTCGGGCACCAGCTCCCCGCGCCAGAGGCGCTCTCCCGGCTCCGGCGGCGGCGCCCAGCCCGACAGTGCCGCCAGCTCCGCCGCCTCCAGTTGGCCGTGGCGATCCAGACGCTCCGGGGCCTCCAGCACCTCCCGCTGCCGCTCGCGCCAGCGGGAGTGGTGCCAGGGGGTATCCCACAGCGGCACCACACCGGCCGGAGCCAGCGGATCGCCGATCAGGGCCTCCTGCAGACGCCGCACCGGCAGGGCGGCCGGCTCCACTCCATCGAGCACACACAGGGCCGCCGCCAGCCCGGCGGCCTGGCCGATGTTGAGCACCAGGGGCTGGAGCCGGGTGGCTCCGTTGGCCATGTGGCTGACGCCGAAACCCTTGTCGGCCGCCAGCAAGTTGGTCACCCCCTCACTCACCAGGGCGCCGTAGGGGATGGTGAACGGGGTGCCGCTCCAGCGGCCGCCCCAGCGGCAGCTCTTGGGGGCCAGGGGCCAGTCGCCGCCGGGGTAGTGGTGGTCGTTGGCGTAGTTGCCCACGGCGATGCAGGTCAAGGCCCCATCGGCGGCGCGGCTGAGGGGGGCGATGCAGGCACCCTCCCCCTGGGGCAGCAGGTGTTGCTCCAGCACCAGCTCCCGGGCCACCAGCCGGCGGCCCTCCCGCCAGTAGGGCATCAGGGCCAGGGATCCGGCGCCGCTGAGCCGCCCGGCCCTGGCCTCCTCGGGTGTAGGAAACACCGCTGCGGGGCCCAGCCAGCCGCCGCTGGCCTGGCACAGGGCTGCGGCGAAGGCCTCGCTGTGGTCGCGCATCGCTGCGAGCAGCTCCCCTTCGACCGCAGCGACGTCGGCGGCGGCACCTCCGGCGAAGCATTCCGGAAAAGCCCGCTCCAGACCTTGGTGCCAGTCGTTGCCATGCAGGGGCCAGTTCAGCATCACCAGGCCCCCGGGCAGGCGGCCGTAGGTGAGGGTGCGCTCCAGGCCGAAGGACTCGGTGGCCGCCGCGAAGGGCTCCGGCAGGGGAGGGGGGCTGCGGCGCCAGGCCTCCCTATCGGGGGCCACCGGTCCCCCCCTCTCGTCCAGCTGGCCCAGGCACACCCAGGTGGGCGACTGCACCGGCTGCCGCTGGAAGAAGGGGTCGTTCCCGAGGCGCTCGGCCGTGGGGGCGCTGGGTTCCTGCCAGAGCTCCCTGGCCTCCCAGCCGAAGCGGAAGGGGGCGCCGGCCAGGGGATAGAGCTCGCCCCGGTCGCTGCCATCGATCACCACCGTGGGCCGCAGGCGCCGCTGGATGCCCCTGTGCTGCACCGTCACGGCGCCGATGCGGTCGCCGTCGCGCTCCACCGCCTCCAGCCGCACGCCGGACCACCACTCCAGCCGTTCCTCGGCCGCCACCCAGCGGCGCAGGATCCGCTCGGCACTGGCGGGGCGGTAGCCGAAGCAGCTCACCCAGTTCTGATCCAGACCCTCCGGCTCGATCCATTGCAGGGCCCGCAGCAGGGCCCCCCACAGGCCGCTCTGCCAGGGGCTCAGCTCGTTGCCGTCGGGGGCGCACACCCCGGCCGCGCTCACCATGCCGCCCAGCCACGGCCCGGGCGTGAGCAGCAGGGTGTCGGCGCCGGAGCGGGCGGCCTGCAGCGCCGCGGCGACACCACCGCTGCCGCCGCCCCACACGAGCACGTCCGCCCTGCGATCGAATCCCGTGCGCATCGGGGAGAAGGGGCCGGGGTCAGGGGGCCAGCATCCCATCCCAAGGCCATGGGTAGGATCCGGGCCCCGGGCCTGGGCCCTAGGGCGTCACGGGGGCCGTCACGGGACACCCACCTGCCGCCGGCGGACCCGGCCGACGTCGCCTGCCGATGACCTATACCCTCACCACCCCCCTCTATTACGTCAACGACCGCGCCCACCTGGGCAGCACCTACACCACCCTCGCCTGCGACAGCATTGCCCGCTTCCGACGGCTGCAGGGGGAGCGGGTCACCTTCATCACCGGCTGCGACGAGCACGGCCTGAAGATCCAGCGCTCGGCCGAAGCGGCCGGCCTCACCCCCCAGGCCCACTGCGACGCCATCAGCGGCGAGTACCGCGACCTGTGGCGCCGCTGGGGCATCAGCAACGACCGCTTCATCCGCACCACCGACCCGCGCCACCGGGCGGTCGTGGAGCAGTTCTTCGCCCGGGTCGAGGCCAGCGGCGATGTGGTGGAAGGTCGCCAGCAGGGTTGGTACTGCGTCGCCTGCGAGGAGTTCAAGGAGGAATCGCCGGCAGCCACCGAGCCCCACTGCCCGATCCACCTGCGCCCCCTGGAGTGGCGCGACGAGCTCAACCTCTTCTTCCGCCTCTCCCGCTACCAGGAGCAGATCGAGCAGCTGGTGGCCAGTGACGGCTTCATCGCGCCGCGCTCCCGGCGCCGGGAGGTGGAGAACTTCGTCGCCGGTGGCCTGCGGGACTTCTCCATCTCCCGGCTCGATCTGCCCTGGGGCATTCCGGTTCCCGGCTACGAGGGCCATACCTTCTATGTGTGGTTCGACGCCCTGCTGGGCTACCTCTCGGCCCTGCTGGAGCCTGACGATCCCGCCGACCTGACCCTGCTTGCCGAGCGCGGCTGGCCGGCCCAGCTGCACGTGATCGGCAAGGACATCCTGCGTTTTCACGCCGTCTACTGGCCGGCGATGCTTCTGTCGGCGGGGCTGCCCCTGCCGGAGAAGGTCTTCGGCCACGGCTTCCTCACCCGGGAGGGCCAGAAGATGGGCAAGTCCCTGGGCAACGTGCTCGATCCCGACGTCCTGCTGGAGCGCTGCGGCACCGATGCGGTCCGCTGGTACCTGCTGCGGGACATCCCCTTCGGCGATGACGGCGATTTCCAGCAGCAGCGCTTCAGCGATCTGGTCAACAACGACCTGGCCAACACGATCGGCAACCTGCTCAACCGCACCTCCTCGATGGCGCGCCGCTGGTTCGACGGTGGCGTGCCACCGGCCGGAGCCGCCGCCAGCGCCGACCATCCCCTGGCCGTGCGCTGCCTCGCCTGCGCCCAGACCGTCGACGGGGCCCTCGAGGCACTGGATTTCCGCACGGCGGCCGCCGCGATCCTGGAGCTGGCCGAGGCGGCCAACGGCTTCCTGAACGATCGCGCCCCCTGGAAGGCGATCAAGGCCGAGGAGGGCTTCGACGGTGTGGCCGAAGACCTTTATGCCGTGCTGGAGACGAGCCGCTGGGTGGCCGTGCTGCTGGCCCCGCTGCTGCCGGATCTCTCCGGGCGCATGCTCGGGCAGCTGGCCCAGCCGGTGCTGCTGGCCGACAACGGCTGGACGGCGGCCCGACACTGGGGGAAGCTGGCCAGTGGTCTGGCCCTGCCCGAACCGACGCCGGTGATGCACCGACTGGAACTGGATTCCCCCCTTTGACGCTTTCCCTCCCCGCGCGACCCTGGCGCCTGTCGGCCCTGCTGGTGCTGCTGCTCGCCGGCTGCGGCCGCGGCGACGTCGCCCGCGAGACGGCGCCCACCCCCTTCGTGTTCCGTTCCCTGGATCTGCGCCAGCAGGACGTGTTCGGACGCCCCAACTGGGAACTCACCAGCCCCGAGGCCCGCTACGACCTGCGTCGCCGGGTGGCCCGGGCCCTCCAGCCCCGCGGCGTGATCTACAGCGACGGCAAGCCGGCCTACCGGGTGGAGGCCTCCACCGGCACCGTGATCAACGACGGGGCCGTGATCCTGCTGGAGGGGCGGATCCGGCTGCAGCGCCTCGGGAAGGAGCCGGTGATGATCCAGGGCTCCCGGGTGCGCTGGCTTCCCTCCCGCAACCTGATGGAGATCGACCGCCATCCGGAAGGGTTCGACCCCCATACCCGGCTCTCCGCCGAGCGGGCCACCTTCCGCCTGGATAAGGACACCCTGGAGCTGCAGGGCAAGCCCCAGCTGCAGCGCTGGGCCCAGGCGTTCGATCCCTTCCGGGCCAACCCCGTCGGCGACCCCCAGATCCTGGTGACGGTGACCTCGGTGCTCTGGCAACCGGGCAGCGGTGCCCTCACCGCCCGCGGGCCGGTGCTGGGGGAACGGCGGCCGCCGGGCTCGGCCTCCACCCGCCCGCTCCAGACCCTCACCGCCACCTCCCTGGTCGGCAACACCCAGACCCAGCTGTTCAACCTTGGGCCGCCGGTGCTGTTCAGCGACCCGGCGGTGGCCGGCGGCGCCAGCGCCCGGGGCAAGGCCCTGCAGGTGGACGCCGGCCAGCATCTGGTGCGGATCCCCTCGGGCTGCTTCCTCCAGCAGGACGGTGCCAGCCTCGAAGCTCAGAGCTGCTCCTGGAACTGGCAGACCCAGGCGGTCACCGCCGATGGCTCGGTGCTGCTGCAGCGGCCGGCCAGCCGCCAGCTCACCCGCGGCAGCGTGCTGCGGGGCCAGCTGGGAAACAAGGGGACCGTGGTGGTGACCAACCCGGGAGGCCGGGTGTTCAGCCAGTTCCAGGTGCCGCCGTCGACGACACCTCCCCGGCCGGTGGCGCCGCGCCCGAAACCCGAGCCAATTCGCCTGTGAGCCTGCGGGCCCAGCCCTCGACCCACACCAGATCGCTGCGGCTGAAGCAGCGGGGCGACCAGCCGCCCAGCACCAGCACCCCCTCGGTGCCGAGGGGCTGGACCACCACCGCCGGCAGGCCCGAGGGCAGGCTGCTGAACTCATCCCGGCCCGGGTAGAGCTTCAGGTCCACCAGGGAAATGGCCTTGCCGCTGGCCATGCTGCGGGCGCAGATCGCCCCGGGCAGGAAGTCGCCGCTGCCCAGCACGCCCCGCTCCAGCAGGGTGTGCCCGCGCCAGTGGAGCAGCACCACCGCCGCCGGCGTCGCCGTCAGCAGCATCGTGCTGCCCCAGCCCAGCTCCTCGGCCAGAGCAGCCTCCAGATCCGGCGCCAAGCGCAGCCCCTGGCGGCCCTCCAGCGCCACCCGCTCCGGTGCCACGGGCTCCACCCGCTGCCAGAGCAGGGCCACCAGCAGCAGCAGCACCGCCAGGATGCTGGCCAGCACCGAGGCCCGCTCCAGGGGCGGCTCCAGGCTCGGGGCCGTCATCTGATTGAGCACGGCCAGGGCCAGGCCCGTGGCGCCGCAGGCCAGGACGACGCGGGCGGGGGCGGACATCGTCATCGTGGCGTCCGGCTCCGAAGCTGCCTTCAGGATGCCGGAACGGAGCCGCAACGGCAGACTGGTGGCGTCTTGCACGATGGCCTTGGCTTCAGTGACGCCTTTGGTGGCGGCAGTCCACCCCGGCCCCACCCGCCGCTCCGGGCTGCTCCGCTCCCTGCTCTCCCTGGTGCTGGCCATCGGCCTGGTGCTGGCGGCTCCGGTCGCGGCCGCCCGGGCCCTGTCGGCGTCGGATCTGCCCGCCCGTCCACCGGCCGAGCACGTGCTCGACGGCGCCGACGTGCTCAGCCGGGCGGGCAAGGCCGAGATCGAGCGCCAGTTGCAGGCCTTCAGCGCCGAACGGGTCGATGCCCGCCTGATCACCCTGACCCGGCTCGACTACGGCCTTGACCTCAACACCCTCGCCGGACAGCTGCTGGAGCGCTGGACGGCCGATCCCCCGGCCGGCAGCAGTCCCGATCCCTTGCTGCTGCTGCTGATCGATACCCAGACCCGGGCCACGGCGATTGCGGCCCAGCCCCCCCTCGACCGCCAGCTGCCCAGCGAGCTGCTGAAGAGCACCGCGGCCACCACGATGGCCCAGCCGCTCCGCAGCGGCGACCGCTACCGACAGTCGGCCGTCGACGCCCTGCAACGCCTTGCCACCGTTCTCCAGGGCGGGGAAGATTCCGGCGAACCTGTCATCGAGGAGACGGCCGCCGTCGTCAGCAACATCCCCACCCGGGAGGAGACCTCCAGCAGCAATGCCTTCACCTGGGTGATCGTCCTGCTGGTGGTGGGCACCGTGGTGCCGATGCTCACCTGGTGGGTCTTCTCCCGCTGATCCCCCCGCTACCCGCCTCCCCATGGGACTGACGAACTGGATGGGTACCTTCGGGCGGGCCCGCTCCCTCGACCTGAGTTCCGATCTTGAACGCGGCTATGAAGCCGCCCTGCTCATCCAGAGCATCGAGATGGAGCACTACAACGACCGGCCGGTGCGTCCCGAACTGGAGCTGAGCATCCCGCGGGCGATGCAGTCCCAGGTGCTGCGCCGCTTCCGGGCGGCCCTGCAGGTCTGCCGCCAGTCCAGGGGCGTGCTGGCCCCGTACCGGCAGGAGCTCTCCGGCCAGGAACTGCGCCAGTACCAGCTGATCGACACGGTCACCGCCCGATATGCCGTGGCCCGGGAGGAGCTGCCGGCCCTGAGCCGCACCCCGGAGATGCTGCCCCGCAGCCTGGTGAGCGTGGTCGACCAGGTGCGCCGCCAGCTCGACCCGGAGGCAGAGGCCAGCGTGGTGGCGGGCTTCCGCCGCCGCCGCGATTCCACCCTGGTGTCGCTGCGGATCCTGCTGCTGCTGGTGCTGGTGCCGGTGCTGGTGCAGCAGGTGAGCCGCACCTACGTGGTGTCGCCCCTGGTGGATCGCTTCGCCCCCGACAACGCCTTCCTCGCCTACCCGAAACCCCACCTGGAGGAGCGGGCCGTCGAGAAGCTGCGGGTGTACCAGGCGGAGATCGAATTCGACGCTCTGCTGGCGGGCAAGGCCCTGCCCAGCCGCGAGGACCTCCAGACGGAGCTGGCCAAGCGGGCCCAGGAGCTGAAGGAGGAGGCCGACCAGGAGAGCACCCATGCCATCAAGAACGTCCTGGCCGATGTCTGCGGTTTCATCGGCTTCGTGGCGGTGGCCATCGCCGGACGGCGCGACATCCAGGTGCTGCGGGGCTTCATCGACGAAATGGTGTATGGCCTGAGCGACAGCGCCAAGGCCTTCGCCATCATCCTGTTCACGGACATCTTCGTGGGATTCCACAGTCCGGAGGGCTGGACGGTGCTGCTCGATGGTGTCGCCCACCATCTGGGATTACCGGCCCAGGAGAATTTCGTGATGCTCTTCATCGCCACCTTCCCGGTGGTCCTGGCCACGATCTTCAAGTACTGGATCTTCCGTTACCTCAACCGCGTCTCGCCGTCCTCGGTGGCCACCCTGCGCAACATGAATGGTGGCGGCTGAGCCCCCGACCGGGGTCCAGCGCCATCCGCGCCTCACGCTGGTCAGTGGACCTTCGCGGGGCGGCAAGAGCCGCTGGGCCGAGCATCTGGCCGGCGCCAGCGGCCTGGCGGTGATCTACCTGGCCACCGGGCCCTCCCTGCCCGACGACGACGCCTGGCAGGAGCGGCTGCGGCGCCACCGCCTCCGGCGTCCCCCTGAATGGGGCTGCCGCGAGGTGGGCGGTGAGCTGGCCGCCGAGCTGGAACGTCTGCAGGTCGGGCAGCTGGGGCTGGTGGATTCGCTCGGAACCTGGGTGGCCGCCCACCTGGAGCTGGAGGCGCCGGACTGGCGGCTCCGCTGCGACGAGCTGCTCGGGGCCATCGGCGCCTGCCCGGCGCCCCTGGTACTGGTCTGCGAGGAGACCGGCTGGGGGGTGGTGCCGGCCACGGCGGCCGGATCCCGCTTCCGCGACCGGCTCGGGGGGATGCAGCAGACCCTCCAGGCCCACAGCGAGGCGGCCTGGCTCGTCCTGCAGGGGCGTGCCATCGACCTGCTGGCCCTGAGCCAGCCCGTGCCTCCCGGCTCCTGAGGACCGCCCCGGATGCCCCGCGTCGTTCTCTACCAGCCCCAGATCCCGCCGAACACCGGCAACGTGGCCCGCACCTGCGCCGCCACCGGCTGCGAACTGCATCTGATCGAACCCCTGGGCTTCACGATCAGCGACCGCCATCTGCGCAGGGCCGGCCTGGATTACTGGCCCTGGGTGTCGCTGCACCGCCACGGCGACCTGGAGCGCTTCCAGGCGGAGCGACGGCGGCGGGGTGGCCGTCTGGTGGCCCTCAGCAGCCAGTCGGAGGCGTCCTACACCGATTTCCGCTTCCATCCCGACGACTGGCTGCTGTTCGGACGGGAGACGGACGGATTACCGAACGACCTGCAGGCGTCGGCCGAAGCGCGGCTCACCATCCCGATGGCCTGCCGGGCCCGGGACGGCCAGGGGGGCGTCCGCAGCCTGAATCTCTCGGTGTCCGTTGGCATCGTGCTGTTCGAGGCCCTGCGCCAGATCGGGCCGGCCGCAGGCAGCGACTCCTGAGACCCAAGGGGGACCGTCCCGATGTCCCGACCGAGTTGTGCCTGAGGAACCTTGCCGCCTGTGGTTCATAGCGCTACTCTCTGCCGGACCCGCAGATGTTGGATTCTCTGCTGGGTTTTGTCCGCTGGATGTGAAATGCATGAAGCCTTTCCGCTTGATTCTTCCCTTTCTGCTCTCCACACCGGCCGTCGTGCCGCTCGTGGCCGTTCTCGCTGATGATTCCACCAGCACGGTGTCCACCGAGACCCTGCTGGCCTCCCTGCCTTCCGCCACCGACCGGCTCTGGGTCAAGGTGCGCCGTCCGGTGTCCATCGAGGAGCTCTCCACCGCCCTCGACCTCGATGAGAGCCGCCTGGCCCGCCTCAATGACGTCGATGAAGACCACCGCTTCGGCAACGGCGACTGGCTGGTGGTGCCGTCCCGGGGCAAGGAGCGCATCGGCCGCATCGCCTCCCTTGACGCCTCTGCCCAGCGCCAGAGCCCCCCTGTCTCCACCCCTCCGCCCGTCGAACGGGATGGCGTCGTCCGCTTCGGCGACACGGTGCTCAAGCTGGCCCAGCGCTACGGCCTGAGCGTGGCCGAACTGGTGCGCCTCAATCCGGGCCTGGAAACCGCCCGCCTGGTGGTGGGCAGCCAGGTGCGACTGGCCCAGTCGGCACCGGGCCGTTCCCGCATGCTGCTGGGCCTGAAGCCCTCCGTGAGCGGCGGCATCAGCTGGCCCGAGCTCCCCGAGTTCGGCGACCCCCAGCCCCCCTTCGAGGGTGGCACCACAGCCCCTTCCACCAGCTGGATCTGGCCCACCCGCGGGGTGTTCACCTCCGGGTTCGGCTGGCGCTGGGGCCGGATGCACAAGGGCATCGATGTGGCCAACAACGTCGGCACCCCGATCATGGCCGCCAGGGAGGGCCAGGTCGTCTTCGCCGGCTGGCATGACGGCGGCTACGGCTTCCTGGTGGAGATCGCCCACCCCGACGGCAGCCGCAGCCTCTACGCCCACAACAGCCGCCTGCTGGTGGCCAGGGGCGAGACGGTGACCCAGGGTCAGGTGATCAGCCAGATGGGCAGTACCGGCCGCAGCACCGGTCCCCACCTGCACTTCGAGATCCACCCCCCCGGCCGCGGCGCGGTCAACCCCCTGCAGATGCTCCCCCCCCGGGCTTGACCCGGCAGGGGGCCGAGCAGGCCATCGTCTAAAGTCAGATGGATTGGCTCGGTAGCTCAGCTGGTTAGAGCGTGGGATTCATAACCCCAAGGTCGGGAGTTCAAGTCTCCCCCGAGCCACTTTTCCCTGGGTCATTTGTCCCTGAATCCTTGTAACCGGGGTGGAGACATTCCCCCCTGGTTACAACAATCTTGACGCCCTCTCGAAGCTGCGGGTTCAGCGCATCTCGATGGCGTTGAGCCGTTCACGGAAGCTGCGGGCATTGGCCGCCTCCTGGCTTTCCACACTCTCGACCCGGGCCGGCAGCGGAGCGATCACGGGCAGGGCAGGCGCGGCGGTGACGACGACGGGCTGGGAGCTCTGGACCGAGCGGCGGCTGCGGCCGTAACCCCCGGACTGGGAACGGTTCTGCAGGGCACGGGTGAGGCTCTTGCTGCGGTTGGCGGCGCCCACGGTTTCCCCATCCTTGGGGCGGATCAGGGGATTGCCCTTGAGTTCGGAACGCAGCTGATTGATGAGCCGGAAGTGGCCGGTGGTGTTGTATTTCCGCAGAACGGTTGGATCCCAACCCATGGCAGAGGCATCGCTACTTTGGACATCATCGTAGGGCCAGGCCCACCATGACCAGCAGCGACAGGCTCGTGGGCCTCGAAGCCCCTGACTTTCGCGCCACCGCCGTGGTGGATCAGGAGTTCAGAGAGGTGTCGCTGCGCGACTATCGCGGCAGGGATGTGGTGCTGTTCTTCTATCCCCTCAATTTCACCTTCGTCTGTCCCACGGAGATCACGGCCTTCAGTGATCGCCACGGGGAATTCGCCCGCCTCGGCGCCGCCATCCTGGCCGTGTCTATCGACAGTCCCTATAGCCATCTGGCCTGGGTACAGACCGAACGAAAGAGCGGGGGGCTCGGGGATGTGGCCTACCCCCTGGTGTCGGATCTCAACAAGGAGATCGCCAGGGCCTACCACGTGCTGGACGAGGAGGCCGGCACGGCCCTGCGGGGACTGTTCCTGATCGACCCCGATGGGGTGATCCGCCACAGCACCGTCAACGATGTGGCCGTCGGCCGCAGTGTGGACGAAACCCTGCGGGTGCTGCAGGCGTTCCAGCACGTGCGGAACCAGCCGGGCCAGGTCTGTCCCGCTGACTGGACGCCCGGGGCCCGCACCCTGACCCCCGATCCCCGTGGCAGTCGCGACTACTTCGCAGCCCTGGACTGAGACCTCAGCCCAGCAGCGATTGCAGCAGGCGCCGGCCGTCGAGGCCGCCGGTGACCGGATCACAGGCCCGCTCCGGATGGGGCATCAGGCCGAGCACATTGCCGGCGGGATTGGTCAGGCCGGCCACGTCGCCCCGTGATCCGTTCGGATTGGCGACGTAGCGCAGCACCACACAGCCCTGATCCTCGAGGCGCTCCAGCTCCTGGGGCTCCACCTGATAGCGCCCTTCCCCGTGGGCGATCGGCAGGCTGATGCGCTCGCCGGCGCCGTAGGCGCCCAGCCACCGGCAGGCCCCGGGCTGCACCTCCAGGGGGCTGCTCTGGCAGAGGAAGTGCAGATCCCGGTTGCGGGTGAGGGCTCCGGGTAGCAGGCCCATCTCCGTGAGCACCTGGAAGCCGTTGCAGATGCCGAGCACGGGCCCGCCGCGCTCGGCGAAGCTGCGCACCTCCTCCAGCACGGGGGCAAAGCGGGAGATGGCGCCGCAGCGCAGGTAGTCGCCGTAGCTGAAGCCCCCCGGCAGCACGACGGCCTCGAGGCCGGACAGGTCGCGCTCCTCATGCCAGAGGAAGCGCACGGGAATGCCCAGGCAGCCCTCCAGGGCCCAGGCCACGTCCCGGTCGCAGTTGGAGCCGGGAAACACAACGATGCCGACGGTCATCGGTCCGCCCCTCAACCCGCTTCGGCCAGATCCAGCGACCAGTCCTCGATCACCGGATTGGCGAGCAGGCGGTCGCTGAGCAGCTCAAGCCGGGCCTGGGCGGTGGCCCGGTCCGGCGCCTCCAGGTCCAGCTCGATCGCCTTGCCGATCCGCAGGCGCTTCACGCCCTCCACCCCGAGCCGGGCGGCGGCGGCCCGGGTGGCCTCCCCGGCGGGGTCCAGCACGGAGGGGCGCAGGGAAACCTGAACGCGGGCGTTGAAGAGCGGCACCGGGGGCACGGACGTTTGTTAAATCTTGGCAGCACGCCCCACCACCCCCCCGGCGCAGCACCAGCCTGGAGTTGATGCTCCGCACCGCTGGTCGTGGTGCCCTCCCTGCGACGGTTTCTGCTGGATCCGCTGGGGCCCGGATTGCTGGCCTGGCTGGCGGGCCTGGCCCTGGCCTGCACGGCCCTGCAGGCCCACTCCCTGCCGGGGCTGGTGTCGCTGCAGTGCCGCGTTGCCGATGGTCCCTGGCAGGAGTGCCAGATGCAGGTCGAGGAGCTCGGCCTCCACTGGTTCCTGCTGGTGGGGGGCCAGAGGATCGAGTTCCGCCATGACGGTCGTGGCCGGGTGACGATGCTTAAACCCTCCGGCAGCTGGCAGCCGGTGAACAGCCGCTGGGTGGAGAACACCGATCTCTGCTGGGACGGGATCTGCGCCCGGGGTGACATCCCCCTCGACTGACGCTGGCCTGGTGCCTCAGAGGCGATCGAGGGCGTCGCGCAGGGGGCCTGCGGCGCCGGCGGTGGCCAGCACCACCAGCTCCAGGCCGTCGGGGCCATCGCCCTCGGCGGGGGCGGCGGCTGGGGCCATCCCCGCCCGCTCCTCGTACCAGCAGTCGAGGCGTCGTCCGACCCCCTGGATCTGCAGCGGCAGGCGCTTGCCGTCCTGACGCAGCCGCCCCTTGAGCCGCACGACGGGATGGTCGATCAGCAGTTGCTGCAGCTGGGCCTCCAGGGCGGCTCGCCCCCATTGGCCGGCCCGTCGCAGGACAATCGACTCCATCGCCACGTGGGCATGGTCGTGGTGGTCGTGATCGTGATCGTGGTGATCGTGGTCGTCATGGTCATGGTCATGGTCATGGTCGTGGTCGTGATCACGGCCGGGACCATCCAGCACCAGGGAGGGATCGAGACGGCCCCGGGCCATGGGCAGCACCACGGTGCCGGGGCGCAGGTCGGCGCGCAGCGCCTCGCTCACCCGGGCCAGGGCCTCCGGCTCCAGCCGGTCGGCCCGGCTCACCAGCACCAGGTCGGCCGCACCGAGCTGGTCGGCGAACAGGTCCTCGATGGCGCTGATGTGGTCGAGGCTGGGGTCGGCCCGGCGCTGGGCCTCCACCGCCTCGGCGTCCCCCACCACGTGGCCGGCGGCCATCGCCTCGCCATCCACCACCGTGACCACCCCGTGCACCCTGGTGCGGCTGCGGATCTCCGGCCAGCCGAAGGCGGCCACCAGGGGCTCGGGCAGGGCCAGGCCGCTGGTTTCCACCACGATGCCGTCGAGCCGGTCGGCCCGCTCCAGCAGCCGCTGCATCGTGGGCAGGAACTCATCCTGGACGGTGCAGCAGAGACAGCCATTGGCCAGCTCCACCAGCCGGTCGTCCAGCTCCTCCTCGGGGCAGAAGCCGCAGGATGCGATCAGATCGCCGTCGATGCCCACCTCACCGAACTCGTTGACCAGGACGGCCAGCCGCAGTCCGCTCTCCAGGAGCAGGTGGCGCAGCAGGGTGGTCTTGCCGGCCCCCAGAAATCCGGTCACCACCGTGACCGGCAGCCGTCGGGTGCTGGTGGCGGTCATCGGGGAGAGGGCAGGGGGAACCGAAACCTAGGGGAGGCCCAGCCGGCGGGGGTCAGCGGCAGCCCAGGCTCTCCCTGGTGTCGACACCGGTGAGGGGATGGCTGCCGGCGGCACGGGCGCAGAGGGCCTTCTGCTCCGGCAGGTCGAGCACCGCGTCGCTGAAGTCGGCCCCGTCGATGCGGGCATCCCGGAAGCGGCTCTGCATCAGCATGGCGTTGCGGAACTGGGCACCGCGCAGGTCGGCCCCGTCGAAGCGGGTGGCGAAGGCCACCACGTCCTCCAGGTCGGCGCCGCGCAGGTCGGCCTGGCGCAGGTCGGTGGAGTTGAACACGGCCCCGCGCAGGTCGGCGTCGCGCAGATCGAAGCCCTCCATCGAGGCCTTGAGGAACTCCTGCTGCTGCAGGTTGCGGCCCCGCAGGTCGGGGTCGAGGTCCTGGAAGGAGCGCTGGGCGCGCAGCTCGGGGGCGGTGATCGCCTGGGCCGGGGCCACCGGCAGCACGGTCCAGACGAGCAGCAGGCCCAGCACCGTCCCCAGCACGCCCCCCAGGACGGACCCCAGCAGGTCGGCCAGCGGGGCCCTGGACCGCCGGACGATCACGGGGGAGGGAAGGGAGCTGGGGACCATGCCACACCGGTACGCTGCCGGATCAAGCTAGGCAGACGCAGCCCGTCATGAGCATGTCCCTGCGGGTGGTGGTCCCCCCCCATCCCCTGATCGGCCACTGGCTCACCCTGCTGCGCGACGGGGCCACCCCCTCGCCCCTGTTCGCCACCGCCATGGCGGAGCTGGGCCGCTGGCTCACCTATGAGGCCCTGCGCGACTGGCTGCCCCATCGGCCGGTGTCGATCACCACGCCCCTGGGCCACTGCGACGGCCAGGTGGTCGATCCGGAGGTGCCCCTGCTGGTGATCCCGGTGCTGCGGGGGGGCCTGGGGCTCTGGCAGGGGGCCCAGTCCGTGCTGCCGTCGGCCCAGCTGGCCCATGTTGGCATCGAGCCCTGCGGGCCCGATCACAAGCCCCACTGGTTCCTCGACGACCTGCCGGCCACCATCGATCCCCGCAGCGGCGTGCTGGTGTTCCTGCCCGTCCTCGCCAGCGGCTCGATCCTGCTGGCCCTGCTCGACCGTCTGGCGGGCCTGGGCGTGGAGGGCCAGCGGCTGCGGGTGATCACCACCCTGGCCGCGAGCCCCGGGCTGAAGGTTGTCGGCGACCACCACAGCCAGCTCACCATCTACTGCGCCGGCATCGACCCCGAGGTGGACAGCCGCCACCGCGTCGTCCCGGGTTTCGGCGAGGTGAGCGAGCGGCTGTATGGAATCGCCGCCGCCACTGCCTAGGCTGGGCCCCTCAGGTCCCGATACCCCTTCCTTTGCAGGTTCATGGCTGATTCCCGGCAGCAATCGTCCGCCAGCGGCAGTCTGGTTCTGCTGGCCGGGGCCGCCGGGGCGGTGATGGGCGCCGCCGGATTGGCGGTCTGGCTGCTGCGCCGGGCCGATCGTCACCGGCTCTCCCAGCGCCAGCTGCGGATGCTGCGCGTCTCCCGCCTCAGCGAAGCCTTCGAGGAGCCGCCGGTGAGCAGCGACCAGCTGCACGACCGCGTCCAGAAACTCAACCAGGCGATCGACGAGGTGCGCCGCCAGCTCGAGCAGCTGCAGCCCCAGGCCTGAGGGCGCAGGCCCCTCGGTAAGTTCCTCCAGACCCGTTCCTCCCCGGCCATGCTGCGCTCCGACGCCATCACCAAGGGCCTCCAACGCTCCCCCAACCGGGCCATGCTGCGGGCCGTCGGTTTCGGCGACGGAGACTTCGGCAAGCCGATCATCGGCATCGCCAACGGCTACAGCACGATCACCCCCTGCAACATCGGCCTCAACGATCTGGCCCGGCGGGCCGAGCAGGCCGCCCATGGGGCCGGAGCCATGCCCCAGATGTTCGGCACCATCACCGTCAGCGACGGCATCTCGATGGGGACCGAGGGGATGAAGTACTCCCTGGTGTCCCGGGAGGTGATCGCCGATTCGATCGAAACCGCCTGCAACGCCCAGAGCATGGATGGCCTGCTGGCCATCGGCGGCTGCGACAAGAACATGCCCGGCGCCATGCTCGCCATGGCCCGCATGAACATCCCGGCGATCTTCGTCTACGGGGGCACGATCAAGCCGGGCAAACTCGGTCCCTGTGATCTCACCGTGGTGAGTGCCTTCGAGGCGGTGGGGCAGCTCTCCGGTGGCCGGATCGACGAGGCGGAGCTGCTGGCGATCGAGAAGAACGCCTGCCCCGGCGCCGGCAGCTGCGGCGGCATGTTCACCGCCAACACGATGAGTTCGGCCTTCGAGGCCTTCGGGCTGAGCCTGCCCTACAGCTCCACCATGGCGGCGGAGGACCCGGAGAAGGCCGAGAGTGCCGCCCGCTCGGCCGAGGTGCTGGTGCAGGCGATCGCGGCCGGCATCCGCCCCCGGGACCTGCTGACCCGGGAAGCCTTCGAGAACGCCATCGCCGTGATCATGGCGGTGGGCGGCTCCACCAACTCGGTGCTGCACCTGCTGGCGATCGCCCGCACTGCGGGCGTGCCGCTGACGATCGACGACTTCGAGACGATCCGCCAGAAGGTGCCCGTGATCTGCGACCTCAAGCCCAGCGGCCGCTACGTGACCGTGGACCTGCACCGGGCCGGCGGCATCCCCCAGGTGATGAAGCTGCTGCTCGACGGCGGCCTGCTGCACGGCGACTGCCGCACGATCGAGGGGCGCACCCTTAAGGAGGTGCTCGCCGACGTGCCCTCCGAACCTCCGGCCGGTCAGGACGTGATCCGGCCCCTTTCGAAGCCCCTCTACGCCCAGGGCCACCTGGCGATCCTGCGGGGCAACCTGGCCGAGGATGGCAGCGTGGCCAAGATCAGTGGCGTCAAGAACCCGGTGATGACCGGCCCGGCCCGGGTGTTCGAGAGTGAGGAGGACGCCCTGGCCGCCATCCTCGCCAAGCGCATCAGCGCCGGCGATGTGGTGGTGATCCGGTACGAGGGTCCGGTGGGCGGCCCCGGCATGCGCGAGATGCTCGCCCCCACCGCCGCGATCATCGGTGAGGGTCTGGGGGATTCGGTGGCCCTGATCACCGACGGCCGCTTCTCCGGCGGCACCTACGGCATGGTGGTGGGCCACGTGGCCCCGGAAGCCGCCGTGGGCGGCACCATCGCCCTGGTGCAGGAGGGCGACAGCATCACGGTGGATGCGAAGCAGCGGCTGATCCAGCTCAACGTGGCCGAGGAGGAGCTGGCCCGGCGCCGCAGCGCCTGGACGAAGCCCGCCCCCCGCTACCGCACCGGGGTGCTCGGCAAGTACGCCCGGCTGGTGAGCAGCAGCAGCCTGGGGGCCGTCACCGACCTGTACCCGGACTGAAGCGCGGGCCTTCAGCCCGATTTCAGAAACGTGCAGTTTGCGCAGGGCGATGCAGGCCTGCACTGACGGCGCAGGCCCCCTGCTGCTGACCGCAGCAGGGTGAATCGCCGGCCAGCACTGGCATCTGGTCCACGGAGGGGCTCCGGCTCTTCATGAAGCATCTGGCCACCGATCACAAAATCGGGCCTAGAGCATAGGAAGTCACCCCCTGGACCCATGCGAAGCCACTCCGAACCCGGTCCCTTCCTGCGGCCGGTGCGCGTCACGATCACCGTCCCCTACAACGCCTACCAGGCCCTGGTGGAGCGCAGCAACGTCCAGGGGCGCTCCCTCTCCAACCTGGCCGCCTACCTGCTGGAGTCGGCCCTGCAGGGCGGGCAGGCAGGCGAGCACAACCCGGGCCGCATGGAGTCGGCGGATGGGTTCCGACGCCGGGCGTGAACGCGGCGGGAGTCCCGGCTACTCCGGCCGGGACTCCCGCAGCAGCTGGGACGGCTTGACGTGGAACCGCTGCTGGAAATCCACGCTGAACAGTCCCAGGGAGCGATAGCCGCACTCGCGGGCGATGCTCCCCACCGAGTCGTTCAGATTCGGCCGCTCCAGCCGTTGCCGGGCACGGTCAAGACGCTGCATCTTGATCCACTTGGTGGCGGTGCAGCCCATGCGCTCGGCGAAGGCATACTGCAGGGCCCTGCGGGAGTAATGGCTCCTTGATTCCAGGTCGGTGAGGGTGGGCGGCTCCCCCAGATTCTGCTTGATGTAATCGATCAGTTCGTCAAAGGAATCGCGGCCCTGCCGCTGCCGGTGCAGGAGCCGATCCAGGGTCTTGTCCTGGCGGATCTCCGGCAGCAGCATCGCCACGATCAGCCGATAGATCTGGTCGTCAAACTGCAGCCGATCGAGCAGACCCCGGCCATACCCTGAGAGCTGCCCCGCCATGGCGATGGTCTGCTGTAGGGCCATAAGCAGGGAAGGGGCGACAGGATTCCGGGGCGGGCTCCAGCCGTGGGCCTGGCAGACATTCTCCTCCCAGCCTTTCGGTTTCTGCTGATAGCCCCCCATTGCCATCGCCGTCTCCAGAAGTCGATCCCGCGTCAGGGAAAAAGCCACCGCGGATGACAGGGTGCTCTCCATCGTGCAGGCCGCATTGGCCATCAGCACACACCCTCCCCTGGCACAGGGCCAGGTGGTGGAGCCCTGTCGCAGCCGCTGTTCTCCGCCGTAGCCCAGCACGACAATGTGCTCCTGGCGTTCGGAAAAGGCCATGCGCATCGGCCTCGCCGTCCAGGCCGTCGCCACGAGGCTGCCGAGGTGGAGATTGGCGCCGTAACACCACCAGGAGGCCTCCGTTTCCAGCGGAATGATGTCCACCAGCGGCAGGGCCTCCTGCAACATCGCGGTGCAGGAATGGGAGGTGCAGGAATGGAGAGCCTCACCCAGCTGATGCTGAAGCAGCAGGGGGTTGGAGAAATGGGCAACTTCAGGGTGCCATTGGCTGGGGAAGCAAGGCTCGCTGCACATACGAACTCCCACCTCCTCACTTTCACCATTCGTTCAGGGTATCACACAATGAGCATGAATTCCTTAGAGCCAGTCACCTGTGCGCTGATCGAGACGTCGTGCTTACAAGCCTCAACATCTGCCACGACAGAAGTGTGCTGTTGATTGCAGTTCATGATGATTCCCTGCAGTGATCAGAACGGATGCAATCCCATGCGAGTACCGCATGCGGCTGGACCCCATCACGGTCATCGAAGCGGGCATGCGATGTGGTCCGGCATCACCGTCAGGCCTCACAGTTATGGATCGCCTCAGCGGCGGATCGTTCCTTCACACCATGAAGGTCAGGACGGCTGTGGCGGTTTACATTGAGTGCACACGTTCATGGTGCCGATGTCAAAGGAAGAATCCAGTGACGCGGAGTCTTCCCCGGCGCCATCCACGTCCCCCGGTTCACAGGCCGGCATGCATCTGGTGGCCATCGGGGCCTCGGCCGGCGGCCTGGAGGCCCTGCAGACCCTTCTGGGCAACCTTGCCCCCGGCGGCAGCGTGGCCTATGTGGTGGCCCAGCACCTCTCGCCCGACCACGGCAGCCTGATGGTCGAGCTGCTGGCGCGGGTCACGGCGCTGCAGGTGGTCGAGGCGGTCGACGGGGCCGCGTTGCTGCCGGACACGGTCAGCGTCTGCCCCCCCAACCACGACATCAGTGTGGAAGGGAAACGGTTAAGGCTGGTGGCGCCCGAACCCCGCTTCGGCCCCAGCCCCAGCGTCGACCGGCTGTTCGATTCGGTCGCCGAGCACTGGAACGGCCATGGGGCCGCCGTGGTGCTCTCGGGCACCGGCTCCGACGGGGCCCGCGGCCTGCGGGCCGTGCGGGCCGCCGGTGGGCTCACGATCGCCCAGACGCCCGAGAGCGCCCGGTTCGCCGCCATGCCCACCGCCGCCGTTGCCCTGGGTGGGGCCGACCTCGTCCTCGAGCCGGCCGCCATCGCCCATCACCTCACCGGGCTGATGGGCTCGGCCGGCGACTGGGTGGAGCTGAACACTCCCGACCTCAGGGGCCTCAACGTCTCCAGTGCCCTGGAGCTGCTGCTGCACAACAGCGGCATCGACTTCAGCCAGTACAAGGCGTCCACCCTGCAGCGTCAGCTGGCGCGACGCATGGCGATCCGCCAGATGGAGAGCATGGAGGAGTACCTGCGGCTGCTGGCGGCGGACAGCAGGGAGGTCTCGGCCCTGGTCCACAACCTGCTGGTCACCGTGACCTCCTTCTTCCGCGACCCGGAGTCGTTCGCGGTCCTCGGCGAGCTCCTGAAGGACTATGTGGCCCAGCGCACCCGCAAGGACCGCCTGCGGGTGTGGGTGCCGGGCTGCGCCACCGGCGAGGAGGTCTATTCCATCGGCATGCTGTTCAGCGAGGCGCTCGGCCACCCCCAGGACCTGACCCATCACCTCAAGATCTTCGGCACCGATCTCGACGAGGACAGCCTGGCCGTGGCGCGCCGGGCCACCTATCCCGCCGCCTCCAGCCTGGCCATCCCGGAGTCGCTGCGGGAACGCTTCGTGGTGCCGTTCAACGGCGAGGTCCAGATCTGTGAGGCCCTGCGCAACTGCGTGGTCTTCGCCCGTCACAACGTGGCCGTCGACCCGCCCTTCCCGCGTCTGGACCTGATCTCCAGCCGCAACACCCTCATCTACTTCACCCAGCCCCTGCAGGACCGGGTACTGACGCAGTTCCGCTTCGGCCTGCTGCCCTCGGGTCTGCTGTTCCTCGGCCGCACGGAGTCGCTGGGCCACAGGACCGAGGGCTTCGATGTGGCCAACGCCGAGCACCGCATCTTCCATCGCACCTCGGAACACCAGTTCAGCCGCTACACCCCGGCCATCCAGCCCTCCCAGCGCCAACCGACCCTGTTCAGCCCGGTCGGGAGGATCTCGATCCTGCGGGAGACCGTGGTCGAGGAGCATGTCGCCACCCTCGAAGCGCTGGTCCGCTCCACCTGCGCCCCCTGCGTGATCCTCGATGAGAACCACGGACTGGTGGAGGTGATCGGCGATGTCAGTCCCTTCTGCCGGCTCACCGAGGGCCGGATCTCCACCGCCGCCACCACCTTCCTGCTGCCGGAACTGCAGGCCGAGGCCCGCGCCCTGCTGCTGATCGTGCGGACCGACCGCCAGCCGGTCCGCAGCCGGCTGCTGCACCTGCCGGACTTCGCCATCAACCTGCGGCTGGAGGTCCGGCCCCTCCAGGTCAACGAGCGGGTGCTGACCCTGCTCAGCTTCCTGCGGGAACCCCCCGACGGCGCCGATCAGGCCTCCACAGATATTCCGCTGATCCGCGACCAGGACTTCGACCAGCAGATCGCCCGGCTGGAGAAGGAGCTGCTCACCAGCCACGACACCCTGCGTCGTTCCCTCTCGGATCTGGAGGAGGCCAACGAGGAGCTGGAGGCTTCGGCCGAGGAACTGCAGGCTTCCTCGGAGGAGCTGCAATCCTCCAACGAAGAACTGGAATCCTCCAACGAGGAGCTGCAGGCCACCAACGAGGAACTGGCGACCCTCAACCAGGAGCTGCGGGCCAGAAGCTCCGACCTGCAGCTGCTCAGCACCGACCTGGAGAACATCCAGAACTCCCTCAACCAGGGCATGGTCATCGTCGACCGGGAGCTGTGCATCACCCGGTTCACCCCCCTGGCGGTGCGCGTCTTCGCCCTGGTGGAGGATGACATCGGACGGCCCCTGCTGGGCATTCCCACCACGGTGCCCCTGCCGGGACTGCGGTCGGCCCTGGCGGAGGTGGTCGGCGGTGCTCCCCGGCGCAACATCGAAGCGGTCAACGAGGACATCGCCTACCTGGCCCAGGTGCTGCCCTACCAGGAACGGGAGGGGCAGCGGCTCGGAGCGATCGTCACCCTCACCGACGTGTCGGAACTGCTGGCCCTGCGACGGGCCGCTGAGGACTCGCTCGATTCCTTCTCCAGCCTCACCGATGCCCTGGAAGAGGCGGTGTGGAAGCGGGACGCCGACCTCCACCGGCTGCTCTATGCCAGCCAGCGCATCCTGCCCCTGACGGGTTGGAGCCCGGCCGAGCTGTTCGCCCGTCCGGAGCTGCTCGACGACGCCATCCTTCCGGAGGACCGGGATCGGGTCTGGGCCAGCCGTGACCCGGCCCAGGGGGGCTGGTCGGTGCAGTACCGGATCATCCGCCGCGATGGCGAGCAGCGCTGGGTGACGGAGAACGCCAAGGTGCTCACCGAGGAGATGGATCGCTATGTGGTCGGCACCCTCTCCGACATCACCCAGCAGCGCCAGGCCCAGGAACATAGCCGCGACCTCTCGGTCCTGTTCGAGACCCTGATCCGCAGTCCCAGCTTCTCGGTGGCGGTGTTCGACGGCAACCAGCGGGTGGTGATGGTCAACGCCAGCCTGTGCCGCCGGATCGGCTTCGAGCGCGACACCCTGGTGGGGTCGCCCGCCTCCCTGTTCTGCCAGCTGCCGGAGGAGGCGACGACCCCCGTGGTCAGCGATGCGCCCGCCGATGGGCCGCTGTTCGTGAGTGACTCCTTTTCCCTCCGCCATCGGGATGGCCGCACCCTGGAGGCCAGGGTCGAGCTCTGGCCGCTGCCCTCGACGATGGGGACCGGCTCGCTGCTGATGGTGCTGCCCTCGCCTCAGCCCTGATCCGGTCGCAGCAGGGCCCGCAGGCGGCGGGCCAGGGCCTCCAGCGGCCCCCCCTGGGGCGGACAGCTGCAGCGCACCCCTGTGGCCCCATCCATCCAGACCGGATGGCTGCCCTGCCACAGCAGGGGGTGGTCCTCCCCCTGGCGCCAGGCCAGGGTGAGGTTGAGATCCTCACCGCTGCGGTAGATCTCCAGCTCCAGATCCTCCGCCGGCACCCGCTCGCCCTCGGGTGTGCGGGCCTCCAGCCGCAGGCAGAGATCCAGGCTGTCCCCGTGCCCGGCCCCCACCACCGCATGGCGCAGGGGCTTGCGGCAGAGATCGGCCGCCGCCGCCACCAGCTGGCAGAGGTCGGTGTTGGCGCTGCCGATGGAGGACTCAGGCGACGGCATCGATCGCCATCACCTCCAGGCTGAGCGGACCGGCCCGGAAGCCCGGGTTGGCGGAGCCATCGTCGCCGAACTTCGAATGCAGGATCTGCAGCCGGGTGATCCGCTCGGCGTCGAAGCGCAGGGGCAGGCCGAGGGGCAGGGCCTCGATCGGCTTGGCCCGGATCGAGGCCCGCAGCTGGGCGAAGGGGATCCGCACCCGGCAGGGGCCATCGGGATCGGTGGCGAAGTTCGCCACCCAGCGCACGCCGCCGGGGATCATCTCGGTGAGACCCGCCACCCCATCGGCGCAGGCCACCGCCAGCTTGTAGTGACGGCCGTCGCCGTGGAGCTCCAGCTCGAAGGCGGCCTGCTCCGAGAGATCCAGGGGAGGGGAAAAGATGGGCGAGCGGCAGCTGACGAAACCACCGCCCTGTTCCACCACCTCCGCCTCCAGCCGCAGCCCGCGGCTGCTGACCGTGCACAGCCCCGAACTGCGCCCCCCCATGACGGTGTCGTTGAGGGCATGCCAACCACTGAAGCCATCGCCGCGGATCACCTGCATGGGAGCCCTCAGGCGCCGGGGAGGTCGGCGGCGGCGGCGGCATCGGCCAGGATCACCACCACGCCGGCCGGCCGCACCAGCCGGGCGGGGGTGCGCTCGGCGGGCTCACTCGGGTCGAGCAGCCGGGCGAGCGCCTGGCGTTTGCCGGCGCCGCTGACCAGGAAGATCACCCGGCGGGCGGCCGAGAGAGCCGGCGCCGTGAGGGTGATGCGGGGCAGGCCCTTGCCCTCGCCGATGGTGACCGGGCGATCGCTGACGCCGGGGGCCGCCGTGCCGGGGAACAGGGAGGCGGTGTGGCCGTCGTCGCCCAGGCCCAGCAGCAGCACATCGAAGCGGGGCAGGGCGCCGGGGCAGAGCACAGCCAGCTCCGTCGCGTAGGCCTCGGCGCTCGCCTGCGGGGTGGGGCGGTCGGTGGGCACCGGGTGGAAGCGGGCGTGGCTGGCCGGCGGGTGGGCCAGCAGGGTTTCCCTCAGCATGCGGGCATTGCTGGAGGGGTCGTCGGCCGGCACCCAGCGCTCATCCCCCAGCAGCACATCGACCCGCTCCCAGGGCAGGTGTTCCTCGGCCAGCCGGGCGTAGGCCGCCCGGGGGGTCTCCCCCCCGGCCAGGGCGATCTGGGCCCGGTCCCGCTCCGCCAGGGCCAGATCGATGCCGGTGGCGATCTGCTCCGCCGCCTGGCGGGCCAGATCTTCCGGGCTGGTGGCGACGATCAGCTGGTAGCGCGTGCTGGGTTCGGTCAATCGAGCCACTCGGTGTGGAACGCGCCGGGGCGGTCCGTGCGCTCATAAGTATGGGAGCCGAAGCAGTCGCGCATGGCCTGCACCAGGTTCTGGGGCAGACGGCCGGTGCGGTAGCTGTCGATGTAGTCGAGGGTGCTGCTGAGGCAGGGCACGGGGATGCCCGCCAGGGCCGCCCCAGCCACCACCTGGCGCAGGCCGGCCAGGCGCTGGTTGACCTGGGCGGCGAACCAGGGGTCGAGCATCAGGTTGGGCAGGGAGGGATCGGCGCCGTAGGCGTCCTGGATGCGTTGCAGCAGCCGGGCCCGGATGATGCAGCCCCCCTTCCAGATCTGGCCGATGGCCGAGAAGTCGAGGTTGTAGTCGTGGAGTTTGGAGGCCTCCTGCAGCAGGGCCATGCCCTGGCCGTAGCTGGCGATGCAGGCCAGGATGCAGGCATCCCGCAGCGGCGCCATGCCGGTGGCCGGCTCCCCGAGGGGAAAGCTGTGGGGGGCGGGGGCGTGCAGCACCGCTTCGGCCGCCATCCGCTCGCTGCGCAGGGAGCTGAGCACGCGGGCGTTGAGGGCGGCGTAGATGGTGGGCACGGGCACCCCCATCTCCAGGGCGCTGACCACGGTCCACAGGCCGGTGCCCTTCTGGCCGGCGGCATCGACGATCAGCTCCACCAGGTCACCGCCACTTTCGGGATCCTTGGTGCGCAGGCACACCTCGGTGATCTCCACCAGGAAGGAGGCCAGCTCTTCGGTCTGGTTCCAGCCCCCCAGAACGTCGGCCATGGCGTCGCCATCGAGGCCGCCGATGCGCTTCATCAGGTCGTAGGCCTCGGCCAGGATCTGCTCGATGCCGTACTCGATGCCGTTGTGGACGGTCTTGACGAAGTGGCCGGCGCCGCCGGGGCCGATGTAGGTGACGCAGGGGCCGTCCTCCACCTGGGCGGCCATCTTGGTGACGAGGCTCTCGATGGCGTCGTAGGCCGCCTTGGTGCCGCCGGGCATCATGCTCGGCCCCTCCAGGGCCCCCTTGGCGCCACCGGAGACGCCCATGCCGATGTAGCCGAAGCTCTTGCTCTCCAGCTCCTTCACGCGTCGCTCGGTGTCGGTGTAGAGGGAGTTGCCGCCGTCGATCAGCAGATCGCCTTCCTCGAGCAGCGGCGAGATGCTGGCGATGGTGGCATCCACCGGATCGCCCGCCTTCACCATCATCAGGATGCGGCGGGGCCGCTCCAGCGCCGCCACGAACTCCTCGAGGCTGGCCGCTCCCACGATGTCCTTGCCGGCGCCGCGTCCGGCCAGGAACTCCTCGGTCTTGGCGTAGGTCCGGTTGTAGACGACGCTCGAGAAGCCGTTTCTCTCGGCGTTGAGGACCAGATTCTCACCCATCACGCCGAGGCCGATGAGTCCGAAATGCGCCTTGCCCATAGGAGCGTGGATGTCTTGCTTCCTCGCCACTGTGGCCAGCGGTCGGCGGAGCGTCGGTGTCCCGGGGGGGGATGTCAGCAACTGCTGGCCCAGCCCTCCCCCGGGGCGGGCCTCAGATGACGGTGCCGTCGGCGATCGTGCCGTTCTTCACCACCACGACGATGCCGTTGCGGATATAGAAGTTGAGCTCCGGCCGGTCGGCCTCCTCCACCCGGTCCTTGTTGACGATGGTGACGTCGCGGCCGATGCGCACGTTCTTGTCGAGGATCGCCCCCTTCACCGTGGTGCCCCGGCCCACGCCGATCGGGGTGCCGCCCCGCTCGCGCAGCACCAGCCGTTCCTCGGAGGATTCGAAGAAGTCGGCCCCCATCAGCAGGGTGTCCTGGAGCACCACCTCGTCTTCGACCCGGGAGCGCACGCCAAGCACGCAGTGGTGGATGCTGCAGGCCTTGAGCAGGGATCCTTCGCCGATGATCGACTGGGTCACCTGGGCGTCCTGCAGCTTGCTGGGGGGCAGGTAGCGGGGCCGGGTGTAGATGGGGAACTTCTCGTCGTAGAAGGAGAAGGCCGGGTTGGGCTGGTCGGTGAGGGCCAGGTTGGCCTCGTAGAACGCCCCGATCGTGCCGATGTCCTCCCAGTAGTCGTCGAAGAGGAAGGTCTGCAGGTGGTCCCCCCGGCCGAGGGAGGCGGGGATGATCTCCTTGCCGAAATCGGTGGCCTCCGGATGGCTGGCCAGCAGGTCGAACAGGGTGTTGCGGTTGAAGACATAGATCCCCATCGACGCGAGATAGGGCCGCTTGGCGGCCTCCTCGGCGGAGAGGCCGAGGCTCTCGGTGTTGACTCGCATGGCCTCCAGGGCGTCACCCTTGGGCTTCTCGCTGAACTCCAGGATCCGGCCGTCGGAGGAGGTGCGCATCAGGCCGAAGCCCTCCGCCTGGGCCGCATCCACCGGCAGGGCACCCACGGTCAGTTGGGCGCCGCAGTCGATGTGGTGCTGGACGAACTTGCTGTAGTCCATCCGGTACAGCTGGTCACCGGAGAGGATCAGGACGTGGTCCACGTCCCACTCCTGGAACAGCCACTGGTACTTGCGCACCGCATCGGCGGTGCCTTCGAACCAGCTGGGGCTGTCGGGGGTCTGCTGGGCGGCCAGCACCTCCACGAAGCCCTGGCCGAAGCCGGAGGAGAGGTTGTAGCTCATCGTCAGGTGACGGTTGAGCGAGGCGCTGTTGAACTGCGTCAGCACGTAGATCTTGTTGATCTCCGAGTTGATGCAGTTGCTGATGGGAATATCGATCAGTCGGTATTTCCCGGCGAGGGGAACGGCGGGCTTCGCCCGCATCTTGGTGAGGGGGTAGAGACGCGTTCCCGCACCGCCTCCCAGGATGATGGCCAGAACGCGTTTCATGAGCCCAGTCCTCGGTCCTTGGCTGGCCAGACCGTACTGGAGCGTGGTGACGCGGAGCTCCGCGCTGCTGCTTCTCGGTTCATGTTCCGTTGCAGTGAAATGGGGTGCTGGAGCCGGTGAAGCGGGGACCCTCCCGGGGGGCGGGGCTCAGGCCTCCGGCGGGTCGTCGTGAAGCTCGAAAAGGTCCTGCAGCACCCCCATGGCCGCCCGCCGCTGCTGGCGGGGCTGGGGGGCGCGCAGCCGGGTGACGGGCGTGTGCAGGATCTTGTTGATGATCCCCTTGCTGAGGGCTTCGACCACCTTCCGCTCCCGGGCGGAAAGGTCCGGGCCCATGCGGCTGAGGGCCTTCTGCAGCTCCTGCTCGCGGATGTCCTCCAGCTGGAGACGCAGCCGGTTGACCAGGGGCACCGCCTCGAGGCCGTCCCACCACTCCAGGAACAGGCGTGATTCTTCGGCCAGGAGCCCCTCGGCCTCGGCGGCCATCTCCCGCCGGGCCTCCTGGTTACGGGCCACCACCTCCTGGAGATCGTCGACGTCGAAACTGTCGACACCCTGGAGTTCGGCCGCATCGGCGCTGATGTTGCGGGGCACACCGATATCGATGAGCATCAGGCTGGAGCGGCGGTTGAGCCCCTCCAGCCGCCGGGCCGTGATGATCGGCTCCTCGGCGCCGGTGCTGGTGAAGACCAGCGAGCAGGTGCTCAGGCAGTGGTCGAGGTCGTCCAGGGGACGGCACTGCACGGGCAGGGCGGGGAAATCGGCCGCCAGGGCCTCGGCCCGGGCGACGGTGCGGTTGAGCACCACCACCCCCCGGCAGCCCTTGGCCTGCAGGTGCTGCAGCAGCAGCCGGGCCATGCGGCCCGCCCCCACCACCGCCACCTGCTCCTGATCGAGCGGCACCAGCTCATCGGTGCCCCGGGCCTGGCCCACCTTCAGCTGGGCCAGCTCGACGGCCGCCGAACTGATCGAGACCGCCCCGGTGCCCAGGTTGGTCTCGGTGCGCACCCGCTTGCCGGTGCTCACCGCCTGGTTGAGCAGGCGGTTGAGGATCGGGCCCACGGAGCGGTGCTCCTGACCCAGCCGCACCATCTTCTTCACCTGGGAGAGGATCTGACCCTCCCCCAGCACCAGGCTGTCGAGCCCGGCGGCCACCCGCAGCAGGTGGCCCACGGCCTCCTCGTGGTGGTAGGTGAACAGATGGGGGCGCAGCTCCTCCACCGCCAGGCCGGACTGGCGGCTGAGGAAGTCGCCGACAGCGGTGATGCCCTGTTCGGGATGGCGCAGGAGCGTGTAGATCTCCAGCCGGTTGCAGGTGCTCAGGATCGAGGCCTCGATCACCTGCTCATCCGCCCGCAGCCGCTGGAGGGAATCCTCCATGGTCTGCTCGGGGATGCTCAGGCGCTCGCGGATTTCCACCGGAGCCGTGCGATGGCTCAGACCGACGACGGCGATGTGCATGGAGGCGGGCTCCGAGGTCCGGACTCTGGTGGGATCAGCGCAGGGCGATGCTCTTGGCGCCCTCCTTGATATGCACCGTATCGGTGAAGCGGGCGCTGCGGTCGAGGGTGCTGATGATCAGGCTGCTGGTGCGGGTGCAGTCGTCCTCGAAGACGACGCCCTTGAACAGCAGGCCGGGGGTGATGCCGCTGCCGGCGAAGACCACGTTTTCGCCGGAGGCGAGCTCCTCGGCCTCATAGACCTTGTCGACGTCGGTGATGCCCATCTCGTTGAGGCGGGCGATGTTTCCTTCCTTGGTGTAGTCGGCCCACTCGCTGGTCTGGGCGATGGCGGGGTCGTACACCAGCTGGCCCTGGAAGTGGCCGCCGAGGGCCCGCAGGGCGGCGGCGGAGATCACACCCTCGGGGGCGGCGCCGATGCCCATCAGGCAGTGGGTGCCGGTGCCGGCGAAGCCGCAGGCGATGGCGGCCTGCACGTCACCGTCGCTGATCGGCTTGACGCGGGCGCCGGTGGCGCGGATCTCGGCGATCAGGGCCTTGTGGCGGGCGCGGTCCATCACCACGATGGTGAGGTCGCTGGCGGGCACACCCAGGCACTCGCTCAGGATGGCGATGTTCTCGGTGGCGCTCTTGCGGATGTCCACCTTGCCCTTGGCGGCCGGGGGCGCCGCCAGCTTCTTCATGTAGAAGTCGGGGGCATAGAACAGGCCGCCGCGGTCGCTGGCGGCGAGCACGGCCATCGAGCCGTCCTGGGCGTTGGCACAGAGGTTGGTGCCTTCGCAGGGGTCGACGGCGAAGTCGACACCGGGGCCGGTGCCGCTGCCGACTTCCTCGCCGATGTAAAGCATGGGGGCTTCATCGCGCTCCCCTTCCCCGATGACGATCCGGCCCTGCATGGCAATGCTGCCCATGCGGGTGCGCATCGCCTCGACGGCGGCCGCATCGGCTTCGTCCTTCTTGCCGAGCCCGGTCAGGCGGGCAGAGGCGATGGCGGCCTGCTCGACGACTTCGAGCAGTTCCTGGATAAGAGTGCGATCCACAACGGTCCGGCAGGGGGAGGGGCCTCAACGAGGGGCCGGCACGCCGGAGGCGGACCGCAGGCAAAGCGGGGAAAGATCCAGCCGCTGCAAGGCCTCTCGGAGTCGAAGCGGGGCCATCGTATCAGCGCGCCCGGGAGCACCCCGGGAGACCCATGGTGGGCCGCTCCTTACAATCCCTTCATTCTTCCGCTGCGGTGGCCGTCCATGAGCACCAAGCCCCTGGTGATCTCCCCGTCGATCCTTTCGGCCGACTTCTCCCGCCTCGGCGACGACGTGCGGGCCGTCGACGCCGCCGGTGCCGACTGGATCCACGTGGACGTGATGGACGGCCGCTTCGTGCCCAACATCACCATCGGCCCGCTGATCGTCGAGGCCCTGCGCCCGGTGACGACCAAGCCCCTGGACGTGCACCTGATGATCGTCGAGCCCGAGAAGTACGTGGCCGATTTCGCCAAGGCCGGCGCCGACATCATCAGCGTCCAGGTGGAGGCCTGCCCCCACCTGCACCGCAACCTCAGCCAGATCAAGGACCTGGGCAAGATGGCCGGTGCCGTGCTCAACCCCAGCACCCCCCTCGACACCCTCGAGTACTGCCTGGAGCTCTGTGATCTGGTGCTGATCATGAGCGTCAACCCCGGCTTCGGCGGCCAGAGCTTCATCCCCTCCCAGGTGGAGAAGATCCGCCAGCTGCGCCGCCTCTGTGATGAGCGGGGTCTGGATCCCTGGATCGAGGTCGACGGCGGCATCAAGGCCGGCAACGCCTGGCAGGTCATCGAGGCCGGTGCCAATGCGATCGTCAGCGGCTCCGGTGTCTTCGGCCACGCCGACTACGCCGAGGCCATCACCGGCATCCGCAACAGCCGCCGCCCCGAACCGGCACTGGTCTGATGCTCAAAAGGCCGCCCACAGCGGGCGGCCTTTTGATGCACAGGACCTTGAGAGTGGGGCCCGTGAGGAACGGGCCCTTTCTTGTTGCGCCGCTGCTCAGCTGCCCAGGAACCAGCCGTAGCTGTGCAGGCCGATGCCGAGCAGATTCACGCCGATGTAGCAGACGGCGATCACCACCAGGCCGGCCGACGCAACGATCGCCGGTCGGCGCCCCTGCCAGCCCCGGATCAGACGGGTGTGCAGGTAGGCGGCGTAAACCAGCCAGCAGATCAGGGCCCAGGTTTCCTTGGGGTCCCAGCTCCACCAGCTGCCCCAGGCCTCATTGGCCCACACGGCGCCGCTCACCAGACCGACGGACAGGAGCAGGAAGCCCACCGTGATCGTGCGGTAGCTGAGGCTGTCGAGCTGCTCGCTGATGCGGAAGCTGCTGCTGCTGAGCGCCATGGCACCGGGGCCGTCGCTGGCAAGCTGGGCCTGGCGGAAGCCGCCGCTGCCGATCGAGCTGCTGCGCAGCTCCAGATCCTGGTTGCGGTCGACGAACAGCACGGCCACCGACAGCAGGGAGCCCACCAGCAGGGCGGCATAGCTGACCATGATCACGCTGACATGCATCACCAGCCAGCTGGAGCGCAGCGCCGGCACCAGGGGCGAGGCCTCCTGGAGGCGATCCGGCAGGGCGAAGCTGGCGAAGGCCACGCAGCCCAGGCCCATGGGCGTGGCCGCCGCCGCCACCAGCGGGTTGGGCCAGCTGCGCTCCACCAGCAGCTGGGTGAGGGTGCAGGCCCAGGCCAGGAAGCAGAGCGACTCGTAGAGGTTGCTGATCGGGAAGTGGCCCGACTCCCACCAGCGCAGCACCAGCTGGGCGGTGAGGCAGAGATTGGCCGAGGCCACCAGGATCCTGACCACCGGGTTGCTGTGACCGCCGCTGACGGACCAGAAGGCGATGGGCAGCACCAGCAGGAGCAGGGCGAAGGCCGCGAGGCCGAGGCCGATGACCGGATCGTTCACCAAAGGAGCGGATCGAAACCGATCCACTTTGCCGTGCCGTCCCCCCGATGGGGCCTCAGCGGCTGGCCTGACGCAACAGCCAGAGTCCTCCGGCCAGGCCGATGACCACCGGCAGCCAGGCCGCCATGAAGGGCATCAGGGTGCCCGTGATCCCCAGGGAGCTGAAGATGAAGGACATCAGGTAGTAACCGAAGATCAGCAGCACGCTGATTCCGAACCCCTGGCTGCGGCTGGTGCGCGAATTAGGGCGCACCCCCAGGCTGCTGCCGATCAGGCCGAACACCAGGCAGATGGCCGGGAAGGCGAACTTCTCCTGGATGCGCACCCGCAGCCGCCGCGCCTCCTTGGTGTTGTTGGCCTCCAGCAGCAGCCGCTCCGCCGTCAGGGCCTGGCCCACGGTCATGGTGCTGGCGTCGGTGGGCAGCTGGGCCACCTCGATCGGGTCGCGGGTGAAGGGGTAGAGGTAGCGGTCGAAACTGGCGGAAGTGGTGGTGCCGGTGGCCACATCGATGTTGGTGATGCGGCCCTTGTTGAACTCCCACATCCCCTCCGCCTCGTTCCACTTGCCGGTGAGGGCGGTGAGCATCTGCCGGTAGCCGTGGCGCGAGAAGTCGAGCAGGGTGACATCGAGCATGACCCCCTTGCGGAACTGGCGGGCATGGAAGATGTGGGTCAGCCACTTCACCGATTCGCCGTTGGGCAGCTTGACGTCGGTGAAGCGGGAATAGAGGGCGTTGTCGCTCTGCTCGGTGGCGATGGCCTTGCCCAGGGCCCGCTCGAGGCTGTTGGTGGCTTCCAGATTCGCCCGCGGCACGATCGCGTCGTTGAAGACGAAGGTGAGCAGGGTCATCACCAGGGCCAGGGCCATGGCCGGCAGCACCATGCGCCGGGTGCTCACGCCCACGCTGCGCAGGGCGGTCAGCTCGCTGCTTCCCGACAGGCGGCTGTAGGCCAGCAGGGTGGCCATCAGGGTGGCCATCGGGAAGGACAGCACCAGGAAGGAGGGCAGCCTCAGCAGCAGCACCTTCATCGCCGCCAGCACCGGCAGGCCGGACTCGGCCACCCGGCGCACCAGCTCGAAGACCGCCCCCACCGAAAGGGACACGGCCGTGAAGGCGGCGATGCCGAACAGCAGCGGGCCCAGCAGTTCCTGCAGCAGCCAGCGGTCGAGCAGGGGCAGATCCCGCCAGCGCGGCACCCGCTTCCAGTCACGCAGCCGTTGGCCGCCCGGCAGCTGCAGCCAGGTGGGGCGCTTCTCGAGCAGGGCCCCCTTCAAAGCTGGAAGCCCTCGCCAAGGTAGTGACGCCGCACCAGGGGATCGTTGGCCACGGAATGGGAGGCACCGGAGGCAAGGATCCTGCCATCGGCCAGGATGTACGCCCGGTCGGTGATCGCCAGGGTCTCCCGCACGTTGTGATCGGTGATCAGCACGCCCATGCCCCGGCCCCGCAGGCTGTCGATCAGGGCCTGGAGATCGGCGACGGCCATCGGATCCACCCCCGCGAAGGGTTCGTCGAGCAGCAGGTAGCGGGGGCCCTGGTCGCCCACGGCGAGGGCCCGGGCCACCTCGCAGCGGCGCCGCTCACCGCCGGAGAGCTGGTAGCCGCGGCGGTGCTGGAAGCCGCCCAGATGGAAATCCTCGATCAGCACCTCCAGGCGGCGGCGGCGCCCGGCCGGATCCGAACCGCTCTCCTGCAGGGCGAGCATCAGGTTGTCGCGGACGCTGAGCTGGCGGAACACGCTCGCCTCCTGGGGGAGGTAGCCGATGCCGAGACGGGCGCGGCGGGGCATGGGAAGGTGGGCCACCGACTCACCATCCAGCAGCACCTCACCGCAGTCGGGCCGCAGCAGGCCGGTGACCAGGTTGAAGGTGGTGGTCTTGCCGGCCCCGTTCGGACCCAGCAGCCCGACCACCTCCCCGGGGTGGAGATCCAGGCTCACGTCGGTCACCAGGGGGCGGCCGGCGAGGGTGATCGCCACCCTCTCCAGAACCAGGCTCACGGCTTGGGGGTGGCAGGCTTGGCTGCGTCAGGCTTGGACGTGCCCTGCTGCTGCAGGCGGAACTTGCTGAAGACCTGCTTGCCGGCCGGCGGCTCCGCCAGCATGCGCTCGCTGTCGAGCTGATACACCAGCCGCTCCGCCCGCAGCCGCTGGCCATCGGTGTCGATCACGTCGACATCGCCGGTGAGCACCAGGCGCCCCTCATTGCTGAAATACTGGGCCTGCCGCGAGGTGGCCGTCATGCCGCGATCGGCATAGACGATGCGCACGTTGCCCGTGGCGGTGACGATGCCGTTCTGATTGTCGGCCTGCTGCACGTCGGACTCGATCGTGACCATGCCGGTGGCGGGCGTCTTCGGCCGCTGGGTCTGGGCCGT
This sequence comes from Synechococcus sp. FACHB-909, assembly GCF_014698945.1. Lineage (NCBI taxonomy): Bacteria > Bacillati > Cyanobacteriota > Cyanophyceae > Synechococcales > Synechococcaceae > Synechococcus > Synechococcus sp. FACHB-909. The sequence continues at coordinate 224,047 of NZ_JACJTY010000001.1, read as the reverse complement.
GGCGGCCGGCGCCTGGGCCGCGACGGGGCGGGACGGGAGCACCAGCAGGGCGGCGCCCACGAACCCCGCGGCGAGCACGAACAGCAGTGGGCGGGGGGGCAGGGTCAAGGTGGAAATCGTGGAGGCCTTGAGTGTGCTCAATGTACCGGCGCCGTGCCCGTTCCCCGCGCCAGTTCCAGGCGCGGCAGGGGCAGGCCGCTGAGGTCGGCCTGCTGCTGGAGGGCCTCCAGCCGCTGGGCGGCCAGGAGCCGGACCGGCCCCAGGGCCAGGCCCAGGGCCTCGTCGCCGCAGCCCCGCAGCCGGCCCAGCCCCTCGCCCATCAGCACCGTGGCGCCGCGGCGGTTGTCGCGCTCGAGGTGCAGTTCGGCCACGGCGATCTGGAGCAGACCCTGGAGCACGGGCCGCATCGGGCCCTGGGTCTCTTGCCAGAGCTCCTCGAAGCCGTCGTGGCAGGCATACCACTCGGCCGCGTTGAAGTGTTCGATCGCCTGCTGCAGGCGAGGGTCCGCCTGCAGCAGGGTTTCCTCATCGGCGGATGGGGCGCCGGGACTCAACGCTTGGCGGGCTTCTTCACCGGCATCTTGCGCAGCCGGATCGACTCGGGGGTGACCTCCAGCATCTCGTCGGGGCCGATGTACTCCAGGGCCCGCTCCAGGGTCATCTGGATCGGCGACTGGAGGGTGTCGAGCACCTCAGCGCCGGCCGAGCGGATGTTGGTGACCTGCTTGGCCTTGCAGACGTTGAGTTCGAGATCGGGCGGACGGTTGTGCTCGCCGACGATCATCCCCTTGTAGACCTTGGTGCCGGGGGTGATGAAGAACTGGCCGCGGTCCTCGGCGCCCTTGAGGGCGTAGAAGGTGGCGGTGCCCTCCTCGAAGGCGATCAGGACGCCGTTGCGGCGGGCGTCGAAGTCGCCCTGCATGGGCCGGTAGTCGAGGAAGGAGTGGCTCATGATCCCTTCGCCGCGGCTGGCGCGGATGAACTCGCCCCGGAAGCCGATCAGACCCCGGGAGGGCACCACGAACTCGAGCTGGGTGCGGCCGTCGCTGGTGGCCTCCATGTTCTGCATTTCGCCCTTGCGGATGCCCAGCTTCTCGATGCAGCTGCCCACCGCCTCCTCGGGCACGTCCATCACCAGGGTCTCGAACGGCTCGTGGGGCGTGCCGTCGATGGTGCGGAAGATCACCTGGGGCTGGGACACCTGGAACTCGAAGCCCTCGCGACGCATCGTCTCGATCAGGATGCCGAGGTGCAGCTCACCACGGCCGCAGACGGAGAAGCGGTCGGGGGAGTCGGTGTCCTCGACCCGCAGGGCCACGTTGGTGAGCAGCTCCCGCTGCAGGCGATCACGCAGCTGGCGGCTGGTGACGAACTTGCCTTCCTTGCCGGCGAAGGGGGAGTCGTTGACGACGAAGGTCATCTGCAGGGTGGGTTCGTCCACCTTGATCAGCGGCAGGGCCTCGGGATGGTCGGGGCAGGCGATGGTCTCGCCGATGTTGACCTCATCGAAACCGGCGACGGCCACCAGATCGCCAGCCCGGGCTTCGGGGATCTCCACCCGCTGCAGCCCCTGGAAGCCGAGCAGCTTGCTGATGCGACCGCGCTTGATGCTGCCGTCGTCGCGGATCAGGGCGACGTTCTGTCCGCCGGCGATCGTGCCGTTGTGGACCCGGCCGATCATGATCCGGCCGAGGAAGTCGGAGTAGTCGAGGGTGGTGACCTGCATCTGCAGGGGCTTGGTGGGATCACCCACCGGCGGCGGCACATGCCGCAGGATGGCGTCGAAGAGCGGCTTCATGTTGTCGCTCTCGGTGGCCATGTCGGGCTTGGCGTAACCGCCCATGCCGCTGCCGAAGAGATAGGTGAAATCACACTGGTCGTCATCGGCGCCGAGCTCGATGAACAGATCGAGCACCTTGTCGACGGCCTGCTCGGGATCCACACGGGCCCGGTCGATCTTGTTGACGAAGACGATCGGCCGCAGGCCCTTCTCCAGGGCCTTCTTGAGCACGAAGCGCGTCTGGGGCATGGGGCCTTCGTTGGCGTCCACGATCAGCAGACAGCCATCCACCATGCCCAGCACCCGCTCCACCTCACCGCCGAAGTCGGAGTGACCGGGGGTGTCGACGATGTTGATGCGGATGCCGTTGTAATCCACGGCGGTGTTCTTGGAGAGGATCGTGATCCCCCTCTCCCGCTCCAGATCGTTGGAATCGAGCACACAGGTGGGCACCGCTTCACCTTCGCGGAAGATGCCGGACTGCTCGAGCAGGGCATCCACCAGGGTGGTCTTGCCGTGGTCGACGTGGGCAATGATCGCGATATTGCGTATCGGGGCGCCTTTGATGTCGCCGCTCATGGGGATGTCGTCCTGCGAAGGTGAGGGAAGGGGTTCGACGGAATCGAATCGACGGTGGTCGTTTCCAGGGAAACGGGGCGTTGATGGCGAGACGAAGAAGACATGTCGCTGTCAACGTTGCGTTCAGCCAGGCGTTCAGGTGGGCGGAATGGGGAATTCAGGGCCCTGAACGGGGACCAACCAGCGCTCTGACGCTTCGTCAGGGTTTTCGGGGAACCCTGCCGCGCCGGCCCGGTGGGACATGTGGCGAACGTTGAAGCGATTCTTTATCCTACTCCCACCCCCTCCCGCGGCACCGGCGGCGGGTCCCCGAACCTGCCGGTTCAGCGGGCCAGGCGCTGGGCGGGCTCGAACATCTCCAGGGCTTCGGTGGACCCTTCGAAGCGCCAGTGCCAGGGTTCGTAGCTCACCCCCTGGCGGTTGCCCCTGGGGAAGGAACGCACGAAATGGAACCGGGCCGCGTGGCGATCGAGCCAGCGGTAGGCGTCGGTGGTCTCGAAACTCTCCATCAGATTGGTGGCCGGCAGGCGACCGTCCCCCAGGTCCACGGCAAAGCCGGTGCTGTGTTCGGAGAAGCCCGGCGGGGCACTGACCCGGGCCCGGTCGGCGGAGGTCTGGTTGCGCTCGGCCTTGACATCGAAGAACAGCTGCTTCTGCAGATCAACGCTGCGCCAGGCACTCAGCACGGTGAGGACGACACCGTCGGCATCGGCGGCGGCGCGCATGTCCTCGAGGGCACGGGCCGCGTCCGGCCGCAGGCGCAGGCCGGGAGCGATGGCCACCAGGTCGGCGGGCGCGGCCTCGGGGTAGGGAAAGTGGCCGAGGAGCCGACCGTCCGGCCCGAGGCGGGCCGACAGACCCGGAACGGGCGTGGGGGTGATCCAGGTGCGAAGGGGGCCGATCAGCAGCAGAACGGCCCCACCGGCCAGCAGGGCGCCGGTGAGTCCCACCTGGGCCATCCGCCTGGGGAGGGAGGCCGGCCGGCGCGGGCGGGGCGTGGTGCGCCGGGCCAGCGGGATGTCGTCACCGAGGGGCATCACCGAGGAGCATCACCGAGGAGCATCACGGATGCGGGGCGGAGACGGCCTCTGCTCCGGGCCTGACCGATCCTAGTTGGGGGTCATTTCATAGGTTTCTCTACCGGGCGGTTACCCGCACGGCGGTGTTAGCTTCCAACCCACATCCCAATGGCGGAGCAGGTTTCAAGATGTTGCGAGTGGCAGTCGTGGGCGGCGGCCCCAGCGGTTCCTGTGCTGCGGAAGTTCTCGCCAAGGCCGGCATCGAGACCTGGCTGTTCGAGCGCAAGCTCGACAACGCCAAACCCTGCGGTGGGGCGATCCCCTTGTGCATGGTCGAGGAATTCGACCTGCCGGAATCGATCATCGACCGCAAGGTGCGGAACATGCGGATGATCTCCCCCTCCAACCGGGAGGTGGACATCCACCTGGAGAACAGCAACGAATACATCGGCATGTGCCGCCGGGAGGTCCTCGACGGCTTCCTGCGCAACCGGGCCGCCGAACTGGGCGCCCATCTGGTCAACGGGCTGGTGCAGAGCATCGACACCGGCAGCCAGCGCCAGGGTCCCTACACCCTCCACTACGCCGACTACTCCTCCGGCGGCCCCACCGGTGAACTCAAGACCCTCGAGGTGGATCTGATCGTCGGCGCCGACGGGGCCAACAGCCGGGTGGCCAAGGCCATGGACGCCGGTGACTACAACGTGGCGATCGCCTTCCAGGAGCGGATCCGGCTCCCCGCCGAGGAGATGGCCTACTACGAGGACCTGGCCGAGATGTACGTCGGCACCGACGTCTCGCCCGACTTCTATGCCTGGGTGTTCCCCAAGTACGACCACGTGGCGGTGGGCACCGGCACCATGCAGGCCAACCAGTCCCTGATCAAAGGCCTCCAGAAGGGCATCCGCGAGCGGGCCAGCCGCCGACTGCTGCGCGGCGAGGTGATCAAGGTGGAGGCCCACCCCATCCCCGAGCATCCCCGCCCCCGGCGGGTGGTGGGCCGCATGGCCCTGGTGGGCGACGCGGCCGGTTACGTCACCAAGAGCTCCGGCGAAGGCATCTACTTCGCCGCCAAGAGCGGCCGGATGTGTGCCGAGGAGATCGTCGCCGCCAGCGCCTCCGGCAGCCGCATCCCCACCGAGAAGGATCTCAAGGTCTACATCCGCAAGTGGGACCGCAAGTACGGCGCCACCTACAAGGTGCTGGAGCTGCTCCAGAACATCTTCTACAGCAACGATGCCGCCCGAGAGGCGTTCGTCGAGATGTGCGATGACAAGGACGTGCAGCGCCTCACCTTCGACAGCTACCTCTACAAGCGGGTGGTGGCGATGAACCCCTGGCAGCAGATCAAGCTCACCGTGCTCACCCTGGGCGCCGTGCTGCGGGGTCAGGCCCTGGCTCCCGCCGGCTACAAGCCGGTCCCCAGCGCCGTGCGCTCGGCCGAGGAAGCCGAAGCGATCCTGGCCGCCGCCGAGCCCCGCTCCTCGATGAAGCCCGCCGGCGTCCATGCCGTCACGCCGCCCGTGGATCCCGATCCCGATACCGTCAAGGAGCCCGTGCTGGTCGCCAAGTGAGAAGGGGGCCGGCCTGAGACAAGCCGGCCTGAGGACATCCTCAGGCCGGTTCCTTTTCGATCCGGCTGACCAGCAGCTTGTCGACCCGGTTGCCGTCCATGTCGACGACCTCGACCCGCAGGCCGTCCCACTCGAAACAGTCGCCGGCCTTGGGAATGTGCTCGAGGTAGTGCATCACGAAGCCCCCCAGCGTCTGGTAACCACCGCGGTCCTCCTCAGGGAGCCGGCCCTTCCCCACCAGATCCTTGAAATCAGCGATGTCCAGGGCGCCATCGAGGAGCCAGGAACCGTCCTGACGAACGATGATCATCGGGTCCTCCAGGTCCTGGCCTGAGGAGAGATCACCGACGATCGCCTCCATCATGTCGTTGAGGGTCACCAGCCCTTCAATGCCGCCGAATTCGTCGGTGACCAGGGCGATGTGGACCCCCGAGCTGCGGAACTGCTCGATCAGCTTCAGGGCCCGGGTGCTCTCGCCCACGTAGAGGGGCGGCTGCAGCAGGGCCTCGATGTCCCGGGGTCCGTCGCCGAGCTGGGCCGCCAGCAGGGTGCGGCCGCGGACCACGCCGACGCAGGCGTCGAGGCTGCCGCGGGCCACCGGGAACAGGGAGTGGTTCACCTCCATCACCCGCTGCAGATGGGTCTGGGGCGATTCGGCCAGGTCCAGCCAGCAGATGTCGGTGCGCGGCGTCATGATCGCCTTGACCGGTCGGTCGGCCAGCCGGAACACCCGCTCCACCATGGCGTGCTCGGCCACCTCGAACAGGCCGGATTCCGTTCCCCGTCGCAGCAGGGTCCTGATCTCCTCCTCGGTGATCTCCGGCTCACCGGTCTCGCCGATGCCCATGAGGCTGAGGAGGCGATCGGTGGACGCCCCCAGCAGGTGAGCGAGGGGGGCCATCCAGCGCGACAGGGCCCGCATCGGGGGCGCCACGGCACAGGCGATGCGTTCCGGGTCGTTGAGGGCGATGCGCTTCGGCACCAGCTCCCCCAGCACCAGGGAGAGGAAGGTGATGGCGGTGACCACGATCCCCAGGGCGAGGGGTTCGGCCCAGGGGCGCAGCGCCGGCACCGCCTCGAGCAGCGGCTGCAGCGACTGGGCCACCCGGGAGCCACCGAGGGCGCCGCTGAGGATGCCGATCAGGGTGATGCCGATCTGAACAGTGGAGAGGAAGTCGTTGGGGGAGCGGATCAGCTGCAGGGCCACCCGCGCGGGATGGTGGCCCCGCTCCGCCTCCTGCTCCAGGCGCAGGCGACGGGCCGACATCATGGCCAGCTCGGATCCCGACAGGACCCCGTTGAGCAGGATCAGCACGCCGATCACCAGGCCTTCCAGCAGCAGCGACGACAGGGACGACGACGGCGAAGGAGACGGCAACGGTGTGACGGGCACGGATGACGACAGTAAGCAGGACGGCGACAGGGGGGCCGGAGGGCCTGCGTCTCAGCCCCCCAGACGGCTGAAGTCGGCGAGCACCGAGGCCTGGTTGCGCAGCACCGCCAGCAGCCGCAGGCGGTTGCGGCGCACCTCCGGCTCGTCGCAGAGCACCATGACGCTGTCGGGGCCGTCGAAGAAGGCGGCCAGGGTGGCGCCGCTCTCCCCCAGCAGCCGGGCCAGCGGTTCGTAGCGGGCGGTTCCGCTGGCGGCGGCATGGACCGCCAGCCGCTCCAGCACCGCCAGCACGGCGGCCTCGCTGGGGGAACCGAACAGATCCGGGTCCACCACCCCATCGGGGCTGACCAGATCCGCCGCCAGGTCGGCCTGTTCGGCCAGGCGCGAGGCCCGCTGCACCACCGCCTGCACCAGGGGCAGGCTGCCTTCGCTGCGCAGACGTCGCAGCAGCTCCACCCGGGCCCGGGCATCGGCCGGATCCCGCAGCAGCCGCTCAAGGGAGACGCCATCGCCGGCCACGGCCTGGACCAGATCGGAGCTGGAGCCCTCCTCCTCCAGCAGGCTGGCCAGGCGCTGGCGCAGGAAGTCGAGCAGGTCGGCGGCCAGGGCCAGCGGCTGCACCGCCAGATCGGGCAGCAGCCGCTGCCAGTGGGCGGTGGCCTCGGCCATCAGGCCCACCAGGTCGAGCGACCAGGCCCGATCCCAGAGGATCTGGAGCAGGCCGTTGCCCGCCCGGCGCAGGGCGTAGGGATCGGAGGAGCCGCTGGGCCGCTCCCCCCTGGCGAAGATGCTGAGCAGCAGCTCCAGCCGTTCGGCCAGGGCCAGCACCGCCCCCGCCTCGGAACCCGGCAGGGCGTCGCCGGCGCCGCGGGGCTGGTAGTGCTCCAGCACCGCCAGGGCCACGGCGCGGGTCTCGCCCTCCGCCAGCAGGTACTTGGCCCCCATCACCCCCTGCAGCTCCGGGAATTCCCCCACCATCTGGCTGACCAGGTCGTGCTTGCACAGGGGAGCGGCCCTCCGCGCGGCGACGGCGGCGGCATCGCCCACCGGCAGGCGACGGCAGACCAGATCCGCCAGCCAGGCCAGGCGCTGGCTGCGATCGGCCAGGCTGCCGAGCCCCTCGGCGAAGGTGACCCGCTCGAGGGCCTCGACCCGCTCGGCGCTGCTCTGACGGCGATCCGCCGCCAGGAAGAAGGCCGCGTCCGCCAGCCGGGCCCGCAGCACCCGCTCGTTGCCGCGCCGGATCGTGTCGGCCGCGCCGGCCAGGCCGTTGGACAGGCAAAGGAACCGGGGCATCAGGGCCTCCCCGGCCACCAGGGCCAGGGGATCGGCCGGGGCGTCCGCCAGGCGCAGGGGCACGTAGCGCTGGTGGGAGCGCATCACGGTGCTGAGCACCTCCGGGGGCAGGGCCAGGTAGTCGGCGTCGATGGAGCCCTCGATCAGCCGGGGGGACTCCACCAGGTCGACCAGCTCGTCGAACAGGGCTTCCGGCAGATCCAGCTCGGCCCCCGCCGCTGTCGCTGCCGCCTCCAGGGCGGTGCGGATCGCGGCGCCCCTGGCCTGCCGGTCGACCTGGACATCGGCGGCCTCCAGGGCGGCGGCATAACCCGCGGCGGAGGGGATCGTCACCGCTCCGTCATGGAGACGGTGGCCGCGGCTGAGGCGATCGCTGGCCAGGGGCGGATCCACGTCGGTGAGCGCCACCGGCACCACCGCCTCGTCGAGCAGCGCCACCAGCCAGCGCAGGGGCCGGCTGAAGCGGCCATCACCGGCACCCCAGCGCATGAAGCGCCGCCCCTGCAGGGAACGGATCCAGCCGGGAATGCAGCCGGCCAGCACCTCGGCGGTGGGGCGGCCGGCCTCGGTGGTGCGGGCGAACACGAAGGGGCCCTTGTCGGTCTCGCGGATTTCCAGCTGGTCGGGGCTGCAGCCGCAGCGCCGGGCGAATCCAATGGCGGCCTGGGTGGGCTGGCCATCGCGGAACGCCTGCTGGGCCGGCGGACCCTTGCGATCCTCGACCAGGTCCTCCTGCTCCCGGGGCAGGCCGGTGACGGTCACGGCCAGTCGCCGGGGGGTGCCGCCGGTGCTGATCGTGTCGCAGGCGAGGCGGGCCTCCCGCAGGTCGCGGGCCACGATCGCCTCCAGCTGGGGCTGGGCCAGGCGCACGAAATCGGCCGGCAGTTCCTCGGTTCCGATCTCCAGAAGAAAGGTGGCCATGCAGGGGAGCGGGCAGAACGCGACTGTATGCAAAGGAGGGAAACGGCCGGAACCTCCGGCGGTGCGCCACGTGCCGTTCGCTAGTTTCAGTTCAGATACCGTTCCGCATGCCGATGTCCTCGACGACGGTCGCCGACAGCACGTCGCTCCCATCGGCTCCCCCCGCCAAGCCCCCCACCAAGCAGGAGGCGCTCAAGGCCGGCAGCGGCCACCTGCATGATCCCCTGGCGGGCGAACTGGGCAACGATCTGCCCAGCTTCACGGATCCCGCCGTCCAGATCCTCAAGTTCCACGGCAGTTACCAGCAGGACGACCGGGACAAACGCCGCAAGGGCGCCGACAAGGACTGGCAGATGATGCTGCGGCTGCGCAACCCCGGCGGGCGCATCCCCACCTCCCTTTACCTGGCGCTGGATTCCCTCGCCGATCGGCTGGGCAACGGCACCCTGCGGATCACGACGCGCCAGGCCTTCCAGATGCACGGCGTCCAGAAGACCGACCTCAAGGAGGTGATCGGCGGCATCGTGCGGGCCCTGGGCTCCACCCTGTCGGCCTGCGGGGACATCAACCGCAACGTGATGGCCCCGGCCGCCCCCTTCGAGCGCGATGGCTACCCGGAGGCCCGCCTGCTGGCCGATCGCATCGCCGACCTGCTGGCCCCCCAGGCCGCCGAGGGCTCCTACCTCGACCTCTGGGTCGACGGCGACCTGAGCTATCGCATCAAGCCCAAGGGCCCCGTGAAGAAGGCGCGCCGTCTGCAGGAGAGCGGAGCCGTGTTCAGCGGTGACGCGGCCGAACCCCTCTACGGCTCCACCTACCTGCCGCGCAAGTTCAAGGTGGCCGTCACCGTCCCCGGGGACAACTCGGTGGACCTGCTGACCCAGGACATCGGCCTGGTGCTGTTCAGCGACCCCTCCGGCCGGCCGCTGGGCTGCAACGTCTATGTGGGCGGTGGCATGGGGCGCACCCACAACAAGGACGAGACCTTCGCCCGCACCGCCGATCCCCTCGGCTACGTCGGCGCCGCCCATGTGCTGGAGCTGGTGCAGGCGATCGTCGCCCTGCAGCGGGACCACGGCGACCGGGAGCAGCGCCGCCACGCCCGGATGAAATATCTGATCCACGACCGGGGGGTGGACTGGTTCCGCACCGAACTGGGCCGGTACTTCCCCCATCCGATCAAGGGGATGCGCCGGGAGCCCCCCGCCGTCCTCACCGACTACCTGGGCTGGCATCGCCAGTCCCCGGGCCTGTGGTTCGTGGGCCTGCCGGTGCTGTGCGGACGCCTGCAGGGGGAGCTGAAGAGCGGCCTGCGCCGTCTCGTCGAGACCTACCAGCTGGAGGTGCGGCTCACCCCCAACCAGGACCTGCTGCTCTGCAACATCGGCAGCGCCCAGCGGGCGTCGGTGCGGGAGGGTCTGGCGGCCCTCGGCCTCACCGCCCCCGAGGCGCCGGCCCCCCTGGCCCGCCATGCCCTGGCCTGCCCGGCCCTGCCCCTGTGCGGCCTGGCGATCACCGAAGCCGAACGGATCCTCCCCGAGGTGCTCAACCGCCTCGAGGCCCTGCTGGAGCGGCTGGAGATCCGCAAACCGCTGCTGGTGCGCATGACGGGCTGCCCCAATGGCTGCGCCCGCCCCTACATGGCCGAGATCGGTCTGGTGGGCAGCGCCGTGGACGCCTACCAGCTGTGGCTCGGCGGCAGCCACGGCCTGACGCGGCTGGCCAGCCCCTACCTGGAGAAGATGCCTCTGGAGAAGCTCGAGGCCACCCTGGAGCCCCTGCTGGTGGCCTGGCGCGACGAGGGCGGCCCCCGCAGCCGCTTCGGCGACTTCATCGAGCGGATCGGGGCCGAGCGGGTCACCGGGCTGCTCGCCGCTTCCTGATGGGCCGCCCCACCGCCGGCCCCGTCCAGCCCCTTCTGGGCGCCCTCCTTGGCATGGTGCTGGCGGGGCTGCTGCCTTGCTCAGGGCGGACCAGTGAGGCGGCGGAGCGGCCGCGGGCGCCCGAGGCCCCGGTGCAGTACTTCCAGTCCGATCCCCTGGCCTGCCAGCCGGACGCCATCAGGGCCGCCTACAAGACCCATCTGCAGCCCTTCGCCGACCAGAGTCCGGCGGTGCTGGCCCAGCTGCGCCGCGTGCAGGACGACATGACCCTGGCCAGCCTCAAGCGCTGCGTCCAGAAGGGACTGCTGACCCGCCCCCAGGCCAGCGTGCTGTTCCGGGAACTGGGCCTGACCCTGCCGGGCACCGTGATCCCGGTCACCAGCAGCCCGGCACCCGCCACCGCTCAGCCGGCACCGTCCCCGGCACCGGCAACAGCGCCGTAGAGGGCCCGCGGTTCGCCGCGGCGCCAGGCCCAGAGCTGGTCGCCGTGGCTGAAATGCCACCACTCGTTGGGGTGCTGGGCGAAACCGGCCTCCTCCATCACCGCCGCCAGCAGCCGGCGCCGCTGGTGCCACTCGGCGGCCTCGCTGCCGGGGGCGGCACCGGCGTGGTGGTCGGGCTCGGAGATGGCGCCGATCGCATCGATCTCCCCGCCCATGGCCAGGGGGCGGCCGCTGGCCTCGGCCAGGGTGAGATCCACCGCGGCGCCGGTGCTGTGGGGGGGCGGGGTGGCCGGATCGGCACTCGGCGGGGCCCAGAAGCGATCCACCTCCGCCGCCACGGCCTGCTGGGGGAGGCCGAAGGCGTCGGGGTCGAGGCCCCTCTCGCGGCAGGCCTCACGGAAGGACTGGCGCACCATGAACGCCTGAACGGCGATGGGGCGCCAGGCGTCGAAGATGGCCAGCCGCCACTCGGGCCGGCGCTGCTGCAGCCGCTCCTGGGCCCGCTCCAGCCGATCAATCACCCCGCGGCGCAGCCGGAAGGGACTGGCGCCGGCGCCATAGGGCGCCCCCAGGGCCTGATAGGGGTGGGGCTCCAGACGCCACAGGCTCGGCGGCAGGTCGCCCAGGGGCTCGCCCCCATCGGCGATGGGGATCGGACTCCAGGGGCGCAGGGGCGGCATGGGGGCGGCGGGTCCGGCTCGGGCCGGTGTCTGGCTCAATTCAACTGGGCCGCCTCCACCGAGCGGCGCCGCTGGGCTTCGAGGGCCCCGCTCAGATGCGGATGGCGGGCCAGGTCCGGATCCTCCGCCAGGATCCGCCGCGCCGCCAGCCGCGCCTCCTCCAGCACGGCGCCGTCGTCGCTGAGGCTGGCCAGGGCCAGGTCCGGCAGGCCCGACTGGCGGGTGCCGAGCACCTGGCCGGGTCCCCGCAGCCGCAGGTCCATCTCGGCGATCTCGAAGCCGTCGCTGCTGCGGGCCAGCAGCTCCAGCCGCTGGCGGGCCATGGCGTTGTCGCCCTCGTGCAGCAGCAGGCAATGGGAGGCGGCGGCCCCCCGGCCCACCCGGCCCCGCAGCTGGTGCAGCTGGGCCAGACCGAAGCGCTCGGCATGTTCGATCACCATCACACTCGCCTCCGGCACGTCCACTCCCACCTCCACCACCGTCGTGGACACCAGCACCTGGGAGCGCCCCTCCTGGAAAGCGCCGATGGCCCGCTGCTTCTCCTCACCGGTCATCCGGCCGTGCAGCAACCCCACCGTGAGCTCAGGGAACACCTCCTCGTCGAGGTGGCGGTGCACCTCCACGGCGGAGCGGAGATCGAGCTTCTCCGATTCCTCCACCAGGGGCAGCACCACGTAGGCCCGCTGCCCCTTGGCCACCTCCTGGCGCACCAGCTCCCAGGCACCGGCGCGCTCGGATCCCCGCAGCAGCCTGGTGCGGATCGGCGTGCGGCCCGGGGGCAGTTCATCGATCTGGCTGAGGTCCAGATCGCCATGGATCGAGAGGGCCAGGGTGCGGGGGATGGGGGTGGCGGTCATGGTGAGCAGATGGGGCTGGAGCCCCTTGGCCAGCAGCCGGTTGCGCTGCCGCACGCCGAAGCGGTGCTGCTCATCCACCACCACCAGCCCGAGGCGGTCGAACTGGACCGGATCCTCCAGCAGGGCGTGAGTGCCCACCAGCAGCTTCACCTGGCCGTTGACCAGGTCCTGCAGCACCTGGCGGCGGCGGCGGGCGGGGGTGGAGCCGGTGAGCAGCTCGATGCTGACGTCGAGCTGGGGCAGCCAGCCGGCCAGCTTGTGGAAATGCTGGGCCGCCAGCACCTCGGTGGGCGCCATCAGGGCCCCCTGACAGCCGGCGGCGATGGCCCCCAGCAGGGCCGCCAGGGCCACCACCGTCTTGCCGCTGCCCACGTCCCCCTGGACCAGCCGGGCCATGGGCTGGGGGCGCTCCATGTCGGCGCGGATCTCCGCCAGTACGCGGCTCTGGGCGCCGGTGAGGGGAAAGGGCAGCAGGTCGAGGAAGCGGCTCACCAGGTCTTCGCCGCCGCTGGGCAGGAGCAGCGGCGGGGCCGGAGAGCGGCGCAGGCGCTCGCGCCGCTGCCCCAGGGCCAGCTGCAGCAGCAGGAACTCATCGAAAACCAGGCGCCGGCGGCAGCGCTGCAGCTCTTCCCGGTCGGCGGGGCGATGGAGACCCAGCAGCGCCTCGCCACGGCCCGTCAGGCCCAGCTCCAGGCGCAGGGACTCCGGCAGGGGATCGGGCCAGCGGCTCGCCGCCGGCAGCACGGCGGCGATGGCCCGGGCGAGGGCCTCGCCACTGAGGCCCTCGGTGAGGGCATACACGGGCACGAACCGTCCGATCCGCTCCGACCGCACCGGCGCGCCGGGGGCCTCCAGCACCTCCAGCAGGGGATCGCCGAAGCAGGGGCCATAGGGGCTGTCCTTCACCAGCCCGCTGACGGCCACCGTGGCCCCAATCGGATACAGGCGCTGCTGGGCCTTGAGCCAGCCGGGACTGCTGAAGCGGCGACCCGCAAAGAACCGCGTCACCTTCAGTCGGCCCGTCACGTCCTGCAGCTGCAGCTCCAGGATCGCCAGGTTGGGGTTGCGGGGGCTGCCGAAGGCATGGCAGCGGCGCACCGTCGCCACGATGGTGGCGGTGCGCCCAGGCTCCAGGGCCGCGATCCGCACCAGATGGGCGTAATCGAGGTAGTCGCGGGGGTAGTGGTGGACCAGATCGCGCACCACCAGCAGGCCGAGGGCGGCGAGGCGGGTGGCGGTCTTCGGGCCGATCCCGGGCACCTCCGCCAGGGGGGTCTGGGGATCGAGCCGCCGGGGAGCGCCGGCGGTTGGCCCCACCGCAGGATCAGGGGGCCCCAGCCGCAGGCGTGGGGGTCCGATGGGCCGGACCTCCTGCCGGCGGCGGCGCAGCTCATGCAGCCCCTGCCGCAGGCGCCGCACCAGCGACTGGCGGCCCGCCAGCGCCAGGGCGCCGTACCCGGCGAAGTCCCGGGACAGGGCGGCCAGCTGCTGGCGCTCGGCGGCCTCGAGCCCCTCCGGCGCCGCCGCCAGGGAGCTGCCGATGAAGCCGCTGAAGCGATCGCGGCGCCCCTGGAGATCAGCGAAGCCGGCTTCGGCCTCGAGGCGGCAGGCCAGCTGCAGGGGCGTGCACCAGCGCTCCAGGGTCTGCTCCAGGGCTTCGGACACGGGCGCGGCCGCACCTTCCACGGCGGGGCTGCCGTTCAGTCGGTCGGAATCGATGGGGGGCGGATGTCCTGCAGCCAAAGCTGTTCGGCCTGATGGATCCGTAGCCGCCGTTGCAGGCGACGGAACTGCTGGGCCATTCTGCGAACCTCCTGGCGATGCTGCTGCAGCCGCCGCCGGCAGGTGCGCAGGCGGGGTTCCTCCAGCTCCAGATCGGTGGGCCGAAGCAGCACCGCCAGCGTCTGCGCCTGGGGTCCGCGGGCGCCAGGGAAGGGCAGGGGCAACCGCATCAGGTTGGCGGGGGCGGCCATGGTCTCCAGCTGGCCGGCCAGCACCGCATCCAGCAGGCTCACCGGCAGCAGGCTGCGGCTGACGCCACCGCGCAGCAGTTCCACATTGATGGCATGGGAGAGGTTGCGCAGGCGGCGGGCCAGGGCCAGCTCCATGCCGTCCATCCAGCGCAGCACCCGCTCGGGATCGTCGGGAAGCCGCCCCGCCTGCCAGAGGGAATCCTCCAGCTCCTCCAGGTCGGACCGCCCCTTCGTCTCGTCCGAGGGGCCCTCCTCGGGGCCATCCTCGGAATCCTCGTCAGGGTCGTCGAACTGGGCGTCGTCCGGATCGTGCCGCTCCCCTTCGTCGGTGTCCGGAGGGGGAGCCTCCCCATGGCCCAGCGCACCCCAGAGGAAGGATCCGCCAGCCAGGGGCGGTGCGAAGGCAATCTGCACCGATCCGGGCGGCAGGGGCTCCGGTTCTCCGCCCCCGCTCTCCCCCTCCCAGGTGAGTTCCTCCAGCAGCTGCTCCCGGTCGTGACGGTCGCGGCGCTGGCGCTCCCGGGAGATCTGGGCCGCCAGAATCACCAGGTGCTCCACCGTGAGCAGGCTGCAGCAGCGCCCCACCAGCTCCTGGATCTGGCCGTGCAGGAGCTGCCGGCGCTCGAGCGGGAGTTCGGTGTAGCGCTGGGGGTGGACCTGGGTGGAGAGATGGAAGCAGGCCTGGCGGACCTGCTGGGGCAGCGCCTGGCGCAGCACCTGGAGGTACAGGGCGACGTGGCGGTAGAGCTCCGGGTTCGACTGCGTCAGCCGCCGGTTCAGGGCCTGGAGCTGACCCGGCAGATCGATCGAATCGGACGGGTCGCTCAACGGCTCCGGCTCAGGCCGCCTTGCCCATCGCCGCCACTTCAGCGGCGAAATCCGACTGCTCCACCTCAATGCCCTCACCGAGGGTGTAGCGGGTGAAGCGGCGCACCCGGATGTTCTCACCGGTCTTGCCGGCGGCCGACTTGACCATCTCACCGACGGTCACGGTGTTGTCGCGGATGAAGGGCTGGTCCATCAGGGCCAGTTCCTTGAGGCGCTTGCCGATGCGCCCCGCCACGATCTTGACCTTCATCTCCTCCTTCTTGCCGGCGAGATCGTCGCGACCCATCTCGATGGACTTCTCGCGCTCCGCCACTTCGGGGGGGATGTCGTCGGTGCTGACGTATTCCACGTTGGGGCAGGCGGCGATCTGCATCGCCACGTTGCGCACCAGCTCCTGGAAGAGTTCGCCGCGGGCCACGAAATCGGTCTCGCAGTTCACCTCCACGAGCACACCGACGCGGGCGCCGGTGTGGATGTAGCTGCCGACGGCCCCTTCGGCCGCCGTACGGCCGGCCTTTTTCTCGGCGGTGGCGATGCCCTTCTGGCGCAGCCATTCGGCGGCCTTGGTGGCATCCCCACCGGACTCGGTGAGGGCCTTCTTGCAGTCCATCATGCCGGCGCCGGTCTTGTCGCGCAGTTCCTTGACGAGCTTCGCTGTGATCTCAGCCATGGGTCGGGAGGGAGGGAGGTCGGGAGGGAGAGAACGGCTCAGGCGTCGTCGTCGCCGCCGCGCTGATCCTGCGCTCCATGGCGGCCTTCATTGATGGCATCCGCCAGCCGGCCCAGCACCAGTTGCACGGAACGCACGGCGTCGTCGTTGCAGGGGATGGGAACGTCGCAGAGATCGGGATCGCAATTGGTGTCAAGCATGGACACCAGGGGGATGTCGAGCTTGCGGCACTCGAGCACGGCGTTGGTCTCGCGGCGCTGATCCACCAGCACCACCACATCGGGCAGGCGGCGCATGTTCTTGAGGCCGCCCAGATACTTCTGCAGACGGTCGAGCTCACGCCGAAGCACGGCGGCTTCCTTCTTGGGCCGCATGGCGATGGCACCGGAGGACTCCATGCGCTCCAGGTCCTTGAGGCGGTCGATGCGGGCCCGCATCGTGCTCCAGTTGGTGAGCATGCCGCCCAGCCAGCGCTGGTTGACGTAGGAAGCGCCGCAGCGGGCGGCTTCCTGGGCGATGACCTCGGAGGCCTGCTTCTTGGTGCCGACGAACAGGAAGCGCTTGCCGCTGCGGGCGGCACTGCGGGTCCATTTGTAGGCGTTGTTCATGCAGACGGCGGTCTGCACGAGATCGATGATGTGGACTCCGTTGCGCGCGCAATAGATGTAGCGCGACATCTTGGGATTCCAGCGACGGGTCTGGTGTCCGAAGTGGGCACCAGCTTCCATCATCTCGGCGAGAGTGACGACAGCCATTGGGGTTGTGGGGTTTCGGGTTGGCCTCCACCTGCCAGGGATGCCGCTCCCAGGGAAGGGGGGCGGATCACCCGAAACGTGCAGGTGTGCGGTGTTGGTGTGACCGGGTCAACCTACCAAATGGCCCTGCTGGCGGGCTTCGGCATGGAGGGCCCGCACCCCGAAGCGGTTGAGGGGCAGCCGCAGCAGCTCCATCGCCAGCCCCGCCTTGCCGTGGCGGATCAGCCAGCGCAGCAGGGGCCGCAGGGTCCGTTCATTGATCAGGCCGCCGAGGGTGAGCAGCTCCCAGAGCGCCAGATGCAGCCAGGTGTACTGGATGATGAAGCGCACCCGCCGGGTGGGGTGCTTGCGGTAGAAGACCAAGCCCATCTTGGCCCGTTCCCGCTCCACCCGCACCAGATCGGGGATCTGCTCGAGGCTCAGGGGCGGATGCCAGTGGTAGCCCACGGCCTCGGGGCAGCGCACCAGCCGCACGCCCATGCGGCGCAGCCGTTCCCCGAGCTCCAGATCCTCCCAGCCGTAGAGGCGGAAGCCGGTGTCGAACAGGCCCGACTGCTCCAGCACCCGGCGGTCGATCGCCACGTTGCCGGTGGCGAAGTAGGCCCAGGAGAGATCCCGCAGCTTGTGGGGCTCCGACGTGGGCGCTTCGAAGTTGTGGGTGTTGATCACGGCGCCGTAGGTGAAGCAGAGCCGGTCGCCGCTCTCCTGCCAGGCCCGCGCCAGGGCCGTGGCGTGGTGCAGCAGGAACCGCTCCGTCACCACCAGATCACTGTCGATGAAGACGATCACATCGCCACGGGCCTCCTCCACGCCGCGGTTGCGCCCCTCGGCGGGGCCGCCGTGGTCCTGGCGGATCAGGCGCAGATGGGGGAAGGCGGTGGCATGGGCATCCAGCCAGCGCACCGTGTCGTCGGTGGAGCCGTCGTCCACCAGCACCACCTCGTAGGCCTGCAGGGGGCCGTCGATCTCCTGGAGCTCCAGGGCCTGCAGGCACTGGCGCAGGATCGGCAGCCGGTTGTAGGTGGGGATGACGACGCTGATGAACATCGGGTGACGGTGCGAGGCAGGGCCGCTGGCAGCGGGTGGGTCGGTCGTGGCGGCCATGAAAAAAGGGGGATCCCGATCGAATCCCCCCGGTGCCGCCATGACCGGACAGGCGTGATCAGTCGGCGGCGCCGCCGTTGTTGGCCGTGCCGGTCACGCCGTTGCCGGCCCCTTCACCGCGGCCGTCGTTACGCAGCTTGCGCTTCTTGAACTTGCGGGCGTAGGCCCGGTTGCGCTCCTGCTTTTCCTTCTTGAGGTTCCTGCGTTTCGACATAGGTGATGCGAGCCTTGAAAAGACTGTGAGGTTCCACCCTACTCACCCGACCACGGCCTCACCGGCCCACAGCCGGCCATCCTCCATCCGCACCAGGCGGTCGGCCACATCGAGGATGCGGGGGTCGTGGGTGACCATCAGCACGCCGCAGCCCTCGTCCCGGGCCAGGCGCTGGAGCAGTTCCACCACCTCCCGGCCGGTGCGGCTGTCCAGGGCGGCAGTGGGTTCGTCGGCCAGGAGCAGGCGGGGGTGGGCGGCGAGGGCCCGGGCGATCGCCACCCGTTGCTTCTGGCCGCCGGAGAGGTCGTGGGGCAGCTTGCCGAGGTGGTCGGAGAGGCCCACGGCCCGCAGCCACTCGCGGGAGAGGTCGCGACGGGCGCGGTAGCCCAGATCCGGCAGCAGGTCGGCGCCCATCTGCACGTTCTGCTCGGCGGTGAGGCAGCGGAGCAGGTTGTGGCCCTGGAAGATCATGCCGACGTTGCGGCGCAGCAGCTGGCGCTCATGGCGGCTGGAGCCGTTCAGCTCGCAGCCCAGCACCCGCACCGACCCCTCCATCACCTGGCGCAGGGCCCCCACCAGGGTGAGCAGGGTGGTCTTGCCGCAGCCGGAGGGCCCCGTGAGCAGCACCACTTCGCCGGGGTGGATCTCCAGATCGATGCCCTGGAGCACCTGGCGCCGCATCGCGCCGGAGCCGTACCAGTGGCTGAGACCCCGCACCGACACCGTGGCGAGGCCATCGGCCGTGCCGGCCACGGGCGGGGCGGAACCGGTGTGGAGCGTGGTCATCGGCTCAGGAAGGAATGGCTCAGAAAATGTCGGCCGGATCGGCGTCGCCCAGCTTGCGCATCGCCATCGCCGCCGACCCCATGCACATCACCAGGATCATCAGGAAGACGGTCATGGACCGGTCACCGGCCATCGCCACCGGCAGCTTGGTGGCGGCATGGATGGCGGCATACAGCACCTGGCCGGCGAGGTAGGCGGGCACGTAGCCGAAGATCGCCAGCAGCAGCCCCTCGCGCGCCACAACCCCCAGAAGGGTGAGCAGGCTGTAGCCCATGGCCATCAGGGTGGCGTACTCCGGCAGGTGGTCGCTGACGTCGGAGTAGAGGATCTGATAGACGATCACGCAGCCCACCACGAAGCCCATGGCGGCGCCCAGGGTGAAGATGAAGCCGATGGCGGTGCTGGTGCGCCAGTAGTCCATCTCCAGATCCAGGAAGCCCTGCTTGGTGAGCACGGTCACGTCTTCCGGCAGCAGGCGGCGCAACCGGTCCACCACCTGGGCGGGGTCGGCCCCGGGGCGGAGCCGGATCAGACCCAGTTCGATGCTGCCCGGCGGGTTGTTCGGCACCAGGCTCAGCAGGGTTTCCCGGCTGGTGAGGAGGTTGCCGTCGGCACCGAAGGAGGGCCCTGAACTGAACAGGCCCGCCACCCGCAGCCGCTTGCCGGCCACCTCGCTCTCGACGGTCCGGCCCTCCCGGAACCATTTCGCCACCGGTCCGAACTCGTCACGGGAGAGGTCGTCGAAAAGCACCCGGCCCTTCTGGGTGAGGCGGGGCGCCATGGCGGTGACGGCCGGATCGAGGAACAGGGGATCCCCCGGTTCAAAACCCAGGGCCAGGATCGAGCGCGTGCCCTTGGTCTGGGGGTTGCGCCAGAGCAGCAGGTTCCAGTGCACTGGGGTGATGCCGGTCACGTCCGGATCGGCCTTGGCCTGCACCAGCCGTCGCTCGGGGAAGCCGGTCATGCTGATCGAGCTCTTGCTGCGGGGGCTGAGCAGCACCAGATCGGTGTCGAACAGCTTGTGCACCGTGACGCTGGAGTCGAACAGGGCGTCGCGGAAGCCCAGCTGCATGAACATCAGGATCCCGGCGAAGGTGATCCCGGCCAGGGCCACCGCCAGGCGCATCGGCTGGCGGGTGAGCAGCAGCCAGGCCAGCGGGATGCGGCGTCCCTGCCAGAGGCTCATGGCTGCATGCGGGCGATGACCTTGAGGCCGCTGAGGTCGGCGACCTTCGCCCCATCCTGGGGATCGAGCCGCACCCGCACCTCGACGACGCGGGCATCGGCATCACCGGTGGGGTCGGTGGAGAGCACCTCCCGCTGGCGGACCTGGGGACTGATGCGCCGCACTGTGCCCCGGAGGGTGCCGTCGAAGCCGCCGTTCTCACTGGTGAGGGTGACGGCCTGGCCGACACGCACACGATCGATGTCGCTTTCGTAGACCTCGATCGAGGCTTCCATGCGATCGCTGGCCCCCAGCTCGAGGATGCCCTTGTCGCCGGGCCGTTCGCCGACGCGGGACTGGATGCGCAGCACCGTTCCGTCAATCGGGGCCCGCAGTTCGGTGTTGACCAGGTCGGTGCTGGCCTTGACCAGGGAAGCCCGGGCCTCTTGCAGCTGCCCCTGGAGCTCCAGAGTGCGCTGCTCAAGCACATCCAGATCGGCGGCGGAATAGGCGCCGTCGCTGGCCAGCTTGCGATAGCGCGCCAGGTCGCGGGTCTGGATCGTGAGCCGGCGGCTGAGGTTGGCGATCCGGGTGCGGATCAGCTCGAGTTCCGCCCGCTGCAGGGGCTGGTTGTCGAAACGGGCCAGCAGCTGGCCGGCCCGCACCCGGTCACCCTCGGCCACCAGCAGCTCGGTGATGCGGGGGCTGCCGCCGATGCCCGTGATCGGCGCCGCCAGGATGCGCACGTCACCGTCGGGCTCCAGCTGGCCCAGGGCCGCCACGGCCTCCACCGGGGCCGGCGGACGGGCGACAGCGGCGGCCGGAGTCTTGGCGGGCTGCAGGCGCTGGTACAAGACGACACCGCCCACCAGCAAACCCGCCACGCCGGCGACGATCAGGCCGTTGCGCCAGGGACCGGTGGGTCGTCGAAGAGCAGGTCCTCGATGTAGCGGTCCGCCCACTGGGGGTTGAACGCCTTCTCCAGCACCCTCCGGGTCTTGTCGTTTTGTTTCTGTTGCTTGCAATACCTCAGCTGCCCGCGCCATCGCGCAACCGTAGCCGGATCGTCATGGGCTTGGGAAGGGCTCGCAGCCGCCGCTGTGGCCAGCACGCCGAGGAACGTCGCCACCTCCTCGACGAACCCCTTTTCCTCCGCCTCCGACTCCGGCCGCACGAAGAGCACGTGGGGGGAGAAGATCGATCCCCAGGGGGGCAGATCGCGCACCTGGGCGAAGGCGGGCCGCTCCCGGCCGGCCAGGGCCGCGGCGATGGATTCCGGCAGGGTCTCCCCAACGGGGGAGAGATCGACGATGGCGGCGCTCACCCCGGCCTTGCCGGCGACAATGTCGGCGCCGAAGACCGGCAGGTCGTGGCGGGGATCGGGGAAGAAGACGCAGTGGAGGATCTGCAGCCCGGCCCCGAGGCGCGCCGTCTCCAGGTGCAGCTTGCGCAGCCCGCGGCAGCGGTGCACCTCGTTGCGGATGAACAGGGCATCCCCGTCCAGGCTGCCGCTGATCGCCTCCAGTTCCGGGTCGATGGCCAGGGGGGCCAGATCCGGCAGAGCATGGCGACAGAGCCGGATCCGCTCCGCCAGGGAATCCACCAGGGGATGGATGCCACCGTCAACGACCGGTGCGACCTCACCCATGGACACGTCGTCACAGCAGAATGCGGATCCTGCCATGCATCCGTGAGCGATTCCCTGGGTTGTTGCGGGTCCTTGCTGCCCGGTCTGGCCGCCCCCGTCAGCCACACCCTCGCCAACGGGGTCGAACTGGTGCAGCTCGACCTGGAGGACGCCCCCCTGGTCTGCCTCGATTTCTGGTGCCGCGCCGGCAGCGCCTTCGAGACGCCCGCGGAGAGCGGCCTGGCCCATTTCCTCGAGCACATGGTGTTCAAGGGCAGTGACGGGCTGGCGGCCGGGGAGTTCGATCGCCGCATCGAGGCCCTGGGGGGCAGCAGCAACGCCGCCACCGGCTTCGACGACGTCCACTTCCACGCCCTGATGCCCCCGGAGGCGGCGGCCGAGGCCCTTGATCTGCTGATGGATCTGGTGCTGCAGCCCCGGCTCGACCCCGACAGCTTCGCCATGGAGCGGCAGGTGGTGCTGGAGGAGCTGGCCCAGAGCGAGGACCAGCCCGAGGAGGTGGCCCTGCAGCGGCTGCTGTCCCTGGCCTGTCCCGACCATCCCTACGGTCTGCCGATCCTGGGGCGGCGACAGGCCCTGCTGGACCATGACCCGGCCGCCATGGCGGCCTTCCACCACCGCCAGTACGCCGCCGGCCGCTGCGTCCTGTCCCTCGCCGGTGCCGTCGGCGATGGCGCCCTGATGGATCGGGCCGCCAGCGGCCCCCTCGCGGCCCTGGCGGCCAGCGGCGCGCCGATGGTGCCGGCGGAGCTGAGCGTCACCCCGGGGGTGCACCGGCTGGCGGTGCCGCGGCTCGAGGCCGCCCGCCTGCTGATGCTGTGGTGGCTGCCGCCCGCCGCTGATCTGGAGGCCATGGCCGGGGCCGACCTGGGCACCACCGTGCTGGCGGAAGGACGCCGCAGCCGTCTGGTGGAGCGGCTGCGGGAGCAGCTGCAGATCGTGGAGAGCATCGATCTGGACCTGCACGCCATGGAGGGCGGCAGCATCGCCCTGCTGGAGGCCGTCTGCGATCCCGAGGAGCTGGGCGAGGTGCGGCAGGCCATCGACCAGGTGTGGCAGGAGCTCCGCCAGGACGCCCTGGATGAACAGGAGTGGGGACGGGCCCGGCGCCTCGTCGCCAACGGCTACCGCTTCTCCCTGGAATCCCCCGGCGGCGTGGCCTCCCTGATCGGCAGCAGCCGCCTCTGGGGCCGGCCCCAGCCCCTCGGCCATCCCCTGGAACTGCTGGAGCGCTGGTCGCCCCAGAGGCTCCAGGAGCAGACGCTGCCCCTGCTGGATCCGGCCCGGGCCTGCGTGCTCGAGGCGGTGCCGGCATGAGCATCGCCCCATCCCCCGGCAGCCACCCGTCCGGCAGCGAAGACAGCCGCGTCCTGGAGGGCGGCCTGCCCCTGCGGATCCTGCACCGGCCCGGGCCGGCGATCCTGGCGGCCCGCCTCGCCATCCCCGGCGGCAGCGGCCGCGACCCCGCCGGTGCCCGCGGCGCCCACCAGCTGCTGGCCGGCACCATGACGCGGGGCTGCGGGGACCTCGATGCCGAGGCCCTCGCCGACTGTGTCGAGGGGGCCGGTGCCGCCCTGCGGGTGGAGGCCCACGAGGATGGCCTGGTGCTGGCCCTGAAGTGCGCCGCCGACGACGCCACCACCCTGGTGCCCCTGCTGCTGGCGATGGCCCGGCGGCCCCGGCTGGAGGCCGACCAGGTGGCGATCGAGCGCCAGCTCAACCTGCAGATGCTGCAGCGCCAGAAGGAGGACCCCTTCCAGCTGGCCCACGACCAGCTGCGCCGGCTGCTCTACGGCGACGGGCCCTACGGCCATGACCCCCTCGGGATCGAAGCGGAACTGGCCGGCCTCGGGCCGGACGATCTGCGCCCCCTGGTGGAACGGCTCGGCAGTGACGGCGCCGTCCTGGTGCTCTGCGGCGACGCCCCCGCCGCCCTGGGGGAGGTGCTGGAACGGGAACTGGCGGCGTCCCCCTGGAGCACCCACGCCCCGGTGACCCAGCCCTTCGCCGGTCCGCCGCCGGCCACCGGTCACCTGGGCCAGCAGGTGCAGGACACCGAACAGGTGGTGCTGATGCTGGGGGCCGCCACCGTTCCCCTGGCCCACCCCGACGCCCTGGCCCTGCGGTTGCTGCAGGCGCACCTGGGCCTCGGCATGTCCAGCCGCCTGTTCATCACGATGCGGGAGGAGCGTGGTCTGGCCTACGACGTCGGTGTGCACCTGCCGGCCCATGCCGGCGGCGCGCCGTTCGTCATGCACCTGTCCACCTCGGCCGAGCGGGTGGCGGAAGCCACCACCTGCCTGCTGGACGAGTGGCAGCGACTCCTGGAGGAGCCGCTGGACGAGGGCTCACGGCTGCTGGCCCTGGCCAAGTTCCAGGGGCAGGACGCCATGGGGCGCCAGACCTGCTCCCAGATCGCCGAGCGTCTGGCGCTGGTGCTCAGCCAGGGCCTGCCCGCCGACCATGTGCGCCGGGTGCTGGAGCGGGCCCCTGGCCTCGGCGCCGGGGATCTGCGCTCGGCCGCCTGCCGCTGGCTCGCCTCCCCGTCCCTGAGCCTGGTGGGCCCGGCCCCGGCCCTGGCGCAGGCGCAGCTGGCCTGGCAGAACCACGGCCTCAGCCGTCGACCGGGGCGGGTTCCAGATCCGTCGCGTTGATCAGGAAGGTGCCGCGGCGGAAGCGGATGGCCCGCAGATCCAGGGCCCGGATCTCCACCACGCGGCCCACCTCCCCCGGATCCACCAGGTCCGGCGGGCGCAGCATCGGCATCGGGTCGGCGGTCTTGAGGTAGCGAAGCGGCTGGCGCAGCCGCACCGCATCCCCCAGGTGGATCTCCACCGGCGGAACCGTCGGCGCCATTTCCTCGGCGGCGGGCGGGTCGGTGGGGGTTGAATCCGGCATCGGTGCGGGGTCCGGCGGTAGGGGGCTCCGGCGGTACGGGTGCCCGGCGGGCGGGCTGGGGGCCCTTCTCAGCCGAACCTAGCTGCAGCAGGATGGGCGCCAGCCATGGACGGTTCATTGCGGGCCCTTGCCACCTGGAGCGGAGCGATCGCCGGCCTTCTCCTGATACTCGTCGGCGGTCTGGTGCCGGCCGCCTTCCCGGTCCACGAGGCGGCGGGCTGGGCCGTGCGTCCGCTCGGCATCACCCTGCAGGTGCCGGCCCTGCTCCTGACGGCCCTGGTCTGCGGTCCCCGCAGTGCCACGCTGGCGGCTGTGGCCTATCTCAGTGTCGGTCTGTTCCAGCTGCCGGTGTTCCATGAAGGGGGCGGCGTCGGCTACCTGCTCGATCCGGGCTTCGGCTACCTGGCGGGCTTCCTGCCGGCCGCCTGGATCACCGGCAAGCTGGCGCGCCAGCCGGGCATGGACGATCCCCTGACCCTCGCCGGCGCCGCCGCCATCGGCCTGGTGGTGCTGCATCTCTGCGGCCTCGCCAACCTCCTCCTGGGCAGCCTGGCCGGCCGCTGGGGCGGCGACACCCTCACCCTGGTGGTGGGCTACAGCCTGGCCCTGCTGCCCCAGCTGCTGCTCTGCTGCGCCGCCGGTGTCCTGGCCTGGCTGCTGCGCCGTCTGCTGCTGGTGCCCTCGTGATGACACGAACACTGCGCCAGCGGCTGAACCCCCTGTTGCTGGCTGCCGTCGCCGTGGGGCTGGATCAGCTCAGCAAGCGCTGGGCCGTCGAGAACCTGGCCAGCGGCAGCATTGAGCCCCTGCTGCCCGGCCTGCTGCAGCTGCAGCGCGTCAGCAACACCGGGGCGGCCTTCAGCCTCTTCGCCGGGGCGCCGAACCAGCTGGGCCTGGTGAGCGCCCTGGTGAGCCTCGGCCTGCTGTTCTGGATCCTGTGGCGTCCTCCCGCCGGCCTCTGGAACGTGCTGGCCCTGGGACTGCTGCTCGGGGGCGCCGTCGGCAACGGCATCGACCGCTGGCGCCATGGGGCCGTGGTGGACTTCCTGGAGTTCGTCCCGATCCATTTCCCGATCTTCAACCTCGCCGACGTCGCCATCAACCTGGCCGTGGCCTGCTTCCTCATCGACCTGCTGCGACCCCATGCCGACCGCCATCCTTGAAGGGCTGGAGCAGCGGCTGCGCCCCCGGGCTCCCGGTCCCCGGCTCACGGTGCAGCGGCCGGGCCTGCCGGATCTGGAGCAGCCCCTGCACGGCAGCCTGTACCGGATCGGCCGCGCCGCCGACAACGCCATCGTCATCGACCACACGGCGGTCAGCCGCCACCACGCCCTGCTGGAGAACCACGGCGGGCATTGGCTGCTGAGCGATGCCGGCTCCACCAACGGGCTGTGGTGGCGTGGCCGGAGGGTGCGGGAGCTGGTGCTGCGCGAGGGGGACCGGGTGCGCTTCGGGCCCGCCGATCAGGCGGATCTGCCCACGCTGCTGTTCGAGCGCGACGGCAGCACCCGCCTCGACCGGATCGGCCGCTGGGGGGCGCGGGCCGCGGCGGTCGTGGCCGGCGGCGGCAGCCTGCTGCTGGCCCTGTCCCTGCTCCAGGTGCCCACCCGCGGCAGCCTGGCGACGGTGCGGGGCCCCCTGCTCCTCTACGACCGCCAGGATCGACCGGTGGCCTCCGTGGCCGATCGCAAGCGGCGCGAGCTTGCCGAGCTCGGCGCCTACCCCCCGGTGCTGATCGATGCCCTGCTGGCCAGCGAGGACAACCGCTTCTGGTGGCACCCCGGCGTGGACCCGATCGGCACCGCCCGGGCCCTGGTCACCAACCTGCTGGGGGGCCGGGTGCTCGAAGGCGGCAGCACCCTCACCCAGCAGATCGCCCGCAGCCTGTACCCGGAGCAGGTGGGGCAGGGGGAGACCCTGGGGCGCAAGTGGCGGGAGCTGCTGGTGGCCCTGCAGCTGGAGGCCCGCTTCAGCAAGGAGGAGCTGCTGCTCAGCTACCTCAACCGGGTCTATCTGGGGGCCGTCTGGGGGTTCGAGGACGCCTCCCGGCGCTTCTTCAACCGTCCAGCCTCGGCGCTGAAGCTCGAGGAGGCCGCCCTGCTGGTGGGCCTGCTCCCCTCCCCGAACGGCTACGACCCCTGCGTCGATCCCGCGGCGGCCCTCGCCTCCCGCAACCAGGTGCTCGACAAGATGGCGGCCACCAACCGCATCTCCGCCGACCAGGCCAGGCGGGCCCGGCGCCAGCCGATCCGCCTGGCCGCCGACGCCTGCCGCTCCGCCCAGCAGCGCGGGGCGCCCTTCTACACCGACCAGGTGCGCCGCGACCTGGAGAACCAGGTGGGCAAAGCGGTGGCCGCCGAGGGCAATTTCCTGATCGACACCCACCTCGATCCGCTGCTTCAGGAGCGGGTCGAACTGCTGCTGCGCCAGCGCATCGACGCCAGCCGATCCCTGGGGGTTAGCCAGGGGGCGGTGGTGATTCTCGACAGCCGCACCGGAGGCATCCGCGCCATCGCCGGCGGCCGGGATTATCTGCAGAGCCAGTTCAACCGCGCCTCGATGGCCCTGCGCCAGCCCGGCAGCACCTTCAAGCTGGTGCCCTACGTCGTCGCCCTGGAGCGGGGCGCCCGGCCCGGGGACCGGATCGGCTGCGGACCGCTGGACTGGGGCGGCCAGCACTTCAGCAGCGGCTGCGGCGGCAGCCTCAGCCTGCGCCAGGCCATGGCGATCAGCAGCAACACCGCCGCCCTGCGGCTGGCCCGCCGGGATGGCCTCGACGCCGTGGTGGGCAAGGGCCGGGACCTGGGGTTCACCAGCCCCCTGGCCCCGGTGCCGGGCCTGGCCCTGGGCCAGAGCGAGGTGACGCTGCTGGAGCTCACGGCGGCCTATGCGGCCGTCGCCGCCGACGGGCTCTGGCGTGCCCCGACCACGATCCGGCGGCTCACCGATGCCGAGGCGTGCGGCGCCTCCCAGGCGCCGGGGGAACGGGGCGGGGCCGATTGCCGGGCCTCCGCCGGCAGCTCCAGGACCATCAGCAACCCCGGGAGGCGGGTGATGAGTCCCGCCACCGCCAAGGCGATGCGGACGCTGCTGGAGGCGGTGGTCAGCGGCGGCACCGGCAGCGCCGCCTATGTGGGCGCGGGCAGCTGGGGCAAGACCGGCACCACCAACGAGGGCCGGGACCTGCTGTTCGTGGGCTATGCCCCCAGGCGCCAGTGGGTGATCGGCATCTGGCTGGGCAACGATGACAACAGCCCCACCGCCGCCAGCAGCTCCCTGGCCGCCTCCCTGTTCGGCGAGATCGTGCGCTCCGCACCGCCGGGACCGTGAAGCTGCCGCAGCGGCTCTGGATCTGGGTCTTTCTGGGTCTGCTGGCGCTGGTGGTGCTGGGCATGGTGCTGCAGGCGATCCAGCAGCTGCAGTGGACCCTGAGCACCTGGCTGCCCTACTGGATGGTGGGGCCGCTGATGCTGATCATGCTGGCGGCCCTGGTGGTGGCCCTGGCCCAGGTGGGCTGGCCCTGGCTGCGCCGGCTGCGGCAGGGCGGGACGATGGGCCCCGGGAAATCCGCCCCCGCGGCGGTGCCCTCCAGCCGCCGGGAGGCGGCCCAGCGGAACCTGGGCTCCATCGACCGCACCCTGGCCCAGGTGCGCGACGCGGTGGAGCGGGAGGCCCTGCGTCAGGAACGGCAGCGGATGGAGGCGGAGCTGGAGCGGGGCGACCTGGTGATCGTTGTCTTCGGCACCGGCTCGACCGGCAAGACCTCCCTGATCCGCGCCCTGCTGCAGGAGCTGGTGGGGGAGGTGGGGGCGCCGATGGGCTCGACCACGGCCGCCACCCGCTACCGGCTGCGGCTGAAGGATCTGCCCCGGGCCGTGATCCTGGAGGACACCCCGGGAATTCTCGAAGCGGGGCGCGAGGGCCGGGAGCGGGAGCGCGTGGCCCGGGAACTGGCCGCCCGGGCCGACCTGCTGCTGCTGGTGCTGGACGGGGACCTGCGGGCCAGCGAGCTGGAGGTGTTCGAAGCCCTGGCGGGGCTGGGCAAGCGGCTGCTGCTGGTGCTCAACAAATGCGACCTGCGCGGCGAAGAGGAGGAGCGTCGCCTGCTGGCACTGCTGCGGCAGCGCTGCGCCGCCCGCCTCGGCCCGGAGGATGTGATCCCCGCCAGCGCCGCCCCCCAGAGCGTGCCGATGCCGGGGGGCAAGCCGCTGCAGCCTGAGCCCGAGGTGGAGGCCCTGCTGCGCCGCATCGCCGCCGTCCTGCATGCCGACGGGGAGGAGCTGATCGCCGACAACCTGCTGCTGCAGTGCCGTCGCCTCAGCCAGGCCAGCCAGGATCTGCTCGACCGCCAACGCCGCAGCGATGCCGGCACGATCGTCGACCGTTACATGTGGATCGGCGCCGGGGTGGTGATGGTGACGCCGTTGCCGGGCATCGACCTGCTGGCCACCGCGGCGGTGAACGCCCAGATGGTGGTGGAGATCGGCCGCGTCTACGGCGTCAGCCTCAGCCGTGAGAACGCCCAGGATCTGGCCCTGTCGGTGGGCCGCACCCTGGCGGGCCTCGGCCTGATCAAGGGGGGGGTGGGTCTGATCACCTCGGCCCTGAGCCTCAATCTTCCCGCCCTGGTCGTCAGCCGGGCGGTGCAGGCCGTCAGCGCCGCCTGGCTCACCCGGGTGGCGGGCCGCAGCTTCATCACCTACTTCCGCCAGAACCAGGACTGGGGGGATGGCGGGCTGCAGGAGGTGCTGCAGCGCGAGTACGACCTCAATCAGAGGGAGGGGATGCTGCGCCGCTTCCTGGAGACGGCCCTCAGCCGGGTGGTGGAACCGCTGCAGCAGCGGCAGGCGCGGCGGCTGCCGCCACGCCCAGGGCCTCGGGGGGCGGGGGCTGAAGGGGACCGCGGGAATCCAGGACGGTGATCAGCACCAGATAGGCCACCCCGATCAGGATCGAGAGGGCACCGGTGAGGATCGCCACCCAGCGGCCGCGGCGGTCGTTGGCGGGGCGCTGCGGCGCCACCGACTCCGGCTTCGGTTCAGCCATCGGCCGCCTCCGCCAGGCTCCGCTGCACCACCAGGGCCAGGCGCTCCAGGTGCTCGCTGCCCGTGTGGGGGTTGCCCAGCACCGCCTTGAGGTGGTGGAGCCCCCGGTAGACGGGCCGCGACAGCATCAGCTGCTCCCCCAGCAGGGCCGCCCGGGTGGCCGCACTCCAGCGTTCGGCGCCGGCGGCGCCTGAGCCCTCGGGGCGGAAGGCGAGCAGGTGCAGGGGACCGCTGCAGAGGGTCAGGCCACCGATGGCCCGCAGCCGGCGCTCCAGCTCGCTGCGGCGCTGGACGGCCGCCTCGATCAAGGCGGCCATGCCGTCGAGGCCGAGCTGGCGCAGCCCCAGCCAGAGCTTGAGGATCTCCCCCGGCCGGGTGCCCTGCAGGCCCGCCTCCCCCTGGTGGCCGCCGCCCCAGCTGGGCTCCATGTAGGGCAGGCCGGTGCCGAAGGCCCGCTGCAGGTGGCGGGGGTCGGCCAGCAGCAGCAGGGAGGAGGTCTTGGTGATGCCGAGCAGCTTCTGGGGGTTGACCGTGATCGAATCGGCCAGCCCCAGGCCGCCCAGCAGGGGCCGGAGTCGCTCGCTGAAGGCGAAGATCGCCCCGATGGCCCCGTCCACGTGCAGCCAGTGGCCGTAGCGACGGCAGAGGGCGGCGATGGGCTCCAGGGGATCGAGGGCGCCCCGCACGGTGGTGCCGGAGGTGGCTACCACCGCGATCACGGGGATGCCGGCCCGATCGAGCCGGGCCAGCCGCTCCTCGAGGGCCAGGGGGTCGAGGTCGCCGGCGGCGGTCACCGGCAGCCGCACGAGGGCCTCGGCCGGCAGGCCCATCACGGCGATGGCCTTGATCAGCGAGACGTGGGCCTCTTCGCTGCAGAGCA
The DNA here is from genome assembly GCF_014698945.1 of Synechococcus sp. FACHB-909. Taxonomy (NCBI): domain Bacteria; kingdom Bacillati; phylum Cyanobacteriota; class Cyanophyceae; order Synechococcales; family Synechococcaceae; genus Synechococcus; species Synechococcus sp. FACHB-909. Next base: position 193,656 of record NZ_JACJTY010000001.1, on the reverse strand, counting down.
CCACCGCGTCGGCCCGGGTCGCCAGGCCCCGCTGGTGGCGGGCGGTGACCAGGGCCATCAGGTTGCTGAGGCTGCCGCCGCTGGCGGCCACCCCGCCGGAACCCTCGGGCAGGCCGAAACGCGCCGCCATCCAGGCGCACAGGGCCCGCTCCAGGCGGCTCAGGCTGGGGGAGAGCTCCTCGGCCAGCAGGTTGTTGTTCAGCCCGGCGCAGACCAGATCGGCCACGATCGAGGCCGACAGGGGCGGCGGGTCGAGGTGGGCCAGGGCGCCGGGGTGGTTGGGGTTGTAGGCCCCCTCCATCACCAGCTGGAGATCAGCCAGCAGCCGCTCGCTGCCCAGGCCTTCGGCCTCCGGCTCCACCGCCGGCAGCACGCTCAGACCAGGCAGGGGGGTGCCGTGGCCGGCCTCACCCAGCCAGCGGCACAGCAGGGTCGACGCCTGGTGCAGAAAAGCCTCGAGGGCCGGATCCACCTGGAACGGATCCACAAAGGAGCCGCACTCCGTGGGGGGCGGCGCATGCCGCTGGGCGGGGGGGACGCTGGCCAACGGCGACGGTGGGGGCTTCGGCATTCTGCCGCTTGCCCCTCCGGAGGCATGGCTAGAAGAAGTCCATGCTGCATGACGCGTCCATGCTGAATGACGCCGCCAGCCAGCTCTGGATGGACCGGCTCCTGCGCCTCGCCGACGCGGTCGGGGCCGGCGGGGAGATCCCGGTGGCGGCGGCCCTGCTGGATGAGGCCGGCCGCTGTGTGGGCTGGGGCAGCAACCGGCGCCACCGGCGGGCGGACCCGCTGGGGCACGCCGAGCTGCTGGCCCTGCGCCGGGCGGCGGCGGCCCGGGGCGACTGGCGCTTCAACGGCTGCACCCTGCTGGTGACCCTCGAGCCCTGTCCGATGTGCGCCGGCGCCCTGATCCAGGCGCGGGTGGGCACGGTGATCTACGGGGCGGCCGATCCGAAGCGGGGCGGCCTCGGCGGCAGCCTGGATCTCTCCTGCCACCCCAGTGCCCACCACCACATGGTGGTGAGGGGGGGCGTGCTGGGGGAGCGGGCCGGGGAACAGCTGGAGACCTGGTTCCGCCAGCGGCGCCGGGCCCATCAGGAGCACCGGGCCGGGGGAGAGGGCCAGGCCTGACTCAGGCGATGGCGGCCGCGACGGCCGCGGGCGACGGCCGGAAGGCGGGCAGTTCGCTCTCGAAGATGGCGAGCAGGCGATCGACGTTCTCCGGGGTGCTGTTGTAGCCCATCAGGCCGATGCGCCACACCTTGCCGGCCAAATCCCCGAGCCCGCCGCCCACCTCGATGCCGAAGCGGTCGAGCAGATGGCGGCTGAAGGCCTTGCCGTCGACTCCCTCGGGAATCCGGACCGTGGTGAGGGTGGCCAGCCGCAGGGGCTCGCTGACATGCAGCTCAAGCCCCAGCCGCTCCAGGCCGGCCCAGAGGCGCTCGGCGTTGCTACGGTGGCGCGCCCAGGCGGCCTCCAGCCCTTCTTCGGCCAGAAGCCGCAGGGCTTCCCGCATGCCGAAGTTCATGTTGACCGGGGCGGTGTGGTGATACACCCGGTCGCTGCCCCAGTACTTGTTGAGCAGGGAGACATCGAGGTACCAGTTGGGCACCTTGCCGGAACGGGCGGCCAGCTTGGCCTCGGCCCGGGGTCCCATGGTGAAGGGGCCCAGGCCGGGGGGGCAGCTGAGGCCCTTCTGGCTGCAGCTGTAGGCCAGGTCCACCTTCCAGGCATCGATGTGCAGCGGCACCGCCCCCAGGGAGGTGACCGTATCCAGCAGCAGCAAGCAGTCGTGCTGGCGGCAGAGGTCGCCGATGCCCTCCATCGGCTGGCAGACGCCGGTGGAGGTCTCGGCGTGCACCATCGCCAGGATGGCGGGCTTGTGGGCGACCAGGGCGGCTTCGAGTTCGGCCAGGTCGAAGGCCTCTCCCCAGGGCCGCTCGATCGTGACCACCTCGGCCCGGTAGCGGCCGGCCATGTCAACCAGGCGCTGGCCGAAGTAGCCCATCACCGCCACCAGCACCTTGTCGCCGGGTTCGATGGTGTTGGCCAGGGTCGCCTCCATGGCGGCACTGCCGGTGCCGCTCATCGGGATGGTGAGCCGGTTGTCGGTCTGCCAGGCGTAGCGGAGCAGTTCCTGCACCTCACCCATCAGGTCGATGTAGAGGGGGTCCAGGTGGCCGATCGGCATCCGGGCCAGGGCCTGCAGCACCGTGGGGTGGGCATTGGACGGACCTGGACCCAGCAGCAGACGCTCGGGGGTGGCGATGGGGTCCAGGGCGAGCCGGTGGGTGCTGCTGACGGATGGAGGCACTGGGAGAGAAGGCAAGACCTGGCGGGGAGGCAGTAGTGAACTGAGATTAGGGAACGGTCGCCTCAGCGGGCCCGGACGTTGCTGGAGCCGAGGCCGCGGCAGAGGTGCTCAAAAGGCGCCCGCACCAGGGCGGTATCCACCATGCCGGCATCGGCCAGCATCTCGGCGATCACCTCACCGAGCAGGGCGATGCTGCGGACGGTGGGACCGGTGGGCACCCCCAGGCTCTTGTAGGTGTCATCGAGACCGTTCAGCACCCGCTCGTCGAGGATGGTGAAGTCGTCGGCCACCAGGGCGTAGCTGGCGTAACGCAGGAAGTAATCCATGTCCCGCAGGCAGGCCGCCAGACGCCGGGTGGTGTAGGCGTTGCCGCCGGGGAGCAGGAGTTCGGGGTCCTCCAGCCAGAGGCGCTGGGCCGCCTCCCGCACGATGGTGGCGGCTTCCCGGTTGATCAGCTCGACCGCGGCCAGCCGCAACTCCGCCTGACCGAAATAGGAATCGATCCGATCGATCGCGGAGCGATCGAAATAGCGGCCCAGCTGGTCGTAGCGACCGATCAGACCGGTGATGGCATCTCGCATGGACGAAACGGATCGACGCACCTGAAGCGGAAGGTAGCACTCGCAATCCGCCAGATTCCTGTGCTGCGGCTGGTTCTGGGGAATCTGACAGAAACGGTTACGCGGCCACCGGCGGATCGGGGGGGCACCATCGTGGCGGCAGCCTTCCCACCCGCCCCCCGCCATGGCCCCCTCCGCCCAGGACGTCCTGCGCCGCCTCGGTGACGACGGCATCGAGCGCCTCGACCTCAAGGTGACGGACCTGGCGGGGCGCTGGCAGTCGATCGGCCTGGATGCGCATCGTCTCGGGGAGGGAGCCTTCCACCACGGCCTGGCCCTCGACGGCCTGGTGCTCCATCCGGACCCGGCCACCGCCTGGATCGACCCCTTCCTCGCCCCCCGGAGCCTGAGCCTGATCGCCGCGGTCGAGGGGCCACCGGACGGCGCTGGGCGCCTCCGCCACTGCCCGCGCACCCTGGCGGCCCGTGCCCTGGCCCTGCTGGCGGGCTGCGGACTGGCGGATGCCGCCCGCTTCGGCACCGAGTCGGGCTACTTCCTGTTCCAGGAGCTCACCTCCCAGGCCGACGAGCTCGGCTGCGGTTACCGCATCGCCCTCGGGGCCGCTCCGCCGGAGGCTCTGCACAGTGAGCTGGGGCTCACCCTGGCGGCTCTGGGGATCCGGGCCCGGCTGCCGCTCCAGCCGGCGGCCGGTCCCCTCCAGCACCTCACGCTGGCCAGCGACGATCCGCTGCGGGCCGCCGACGCGCTGATGGTGAGCCGCTACGTGGTGCGGAACGTGGCCCGCCGCCACGGCTGGAGCGCCACCTTCCTGCCCAGGCCCACCCTGGAGGGCGCCTGCGCCGGGCTGGCGGTGCACCAGAGCCTGTGGAAGGCGGGCCATCCCCTGTTTGCCGGCGAAGGCACCTACGGCGACCTCTCCCAGACGGCCCGCTGGTACCTGGGGGGGCTGCTGCGCCATGGGCCCTCGCTGGCCGCCTTCACCAACCCCGGCACCAACAGCTACCGGCGGCTGGGGAGCGGGCCCCAGGCGCCGACGCGCCTGGCCTATGCCCGCCACGACTCCGCCACCGTGGTGGCCGTTCCCGAGCCGGACAGCGATCCCGGCCGGCGGCGGCTGGTGCTGCGCCAGGGCGACGGGCTCGCCAATCCCTACCTGGCCTTCAGCGCCATGCTGCTGGCGGGCCTCGATGGGGTGCGCCACCAGATCGATCCCGGCCCCCCTGCTGATCGGGAGCCCGCCCCATCGTCTGCCACCTTGCCCACCGACCTGCGCGCCGCCATGGCGGCCCTGGACGACGACCACGACTACCTGCTGGCCGGCGATGTCTTCGGCCGGGAGCTTCTCGATGACTGGACCGCCCTGAAGCGCCGTGAGGTGGAGGCCCTGGAGCAGCGACCCCATCCGCTCGAGTTCGTCGGCGAAGCCGACGCCTGAATCAGGGCCTGAGCAACCAGGCCAGCAGCAGCCCGAGCCCCCCCCAGCGCAGGGCCGTCCAGAAGCGGTCGCTTTGGCGCCCGCGTGGCAGCAGGGCCTCCGGGAGCGGATCCAGCAGCCGCTGGGCCAGCTCCAGCCGCTGGCGCCGGCGGCGCAGGCTGACACCGCTGGCGGCGACCGCCCCGGAGCGACCGGCCAGGCTCAGCACCGCCGCCAGATGGTGGAGCACTCCGGGGGACGGGGAGCGGCGGGGGCGCTGGGGACGTCTCATGGCGGCGCGATCGACAGGGCGTGACCTGGAGCGACAGGATGGATCCACTTCGGTCCGATCGTCCAGTGGAAGCCCCCGCCGCTCCAGCCGGATCGCCTTCCACGGCCGGCGCCACCGTCCCGGCGAGCCGCTCCTGGCCCGCCGACGCCCTGCCCCTGGCCGAGCGCCTGCACCGCCAGCTCAGCATCGGCGACCGGGAGTGGCACGCCCTGAAGCGTCAGCGGCCCCGGCGGGCCGCCGAACAGGTGGCGGCGGCGCTGGTGCAGCTGCTCGCCGCCGATGACCCCGGCGCCAGTGCAGCCACCGACGGCCGCCTGCGCGCCATCGCCCTGCTGGAGAACGCCCAGGCCTGGCTGCGGGCCGAGATCAGCGATCCGGGCTGTCCTGCCCACGGGCGCTGACCGCCGCCCGACGGGCCGCCAGCTGCAGACGGTTGCCGCGACCGCTCCAGCGCACGTCGTCGAAGCAGTGGTGGATGAGAAACAGCCCCCGGCCGGAAGGGGCATCCTCCTGGCAGGGCAGGCAGGCCTGGCGAGCGTGGGCCGGCAGGCCGGGCCCCTCGTCCTGCACCTGCCAGATCACCCAGCGCGGCGTGACGATCCGTCGGACCCTCAGGCACTTGCCCGGATCGCAGCCGTTGCCGTGTCGCACCGCATTGACCAGGGCCTCCTGGAGACCGAGCTGAAGCTCCGCCTGGCGCAGAGCGCAGCCGATGGGTTCAAGGAGCAACTCCACCAGCGGCGCCAGCTGCAGGGTGGAGGGGGTGATGTAGTCGGCCCAGCGGAGCTGCATGAAGCAGGTAGTCCCATTCGCCTGACCGGAACCTAACGCGGGCGCCCTGCCGCTGCCTCCTCCAGGCGCGCCTGGATCGCGGGATGTTGCAGAAGGGCATCCATGAGGCGCACGCCCCGGAGCTGGTTGATCAGGGGCATGTGGCCCTCCGGGGCCTCGATCGACCACTGGAAGGAGCCTGGGTAGCGGGTCCAGGTGCCTTCGGTCTTCCAGGCCAGACGGGGCCAGAGGCGCTCCCACTGCCCCTGGCAGGCCTGCAGCAGCCTGGCCTGGGCCGAGAAGCCGAAGCGTCCCTGGGAGTAGCAGGTCCAGAGGCGGTCGAGGCTGGTGAGATCGGTGGCGGGCATGCCAGCCACCTCGCTGTAATAGACGTAGCCGCGGCGCACGGCCCCCTCGCCGGCCAGCTGGCGCAGGTGCTCGCTGGTGAGCCGGTCGGCCTCCTCGAACGCCTGCCGCATCAGGTGCAACTGCAGCGGCGCGTAGTCGAGTCCGGCGACGCTGGTGACGGCGAGCCAGCCCTGGGGATGGCGGGCCAGCAGGGCCTCCTGGCGGGCGCTGTCACCGGAGGCCAGCAGCAGCTGGATCAGGTGGCCGGCGGCCCAGTCGTCTCCGGTGGCATCGAGGAGGTCGAGACGGTCCGGGATCAGATCCAGCAGGGCCGACCCGGCCTGTCCAAGGGTGCCCAGCAGGCTGCGGCGCTGACGGGCCGAGCCCGTGAGGAAACGCTCCAGCAGCTGATCGGCATCGACGGTGCTGGAAACCGGAGGACCGGAGAGCATGGGGGAGACGACCGGCCGGAAAGGCAGCAGGGTGGGACCCACTATGTCAGGAGCGATGGGCACTGGCCTGGTGCCGGGGGTCCGGCCGTGAAGCCCCGCAAAGAGCCGTGACGGGCTCTGCCTAAAGTCACCTTTTGAGCGAGTGCCATGGCCGCCGCCATTCAGTTCTTCCGCGGGGTGGACGAGACGGTCGTGCCCGACATCCGCCTGACCCGTTCACGGGATGGCCGCACCGGCCAGGCCACCTTCGTGTTCGAGGAGCCCGAAGCCCTGGCCCCCCAGTCGATGGGGGACATCACCGGCATGTTCATGCTCGATGAGGAAGGCGAGATGGTGACCCGGGAGGTGAAGGCCCGCTTCGTCAACGGCAAGGCAAGCGCCCTGGAAGCCACCTACACCTGGAAGAGCACCGCCGACTTCGAGCGTTTCATGCGCTTCGCCCAGCGTTACGCCGACGGCCATGGCCTGGGCTTTGCCGGCCAGGGCGATGAGTCGGCCGAGGAGGCTCAGGAGGACGTTTGAAATTCGGCCAGTGGCTGGGCCTGATCGCCCTGCTGGCGGCGCTCGTTCTGCTGTGGAGCCTGCGTGACGCCCTGATCCTTCTGTTCGCCGCCGTGGTGCTTGCCATGGCCCTGTGCACCCTGGTGGGCGCCATCCGGGAGCGGATCGGCGTCGCCCGCCCCGTCGCCCTGCTGCTGGCCCTGCTGCTGGTCAGCCTGGTGGTGCTGGTGGTCGCCACGGTGGTGATCCCACCCTTCATCGCCGAGTTCCGCGAACTGTTGCTGCAGGTGCCGCGGGCCTGGGCCGAGCTGCTCAAGCTGCTGCGCCAGGCCCTTGAGGGGGCGTCCCAGATGGTCTACGGCCGCCGGGACGGGAGCCTGGACTGGCTGAAATCGACCCTCCAGATTCCCGCCACCCTGCCCCCCGACCTGCTGGGCCGGCTGGGCGGCGGCGCCATCGGCCTGGTGGGGGTGGCCGGCAACCTGGGTGCCGGCCTGCTCCAGACGCTGTTTGTCGTGGCCGTCTCCCTGATGGTGGCCGCCCAGCCCACCGGCTATCGGGAGGCCCTGCTGCTGCTGGCGCCCTCCTTCTACCGGCGGCGGCTGCGGCAGGTGCTGGTGGCCTGCGGCACCGCGCTCAGCAGCTGGATGGTTGGGGTGCTGATCAGCTCCGTCTGCGTGGGCCTGCTGGCGGCCATCGGCCTGTCCCTGCTGGGGGTGAAGCTGGTTGCGGCCAATGCCCTGCTGGCGGGCCTGCTCAACATCATCCCCAACGTGGGACCCACCCTGAGCACGGTCTTTCCGATGTCGGTGGCCCTTCTGGATGCCCCCTGGAAGGCCCTGGCCGTCCTGGTGACCTACGTGATCATTCAGAACCTGGAGAGCTACGTCATCACCCCCTCGGTGATGCACCACCAGCTGCAGCTGCTGCCCGGCCTGACCCTCACGGCCCAGCTCTTGTTCACCCTGTTGTTCGGCCCCCTCGGCCTGCTGCTGGCCCTGCCCCTGGCGGTGTGCCTGCAGGTGCTGCTGCGGGATGTGCTGATCCATGACATCCTCGACCCCTGGAAGCGGGAACGGCGGCAGACATGAAGGCACGCACCCTGCTCGGGGCCCTGGCCCTGGTGGCGCTGTTCCTGCTGCTATGGGAACTGCGCTGGGTGCTGCTGATCCTCTTCGGCGCCGTGGTGCTGGCGGTGGCCCTCGATGTGCCCACCAGCCTGCTGCGCAGACTCACGCCGCTGAACCGGGGGGCGGCCCTGTCGCTGGTGCTGCTGGTCCTGCTGGTGATCGGCTGGGTGCTCGCCAATCTGCTGCTGCCGGAACTGATCGACCAGGTCCGCCAGTTCAGCCAGCTGGTCCCCGAACTGCTGGATCGGCTCGGGGATGTGGTTCCCAAGACCCCCCTGCTGCGCGACCTCGACCGGCAGCTGGCCGAGGGGACGCTCTGGGACCGTCTGCAGCCCCTGGGCGGCCAGCTGCTGGGGGTGGCCGGGGGTGCAGCCAACAGCACCATCCAGCTGCTGCTGATGCTGCTGCTGGCGATCCTGATGGCGCTCGATCCGGCCAGCCACCAGCGGCTCCTGATCGCTGCCACGCCGCGGTTCTACCGCCCTCGCATGCAACAGCTGCTGGGGGAATGCCGCGAGGCCCTCGGAGGCTGGCTGGCGGGCATGACCATCTCGGGCACGGTGGTGTTCGTCACCACCTGGGCGGGCCTGGCCCTGCTGCAGGTGCCGCTGGCCCTGCTCAGCGGCCTGGTCTGCGGCCTGCTCACCTTCGTGCCCACCATCGGTCCCACGGCCGCCACCTTGCTGCCGCTGGCGGTCGCCCTGCTGATCTCGCCGGCCAAGGTGGTCCAGGTGCTGGTGCTGCGGCTGCTGCTCCAGAACGGCGAAGCCTTCCTGCTCACCCCGCTGCTGCTGAGCCGCACCGTCAACCTGCTGCCCACCGTGGCCCTGATGGCCCAGCTGAGTCTGGGGGCCCTGCTGGGACTTCCCGGACTGCTGCTGGCCCTGCCCCTGGTGGTGGTGCTTCAGGTGGCCTGCGAGGAGGTGCTCGTCCGGGACGTGATGGATCGCTGGGATCGGACCTGATCACCGGATCGGACCTGATCGCGGGAACGGCCGGGGGCCGGGGCTGTCCGCCTCAGCCGCGGACGCGTCGGTAGTGGTGCCAGAGGGAGGGCTGGGCCACCAGCACCGTGACGGCCAGAAGGTGGGAGCGCACGGCGGCGGTGAGGGAGGTCAGGGTGAGGTGGTCCCAGAGCAGGATCAGCTCGACCCGCAGGTCGATCAGGGCCAGCACCAGCAGCACCACCGGCAGCAGGGGCCAGCCGCCGCGCCGGATCGGCTCGCTGCGGTCGGGGCCCCTCATCGCTTCGAGAACACCGGCAGCAGGGTGGGCGCCAGGCCGATGCTCGACCAGCTGCCGACGGCAATGCCCACCGTGAGCGCCACGGCAAACCAGAACAGGGTGCTGCCGCCGAAGAAGATCAGGGCCACCAGGGGCAGCAGGGTGGTGAACGAGGTGTAAAGCGATCGGGTGAGGGTGGCATCCACGGCCACATCCACCTGATCCACCAGGGGAAGATCAGCCAGGTTGCGGCGCTGCTCGCGGATCCGGTCATAGACCACCACCGTGTCGTTGACCGAATAGCCGGCGATCGTGATCAGGGAGACGGCGAACAGGGAATCCACCTCGATCCCCTGGAGCAGCCCCAGCCAGGCGAACAGCCCGCAGGTGATCAGCACGTCGTGGGCCAGGCACAGCAGGGCCAGCACGGAGAAGATGCCGCTGTAGCTGAAGGAGATATAGACGGAGATGGCCACGAAGCTCACCAGCAGGGAGATGAGGCTGCCGCGCAGCAGTCGCGAGCCCAGGGTGGGGCCGATCGTGTTGACCGAGGTGCCACTGGAGCGCAGCGGTCCGAACCGCTTGCCCAGGTCATCGATGAGGGCCGTGCTCTGGTCGGCGTCGAGGGCCGGCAGTCGCAGCAGCAGGGAGCGGCCGCCATCCAGCACCTGCACCGAGGCGCTGCCCAGGCTCGGGGGCCGCTCCCCTTCCGGGGACGGCAGGGTCAGGCGGCTGAGGCCCTCCCGCACCTCGACGGGGGTGACCGGCTTGCAGGGGGCACAGTCCCGCTCCACCTGCACCTGGGTGCCGCCGGTGAAATCGAGGCCGGGCCGCAGGGGCGCATGGATGGCCGGGTTCAGCCAGCAGAGGGCCAGCCCCAGCAGGCTGAGGCCGCAGGCCAGCCCCGAGCCCAGCCAGGCCAGCCGCCGGTGACGGTTGATGCGGAAGCGGGGGGAGGGGACGGAGGTCATGGCAGTGATTCAGGCCGCGCCCGCCGGGGCCGCGCCGGCCCGGAGAGGGGGCAGCTGGCGGGCGGGGAGGAAGTAGGTGGGGCGCCGCAGGGTCGGGTAGCTCATCAGCAGCCGCAGCAGGGTGCGGGTGCAGGTGAGGGCGGTGAACAGGCTGAGCAGCAGGCCGATCGCCAGGGTGACGGCGAAACCCTTGACAAGGCCGGTGCCCAGGAAGAACAGGGCAGCGCAGCTGATCAGGCCGGTGACGTGGCCGTCGATGATCGAGGACAGGGCCAGGGAGAAGCCCGTGTCGATGGAGCGGATCAGGGTGTTGCCGGCCCGCAGCTCCTCCTTGATCCGCTCGAAGATCAGCACGTTGGCATCCACGGCCATGCCCATGGAGAGGATGAAACCGGCGATGCCCGGCAGGGTGAGGGTGACGGGAATCAGGGCATAGATGGCCAGGTTGAACAGGGCGTAGAGGCTCAGGGCCACCACCGCCACCATCCCGGGCAGGCGATAGACCACCGCCATGAACACCGCCACCAGGGCCAGGCCGGAGAGGCCCGCCACCAGGCTGGAGCGGATGTTCTCGGCCCCCAGGGACGGACCGACGGTGCGCACTTCAACGATCTTCACCGGCAGCGGCAGGGAGCCGCCCCGCAGCTGGACCTCCAGGTCACGGGCCTCCTCGGCGCTGAAGTTGCCGGTGATCGAAGCGGATCCGCCGGTGATGCCGGCCACCTTGAACTGCTCGCCGACGCTGGCCTCGCTGATCGACCGCCCATCGAGGACGATGCCGAGCACCCGGTTGGTGCCGGCGATCGACTGGGTGAGGGCGGCGAACTTCTCACCCCCTTCCCGGTTGAAGCCCAGGGTCACCTCCCAGCCGGATCCGGTGGCCTGCTGCTGGCGGCCGGCACTGGTGAGGTCCTTGCCGGTGATCAGGGGAGGGCCGTAGAGGGCAAGAATGCGGCGATTGGTCTCCCGCAGCAGCAGCTCCAGCTGGTCGACCTCACTGGCGCCGGCGGGAACCTTGATTCCGAGGGAGGTGAGCGCCTTGGCCAGATCCTCCGGCGACAGGGAGGACGGTGGCGGCGGCGGTGTGGCCGTGGGGTCATCGAGGGCGGAGGGGGGCCGCTTGGAGCGCAGCACCGACTCCGCCTGGCGCTTGAGGCCCAGCAGGCCTTGCATCTCCTGCTCGGTGCCGGGCTTCTGGGCGCGGAACTCCAGCAGGGCCGTGCTGCCCAGCACCCGGGCCGCCTGGCTGGGATCCTGCTCGCCCGGAAGCTGCAGCACCAGCTGGTCGCTGCCCACGGCCTGGAGGGTGGATTCGGCCACACCCAGGCCGTTGATGCGGCGCTCCAGCACGTCCTTGACGGCCTCCAGCTGTTCGGTGTCCACCCGGGAGATGGCCCCGGCGGGCATCACCTGGAGGGTGAGCTGGCTGCCGCCGCGGAGATCGAGGCCCAGCTGCAGGCCGTAGTTGGCCAGCAGGGCCCCGGAGGCGATCGTGAGGGCGAGGATGAGGGCGAACCAGCCCTGTTGACGTCCCATCTCAGCGACGACCCGCCTTCAGATCGTGCGCCGCGGCAACGATCTGGTGGGGCTGAATGATGGTGAGGTTCTCCAGATTGCCGTTGTAGGGCGTGGGGATGTCCTGGGAGGAAAGGCGCACCGGCCGGGCGTCGAGGTCGTCGAAGCAGTGCTCGGTGATCAGGGCGATCAGTTCGGCCCCGATGCCGCCGGTCTTCATGCACTCCTCCACCACCACCACCTTGTGGGTCTTGCGGATCGAGCGGGCGATGGTCTCCATGTCGAAGGGCTTGAGGCTGATCAGGTCGATCAGCTCGACGTCGACCCCCTCGGCCTCAAGCTGCTCCACCGCCTTGAGGCAGTGGTGGCGCATCCGCGAGTAGGTGAGCATCGTGACGTCCTTGCCTTCACGCACGACCTCGGCCTGGTCGAGGGCACAGATGTAGTCGCCCTCGGGGATGTCCTCGCTGAGGTTGTAGAGAAGAACGTGCTCGAAGAAGAGCACCGGATTGTTGTCGCGGATGGCGGCCTTCATCAGGCCCTTGGCATTGGTGGGGGTGCTCACCGCCACGATCTTGATGCCGGGCACGGCATGGAAGTAGGCCTCGAGGCGCTGGCTGTGCTCGGCACCGAGCTGGCGGCCGACGCCGCCGGGTCCACGCACCACCGCCGGGATCGTGTAGTTGCCGCCGCTGGTGTAACGCAGCATCCCCATGTTGTTGGAGATCTGGTTGAAGGCGAGCAGCAGAAAGCCCATGTTCATGCCCTCCACAATCGGCCGCAGGCCGGTCATGGCGGCACCGACGGCCATGCCGGTGAAGCTGTTCTCGGCGATGGGGGTGTCCAGCACCCGCAGTTCGCCGTACTTCTCGCAGAGGTCCTTGGTGACCTTGTAGGAGCCGCCGTAATGGCCCACGTCCTCTCCCATGACACAGACATGGGGGTCGCGGGCCATCTCCTCGTCGATGGCTTCGCGCAGGGCGTTGAACAGGAGAGTTTCAGCCACGGAGCAGGGGCCTGTGCGCGGCCAACCTATCTCAGCCGCCGGCGGCGAAGGTGCTGAGCAGCAGGACCGACAGGAGCATGCCCGGCAGCAGCAGGACCACCAGCAGACCCAGATCGTGGGGTGTCATCGGGGGGAGGGGCGGCTGGGAGGCAGCTTAGGAAGGGGATTCGGCCTCGGCCGGCCAAAGGCTGCGGATGAACACCAGGAACAGCCCCAGGCCGATGAAGGCGAAGGTGAAGGTGGCCAGGAAGCACATGCCCACCATCAGGGTCTTCATGGCGGTGGCGATGCTCTGGGCGAAGGCCGAGTCGAAGTGGGGCGGATGGGTCACGTACCAGCCCACCACCCGCTGGCTCACCCCCAGGCTCAGCCAGGCCAGCAAGCCGCTGGTGAGGGCGCCGGACAGGAAGCTGAGGGGTCCCTTGCGCGGCGGCGGGGCGGGTCGTTCGTCGGTCATGGCGCGGATCCATCCGTCACCAGGCTGACACCGGATCCGCCGCAGCGGCAGCACCAGGCGTCGAAGCCCAGCGCCGCCAGCGGCTCCGCCAGGGCATCGCGGGCCGCCTCGGCCGTGGCCAGGTCCGGGTGGAGCGCGAACAGACTCGGCCCCGAGCCGCTCATCGCCACGGCGAGGGCCCCCGGGCCACGGCGCAGCAGGTCGAGGCCGGCGCGGATGCTCTCCACCTCCCGCTCCACCACCGCCTGCAGGTCGTTGCGCAGGTGGGGCAGGGGGCCCCGGCCGGCCAGGGCCGCCACCAGGGGACCCTGGCGCAGGGCCTGGCGCCGCTGCTCAAAGTCCTCCTCGGCGTCGAGATAGAAATCGCCGCGCAGGTCCCGGCAGCGGCCGTAGGCCCAGGGGGTGGAGACGCTGGCCTCCGGATGCTTGATCAGCAGCACGGCCTGGCCAGGCGCCCCGGCGGCCGTCACGGGCTCGAGCCGCTCACCGCGGCCGAAGCAGAGCTGGGTGCCGCCCTCCAGGCAGAACGGCATGTCGGATCCCAGCTCGGCCGCCAGCCCGTGCAGCCGCGCCGAGCCCAGGCTCAGGCCCCAGAGGGCATCGAGGCCCACCAGGGCAGCGGCCCCATCGCTCGAGCCCCCCGCCAGACCGGCGCCGATGGGAATGCGCTTCTGCAGGGTGATGTCCACGCCCAGCTCCGGCAGGCCGACCCGGGAGCGCAGCAGCTCCGCCGCCCTGACGACCAGGTTGGTGCCGTCACTGGGCAGCTCCGCGCTGTCGCTGCGCAGCCGGATCGTGGCGTCGGCGGTGGAGCGCAGCACCAGGGTGTCGGCCAGGTCGATGCTCTGCATCACCATCGCCAGCTCGTGGTAGCCGTCCGGCCGCAGGCCCAGCACCTCCAGGTGCAGGTTGATCTTGGCGGGGGCCCGCACCGTCACATCTGCCATCGGGATCACGCTCCGCCGGGATCGGCGCTCGATGCCCGATTCAAGCCGGTGGCGAGCGCCAGCCAGCGCTCGGGTGCCAGCTCCTGGGGCCGCTGCTGCAGATCGACGCCGGCGGCGGCGGCCACCTCCAGCAGGGCCGGCGCCGGCAGCAGTCCCGCCAGGGTGGTGCGCAGCATCTTGCGCCGTCCCGCGAAGCAGCGTGTCAGCAGCCGCTCCACCGCCAGGGCCTGCTCCAGCGGCGGCAGGGATTCCGGCGGGACGGGCTCGATCACGATCACCTCCGAGGTGACCTTCGGCGGCGGGGAGAAGCAGCGGGCCGGCACCGGGCAGACGCTGCTGCAGCGGGCCAGCAGCTGCAGACGCACGCTGAGGGCCGAAAAGGCGCTGCTGCCCGGCCGGGCCCTGATCCGCTGGCCCACCTCCTGCTGCACCAGCAGCACCAGGCGCTCGAAGCGGCAGGGGGCGGGCCGGCCCAGGCGCCCCACCAGCAGCTCCAGCAGCGGTCCGGTGATGTTGTACGGGATGTTGGCGACCACCTTGGTGGGCGCGGGACGGTCGGGGAAGGGCAGCGCCAGCTCCAGCACGTCCCCCTCGATCAGGGTGAAGCGCCCGTCGCCCCCGAACCGCTGCCGCAGGCCCGCCACCAGGTCCCGGTCCAGTTCCACCGCCAGCAGCGAGGCCGCCGGCGACGCCAGCAGCCGTTCGGTCAGGGCGCCCCGGCCCGGGCCGACCTCCAGGACATGGTCGTCGCTCCGCAGGTCGGCAGCCGCCACGATGCGATCGAGGATCTGGCCATCGGTGAGCCAGTGCTGCCCGAAGCGCTTGCGGGCCCGGTGGCCGCTGAAGGTCATGGAAGCGCCGGCAGGTCTCCCCAGATTGCAGCGCCGCCAGGCCTGGCTAGATCTGGAGCAGCGTTTCGCCCTCCCTGCCATGGCACGTGGTTTCCGACTGAGCGCCGCCGGGCTGAGCGGCGCCCTGCTGGCCGGTGCGATGGCCGCCGCCGTGGCCCTGCCGGCAGGTCCCGCCCGCGCCGGCAGCGTCACCGCCGAATCGATCTTCGACCGCCAGGCGACCCGCCAGCAGGCCAGGAGCCAGGTGCCCAAGGGCGCCACGGTCACCCGCACCGTCTGCGAGGACCTGGAGGTGGGCCTGGACAACACCCGCTACCGCTGCACCGTGTACTACACGATGACGCCCGCCCCGACCCCAACCCCGGCGGCCACGCCGGCCCCTTCCGCCCCGGCCACCGGCCAGCCCTGAGTCCCCCGCGCACCTTGGCGGAGGATCACTTCAGTCGCCCAGCCGGATCCAGCGCACCGGCGCCCGGGAGGGCGGCAGCGGCACCAGGGCCGCCACCTGCTCCACCGGCGTCCGCTCCCAGCGCGGATGGGCCGCCAGCCAGCAGTCCCAGGCCCGCGCCAGCCGCTGGCGCTTTGACCAGCGCAGGGCCGCCGCCCCGCCGCCATCCAGGCCACCGCTGCGGCGCCCCTTCACCTCCACCAGCAGCAGCCGTCCCGGCTTGTGGACGATCAGGTCCAGTTCCCCCCAGCGGCAGCGCCAGTTGCGCTCCAGCAGCTGCCAGCCGCGCAGCCGCAGCAGCCGCAGCACCCGCTGCTCCGCCCAGGCTCCCTGTCGCTGGGCGGGGCTGGGGGGCATGGCCGGTGGGGATGGCTGACCCAGGGTTCCCCGTTGCGGTCCTGGCGAACCGATGGCGCAGCTCAGATCCAGTGATGGGGATAGGAGCGGCCGGGGACCAACCAGGCCATGCCCAGGGCCACCAGCAGGAGCAGCACGGAGCCCGCCAGGACAGGCATCAGCACATAGCCAGGGCCGGCATGGAGGAGCACCCCAAGCAGGGCGACGGCGCCGGCGGGAGGATGGAGGCAGCGCAGCACCTGTCCGGCGGCGATGGCCAGGGCGACCGCCAGGCCCATCACCCAGGGAGCCGTCCCGAACCAGGCGACACAGGCCACGCTCACGATGGCCGCCGACCCATTCCCCAGCAGCAGATTGCGGGGCTGGGCCAGGGGGCTGTCCGGATGACCGAACAGCAGGACACTGGAGGCTCCGAGGGGAGCGGCCACCAGGGGATAGTGACTGGTGACGCTGATCAGTCCCAGAAGGGTGATCGCCAGCAGCGCACCGAACCAGGACAACAGCACCTGAGCGGGCAGGAAGCTCGGCTGATACTCCCGGCCCTTGCGCCGCTGGGACCGGATCAGGCGCAACAGCCAGGCCATTGCAGAACTGTATCGAATTTGACAGTTCACTGGCGCTGGTGCTGACTGGATCAGCGTTGACTGCTCTCAGTTGAACTGCACTCAGTAGTACCGGCGCGGGTTCTGGCTGATGGCCAGCTGCACCTCCAACAGGAACAGCAGCAGACCCACGATCATGGCGCCCATGGCCGCCACGAACAGGGGCACCACGATGGCGGTGACATCAAGGGCCGCCACCGCGCTGATGAACAGCACCGCCACCACGGCGGCCACCAGCAGGGCGGTGACGGTGACCGCCAGGATCGCCCGGTTGATCAGGAAGGTGCGTCGCCGCTGCACCGCCAGCACCTGCTCCAGCCGGTCCCCGTCCTCGGGATCGGGATCCGGCTGCGCCCGGCTCTTCGCCAGGGCCTCCTGCAGGACCCGGGTGCGGTCGATGATCCGGGCCAGCCGGGAGCTGAACAGGCTCAGCAGACCGGTGACACCGGTGAACAGGAACACCGGCGCCACCGACAGCTGGATCGCCTTGGAGAGCCCCGCCACCGAGCGCCCATCGCCGATGTCGATGGACAGCAACAGGGGGAGGCTCCAGGCCATCCGGGGATCCCCTCAGGCCTCCGTTGCGATCTGGCTCTGGAGCAGGGCCTCCAGCTCCTGTTCGGAAAGCGGGGCCGAGAGCTGGTACCCCTGGCCGTGGCGACAGCCGAGGGTGAGCAGCATCTGCCGCTGGCGGGAGCGTTCCACCCCCTCCACCACCACCATGATCCCGGTGGCGTCACTGAGCCGGATCACGGCGCTGAGCATGGCCTGCTGCAGCTGGTCGTAGTCGATCGCGGAGATCAGGCTCCGGTCGATCTTGACTTCGCTGAAGGGCAGCTCGGTGAGCCGCTGCAGGCCGGAATAGCCGGTGCCGAAATCATCCATGGCCAGCGCGAACCCCTGCCGCCTCAGATCCCGCAGCTGGTCGGCCACATGGGTCGACATCTCCAGGATGCTGCCTTCGGTGAGCTCCAGGACAATGCGATCGGGCGTCAGCTGGTGGCGTTCCAGGGCCATCAGCAGGTCGCTGCTCCAGGTCGGATCCTGCACCTGGAGCGGCGAGACGTTCACGCAGATCCTGCCCAGCTGCAGCCCGGCGAGGTCCCAGCGGCGGAGGGCCTCGAACGCCCGCTCCATCACCCAGCGCCCCAGGGAGGAGATCTGGGCCGTGGCCTCGGCCACGTCGATGAAGTCGGCGGGGGACTGGCGTCCCAGCACCGGGTCATCCCAGCGGCAGAGCACCTCGGCGGCGATCACCCGGCCGGATTCCAGCTCGATGATCGGCTGGAAGGCCAGCTCCAGCTGCTCCTGCTCGATCGCCAGGGCGAGCGGACGGGCCAGCAGTTCCTGCAGCTGGACCGACCGCTCCACCGGCGCCGCGATGCAGCAGCTGGGAAAGGGCTGGCGGTGGGTTTCCTCCAGCGCCCGGGTGGCGGCATCCAGGAGCACCGAGAACTCGCTGCCGTCGTCGGGGGCCCGGCTGATGCCCACGTTCAGCGATGGCTCGATGACGTGCTCCAGCACCGTGGTGGGGCTCTCCAGGCTGGTCAGCAGCTCGCCGGCCATGTCGCGCACCGCGTCGATGCCCATCGCTCCCGGCACCAGGGCCAGCAGGCGGTCCCCCCCCTGGCGGGAGAAGAAGCCACCGGCCGGAAGGGCCGTTTCCAGGCGGTGGGCGATCTCCTCGATCAGGGCCTCGCAGGCGGCGATGCCCAGCCGGCCGCGCACCAGGTCGAGCTGCAGCACCTGCAGATGCAGCAGCACGGCACCGGCCCCGTAGCGGTCCGTCACCAGGCCATCCAGATCCGCCAGGTTCACCCGCTGGTCGAGCAGCTCCAGCAGGCACCAGACCGCCCCCGGCCCGGCGTTGGCGGGCAGGCGGCTGAGCGACAGGGGAATCGCCCCATCGATCTGAGGCCCACCGACCAGATCACTGCGCAGGCTCGCCACGGTCCCCGCCAGCAGCGGCGCCACGTCGGCGGCACAGAGCTCCTGCAGGGACCGCTGGCGCAGCGCCGCCAGCTCCAGCCCCGAACGCCGGCAGAAGGCCCCGTTCGCCGCCAGGATCACCCCCTGTCCATCGGCCAGGGCCGCCGGCCGCTCGATCTTCTGCAGCAGGCCCTCGATCGCTCCGGCCCCTGGCTCCCCTGCGTCGGCGACACGGCTCACCATCGTTGTTCCGTGGTGTGGGGTTCCGTGGTGTGGGGCCAGCGGCCGGCCCCTGATCGCCGGAAGGCCCTGGGCTGGAAGTCCCTGGTCATCAATGGTTGCGGAGATCGAACGGGCCGCCGATGCGGTCCTGCATCACGCTAGTCGCCCTCTCCCCATCGGCATCCCTCACCGGGCCTCGAAGCGCCGTGGAGCCCTTGCCTAGGCTGACCTTCTCCGCTTCATCGCCGATGACGCGCCCCCTCTCCCCGCCGCCCACCGTGCCCCGGTTCCCGGCCCTGCTGCTGGCCCTGTTCCTGGCCCTGCTGCTGGATGGACTGCTGCTGCTGGCCCGCCCCATGCCGGTGGCGGCGGCGATGGACTACGCCAAACAGGTGCTGATCGGGGCCGATTTCCACGGTGCCGACCTGCGCGGTGTCACCTTCAACCTCACCAACCTGCGCGACGCCGATCTCTCGGGGGCCGACCTGCGCGGCGCCAGCCTGTTCGGCGCCAAGCTCCAGGACGCCGACCTGAGCGGCAGCGACCTGCGGGACGCCACCCTGGATTCGGCCGTGTTCGAGGGCACCGACCTGCGCAACGCCCGCCTCGACGACGCCTTCGCCTTCAACACCAAGTTCCGTGGGGTGCTCATCGACGGCGCCGACTTCACCAACGTGCCCCTGCGCGGTGATGCCCTCACCAGCCTCTGTGCCGCCGCCAGCGGCACCAATCCCGTCAGTGGCCGCCTCACCCGCGACACACTGAACTGCAGCTGAGCCCGCCCCGATGAGCTTCGATGCCCGCAGCCGCGAGCGGCTGGAGGCCCTCGGCCGCCAGCTGCCCCGCCCGCTGCCCGCCCCGCCGCCTCCCACCCCGGCCGCCGGCGCTCCGGCCCCCGGCTCATCGGCGCTCGAGCGTCGCCATCCGGTGGAAACCGAGCAGGACCCCCAGAAGCTGTTCCGCGCCCTGATGAACGTCAGCGCCGACGGCAGCGTGCCGCCCCATCTGCTGGAGCGCCTGCGGCAGCTGGAGACACCTCCCACCTCCGCCGGCAGCTCCCCCGCCGGCAGCCCCCGCCCGGGCCCCAGTGGTGGCCCAAGTGGCGACCCGAGCGGCCCTGGCGCCTCCCCCGGGGCCACCACCCGGCGCCGCACCCCGACCCCCCGGACCGGGGCGAACCGGCGACCCCCGGCCGACGACAGCGAACGGGAGCTCTACACCGCCTTTCAACAGCTGCTGCTCGAAGACGGGGACTGACCAGTACATCTGTACTAGGGTGAAGTCTGTCGCCCGGGGCCCGTGCCCGATCCCCCTCACCCCGATCCCCTTCACCCCGATCCCGGCCCGGGGGTCGACCTCAACACCCAGCTGAACCTCCACCCCGAGCGCACCCTGCTGCTGCGCGTCTGCGGCGATTCGATGGTCGGCGCCGGCATCCGCCACGGCGACCTGCTCGTCGTGGACCGGGGGGTCGCTCCCCGCTCCGGCCGCATCGTGGTGGCCCTGCTGGAGGGGGGCTTCACCCTCAAGCGCCTGGTGCGCCGCGGGCCGCGCTGGTGGCTGGAGGCGGCCAACCCCGCCTACCCGCCCCTGGCCCTCGGCGGCAGCGACGACGACCGCCTCTGGGGCGTGGCCCTGCACGTGATCCGTTCGCTGCCGGGAGGTCGATGGCCCAGGCCACAGTCCTGATCGACGGCAACAACTTCTACGCCTCCTGCGAGGCGGCCCTCGATCCCGCCGTGATCGGCAAGCCCCTGGTGGTGCTCTCCAACAACGACGGCTGCATCGTCTCCCGCAGTGCCGAGGCCCGCGCCATGGGCATTCCCATGGGCACCCCCTGGTTCCAGGTGCGCCACGACCTGGAACGCCGCGGCGTGGTGGTGCGCAGTTCCAACTACGGCCTCTACGCCGACATGAGCCAGCGGCTGATGGCCAGCCTCGAAGCCTGGGTGGAGGAGCTGGAGGTCTATTCCATCGACGAGGCCTTCGGTCGCCTGCACCGCCCGCCCGGCGACGGCGACCTCAGCGCCTGGGGGACAGACCTGCGCCGCCAGGTGCGCCGCCAGCTGGGCCTGCCGGTGGCGGTGGGCATCGCCCCCACCAAGGTTCTGGCCAAGATCGCCAACCGCATCGCCAAGCGCGACCCCTCCCATGGCGGCGTCTTCGACCTGGGCCAGGCGGGGGATCCGGGCCCCTGGCTGGAGGCCATCGCCATCGAGGACGTCTGGGGCATCGGCCGCAAGCTGTCCCGCTGGTGCCGGCTGCGGGGCATCGCCAACGCCCGGGCCCTGCGCGACATGCCGAGCGGCGAGCTGCGGCACCGCTGCGGCGTCGTGGGGGTGCGTCTGCAGCAGGAGCTGCGCGGCCACAGCTGCCTGCCCCTGGTGGCGGTGCCGCCGGCGAAGCAGGAAACCTGCGTCAGCCGCAGCTTCAGCGAGCCGGTCACCAGCCTCGAGGGCCTGCGGCAGGCGATCGCCACCTACCTCAGCCGGGCCGGCGAGAAGCTGCGCCGCCAGGGACAGCGGGCGGGCAGCGTCACGGTGTTCGTGCGCAGCAGCCCCTTCAACGGCACCCGCTTCTACGCCAACGCCGCCACCGTCGCCCTGCCCCTGCCCAGCAACGACACCGCCGTGCTGCTCGCCGCCGCCCTGCCCCTGGCCGAGCGGCTGTTCCGGCCCCACAAGCCACTGCAGAAGGCGGGGGTGCTGCTGCAGGATCTGCAGCCGGTGACGCTGCTGCAGCACCATCTGCTGGTGCCGCTGCCGCCGGAGCAGCAGCGGCGGCGCGAGGCCCTGATGGCCGCCGTCGACGGCCTCAACCGCCGCTACGGCAGCGGCACGGTGCAGTGGGCCGCCTGCGGCCTGCGGCCCCGCTGGACGATGCGCCGCTCGCGCCTGTCCCGGGCGGCCACCACCCGCCTGAGCGATGTGCCGGTGGTGCGGGCCTGAGGCCCTCAGGGGCGCTCGAAGAGGCTGGCGACCTGGTCGCGGCCGTTGCCCTTGGCCAGCTCAAGGGCCCGCTCGGCCCGCAGGATCAGGTCGGGGAAGGCGTGATCCTGGGAGGCCAGGGCGGTGAGGCCGCCGCTGATGTGCAGGCGGAAGTCGGAATGGGTGTGCACCCCGGACATGTGGGTGACGGCGGTGCGGAGGGCCTCGGCCAGGGCCATCGCCCGATCCGCGTCGATGCCCACCAGCAGCAGGGCGAACTCCCCATCCCCCAGGCGGGCGGCGAAGTCCTGCTCCTGCAGGAAGGTGCGGGCCAGCTGGACCAGATCGGCCAGCACCCGGTCGCCGGCGGCGTGGCCCCAGCGGTTGTTGATCAGCCGCAGATTGTCGACATCGAACAGCAGCAGCGACAGGGGATGGTGATCGCGGCGGGCCCGGGCGAACTCCCGCTCGCCGATGGTCAGGAAGGTGTGGCGGGTGGGCAGGCCGGTGACCGGGCAGAGGTGGGCGAGGCGCCGCAGGTCCAGTTCACGCATGGCCAGCTGGGCCAGGCGGTGCAGCACGGCGCGCTGCTCGGCGCTGAGGTCCCGGGGCTCCCGGTCGATGACACAGAGGGTGCCGAGGTTGTGGCCCTCCGGCGTCTGCAGGGGCGCGCCGGCATAGAAGCGGATGTGGGGATCGGCGAAGACCAGGGGGTTGCTGCGGAAGCGTTCGTCGGCGCGGGCATCGGGCACCACCATCACGTCGTCGTGGACGATGGCGTGGGCGCAGAAGGCCATCTCACGGGGGGTTTCGCGCACGTCGAGGCCCCGCTTGGCCAGGAACCACTGCCGGTCGGCCTCCACCAGGGACAGGGCCACGATGGGCGTCCGGAAGATGGCGGCGGCCAGATCCAGGATCCGGTCGAAGTGCTCGTCGCTGTCGGCTTCGAACAGCCCGTAGCGCTCCAGGTCGCGGAGCCGCTGATCCTCATCGGCGGGGACGGGAAAGGCCGGATATGACGCCATGGGACCTTGCCTCCACAGAAACTGTAGGCAGAACGGAAGGCGGCGAGCGGATCCCGGCGTCAGGCGGCCGGGGCCGTGAGGGTCTCCTCGTAGCCGGCACGGCGGCCGTCATCCAGCTGATTCAGATAACGGCGTTCGGCGTAGTAGGCCTCCTGGAAGCGCAGGGCGTCGCCGTTGAGCGCGTCGAAGAGGTCGTGGATGCGGGTCTCCATGTCGAGGCCGGCGCCGGTGACCGGGGGGGCGGCCGCCGCAGGGGGGGCGTCGCGCTCCTCCTCCAGCAGCCGGGCGATGCAGTGCTCCAGGGTCTGGAGGCGCTGGCTCGACCAGGCATCGAGCAGGTGGCGGCAGCGGCGCAGCACCCGCTGGCGCTCCAGCGACGCCGTGGCCCCCCGCAGCTGCAGGGGTGGGTGGGCCAGGGCCAGCCGCTGCACCTCACTGGGCTCCAGCAGGGGGGTGAGGCGGCTGAGCAGGGCGCTCTGCTCCACCAGCAGCCGGTCGCCCAGCAGGCGGGGCAGATCGAGGTCGGCCAGATCCAGGCCGGGGTCGGTGCCCCGGTTGATGGCCTCGAGCCGGCCGGCCCCGAGGTTGTCCTCCTCCAGTTCACCGATGGCGGCCCAGAGCTGGCGGTGGTGCTGGAGGGCGAAGTCATCGAGCTCCCGGCGGCGCAGCTCGGCGCGGATCACGCCGCGCCAGGCAGGGCAGTGCAGATAGAGACGCAGGATCTCCGCCTCGGCCCGCTCCCGGTGGCCCACCTCCCCGGGTTGCTCCCATTTCGCCGAACGGCCGTGCCAGCGCTGGCCCTTGACCTGCTGACGCAGGTCCTCCTCCAGCTGGATGGCCAGCCGGGCCTGGCCGCCGGAGAGGCGCTCCGCCACCTGCTGCAGGTAGTGGCTGCGCACGGCCGACTGGGGCAGCTTGCCCAGCAGTTGCACCAGCCCCGAGACGGCCTGCTGGAACTGGTCGGCCCGGGCCAGATCCTTGCCTTCGAGCACCTGCTCGATCTGCCAGTCGAGCCAGAGGGGGGCCTGGTCCAGCAGGGAGCGGTACTCCCCCGGGCCGTGCTGCTGGAGAAACTCGTCCGGGTCCTTGCCGGCGGGCAGGTGCAGCACCCGCAGCTCCAGCTGGCCCTGCAGCGCCAGCTGCTCCACCTCGCCGATGGCCCGCTGGGCGGCGCGGATGCCCGCCCCGTCGCTGTCGAAGTTGAGGATCAGGCGCCGGCTGTCGCAGCAGCGGCACAGCTGGGTGATCTGGCTGGAACTGAGGGCCGTGCCGAGGGCTGCCACCGCATTGGTGATGCCGGCGGCGTGCAGGGCGATCACATCGAAGTAGCCCTCCACCACCACGGCCCGGTCGTCGCGGCGGATGGGGTCGGCGGCCCGATCCAGCCCGAACAGGTGCTTGCCCTTCTCGAACACCTCCGTTTCCGGGGAGTTGAGGTACTTCGGCTCGGCCCCGTCCAGGCCGCGCCCGCCGAAGCCGATCACCCGGCCCTGGCGGTCCCGGATCGGCACCATCACCCGGTCGCGGAAGCGGTCGTAGAAGCCGCCGCCCCCCTTGCGGGCCACCACCAGGCCGGCCGCCTCCAGCAGGTCGGGGCCGAGGCCCTCCACCTGCTGCAGGTGCTGCAGCAGGCCGTCCCAGCCGGCCGGGGCGTAGCCGAGCTGGAAGGCCTCGAGGGTGGTCTCGCTGAGGCCGCGCTTCTGGCGCAGGTAGGTGAGGGCCGCCGCCCCCTCCGGTGAGCGCAGCTGGCCCTGGAACCAGCCCGCCGCCAGAGCCAGCACCCGGTGCAGCCGGTCGCGGCGGGAGAGCTGCTGGCGCAGCCGCTCCTGCTGGGGGCCGTCGAGGGTCTCGACCGGCAGCTGGTACTTCCGCGCCAGATCCAGCACCACCTCACTGAAGCTGGTGCGCTGCAGCTCCATCAGGAACTTGATGGCGTTGCCGCCGGCCCCGCAAGAGAAGCAGTAATAGAACTGCTTGGCGGGCGACACCGTCATCGACGGGGATTTGTCGTCGTGGAACGGGCAGATCCCGACGAATTCCCGGCCCTTCTTCTTGAGCACCACGTGCTCCCCCACCACATCAACGATGTCGGCCCGCTCCTTGACGGCCTCGATCGTGCGGGGGTGGAGACGGGGAAGGCTCAAGGGTGAAGGCTCAAGGGTGCAGGCTCAAGGGGAAGGGCTTGTGAGGTAAGGAGTGGAGCAACGGGCGCCACGCCCCCCAGCGGTGGTGGTCGGACTGGCGCCATTCTGGGGCCTGCCACCACCGCTGGAGATCGCCGGGTGAACCGAATCAGCCCCGTCGGCGGCGCTGGTGCCCTCCCGGCCGGGGCCTGGATGGTGCTGAGCGCCCTCGCCTTCAGCCTGATGGTGGTGGGGGTCAAGCAGGTGGGCGACCGTCTCCCCCTGGCCGAGGTGGTGCTGGCCCGGGCCCTGGTGAGCCTGGGCCTGAGCTACGCGATGGTCCGCCGGATCGGCGTGGATCCCTGGGGGCAGCGCCGGGGGCTGCTGGTGGTGCGGGGTCTGGTGGGCAGTGCCGCCCTGTTCTGCGTCTATGCCGCCGTTGTGCACCTGCCTCTGGCCGCCGCCACGGTGCTCCAGTACCTCTACCCCACCTTCACGGCGCTGCTGGCCTGGCTGCTGCTGGGCGAACGGCTGGGGCGGCGCGTGCTGGCGGCCATGGGGCTGGGCTGGCTGGGGGTGCTGCTGGTGGCCAGGCCCACGGCCGGCGCCCCCCTGCCGGCGCTCTGGGTGCTGGTGGCGGTGGCCGGCGCCCTGCTCACCGCCGTGGCCTACGTGAGCGTGCGGCGCCTGGCGGAAAGCGAGCATCCGGCCGTGATCATCCTCTACTTTCCGCTCGTGGCCGTGCCCCTGAGCCTGCCGGCGGTGCTGCTGGATCCGGTGCTGCCCACACCGCCCGAGCTGCTCTGGCTGGTGGCGATCGGGGTGTTCACCCAGCTGGGCCAGGTGGGGCTCACCCAGGCCCTCACCCAGCTGCCGGCGGCCCGGGCGACGGCGATCAGCTACGTGCAGGTGGGATTCGCCGCCCTCTGGGGCTGGTGGATCTTCGGGGAAGCCATCGATCTGCCCACGGCGGCTGGGGCGGGCCTGATCCTGGTGGCCACATTGATCTGCCTGGGCAAGCCTCCGGGTGTCGCCGGGGCGGTGCCATCGACGCAGAAGCCGCCCGTACGATGACGCCGCCGGATTGGGTCCCTCTGCTGTCCCCGCCATTCCCCGTTGGGCTCCATTGCTGGCTGGCCACGGTGGTGGCGGGCTTCAGTCAGGGAGCGGAGACGCCACTGATCAGGCCGCCGATCGCGCCCGGCATCGTCCCCCTGCCGCTGATGATGCTGACCATCGGCGGCATCTTTCTCGGCACCCTGGCGATCAGTCGCTTTTCGCTCAAGATCGGAGTGCCGGCGATTCTCGGCGTTCTGTTGTTCGGCCTGCTGATCAACCCCTCCGTCACCCTGTTCAGCCATGACACGATCCTGCGACTGCAGGTTCTGAGTCTGTCGATCCTGCTGTTCAACGCCGGACTGGAAACCGATATCCGCTCGATTCGCGGCTTTCTGGAATACGGCATCATCCTGGCGGTGGGAGGGGTAATCATCTCCAGCCTGATGCTGGGTCTGAATCATCTGGTTTGTGGCCTCCCCCGATGCGGCCGGCATCGAACTCGGTTTCCGGCAGGTGCCGCTGGCCGTGGCGATGCTGATCGCCGCCTGTCTGGGGTCGACCGACGCCGGGGCCACGATGAATGTGCTGCAGCTGGTGGAGCGGGCGATCCCACGGCGGCTGGCGGCCCTGGTGCAGTTCGAATCCTCCGTCAACGATCCCACCGGCATCCTGTTTCTGGGACTGGTGATCGGCCTGACGACCCTGGAGGGGGCCAGCGGCGGGCAGCAGGTGGTGGTGGAGCAGCTGCAGACGTTCCTGCAGAAGATCGGCTCCGGTCTGCTGATCGGTGTCTGCGTGAGCTATCTGGGGCGCTTCAGCCTCAACCGGCTGGTGCGTGAGAGCAACCAGCTGCTGATCCTGGGCATCGCCATCAGCCTGATCTCCTACGGCGTGGCGGAGCTGATGGGTGGTTCCGGCTTCATCAGCGCCTACGTGGCGGGCCTGATGCTGCGCAACCACACCTACAGCAACGAACGGATCACACCGGAGGCCCTGCAGCAGACCCTGCTGCCGTTCAACAACATGACCGAGATCACCGTCTTCCTGATCTTCGGTCTGAGCGTCCATCCGCTCGAACTTCTGCCGGCGCTGCCGGAGGGCATCATCGTCGCCCTCGCCATGATGCTGGTGGCCAGGCCGGTGAGTGTGCTGCTGCTGCAACGCTTCTCCCCGTTCACCTGGCGGGATTCGCTCCTGGTGTCCTGGTGCGGTCTGCGGGGGGCCGTTCCCCTCGCCCTGAGTTTCGAGATGGTCGACGCCATCCCCAGGGTGCGGGGCATCGACCCGGCCGCGGTGCCGTCCCTGGTGCAGAACGCCGGCGGCATCGTCTTCTGCGTCGTGGTGATCAACCTGCTGGTGCAGGGCCTCACCCTGCCGCACGTGGCCCGCTGGCTGCGGCTCTCCGACGGGGAGCCTTCAGCCGCGTGAGCGCAGGGGCAGGGGATCGGTGATCCAGTCCTGGCTGCTGCCGTCGCTGCTGCCGCTGGGGCGGGCCAGTCGCCAGCTCTCCCCCCTGGAGCCCGGCTGCAGGTACAGCTCGAAGGGGCTGTCGACCCGGATGGCATCCCCCGGCAGGCGCCAGTCGAAGCGACCGGTGAGGTGCAGGCCGCGGTCCGCCCCGATGGCCACGGCATCCTGGGCATCGACCCGCACCCGGCTCACCTCAGGCATCCCGTCCGCCTGGAGATCGAGGGCCTGGGCGATGGCTCCCTGGGTGAGCTGGATCTGCAGAGAAAGGGCGTCCAGCAGCACGCTCCTGGGGGGCTGGCCGACCCTGCCGCAGCCCCCCAGCAGCAGCAGCACGGCCAGCAGCCCCGCCAGCAGCAGCGCCGGCACCGGGGCCGGCAGCGAGGGGAGGCGAGCCGGGGGGCTTGGCAGGAGGGGCAGCATGGGGGCTGACGCACGTCTCACCATGATCGGCTGGCTGCAGGGGCGACTGGCCGAACCATGGCAGCAGGCTCACCGTTGCGGGGCGCTGCTGATCTGCCAGGGGGTGGGTTACGAGGTGCAGCTCACCCTGCGGCAGTGGCGCCGCCTGCCGGAGGAGGGCAGCGAACTGGTCCTGCACATCCACCACAGCATCCGCGACGACGGCTGGACCCTCTACGGCTTCCCCGATCGGCGTGAGCGGGACCTGTTCCGCGAACTGGTGGCCGTGAGCGGCGTGGGCCCCCAGATGGCCCTGGGCCTGCTCGGGGCGCTGGAGGTGCCCGATCTCGTGCGCGCCATCGTCCACGCCGACCTGCGCAGCCTCTGCCTGGCTCCGGGGGTGGGCAAGCGCACGGCCGAGCGCCTGTCGGTGGAGCTGCGAGCCCGCCTGCAGGAGCGCTTCAGCGGCCTGGTGGATCCCCTGGAGGACGACGGGGAGCCTGGCGATGGGGTCGACGGCGTCCCTTCGGCCCCATGCCGCGAGGAGGTGCAGATCACCCTGGTGGCCCTCGGCTACGAGCCCCTGGAAATCCACCGGGCCCTGCGGGCCGTAGCCGCGGGGATCGATGGGTCCGCCGGCGCCGACGACTGGATCCGGGAAAGTCTGCGCTGGCTGTCCCGCGCCGTGGCCTGAATCGGGTCGGTCCTGGGGAGGGTCAACGGGCCGCACGTTAAGGTGTTGGTTTGCACCGTTCGGGCTCAGATCCGCCCATGCCGCTCACCACCACCCAGAAACAGGAACTGATCAATTCCCATCAGGCCCACGGCACCGACACCGGCTCGGTGGAAGTGCAGGTCGCGATGTTGAGCGAGCGGATCCAGCAACTCAGTGGCCACCTGCAGAAGAACATCCACGACTTCTCCTCGCGCCAGGGGCTGCTCAAGATGATCGGCCGCCGCAAGCGCCTGCTCGGCTACCTCCGCGCCCAGAGCGAGACCCGCTACGCCGAACTGATCAAGAAGCTCGGCATCCGCGGCTGAGGACGGATCCATGGCCCGTCGGCCGAAGCCGAAATCCTTCGGGGCGGACCGCCCCGTGCCGACCCCGGCCAGGGCGCCCCGCCAGCAGGTGATCCCGGATGCAGTGGCCAACCGCATGGTGCGGCGCATCGCCATCGCCACCGGCACCCCCACGGTGCTCGGCATGGGGGTGTTCGTCGCCAGCTACCTGCTGGTGAGCCGCGGGGTGCTCGACATCCCCCCCGGCCTCACCCTGGTGGGCTCCGGGGCCTTCTTCCTGCTCGGCCTGCTGGGCCTCAGCTACGGCGTGCTTTCGGCCAGCTGGGAGGACGCTCCCGGCAGCCTGCTGGGCTTCGAGCAGATCGGCGTCAACATCGGCCGGGTGCGGGCGTCGGTGCGGGCGATGCGCCAGGGCGCTTCGGGCACCGGTTCAGGATCAGGCACTCCCCAGGGGTGAGCGCAGCCAGGCCCTGAAGTCGGCCGAGGCCAGGGTCTGCACGGCCGCAGGCGCGTCGGCGACGCAGAACTGACCCCCCAGGCGCACGAAGCGGGTTTCGTCCTGGTGCTTCACCAGCGCCACCACCGGCACCCGCACCCCCGCCTCGTCCTGGCCAGGCCGGTGGCGGGTGAGGCATTCCCGCAGGCGGTGCTGGACGGCGATGTCGCCGGCCTGCTCGGGCGCCAGTTCCACCATCACCAGCTGCAGGTCCTCGATGCTGCGGCAGTCGTCCACGAGCAGCTGCACCCGGTCGTCGCGGCGGTCGACGCCGGCCCAGAGCAGCAGGCGGGCATCCACCATCAGGTGGTCGGCCAGGCGGGCGTAGCTCTTGGGGAACACCACCGCCTCGCAGGAGCCGGTGAGGTCCTCCAGCTGCAGCACGGCCATGCGGTCCCCCTTGCGGGTGGTCACCTGGCGGATCTCGCTCACCATCACCACCACGCTCACCTTGGCCTTGTCGGCCATCTCCTCGAGATTGGCCAGGCCGATCGGCGTCAGCAGCCGCACCTGGGACGCCAGCTGGCGCAGGGGGTGGTCGGAGATGTAGAAGCCCAGCAGCTCCTTCTCCAGCTTCAGCTTCTCGGTGGGGGGGTAATCGGGCACCGGAGCGGCCTTCGGCGGGGCGGGGGCCTCCACGGCAGCGGCGCCCTCCGAAGCCCCGGCAGCCCCGCCGCCGAACAGATCGAACAGGTTGCCCTGGCCGCTGGCCCGGTCGCGGGCCCGGGAGCTGGCCCAGTCGAGCACCAGATCGAGGTCCGCCATCAACTGGGCCCGGTTGGCCTTGGGCTCCAGGCCATCGAGGGCGCCGCAGTGGATCAGCGACTCAAGCGCCCGGCGGTTGAGCTGCTGGCCCGGGATCCGGTCGCAGAGATCGGCGAGGTGCAGGAAGGGGCCGCCGCTGGCGCGGGCCTCGATCAACTGGCGGATGGCGCCATCGCCCAGGTTGCGGATGGCGGAGAGGCCGAAGAGGATCTTCTTGCCCACGGGGGTGAAGTCAATGCCGGAGGCATTGACGTCCGGCGGCATCACCTCGATGCCCATGGCCTGGCAGTTGGCGATGTAGCGCTGCACCTTGTCGGTGGTGCCGGCATTCACCGTGAGCAGGGCCGCCATGTAGGCCACCGGATGGTGGGCCTTGAGGTAGGCGGTCTGGTAGGTGACGGCGCCGTAGGCGGTGGAGTGGCTCTTGTTGAAGCAGTACTCGGCGAACAGCACCATCTGGTCGAACAGCGCGTCGGCGATGGCGGCCTCCACACCCCGTTCGCTGGCGCCGGTGACGAACTGGTGGCGGTGCTTCTGCATCTCCGACACCTTCTTCTTGCCCATCGCCCGCCGCAGCAGGTCGGCCTCACCGAGGGAATAGCCCGCCAGATCCTGGGCGATCCGCATGATCTGCTCCTGGTAGACCATGATCCCGTAGGTCTCCTTGAGGATCGGCTCCAGCTTGGCGTGGGCCACATCGATGGCCTCGCGGCCGTGCTTGCGGTTGATGAACTTGGGGATCAGGCCCGCATCGAGGGGGCCCGGCCGGTAAAGGGCCAGGATCGAGGAGATGTCCTCCAGGGAGGAGGGCTTGAGATCACGGACGATCTGGCGCATGCCGCTGGATTCGAGCTGGAAGATGCCCTCCAGATCGCCCCGGGCCAGCAGGGCGTAGGTGCCCGGATCGTTGGCCGGCAGGGCGTCGGGGTCGAGCCGTTCCCCCTCGGCCTGGGCCACCAGCTCGATCGTCTTCTCGATCATGGTGAGGTTCTTGAGGCCCAGGAAGTCCATCTTCAGCAGGCCCATCGCCTCGACGTCCTCCATGAAGTACTGGGTGATCACCTGGCCGTCGTTGTTGCGCTGCAGGGGCACCAGCTCGTCGAGGGGTTCGGCGGCGATCACCACCCCGGCGGCGTGGACACCGAAGGTCTTGTTGGTGCCCTCGATGCGGCGGGCCAGGTCGACCCAGTGGCGCACCTTGGGGTCGTTTTCGTACTTCTCGCGGAACTCCGGCACCGGCGACTCGGCGCCGATCATCTCGGCGAGCTTGGCGGGCTTGCCCCGGGCCACGGGAATCAGCTTGGCCAACCGGTCGGCTTCGCCGTAGGGGATGTCGAGCACCCGGGCCACGTCCTTGAGCACCGCCTTGGAGGTCATCCGGTTGAAGGTGATGATCTGGGCCACCTTGTCCTCGCCGTAGCGCTGCGTCACGTACTCGATCACCTCACCGCGGCGCTCGATGCAGAAGTCGGTGTCGATGTCAGGCATCGACTTGCGTTCCGGGTTGAGGAAGCGCTCGAACAGCAGGCCGTGCTCCACCGGATCGATGTTGGTGATGCCGAGGGAATAGGCCACCAGCGAGCCGGCGGCCGAGCCCCGGCCCGGCCCCACCGGGATGCCGTTCTCGCGGGCGAAGCGGATGTAGTCCCACACCACCAGGAAGTAGGTGGGGAAGCCCATCTGCTCCATCACCTGCAGCTCGAACGCCAGCCGCTCCCCGTAGGCCGGATCGATGGCGGCGTCGGCAGCGATCCCCAGCCGGTCCCGCAGGCCCTGGTGGGCCACCTCGCTGAGGTAGCTCACCGCGGTGTGGCCCTCGGGGATCGGGAAGCGGGGCATCTGGTAGCGCCCCAGGATGTCGTAGTCCTCCACCTTCTCCGCCACCCGGGCGGTGTTGGCGATGGCGTCGGCGATCACCTCCGGCTCGAGGTGGTCGGCGAAGAGCCGGGCCATCTCCGCCTCGCTCTTGATGTATTCGGTGCCCGTGTAGCGCAGGCGCTTCTCGTCGCTGATCAGCTTGCCGGTGAGCACGCACAGCAGGGCGTCGTGGGCCTCGACGTCGTTGCTGGTGAGGTAGTGGGCGTCGTTGGTGGCGATCAGGGGGATGCCCAGCTCGGCGCTGATCCGGGCCATCTCGACGTTGACGATGCGGTCCTCGAGGCCGCCGTGGTCCTGGATCTCCAGGTAGAAGTCGTCACCGAACACCTCCCGGTACCAGCTCGCCACCTCCCGGGCCACCTCCGGGCGACCGCGCAGGATCGCCTGGGGAATCTCACCGCCCAGACAGGCGGTGGCCACCATCAGCCCTTCGCTGTACTGCCGCAGCAGGGCTTTATCGATGCAGGCCCGCGAAAAGATCCCCCGGCCACGCATGCCGCGCAGGTGGCTGATGCTGGTGAGCTTGACCAGGTTGCGGTAGCCGACGGCATTCTTGGCCAGCACCACCAGGTGGTAGCGACGCTCCTTCTTCGGCTGCGGATCCTCGATCGAGCCGTTGATGACGTACATCTCATTGCCGATGATCGGCTTGATGCCCGCCTTGGTGCAGAGCTTCAGCAGCTCGATGGCGCCGTACATCACCCCGTGGTCGGTGAGGGCCAGGGCCGGCATGCCCAGCTCCACGGCCCGCTGCACCATCGCCGGCAGCTGGGAGGCCCCGTCCAGCAGGCTGTAGTCGCTGTGGTTGTGGAGCGGAACGAAGGCCACGGCGTCGGCGGGCAGCGCCACCACATGAGGTGCCCACCTTACCGGGGGAAACACCAGATCTGGTGCCCCGGCGGAATCAGCTCGCCATGGACGGCCTAGGGCGGTGCCCAGCTGCAGCGGCCGACCTCCAGGACATCGGCATCATCGACGAATCTGACGATCCTTCCATCGTTGTCGATGTAATGGAAATCATCGATCAGAGCGCCTTGGTTGGTGTAGACAAAGCGCCCTGCGGAAGCCGGGGCCGTCACTTCCATCCACTGCGTCTCGAACTCCGATGGCCTTCCCCCTTCGACCCGCCTGAGCTCGGTCACCTTCAACAGTTTCAGGGGGATGGGGCCGGGACTCCCCTGGTAGAGGGCGTAGGCGCTGGAATCACTGTTGGCTCGAAGGCCGAACTGAAGTCTCTGAAGAGGCTCCACCCCGATGGATCGCAGGCAGCGGACATTGTCCTGATCAGCCCGGACAGGCGAGGCTGCGGTGAACAGGACCAGCAGGACGGCCAGGCAGCGCTTCCTCTGGATCTCGATGGCGGCTCGCACGATCAATCAGCCTCTTTCGATCGGTTTGGACACATGCTGGTGGGCAACCTTCCATTGCCCATCACCCTTGCGCAGGCAGAACGTGATGCGGACCGTATCGCTGAACGTCTGTCCGTCCGGGAGTGTCCCCCCGCATTGGAGCAGACCAAAGGCATAACCCACATCAGCTCCCGCCTCGACAGCGAGATCCTGCAACGCGAAGGTCAGGGGGCCCAGGGCGTCCGGCTGCCAGGACTCCCAGCTGTCCCGGTATTGCGCCGCCGAGGTGTACCGCAGCGGCGACAGGACATCGAAGATCACCAGATCGTCCTGATGATGGGCAAGAACGTCGTCCTGCCGACCTTCGCGGGTGGCCTCGGCCCACCGATCCAGCACGTTTCGGATCGCCGCTTCGTCCGGGTTCATCGCCGGCGACACCCGATCGAGACGACCACACTAGGGACCTGGCCGGTGGCCCATCCCGGAGGGTTGGGAGTCGGCCTCCTGCTCAGGCCACCAGCGCCGCCGCGGGCCGGGCGTCCATCACCCGGGCCGCCTGCTCGTACTGATGGGCCACCCGCAGCAGCTTGGGCTCCTCCAGCACGCCGGTGATCAGCTGCAGGCCGATCGGCAGGCCCTGGGCGTCGAAGCCGCAGGGCACGCTGATGGCCGGCAGGCCCGCCAGGTTGGCGGGGATGGTGAGCAGATCGGCCAGGTACATGGCCAGGGGATCGCCGGCGTGGGCGCCGCTGGGGAAGGCGGTGGTGGGCGAGGTGGGGGTCAGCAGCACGTCGACGGTCTCGAAGGCGCGGTCGAAATCGCGACGGATGAGGGTGCGCACCTGCTGGGCCTTGCGGTAGTAAGCATCCACGTAGCCGGCGGAGAGGGCATAGGTGCCGATCAGGATGCGCCGCTGCACCTCCTCGCCGAAGCCCTCGGCCCGGCTGCGGGCGGTCATCGCTGCCAGGCCATCGCTGCCGGGCTCGCCGGGAGCGGCCCGGAAGCCGTACTTGACGCCGTCGTAGCGGGCCAGGTTGGCGGACGCCTCCGAGGGGGCGATCACGTAGTAGGTGGCGATGCCGTCGTTGAAACGGGGGCAGCTCACATCCACCAGCTCACAGCCCAGGGCCTCCAGCTGGGCGGCGGCCGCCAGCACCGAGGCCTTCACCGCAGGGTCAAGCCCCTCCTGGTCGAAGCACTCGCGGATCAGCCCCACCCGCAGGCCCTTGATGGGCTTCGCCAGGTCGGCGGCGTAGTCGGGCACCGGCGCCCGCAGACAGGTGGCATCGCGCGGGTCCTCCCCGGCGATCACCTGCAGCAGCTCGGCGGCATCGGCCACGCTGCTGCTGAACGGGCCCACCTGGTCGAGGGAGGAGGCGAAGGCCACCAGTCCCCAGCGGCTCACCCGGCCGTAGGTGGGCTTGAGGCCCACCACCCCGCAGAAACTGGCGGGCTGGCGGATCGAACCGCCGGTGTCGGAGCCGAGCGAACCGATGCATTCACCGGCGGCCACGGCGGCCGCACTGCCGCCGGAGCTGCCGCCGGGCACCCGATCCGGATTCCAGGGGTTACGGCTGGCGCCGAAGGCGGAGGTCTCGGTGGAGCTGCCCATGGCGAACTCATCGAGGTTGGTCTTGCCCAGCAGAACCGCACCGGCCCGCCAGAGCCGCTCGGTCACCGTGGATTCGTAGGGGGGAACGAAGTTCTCCAGCATGCGGCTGGAGCAGGTCGTGCGGATCCCCTTGGTGCAGAGGTTGTCCTTGATGGCCAGGGGAATGCCGGCCAGGGGGGGCAGGGCCTCACCAGCCGCCCGTGCCGCGTCGATGCGATCGGCATCGGCCCGCGCCCGCTCGGCGGTGACCTCCAGAAAGGCATGCACGGTGGGATCCACCGCCGCGATGCGTGCCAGGTGGCGATCCGTGAGCTCCCGGGCCGACACCTCGCCCCGCTGAAGCTGCTCCCGCCATTCGGCGATGCCCATCCAACCGCTAGCCAGCTGCGATGGACGCTATCAGTCGGCCAGAATCAGCCGGCCAGATCGGAAAATTCGGTGAACGGCTCGCTGCGACCGGTGCGCAGGCACTGGTGCTCCAGGGAAGCCGGTGACTCCGCCCGAAGGTCGTCCAGGAAGGCGGGCAGCGCCTGCTCCAGCGTCCGCCGACGCACGAAGGGCCCGAACCAGTACACCGCGTCGGGGGAGTGGGTCTCCACCCGCGCCCACCAGGCCAGGCCCAACCCATTGGCGATGCCGCGCGTGGGCCAGAGCAGTGGGTTCATGAAGGGGAGGGGGAGGCGAGGTGGCCATTCTGGGGGGCGGCTGGGCCGCCCCCTCCGGTGCCATCAGAGGCGGATGTCACCGTCGAAGCCCGGCTGGGCCGATGGCAGATAGGGCAAGGGCTCCAGGGGGTTCGCCTGGGGCTCGGCGAGCGGCGCAGGCGACGCTTCCGGCATCACCGGGAGGTCCTCCGGGTCGGGTTCGGCGGCGGTCGGTTCGGCCGACTCGGTGGCTACCGATTCGGCCAGCTCGGTGGCTACCGGTTCGGCCTGAGCCTCCTGGTGGCTCCAGGCAGGGCCGTTGTCACCATCGAGCTCCTCGTCGAGCTCCTCAGCCGCTGCTTCGTCCAGGAACGGGGCATCCAGTTCGGCCATGACCTCCGCGTCAGGGGCACCCTCCACGTCCGGCATGGCCACCGTCTCCGGCAGCACCACAGCTTCGGGCCGGGTCTCCGGCTCGGGGTCGGGGGGCGCCGGCATCGAGGGCCGCACGATCCTGGGGGCGGGGGCGGTGCCCGTCAGGCCCCGCAT
The DNA here is from genome assembly GCF_014698945.1 of Synechococcus sp. FACHB-909. Taxonomy (NCBI): domain Bacteria; kingdom Bacillati; phylum Cyanobacteriota; class Cyanophyceae; order Synechococcales; family Synechococcaceae; genus Synechococcus; species Synechococcus sp. FACHB-909. The sequence continues at coordinate 158,005 of NZ_JACJTY010000001.1, read as the reverse complement.
CCAGCCGCGCCGGGCCACTTCGTAGAGCAGCAGCGCCGTGGCCACGGAGGCATTGAGGCTCGGAGTGGCGCCCCGCAGGGGAATGCGCACCAGCTGGTCACAGGAGCGGCGGGTGAGCAGCGACAGGCCGTCCCCCTCCGAACCGGTGACCACCACCAGCGGCCCCTCCAGGTCCACCTCCTCCAGGCTGACCGTGCCCTCCTCGGCCAGACCCACCACCCGGTAGCCCTCCTGCTTGAGGGTGTCGAGGGAGCGGTTGAGGTTCACCACCCGCGCCACCGGCAGGTGCTCGAGGGCGCCGGCCGCCACCTTCGCCACCGAGCCGGTCAGGCCGGCATTGCGTCGCTGGGGCAGGACCATGCCATGGGCCCCCAAGGCCTCGGCGCTGCGGACGATGGCGCCGAGGTTGTGGGGGTCGGTGAGGCCGTCCACCGCGATCAGCAGGGGTGCTTCACCGATGCTGCGGCAGCCTTCGATCAGGCTGGTCAGGTCGAGGGTCTCGGCGGCGGCGGGCTGGAGCACGATGCCCTGGTGCACGGCCCCGCCGGTGAGCTGGCCCAGGCGCGCCCAGGTCACCTCCTCCACCAGCACGCCGGAGGCCTTGGCCTCCCGCAGCAGCTGCAGGAACCGGGGGTTGAAGCGCATCTCAGGCGTGCACCACACCCGGTGGATCGGCCGGCCGCTCTCCAGGGTGGCCTGGGTGGTGTGGCGGCCCCAGATCAGGTCGGTGGGGGCGGAGGCGGCGAAGGCCTCCGCCGCGCCACGGAAATCGACATCGGAGCCGTCGGACTCCGGCCGCTCGGGGCCGCTGCGGCCCTGGAAGGGGCGCGGGGCGCGGTCAGCGTCCCGGAACAGGGCCGGGCCGCGGCGGGCCGGCCCCGTCCGCGACGGGATGGGACGGCCGCTGGTCGGGCGTCCGGCGCCGGAGCGGCCGGGGACGGGGCGGCCGAAGGAGGGGCGGGCGGTGACAAAGCGGTCCCCAGGGCGCCGATCGCGGGTCGGCCGGCCGCCGCCGCCGCGGGAGTCGTCGGGGCGATCGGCGCCGGGGCGGCCCTCAAAGGGTCGACGGCCATAGGGGCTGCCGCCGGCTCGATCGGGGGCACCGGAGCGCTCGCCACCCCGCTCACCGCCCCTCTCAACGCCACGGTCCCGATCGAAGGGGGGCCTGTCACGGCTGTAGCCCTCTCCGGGGCGGCGGGGGCGGGCGGAGCCGGAACCGCGGCTGACGGGGCGCCCGCCGGCACCGGAGCCGAGACGCCGGGGGGTCCGGTCAGCGCCGGGGTCGGAGCGGCGGTCAGGACGACGGTCGGGGCGACGGTCGCCGCGGCGGTCAGGGGAGGGACTCATGGGCTGGCGGATGGGGAACGGGGTTCGGTCTTCTCGAGATGGTCCAGCAGCTCAGCCAGCCGTCTGGGGTCCTGCAGAAAAAGCCATCCCAGCATCGTCTCAAATCCCGTGGCCTGCCCATAGGCCTGGGGCGCGCCGCGGCGGGGGCCCCGCCCGGCCTGGTTGCGTCCGCGCAGGACCAGGCGGCGTTCCGCTTCGCTGAGCAGGGGATCCAGTCGCCGCAAGGCCTCGGCCTGGGCTTCGGCCTGCACTTCCGCCACCACCGCCCGGTGCAGATCGGCGGCCCGGGCCGGCTGGCGGCAGTGGCGCAGCCGCTGGTGCAGTTCCCAGACCGCATCCCCCAGCCAGGCCAGCTGGGCCGTGGCGAGTTCCGTGGATGGTGCCTGGGGGGGCACGGAGGCCATCCAGTGGCCGGGCCCCTCAGGCGGGGGCGAGGCTGCCAAGGGCGGACTCCAGATCGGGTTGCAGGTGCAGGAAGGCTTCCAGGCGCACCAGCTTGACCGTCTGGACGACCCGGGCGTTGCCGACGACGATGAACTGGCGGGAGCTGTCGTTGAACAGTTTGGCCAGCTGCACCAGGGCGCCGAGTCCGGAGGAGTCGATGAAATCGATCCGGCTCAGGTCGATGACCACCGGGAGGGTCTCTCCCTTGTGGCGGTCCGTGATGAATTCGGTGAACTGCTTGTCGGAATAGGCGTCCAGCTGCCCCGTGAAACTGAACAGCAGGCACGCATCCCGCCGTTCGCTGCCCCCTCTCAGGGAGACGGTCAGTCGCTGCAGGTCGGTGATGGCCCCAGTCCTCAAGGAGTTGAACGCGCCGAACTGTAGAGACCCCGATCCAGAATGCGGGAACCGCAACGAAACGTGCCGATTCAGCGACGTTCCGCCATCAACGCCACGAAGCGGGCGAAGTGGTGGTCGGCGTCGTGGGGACCTGGGCTGGCCTCCGGGTGGTACTGGACACCGAAGACGGGCTGCTGGCGCAGGGCCAGGGCCGCCACGGTGCGGTCGTTGAGGTTGAGGTGGGTGATCCGCACCCGCTCGGCCGGCAGGGAGGCCGCATCAAGGGCGAAGCCGTGGTTCTGGCTGGTGATCTCCACCGAACCGGGCGAGCCGCAGGGGTGGTTGAGGCCGCGGTGGCCGTAGCCGAGCTTGAAGCTGCGCCCCCCCAGGGCCAGGCCGAGGATCTGGTGGCCCAGGCAGATGCCGAAGACGGGCAGCTGGGGCTGCAGCAGCAGGTCCCTGGCCAGGGCGATGCCCTCGGCCACGGCGGCCGGGTCGCCGGGGCCGTTGGAGAGGAACACCCCCTCCGGCTCCAGGGCCAGCACCTGCTCCAGGGTGGCGTCCGCCGGCAGCACGGTGACCGCGCAGCCATGGGCCACCAGGCGCTCGAGGATGGCGCGCTTGATGCCGAAATCGATCGCCACCACCCGGTAGGGACGGTCGGGAGAGGCCTGCAGCCTGGCGTCGAAGCCGGCCGCGCAGCTGCGGTCCCACGTGTAGGGCTCCCGGGTGCTCACCTGGGCGGCCAGGTTGAGTCCGTCCATCGAAGGGGCGGCCCGCACCCGCTCCAGCAGCGCGGCTGGGTCGGTGCCGTCACTGCCGATGGCGCCGTTGAGGGCGCCGCCTTCCCGCAGGTGGCGCACCAGGGCGCGGGTGTCGACGCCACGGATGCCCACCACCCCCTGGCGGACCAGCCAGTGGTCGAGGGTCTCCTGGCAGCGCCAGCTGCTGGGCGTGGGGGCGAGCTGGCGCAGGATGCAGCCGCGGGCGTGGGCGTGGTCGGCCTCCAGGTCCTCGCCGTTGACGCCGGTGTTGCCGAGTTCCGGGTAGGTGAAGGTGATCAACTGCCCGGCGTAGCTCGGATCGGTGAGCACCTCCTGGTAGCCGGTCATGCCGGTGTTGAAGACCACCTCGCCGCAGACGCTGCCGCGGGCGCCGCAGGCCAGCCCCCGCAGCACGGTGCCATCGGCCAGAACGAGCACGGCCGGCGTGTCGCCGTCGGTGCTGGGGGCCTCGGGGGCCACCTGTGGGGTGTCCAGGGGGGCGTCGGCAGGAATCCCGATCATCCTTCAGACCCCGACAGGGCGGCGCGCAGCGCCTCCAGCCTGGCCCAGGCGCTGCCGGCGCCCAGGGCCTGGCGGGCCCGTTCCAGACCCGCGGCGATGGACGGCTCCAGCCCGGCGGCCCAGAGCACCAGGGCGGCGTTCAGGGCCACCACATCGGCCTGGGCCCGGGTGCCGCCGCCCTGCAGGACCGCCTCGAGGATGGCGCGGTTGGCGGCCACATCCCCACCCCGCAGGGCCTCCAGATCCGCCGGGGCCAGACCCAGCGCTGCAGGATCCAGCCAGTCGCGTCGCACCTCGCCGTCCTCGAGCAGGCGCAGCTCGCTGGGACCCGAGAGGGTGGCCTCATCGAGGCCGCCGTGGCCGTGGACGACGACGGCCCGCCGCTGACCGAGCCGGCGCATGGCGTCGGCCATCGGATCGAGCAGGTCGGGCCGGGCCACCCCGAGCACCTGGGCCTCGGGCGTCAGGGGATTGACCAGCGGACCCAGCAGGTTGAACACGGTGCGCACGCCAAGGGTGCGGCGCAGGGGGGCCATGCCCACCAGGGCGGGATGCCAGCCCGGGGCGAACAGGAAGGTCACACCGGTGCGCGGCAGGGCCTCCACCACCGTCGCCAGGGGAGCCCCCAGGTCGAGGCCCAGGGCCTCAAGCACGTCGGCCGAACCGACCCGGCCACTGGCGCTGCGGTTGCCGTGCTTGGCCACATGGGCACCGCAGGCGGCCGCCGTGAAGGCCACGGCGGTGGAGATGTTGAAGCTGTCGGCCCCGGCCCCGCCCGTGCCGCAGGTGTCGATCAGCTCCAGCGGCGGCCGTTCGCCCGGCAGGGGGCAGGCCTGCCGCAGGACGGCGGCCATCGCCGCCAGTTCCTCGCCGCTGGTGCCCTTGGCCCGCAGGGCGGCCAGCAGGCCTCCGGTGAGCACCGGGTCGATGCTGCCGGCCAGCCAGCCCCGCATCAGGGCGGCGGCCTGGTCGGCCTGGAGATCCCGTCCGTTGAGGAGCTGCTCCAGCAGCTGGGGCCAGGTGGGGGAGGCGGACATCACCGAACGCTGAAGCATCAGCGGCAACTTACGGGAGTCCGGCCATGGACTGGAACGGGGGACAGGAGCGCAAGAAAAAGCCCGGGTGCAGAGCACGCCGGGCCGGGTGATGGGGACGCCCCCACTATCGCCCGAAGTGGGCCAATCTGACCAACCGGGTCCAACTGTCCCGCCGCCGCCCCTCAGCCGGCGTCGTCGGAGGAGGTGTCGAAGCCCGAGCCCACCGCTTCGGCCACCGGTGCGGCACCGGGCCGGAAGCCTGCCGCCCAGATGGCCCGGGTGCGGGCGTGGAGCGTGCCGACTTCCAGACCCCAGAGCCGCAGGACCCGCTCGAGGTCGTCGCGGATGTCGGCGGCTCCGGGGAAGCCCGCGTAGCGCATCTGCAGCCGGGCCGCATCCACCAGGTGGCCGTCCTCAGGCCGCTCCACCGCCAGCAGCCGGTCGACCGTCTCCCGGTCGATGGCATGGAGGGGATGGTTCTGGTCGTCCATGGCCCGGGCGGCCCGGGGGCCAGGGGAGTGATGCCTAGGTTAGGGACCCTCTTGCCCCGCCTTCCTGCATGGCTGCCCTGCGGCTGGATCTGATCGGGCGGTACCTCCGGCCCCACAGACGCACGGTGCTGGTGGGGGCCGCCGCCCTGGTGGTGGTGAACCTGCTGGGGGTGGCGATTCCGCTGGTGGTGCGGCAGTCGATCAACGAGCTCAAGCCCGGCTTCGTGCTGGCGGACGTGCTCGGCGTGGCCGGACTGATCATCGTGATGGCCACGGTGATGGGGGCCACCCGGCTCTATTCCCGGATGCTGGTGTTCGGAGTGGGCCGCCAGGTGGAGGCGAGCCTCAAGGAGCGGATCTTCGACCACGTGCTCACCCAGGACCCGGGCTGGGTGCAGACCACCGGCAGCGGTGAGGTGATCAGCCGGGCCACCAGTGATGTGGAGAACATCCGGCGGCTGCTGGGCTTCGCCCTGCTCAGCCTCACCAACACGGTGCTGGCCTATGCCCTCACCCTGCCGGCGATGCTGGCGATCGATCCGCTGCTGAGCCTGGCGGCGGTCTCCCTCTATCCCGGCATGCTGATGGTGGTGCGCCTGTTCGGCGGCCGGATGATGAAGCAGCAGCGGCGCCAGCAGGAGGTGCTGGCCAACCTCAGTGACCTGGTCCAGGAGGACCTCAGCGGCATCGGCGCCATCAAGATCTACGGCCAGGAGGCCACCGAGGAGAAGGCCTTCGCCGACCTCAACAAGGTGTACCTGGACGCCCAGCTCTCCCTGGCGCGCACCCGCAGCACCCTGTTCCCGATGCTGGAGGGAATCGCCTCCCTGAGCCTGCTGCTGCTGCTGGCCCTGGGCAGCGGCCAGTTGGAGAGCGGTCGGCTCAGCATCGGCGATCTGGTGGCCCTGATCCTGTTCGTGGAGCGCCTGGTCTTCCCGACGGCCCTGCTGGGATTCACCCTCAACACCTTCCAGACCGGTCAGGTGAGCCTGGAGCGGGTGGAATCCCTGCTCAGCCATCCCCCCGCCATCGTCTCCCCCGCCGATCCCCTGCCCCCGGCCCGGCCGGCGCTCGGGGCCGTCGTGGCCCGGGGGCTCACGGTCCGCTACCCGGGGGCGGGGCAACCGTCCCTCGAGAACCTCAGCTTCACGATCCACCCGGGGGAACTGGTGGCGGTGGTGGGTCCGGTGGGCTGCGGCAAGACCACCCTGGCCCGGGCCCTGGGGCGGATGGTGGAGGTGCCGCCCGACCAGCTGTTCCTCGACGGCGTCGACGTGACGCGGCTGCGGCTGAGCGACCTGCGTCGGCAGGTGGCCCTGGTGCCCCAGGAGGGTTACCTGTTCACCGCCAGCCTGGCCGACAACCTGCGCTACGGCGACCCGGAGGCCGGCATGGACCGGGTCGAGGAGGCCGCCCGCCAGGCACGCCTGGAGGGGGACATCAAGGGCTTCCCCGACGGCTACCGCACCCTGGTGGGGGAGCGGGGTATCACCCTCAGCGGCGGCCAGCGCCAGCGCACCGCCCTGGGGCGGGCCCTGCTGGTGGACGCCCCCCTGCTGGTGCTCGACGACGCCCTGGCCAGCGTCGACAACACCACCGCCGCGGGCATCCTGCGCTCGGTGCGCGAGGAGCAGCGGCGCACGGTGGTGATGATCAGCCACCAGCTCTCGGCGGCGGCGGCCTGCGACCGGATCCTGGTGCTGGAGGCGGGCCACCTGGTGCAGGAAGGCCACCACAACGACCTGCTGCAGCAGGAGGGCACCTACCGCCGGCTCTGGGACCGGGAGGAGGCCGTCCGCCAGCTCCAGGCCGCCTGAGGCGGTTTCTAACAGTTGTTGAGCAGCCCGCATCCAGGGCGCCGGCTGGGCTTATCTGGAAACGCCGTGGTTTCCCCAACGCCTGCCACGCCGTCCCCATGGCCCCCACCCCGTCGTTCCTCAGCCAGCAGCCGTACAACATCCGCTGCACCCTGACCTTCGGTGACATCTACGGCCAGGTGCTGGTCTGGATGGCGGTGATCTTCGTGAGCCTGGCGGCGGGTCTGGCCCTGATGGGGGCGAGCAGGCCCCTGTTCGCCCTGGTGGGGGTGGGGCTGATCCTGGTGCTGTCGCTGCCCTTCCTGCTGTTCGCCTTCATCACCACCCTGCTGAACCACATCGCCCTGGTGCCGCAGCAGGACCAGCAGGGCGCTGCCTAGGCTGGTTTCCCCGCAAAAACCCCCTTGTTCGGCCTCTTCAGCAGCCCTGCGAGCGACACCAGCCCAGCCGGCAGCGGCAGCCTGCATGCGGTTCTCGGCACCCCCCTGACGGCCCCGCCGGCGGCGGGCCAGGCGGAGGCCCAGTTCGGCTGCGGCTGTTTCTGGGGGGCGGAAAAGGGCTTCTGGCGGCTTCCCGGGGTGGTCAGCACCGCCGTGGGATACGCGGGCGGCCAGCTCGCCTCCCCCACCTACGAGCAGGTCTGCAGCGGCCGCAGCGGCCACGCCGAGGTGGTGCGGGTGGTCTGGGACACCGCCCGGGTCTCCTTCGCCGACCTGCTCAAGCTGTTCTGGGAGTGCCACGACCCCACCCAGGGCAACCGCCAGGGCAACGACCGGGGCAGCCAGTACCGCTCGGCCATCTACGTCGACGACCCGGCACTGCTCGCCCTGGCCGAAGCCAGCCGCGGTGCTTACCAGGCCGCCCTCGCGGCCGCCGGCGGAGGCACCATCACCACGGAGATCGCCAGCGGCCAGCGCTTCCACTTCGCCGAGCCTTACCACCAGCAATACCTGGCCAAGCCCGGCAGCCGGCCCTACTGCTCCGCCCAGCCCACCGGGATTCCCCTGGGCGACTTCCCCGGTGCCACCTACCTCCTTCCCGCCCGCGTGTGGGAAAGCTATGACTGGGCCATCCCCCATTGCGTCCTTCGCGGCGACAATGCGCCGATCGCCCTCGCCTGACCGGTTCCGCCATGGCCGCCCCCCCGCTGCTCGCGCTCGGACTCCTGCCGCTGCTGGCGATGCAGTCCCCGTGGTGGGAGAACTACGACATCCGCGAACGGTTCCTCTGCGGTGACCGTTTCTCGGTGGTCCTGGAGCGCAACGCGTCCCAGGCGTCCCTGATCGCCGGCCGCACCCGCGCCACCCTGTTCCGGGAGGCGTCCGACGCGCCGGGCCTGCGCTATCAGAACGAGTCCCTGCGGGTGATCCTGCGGGGCGATGAACTCACCCTCGAGCAGCTGCCCACCAAACGGGTCTGCGTGCGCAGCGAACAGGTATGAAGCCCCTCTCCGATCGGGTCGTGATCGTGGCCCTGATCGCCGCGGTGGGGATCTGTTTCGCCCTGGCCTTCTGGACCGTGCGCCTGAACCCCTCCGGCGAGCCTCCGCTGCAGTGGCGCCAGGGGGGCCCCAGTGCCCTGCTGCCGGGAGCCCCGGCGCCGGCCTTCCTTTCGTGAGAGACCCCGCCGAGGAGCAGGAGCAGCCGAAGCGCCAGTTGCATCCGCTGCCCAGGGGCCTGGTGGAGCTCTACGGGCTGCTGGCGGTGCTGTTCGTCCTGGTGCCCGAATGGATGGCCGGTGGGGCCCTGAAGGGCTTCCCGGAGGGGCGTGAAGGCTCCGAGCTGCCCCTGCCGTCGATGGCCTGGCAGCGGCTGCCGGAACTGCAGCTGGCCTCGATGGGGCTGGCGGAACTGCGGCTGCTGGCCCGTCGCGAGCGGCTGCGGGGGTACACCACCATGGGTCGCCAGCGGCTCACGAACCGCCTGATGCGACGGCTCTCCAGGCGGCGCGGGACCCCCAGGACGCTGTGATAGCTTCATTCCGCCGGGGCGTAGCGCAGCTTGGTAGCGCACCACTTTGGGGTAGTGGGGGTCGTGGGTTCAAATCCCGCCGCTCCGATTCAGCCGGTCCTCCGAACGTTCGCCTCCCGCGAACACCGGTGGTTTTCCTTCCCGTCAGCTGATCCTGTCAGCTGATTTTTTTTGCCCATCTCCAGTGTCCCGGGGCCTCGCCGGGCCTCAGCGCAGGCGGGTGAGCACGTTGAAGCGCACCAGCCAGAGGTTGACCCGGCGCCGCAGCCGGGGGGGCACCTCCTGGACCAGCTGGAACAGCTCCTGGGAGGCCAGCCGACGCAGGGCCCGCACATCGACCCGCCAGAGGGCTTCCGCCTCCCGGATCAGCCGGGCCCAGGTGCGGGCCGTCTGCCAGCGGCGCACACTCTGCTGGGCGGGGTCAACGCCATCCACGGAGCCGATCGGCGGCCGGGTGACCATGACTCCGACGCCGAAGAACACTCCAAGGGTGGGGAGGCTGGGCTGGAGCGCCCAGGATCCCCGGTTCTGCTTCAAGCATCGAAACAAAAACGGAAGATTCCCGGCCCAACTGCCGCCGGCCTCAGGCGCTGTGGGCCAGCCCCTCGGCGGCGATCGGATCCGCCACGAGCTGGACGGGGAAGGGCAGCGCCTCCGCTTCACGCCGGCTCAACCGGCGGCTCCAGGCCCGCGGCACCGCCTCGTTCCAGCGGAAACCGGCCTCCCTGGCCCGGTGGCGCTCGGCGTAGGGAAGGTCCGCCCGGTAAAGGCTGCGGGGCTCCAGGGCGGTCAGCAGCAGCGCCTCCAGATCGACGCAGCGCTCGAACACCTGGGCCAGGTAGATGCAGTCGGTGAGGGCCCGGTGGGCGGCCCACACCGGCACCCCGTAGGCCAGGGCCAGATCACGGACCGAGGGGGCACTGCGCAGCTGGCGCTCGGCCGGCCAGCGGATGTCCTCCATCGAGCAGATCCAGGGGCGATCCAGGGACGGCAGGGGCCCCAGACCGAACCACTGGCGATCGAAGGCGGCGTTGTGGGCCACCAGGGCGTCACAGGCGGCAACCATCGCCAGGAAACAGTCCAGGGCCTCCTGCCGGGGCTGCTCCAGCCGGGTCACGGCGGCGGGAATGCCATTGATGGCCTCGGCGGCGTTGGCCGGGCAGGGCAGCAGGAAGGACACCTGGGAAAGCACCGCCCTGTGGGGCACGTGGAACAGGATCGCCCCCACTTCGATGCACTGCCCCTGGAGGGTGGAGAGGCCGGTGGTCTCCGTGTCCAGGATCAGCAGGGTCTCGGGCCCCCGCGGCAGGGCCCGCTGGGGACGCCCTGCGCAGGCGGGAAGGGAGATGGGCACCGGGCGAGGCGGTTCGATGGGGGTCTGGAGGGCCGATGGGGCCGATCGCTCTGACGGTGGCGCGGGGGGCGGCACCGGGGCAGCCGCAGGCGCTGAGGCAGCCGCGGGCTCCGGGGCGGCCAGGCCCAGCAGGTCGTTCTGCTGCCAGAGACCGGGTTGCTCCTGCATCGGCGTCATGCGCTCGCTGATCCATGGTCGCAAGTCGGGCAAGGTCCCATCGCCCCCATCCCCCCGACCCGGTGCCCGTCCTCGCCGGTGCCGGCTTCCTAGGGTTGGCGGATCCTGCCTGCGTCCCCCGCTCCGTGGCCCCAGCCCTCGCCCCCGGCGACACCGCCCCCCTGATCGCCCTCCCCGACCAGGACGGCAGCGAACGCCGCAGCGACCGGCTGGAGGGCAAGGCCCTGGTGCTGTTCTTCTATCCCAAGGACGAGACCCCCGGCTGCACCATGGAGGCCTGCGCCTTCCGGGACAGCTACGCCGACCTGCAGGCGCTCGGGGCCGAGGTGTGGGGCGTGAGCGGCGACGATGCCGCCAGCCACCGGCGCTTCGCCAACCGCCACCGGCTTCCCTTCCCGCTGCTGGTGGATGGGGGCAACCGGCTGCGCAAGGCCTTCGGTGTGCCCAGCGTGCTGGGGCTGCTGCCCGGCCGGGTCACCTACGTCATCGACGGCACGGGGGTGATCCGCCACGTGTTCAACAACCTGCTGGACGGGCCGGCCCACCGGCGCGAGGCCCTCGACGCCCTGCGCGGCCTCCAGGCCTCCTGAGGCCGCTCGCGATCCAGCACGGGGGGAGAGGACGATGACGGCGTGGCGACAGCAGGGAGAGCTCTGGCGGCTGGAGCCCCCGGGGCGGCCCCGGGGGCTGATCGAGTTCATCGGCGGCAGCTACCTGGCGGCCTCCCCCCAGCTGAGCTACCGCCGCTGTCTCGAGGCCCTGGCGGCCCGGGGCTGGCGCATCCACGCCTGGAGCTACGTGCCCGGCTTCGACCACCAGGCCCAGGCCAATGCCGCCTGGCGGCTGTTCCGCCAGCAGCGGGAACGGGAGCTGGAGCCGCTGGCCCCCGACGGGGCCGCCTCCCCCCTGATCCGGCTGGGCCACAGCCTCGGCTGCAAGCTGCATCTGCTCGCCCCCGACGGCGGCCGCCGCTGCGATGGCCTGGTGGCGCTCAGCTTCAACAACTTCTCGGCCGAGCGCTCGATCCCCTTCCTGGCGGAGCTGGGCCAGCAGTTCCGCTTCCGCAGCGAGTTCAGCCCCTCCCCGGAGGACACCCTGCGGCAGATCGGCAGCAGCTACAGCCAGCCCCGCAACCTGGTGGTGCGCTTCAGCCGCGACACCATCGACCAGAGCGGCCGGCTGATCGGCGTGCTGCAGGCCAGGGCCGGCGATGCCTCCACCCTGCTGGAGCTGCCGGGGGACCACCTCACCCCGGCCAGCGGCGGCCTGCGCAAGCAGTTCCTGGGGGAGTGGGCCGATGATCCGGCCCGCCAGCGGTCCATGGAGCGGCTGGCCGAGCAGATCAGCGCCTGGTCCGGGACGGCCTGAGGCCACCCGGCCAGGCCTGCGCCCTCACACCCTCAGGGCATCGAGCACCGAGCGGTCCTCCAGGGTGGAGGTGTCGCCGCTGACGTCCTCCCCCGCCGCCAGGGACCGCAGAATCCGACGCATGATCTTGCCGCTGCGGGTCTTGGGCAGGGCATCGGTGAAGCGGATCACGTCCGGCCGGGCGATCGGGCCGATCTCCAGCCCCACGTGGCGGCGCAGCTCGGCCTCCAGGGCCGCATCGCCCTCAACACCCACGTCGAGGGTGACGAAGGCGACGATCCCCTCCCCCTTGAGCTCGTCGGGCCGGCCCACCACGGCCGCCTCCGCCACCGAGGGGTGGCTCACCAGGGCCGATTCGATCTCCATCGTGCCCAGGCGGTGGCCGGAGACGTTGATCACGTCATCGACCCGGCCCATCACCCAGAAATAGCCATCCGCGTCGCGGCGGGCGCCGTCGCCGGCGAAGTAGAGCCAGCTGCCGTCGGCGGGGCGGATGTGCTCCCAGTAGCTGCTGCGGAAGCGGTCGGGATCGCCGTGCACGGTGCGCATCATGCCCGGCCAGGGCCGCCGCACCGCCAGGTAGCCCCCCTGCCCCGTCGGCACGCTGTTGCCCTCAAGATCCACCACGTCGGCGGCGATGCCGGGCAGGGGCAGGGTGGCGGAGCCGGGCTTGGTGGGGGTGGCCCCGGGCAGGGGGCTGATCATCACCCCACCGGTCTCCGTCTGCCACCAGGTGTCCACCACGGGGCAACGGTCGCCGCCGATCACATCCCGATACCACATCCAGGCCTCGGGATTGATCGGCTCACCGACAGTGCCGAGGATCCGCAGGCTGCCCATGTCGTACTGGTCGGGCACCGAACGGCCGCTCTTCATGAAGGCCCGGATGGCGGTGGGGGCGGTGTAGAAGATCGTCACCCTGTGTTTCTGGATCACCTCCCAGAAGGCCCCGGGCTTGGAGGGGCGCGGCGCCCCCTCGTACATCAGCGTGGTGGCGCCGTTGGAGAGGGGCCCGTAGACGATGTAGCTGTGGCCCGTGATCCAGCCCACATCGGCGGTGCACCAGTGGATGTCGTCCTCGCGGATGTCGAAGATCCACTGGAAGGTGAGGTGGGCCCAGAGGTTGTAGCCGGCGGTGGTGTGCACCACCCCCTTGGGCTTGCCGGTGGAGCCGGAGGTGTAGAGCACGAACAGCCGGTCCTCGCTGGCCATGGGCTCGGCCGGGCAGTCGGCGCTCTGGCCGTCCACCAGTTCGTGCCACCAGACATCGCGGCCGGCCTCGAAGCCGGTGGCCTCGCCGGTGCGCCGCACCACCAGCACATGCTCGACGCTGGGGCACCCCTCCGCCAGGGCCTGGTCCACGGCGGGCTTGAGCGCCACGGCCTTGTCCTTGCGGAAGCCGCCATCGGCGGTGATCACCAGCTTCACCTGCCCGTCGATCAGGCGGTCGCGCAGGGCCTCGGCCGAGAAACCGCCGAACACCACCGAGTGGGGGGCACCGATGCGGGCGCAGGCCAGCATGGCGATGGCCGCCTCCGGCACCATCGGCATGTAGAGGGCCACCAGATCGCCCTTGCCGACGCCGAGGGCCTTGAGGGCGTTGGCGGCGCGGCAGACCTCGGCGTGCAGCTCGCGGTAGGTGAAGGTGCGCACATCACCCGGCTCCCCCTCCCAGATCAGGGCCGTCTTGTCGGCGCGGGGGCCGGCCAGATGGCGATCCAGGCAGTTGTAGGAAAGATTCGTTGTGCCCCCCTCGAACCAGCGGGCGAACGGGGGGTTGCTCCAGTCGAGCACCGTGTCGAAGGGCTCGAACCAGTGCAGCTCCCGGCGGGCCGCCTCGCCCCAGAAGCCGTCCGGATCGGCCGCGGCTTGCGCCGCCAGGGCCTGGTAGGCCGCCATCGAACCGATGCGGGCCTCGGCGGCCAGCGCCGGCGGCGGGGCGAACTGCCGCTCTTCCTGGAGCACCGACTCGATGGTGGGCGAGGAGTCCTGGGTCATGGCAAGGCCTGCCGGGCAGGCTGGGGCATGGTGCATTCAACCGCAGCCGGGCCACGCTGGAGGACTCCGACCCCCTCCCATGCCCGCCTGGTTGACGATCCTGCTGGTGATGGGCCTGGTGATCGCCGTCCTCACCCCGAGCCGCCAGCAGTTCGCCTGGTTCCTGCGGCTGCGGCGCCCCCGCTGGCTCACCTTCGAGCGCTGGATCCCGGTGATCTGGTCGCTGATCTACCTCTGCTTCTACGCCTCGGCCCTGCTCCGCTGGTGGGCCGGGGGGGCGGCGGCGCCGCTGGCCATGGCCGCCTACCTGGTGCTGCTCGTCCTGGTGCAGGGCTACACGCTGCTGATCTGCCGCACGCGCCGAGTGGCCTGGGGAACGGCGGCGGGCCTGGCCGGCTGGATCTGGGGGCTGGCCCTGGCCCTGGCGACGCTGGCCGTTTCGCCAACGGCCGCGCTGCTGCTGGTTCCGTTCCTGCTCTGGAGCCCGATCGGCACGTTCGTCACCTGGCGGATGCAGCGACTGAACCGTTGAACGCGGGGCGTTCAGGGGCGCCCGGCCGGGCGATCAGGGCTGCTCATCCCTGCTTGGCAAGATCGGCCGGCGGCGTTAGCCAGGGAACGACCCCACGGGACTGGAGCGGAAGGCCATGGAGGAGCAGCCGATCACGCCCCATGCCGGCCCGACGCTCGACGCCGACGGCAACCTCACCTACGTGGGGGACGACGGTCGCCGCTACGTGGTGGGGCTGCCGCCGGACATCGATGAGGACAACGTCGAGAAGGTGATGACCCTGCTGCGGGGCGGCACGGCCCTGTTCCAGCAGATCGAGGGGCTCTGCCAGCGCTGGATCAGCGAGGTGAGCGGCAGCGAACTCGATGAGCGGGCCGCCCTGGTGCTGCTGCTCACCACCCTGGAGACCGCCCTGGAGGATCGCTACCCGGAGACCGATCCGTCCTGATGCAGGCTGGTGGGATGCCCCAGCGACCCGCCGCCTGCCTGTTCGATCTCGACGGTCTGCTGCTGGACACCGAGCCCGCCCATGCCCAGGCCTGGCAGGCGGCGGCCAGCCGCTTCGGCCGGCCCCTCGATGACGCCGAACTGCTCAGCCTGCGCGGCCGCCGACGCCTCGACTGCGCCGGCCAGGTGCGCCGGTGGATCGCCGCCGCGGGCGGGCCCCACCTGAGCGAGGAGGAGCTGCTGGCGGTGCGCCAGCCCATCGCCGAGGCCCTGCTGGCCTCCGCCCCGGCCATGCCCGGTGCCGAGGCCCTGGTGCGGCGCTGCCGGGCCCTGGGCATCCCGATGGCGCTGGCCACCAGCAGTGCCCGCCCGGCGGTGGCGATCAAGGTGGCCCCCCACCCCTGGATGGACCTGATCGACGTCAGGGTCCATGGGGACGATCCGGAGCTGGGGGACGGCAAGCCCGCCCCGGATGCCTTCCTGCTGGCGGCCCGGCGCCTCGGTGTGGCAGCAACCGCCTGCTGGGCGTTCGAGGACTCCAGCGCCGGTGTGGCCGCCGCCCTGGGGGCCGGCTGCCGGGTGCACGTGCTGCCGCCGCCGGGGGTGAGCTGCGGGGCCTATCCCGAGGGGGTCATCTGCCTGAACTCGCTGGAGGAGGTCCGGCTGGATCCCTAGAGGCGGATCAGTAGAGGCGGCTGAGGACGAATTCCGGCAGGGCCCGCAGGGCACTGCGGGGCTCGGAGGGGGGCAGCCACTCGATCGCCTCGTGGGCCTCCCGGGCGAAGCCCTCGGCCAGGGCCCGGGAACGGCCGATGGCCTCGCAGCCGCGCACCATCGCCAGGGCCTGGTCGAGGTCCCCGGCCTCGCAGAACTCGCGCTCGATCAGTCCCGCCAGGGCGGGGCGCTCCTCCAGTGCATAGAGCACCGGAGCGGTGAGGTAGCCGGAGGCCAGGTCGCTGGCGGCGGGCTTGCCGAGCTGCTGGTCGCTGGCGGTGAAATCGAGGATGTCGTCGACCACCTGGAAGGCCAGGCCCAGCTGGCGCCCGAAGCGGTAGAGGTCATCCAGGCGCGGCTCGCTCAGGCCGGTGAGCACCCCGGCCGCCCGGGCGCTGTTGGCAATCAGGGAGGCGGTCTTGCAGTAGCTCTTTTCGAGGTAGGTCTCGAAGCTCTGGCCCGTGTCGTAGCGGAACAGGCCCTGGCGCACCTCACCATCGGCGAGGTCCATGATCACGCGCGAGAGCAGCTTGACGACATCGAGGTCGTCGAGGTTGGCGAGGTGCCAGCTGGCCTGGGCGAAGAGGAAATCACCGGCCAGCACCGCCACGCGGTGATTGAAGCGGCTGTGCACCGTGGCCACCCCCCGGCGGGTGGCGGCCCCGTCGACGACGTCGTCGTGGACGAGGGAGGCGGTGTGGATCATCTCGGTGATCTCCGCCAGCCGCCGGTGGCGGGGGCTGAGCCCACCGTCGGGAGCGATGGCCCGCGACAGAAGCAGCACGATGCCAGGCCGCAGCCGCTTGCCGCCGGCCGCGAACAGGTGCTCTGCGGCCGCCTGCAGAATCGGATGGCCGGCGCCGATCAGGCTGCGCAGGTCGGCCAGCAGGGCATCGAGGTCGGACTCCACCGGCTGGAGCAACTCTGCAACCGTCGCCACGTCACCTCCACGATGAAGGGATCCTAGGGGCCGTGCCTCAATAGGCGCGGGTGGGCGACTGGAGGCTGACGCTGCGCACCGCCGGCCGGCTGCCCAGCCAGGCGGCGGCCGCGCTGGCAAAGGCGTCGGCGGGGCCGGTGACACAGAAGCGGGTGCGCTGCAGGGGCGGCCGCACCGACTCCCCCGCCTGGTCCACCTCGGGGGAATCCCCCAGGCTGGCCAGCAGCGGTCCGAGGCGCTGGGCGGCCGCCAGGGCCGGGTCCACCAGCTGCACATCGGGGGGCAGCAGCTCGGCCAGCAGCGCCCGCAGCAGCGGGTAGTGGGTGCAGCCCAGCACGATCGTGTCCACGTTCGCCGCCAGCAGCGGGGCCAGATAGCCGGTGGCGGCGGCCCGCAGCTCCGGAGCTTGCAGGTCGCCCGCCTCGATCAGGGGCACGAAGGCGGGGCAGCCCACCTCCAGCACCCGGGCCGAGGGGCGGCAGGCCTGGATCGAGCGCCGGTAGGCACCGCTGGCGGCGGTGGCCGGGGTGGCCAGCACCCCGACGTGATCGCTGGTCAGCTCGCTGGCCAGGCTGTCGATCAGCCCCACCACAGGCACGCCCGCTTCCGCCACCGCCACGTCGAGGGCCAGGGCGTTGGAGGTGTTGCAGGCCATCACCAGCACCCCCACCCCCTGGAGCCGCAGCCAGTGCACCACCTCCGAGGCGATCGCACGGATCTCCTCCTTCGAGCGCTGGCCGTAGGGGACCCGGGCCGTGTCGCCCAGGTAGAGGCAGGGGGAGTGGGGGTAGAGGGCATGGACCTGGCGCAGCACCGTGAGGCCCCCCAGGCCGCTGTCGAACAGGCCGACGAGAAGGCTCAAGAGGCCCCCTGGAGAAAGTCGAGGATGCCGGCGCTGATCGCCACGGCCATCCGGCGCCGGAACCCGGGATCGGCCAGGCGCGGGGCGTCGATGCGACCGGTGACGAAGCCCATCTCCGCGAGGGCCGCCGGCATCACCGTGCGGCGGATCACGAAGAACCGCCCCGGTCGGGCACCGCGGTCGGGCGTGCCCGGCGAGATCGCCATGATCCTGGACTGGATCGCCTGGGCTAGCCGCTGGGAGCTGCCCGACTGGAAATAGAACGTCTCGACGCCGTTCACGTCGGGGCGGGCCATGCTCAGGGCGTTGGCATGGATGCTGACGAACACATCGGCATTGCTGCTGTTGGCCAGCGACACCCGCGGCGGCAGGTCGACGTCCACTTCCGAGGTGCGGGTCAGGAGCACCTGCACCCCCCGGGCCTGGAGCAGCTGGGCCACCTGCAGGCTCACATCGAGCACCACATCGGTCTCCCTCAGGCCGCCAATCCCCACGGCCCCCGGATCGGGACCGCCGTGGCCAGGGTCGATCACCACCCGGAAGCGGCCCCGGGGCACCACCGGCAGCCCGTCGGCGGAGATGGGCCGGCCGGAGGTGACCCGGCCGCTGCTGCCGAAGCCGGAGGGGCGGGAGGCGGTCCAGCTGGAGCTGGGCGCGTCCATGTCCCCCTCGCCGACGTTGCGGGTGAAGCCGCTCAGGGGCAGGCCGGTGAGGGAGAGGCGCCAGCGGTCACGGGATGTGCCCACTAGGCGCAGCTGGCGCGGATCGAGGCGGGTGCCGGGCCGGAATTCCAGCACCAGCCTGGTGGTGCCGGGATCGGGCCGGCCGATGCGCACCTCCCGCACCAGGCCGCCGACGGGGACCGAGCGGCTGCGCTGGGGAGCACCCGGCAGATCCACCCACACCCGGGGCCCGGTGACACCGGAGCCCTCCTCGTAGAAGGCCTGCAGCCGCACCCCCGGGGAGGTGCGCAGTTCCAGCACCCCCTCCCGGCTGAGGCGCCAGGCGGACAGGGCACTCGCCGCCCTGGCGGGAAGGGCCCCGAGCACCAGGGGCAGGGTCAGCAACCAGGCGAATCGCGCCGCACGCACTCCCATCACCACTCAGAACAACGCCGGATGGCGGTGCTGGAGGCTCGGCATCTGGGCACGGACCCTGGCCTCGTGGGCCATGTCGACCGGGGCCATCGCCAGGCCCGGCTCCACGCCGGCATCCGCCATCACCGTGCCCCAGGGGTCGATCACCAGGGCATGGCCGTGGGTCTGGCGGCGGCCGTAGTGGAGGCCCGTCTGGGCGGGGGCGAGCACGTAGGCGGTGTTCTCGATGGCCCGGGCCTGGAGCAGCACCTGCCAGTGGTCCTTGCCGGTGTAGGCGGTGAAGGCCGCCGGGATCATCAGCAGCTGGGCCCCGGAACCGGCCAGCTGGCGGTAGAGCTCGGGGAAGCGCACGTCGTAACAGATCGAGAGGCCGACCCGGCACAGGCCCGGCACGTCGACCACCGGCGGCGGCTCGTGGCCGGGCTGGACCGTGGCCGACTCCCGGTAGGTGATGCCGTCCGGCAGGTCCACATCGAAGAGGTGGATCTTGTCGTAGCGGGCCAGCAGCTGGCCCTCCCGGCCCACCAGCTCGGCGCGGTTGAAGGTCTGGCCCTCACCGGCCGGCACCGGGAAGCCGCCCCCCAGCAGGGTGACCTGGTAGCGGCGCGCCATCGTGACCAGGAAGCGGCTGCAGCGCTCGGCCAGGATCGGCGCCAGCTCCAGGCGGCGGGCGTCATCGCCCATAAAGGCGAAGTTCTCCGGCAGGCCGACCAGGTCGGCGCCGCGACGGGCTGCCAGTTCGATCAGCTCCTCGGCCGCCGAGAAATTGACGTCCGGGTCCGGCGTGCTGGTGAGTTGCAGGGCCGCCGCCAGAAAACTGCTCACCGCCGGACCGCTCCAAGACCGGCGAATCGTAAGGGACCCGCCAAGGGGGGCAAGGAGAGGTTCAGCTGGCCCTCAGCACCCCGGGTTCAGCCTGGATCGGCACGATCTCGAGGCTGTCGACGGCGGCGCAGCAGGCGAAGTCGGCGTCGTGGTTGCCCAGCCCGATCAGGCGCTGACCATGGCTGGCGCTGCGCAGGCAGGTCTCGGTGTCATGGCGCCACTGCTGCCAGAGGGCGAGGGCGGCCAGCATCTCGTCGTTGGCGCAGCGGACCCCCATGTGGGGCGCCACCGCCTGCTCGATGGCCGCCGAGGCCACCGCCCCCGCCGCCAGGCTGTCCTCGAGGGAGTAATCCCCCTCCCAGCCGCTGCCCACGATCCAGACCCGCAGGGCCTGGCGTTCGATCAGTCGCCGGGCCACGGCGGTGCGGTTGGGCAGGCAGGCGGTGAGCAGCAGGGGCACGTCCCGGACCCGGTCGAGGGAACGGGTGCCATTGGTGGTGCTGAGGAAGATGCGCTTGCTCTCCACCCGCTCCCGGGTCACCGCCAGGGGGGAGTTGCCCAGGTCGTAGCCCTCCACGCGCTTGCCGCCGCGTTCACCGGCCCGCAGCCGCCGGGCGGCCGGCCAGTCGGCGGCGGCAGCTTCGAGGCTGCCGAGGTCGGCGAAGGCCTGGATCGCCTCGGCCCCGTTCTCCAGGGCCCAGGCGATCGTGGTGGTGGCCCGCAGCACGTCGATGACCACGGCGGCGTCCGGGCCGTCCTCTTCGGGGGGCAGCAGGGGGGGAACCGCTTCGGAGGTGTGGAAATAGGAGAGCAGCACGGAACGCGATCGTCACGGGGGTGCGTCACAGTAGGCAGCAGCTCGACGGCGCAGGACGACGTGGCGGGGGTGGTGGCAGACGGGATCGGCAAAGCCCTGGGGCGGCAGCGCAATCTGCGCGATTTCATGGGCCTTCTCGAGAGGCGCGGCCAGCTGCGGCGCATCACGGCGCCGGTGGATCCGGACCTGGAACTGGCGGCGATCGCCGACCGGGTGCTGGCCATGGGCGGGCCGGCCCTTCTGTTCGAGAACGTCATCGGCTCCCCCATGCCGGTGGCGGTGAACCTGATGGGCACCGTGGAACGGGTGCTCTGGAGCATGGGCATGGAGCAGCCCGAGGAGCTCGAGGCCCTCGGCGAGAAGCTGGCCCTGCTGCAGCAGCCCCGGCCCCCCAAGGGCCTCAAGGAGGTGATGAAGTTCGGCGGGGTGTTCTGGGATCTGGTGCGGGCCCGGCCCGACCTCGACCTCACCCCCCCCTGCCACCAGCAGGTGCTGAAGGGCGAGCAGGTGAACCTCGAGCAGCTGCCCCTGCTGCGCCCCTGGCCGGGGGATGCGGGCGGGGTGATCACCCTCGGGCTGGTGATCACCAAGGACCCGGAGACCGGGGTCCCGAACGTCGGCGTCTACCGGCTGCAGCGCCAGTCGATCAACACGGCCACCGTCCACTGGCTGAGCGTGCGGGGCGGGGCCCGGCACCTGCGCAAGGCGGCGGCCCTGGGCCGCAAGCTCGAGGTGGCGGTGGCGATCGGCGTCCACCCGCTGCTGGTGATGGCGGCGGCGACGCCGATTCCGGTCCAGCTGAGCGAATGGCTGTTCGCCGGCCTCTACGCCGGCGAGGGGGTGCGACTGGCCCGGTGCAAGACCCTCGATCTGGAGGTGCCCTCCCACAGCGAGGTGGTGCTGGAGGGCACGATCACGCCCGGGGAGGTGCTCCCGGACGGCCCCTGCGGCGACCACATGGGCTTCTACGGCGGCGAGGAGGACTCGCCCCTGGTGCGCTTCCACTGCGTCACCCAGCGTCGTGACCCCATCTTCCTGACCACCTTCAGCGGCCGTCCGCCGAAGGAGGAGGCGATGCTGGCGATCGCCCTGAACCGGATCTACACGCCGATCCTGCGCCAGCAGATCCCGGAGATCGTCGATTTCTTCCTGCCGATGGAGGGCCTCAGCTACAAGCTGGCCGTGATCGCCATCGACAAGGCCTACCCGGGCCAGGCCAAACGGGCGGCCATGGCCTTCTGGAGCGCCCTGCCCCAGTTCACCTACACCAAGTTCGTGGTGGTGGTCGACAAGTCGATCGCGATCCGCGACCCGCGCCAGGTGATCTGGGCGATCAGCGCCCAGGTGGATCCCCAGCGGGATCTGTTCGTGCTGGAGGACACCCCCTTCGACTCGCTCGACTTCGCCAGCGAGCGGCTCGGGCTGGGCGGCCGGCTGGCGATTGATGCCACCACCAAGATCGGCCCGGAGAAGCGGCACGACTGGGGCCAGGCCCTGGGCCGGGATGCCGCCCTGGAGGCCCGGGTGGATCGCCGCTGGAGCGAGCTGGGCCTCGACGATCTGGGCCACGGCGAGCCCGATCCCGCCCTGTTCGGCTACACCCTGGAGTACGTGCTGGAGCGCCTCGCGGCCGGCCGCTGATGCTGCGCCGCAGCGGCATCTACGCCCTCAAGGCCCTGCTGGAGCTGGCCCTGGACCCGCCGCGCTGGCAGTCGGTGTCCGCCCTGGCCGAGGCCCAGGACCTGCCCGGCCCGATGCTGGAGCAGCTGATGCTCAAACTGCGCCGGGCCGCCCTGGTGGAGGCCCGCCGGGGCCGGCAGGGGGGCTACCGGCTGCGGCGTCCGCCCGCCGAGGTGCCCCTGGCGGCGATCCTGGCGGCGGTGGAGGCCCCGGCCGGCAGCCTGTTCGCCCTGGGAGATGGCGAGGAGGACCCCCGGCCCAGCGACCGGGTGACCCGGGTGCTCAACCGTCGCCTGCTGCAGGCCCTGGAGCGGGAACTGGACCAGCTCACCCTGGAGGACCTGCTGTTCGACCTGCGCAGTGCCCGGGCCGCCTTCAGCGAATCGGGGGGTCTGCTGCTGGGCTGAGGCTGGCCACACCGATGAACATCACGGCCAGGTCCTGGTCGAAGCCGACCTGGAAACCGCCGGTGCGTCGGTAGTGGATCAGCCGGCCCAGGGTGCGCAGCGGACCGCGGCCGAACAGGTCCATGCCCCGCATCGTGATGGCGCTGAAGCCGCTGGCCTCCAGCCAGCGCCGCAGCTCCGACGGGGGCACGAACCGCCGCCAGTCGTGGACGCCGGCTGGAATCAGCCGCAGCAGCGTCTCCAGCAGCCAGATCATGGTCAGCCGGGAGCGGACGGTGCGGTTGATGGTGTCGAAACAGAGCGTTCCTCCGGGGGTGAGCACCCTGGCGAACTCGGCGATCACGGCCTCGGGCCGATCCACGTGCTCCAGCACATCGACACAGACCACCACATCAAAGCTGCCGGCGGCGAAGGGGAGCTCCTCGGCGATACCCACCTGATAGGCGATCTCCAGACCCGAGGTGGCCGCATGGCTGCGGGCCGCCGCGATGCAGGGGGCGGAGCGGTCGATGCCCGTGACAAGGGCACCCCGACGGGCCAGGAATTCGCAGGTGTATCCTCCGCCGCAACCCACATCCAGAACCCGCAGATTCCCCCAGTGGGAAACGAACTGATCAAAGAAGAGAAAGCGAAGCGGATTGAGTTGGCTGAGGGGAAAGATCGTCGCCGACTCTTCCCACCAGCAGGCCGCCTGCTGATCGTAGAATGCGAGATTGTTGCGCAGCAAGGTGACGGCAAGGTCGGTCTCGATCATTATCCCGACCCTCAATGAAGCCAGCCATCTTGGGCGCACCCTGCAGCAGCTGGAAATCCTCGATCCGGCGGCCGCCGAAGTGATCGTGGTGGATGGCGGCAGCACCGACGCCACCCTGGCCAGGGCCCACGTGCACGGCTGCCGCGTGATCCGCTCGCCGGGGCCGGGGCGGGCGGTGCAGATGAACCGGGGAGCAGCGGCGGCCCGCGGCGAGATCCTCTGCTTCCTCCATGCCGACACCCTGGTCCCCTCGGATCTGGTGCAGCTGGTGAGCGCCACCCTGGCCGACCCGACCATCAGCGGCGGCGGCTTCCTGGCCCTGATGCGGGGCGCCGAGCGCACCCGCTGGGGCGTGAGCCTGCACAACGCCCTCAAGACCCACTACGCGGCCCTGCTGTTCCGGCCCCACCGCTATCTGCTGAACGGCTTCCGGGTTCTGTTCGGCGATCAGGCGATGTTCTGCCGCCGCTGCGACTTCGTGCGCTGCGGCGGCTTCGACGAGCGCCTGCCGATCATGGAGGACGCCGATCTCTGCATCCGGCTGGGACGGCTGGGCCGCATCCGGCAGCTCAACCGGGTGGTGGAGACCTCCGACCGCCGGGTGGCGCGTTGGGGATCCTGGAAGGCCACCGGCATCTACCTGGCGATCGGCCTGCTCTGGGGACTGGGGGTGCCGGCAGCGCGGCTGAAGCGCTTGTACGGCGAGATCCGGGATTGAGGCTCAGCGTCTGGCGGCCGGTGACTGACGCTCAGCCGTTGAGGGCCCAGTCGTAGGGGAGCCAGGCGATGCGGACGTCGGCCGGCAGATCCAGGTCCGGCCGGTGGCGGCCCACGTAGGCGGGGATCGAGGGGGCCACCGCCAGGAAGTCCCGGCGATACCACTGGAAGATCCGACTGCAGTGCAGGGTGCGGCGGGCGGGATCGAAGCGCAGCTTCAGGGGGTTCCGAAGGAACCGGCCGGCGTCCTCCTCCAGCTGCTCTTCGATCCGCTCGGGGCGGTAGGCCTCCGGCCGCAGCAGGGGGCAGCCCCTGGCGGCGCAGACCAGGGCGAAATGGAGGCGGGGGTCACCGAACCGCGGCCGCAGCAGGCCGTGCTCGATCCGATCGAGGCTGAGGGACTGCCCCTGCAGGCTGATCAGCGGCCGGGAGAAGAAGGCCAGGAACGCCGGCCAGTTGGGCACCCCGGCGACGCTGGGGCGGATCGAGGCCAGGGGGAAACGGGCCAGCACCTGGCGGATCACCAGGGCGTTGTAGAGGTTGATCCAGAGGGCAAACGCCCCGGGCCCAGTGCCGGGATCCGGATCAAAGGGGCGCTGCGCCGCCAGCCAGCCCTCCAGTTCGTCCGCGCCCTGCCGTTGCCAGGCGGCGTAGTCCACCCGGCCCTCCCCATCGACATGGCGGCGCAGCAGGCCATCCCAGACGGCGACGTCGATCATTGGGCGACCCGTTCGGGCCCCATCGTTCCACGGCCTTGCCCGGGGGCTGGTGATCCGCACCCGAACGGTCGGGGAGGGGATTCCTAGGCTGGAGCGATGGCTCCCGCCCCCTCCCTCCCTGATCCCACCGGCCCCCTGCTGGAGGAGATCCTGGTGCCGCTGCTGCAGGACTACGCCGAGTCCTTCGATCGCGGCCTTCTGCTGCTCGACCACTGCCCGGAGACGGTGCTGTCCCTGGCCGACCAGCACCAGCTGCGGGTGCGGCTCGACGAAGCGCGCCGGTCCCTGGCGGCGGCGCGGGCCCTGCGGGCCGCCGCCCCCAGCCCCATGGGCCTGGCCATGGACACGATCACCCCCTGGCACCGGCTGGTGGTCGAGGTCTGGAGCCTGTCGGCCAGGCTGCGGGCTGTCGGCATCCGCCCCTGACTGAGGGCCCTGGCTGAGGACCCTGGCCGTGGGCCCTGAACCGGCCGCTCCATAGGATCGCTCCAGTTGGCGCCTCCGCTGTTGTCCTCCTCCGTGAGCGTCGATGTCAGCGCAGCCGCGTTGCCGGAGCAACTGCTGCTGAGCGCCGGCGGCAGCCTGCGGGGCCACGTGACGGTGCCCGGCGACAAATCGATCTCCCACCGCTCGCTCCTGTTCGGGGCCATCGCCGAGGGCACCACCCGCATCGAGGGGCTGCTGCCCGCCGAGGACCCCCTGAGCACCGCCGCCTGCCTGCGGACCATGGGCGTCACGGTCTCGCCCATCGCTGACGGCCAGGTGGTGACCGTCGAGGGGGTGGGCCTGGACGGGCTGCGGGAGCCCGCCGACGTGCTCGACTGCGGCAATTCCGGCACCACCATGCGGCTGATGCTGGGGTTGCTGGCCGGCCGGGCGGGGCGCCACTTCGTGCTCACAGGCGATGCCTCCCTGCGCTCGAGGCCGATGCGCCGGGTGGGAGCCCCCCTGGCCCAGATGGGCGCCCGGATCCAGGGGCGCGAGGACGGCAACCTGGCCCCCCTGGCGGTGCTGGGGCAGACCCTGCACGGCAGCGTCATCGGCACGCCGGTGGCCTCGGCCCAGGTCAAGAGCGCCCTGCTGCTGGCCGCCCTGACGGCGAACGGGCCCACCACCGTGATCGAGCCGGCCCCCACCCGCGACCACAGCGAGCGGATGCTGCGGGCCTTCGGCGCCGACCTGGAGGTGGATGGCGACGGGGGACGGTTCATCACCGTGCGACCCGGACCCTCCTTGCGGGGCCAGACCGTGGTGGTGCCCGGCGACATCAGCTCCGCCGCGTTCTGGCTGGTGGCGGCGGCGATCACCCCGGGGGCCGAGCTCACGGTCGAGAACGTGGGGCTCAACCCCAGCCGCACCGGCATTCTCGATGTGCTGGCCGAGATGGGCGCCCGGATCACGGTGCTCAACAGCCGTGACGTGGCCGGCGAGCCGGTGGGGGATCTCCACGTCCAGCACGGTCCGCTGCGGGCCTTCCGCATCGAAGAGCCGATGATCCCCCGCCTGGTGGATGAGATCCCCGTGCTGGCGGTGGCGGCCTGCTGTGCCGAAGGGGTGAGCCGCATCAGCGGCGCGGCGGAACTGCGGGTGAAGGAGACCGACCGCCTGGCGGTGATGGCCCGCCAGCTGACGGCGATGGGGGCCCGGCTCGAGGAGCACGCCGATGGCCTCAGCATCGAAGGCCCCACGCCGCTGCACGGGGCGGAGGTGGACAGCGAGACGGATCACCGGGTGGCGATGAGCCTGGCAGTGGCCTCCCTGGTGGCCCGGGGCGACACCCGCCTGGGGCGGGCGGAGGCGGCCGCCGTCTCCTACCCCGGCTTCTGGGATGACCTGGCCCGCCTGCGGCACTGAGACGACAGAGCCAGAACCGGGGCCCGCGCTGTTGCCCCGGCGGGGGCGTGACGGCAGCTTCAGTCTCTACAGCCGCGGCTGCGACGAGGGCTTCCACAGTGCCGCCGGCGCCTGGCGCGAGGCCAACGAGAAGTTCGTGGTCCCGGCGGCGCTGGAGCGCTTCGCCCCGGGCCGGGAGCTGGTGGTGGCGGAGGTGGCCGTCGGCACCGGCACCAACACCGCCGCCCTGCTCGCCGCCGCCACCGCCGCCGGCCTGGAACTGGACTGGTAGGGCCTGGAGCTGGACCAGCGGCCCCTGGCCCTGGCCCTGGCGGACGCCGGCTTCCGGGGCCAGTGGCCCGCCGCGGTGATCGGCCGGCTGGAGGAGCTCAGCGGCGGCGATCGGCTGCGGCTTGGCGATGCCCGCCACCGGCTGCCGGAGCTGCTGGGAACGCTGGCCGGTCGCTGCGACCTGGTGCTGCTGGATGCCTTCTCCCCCCAGCGCTGCCCGCAGCTCTGGAGCCTGGAATTTCTCGAGAAGCTGGTGCGGCTGCTGCGGCCCGACGGCCGGCTGCTCACCTACAGCTCCGCGGCGGCGGTGCGCCGCACTCTGCAAGATCTGGGCCTGGAGCTGCGGGCGATCCGGCCAGCCGCCGACGAGCCGGAGCGCTGGAGCGCCGGGACTGCGGCCAGCTTCACACCCGTCCCCGCCCATCCATCCCTGCGCCCCCTGGAGCCGTTCGAACGGGAGCACCTGGCCAGCCGCGCCGGCGTGCCCTACCGGGACCCCACCACCACCGACACCGCCGCCGCGATCCTGGAGCGGCGCCGCCGGGAGCAGGAGCGGAGCGACGCCCCTCCGGCCCGGCTGCCGCGACGCCAGGGCCCCGGCGGACTGGGCCACGCCGAAGGGCACCGGTAGATTCCGGCGCAGTCACCCCGCCGCCGCCGATGCTCGCCGTTGCCGTTCTGGCCGCCGGGAAAGGGACCCGCATGAAGAGTGCCCTGCCGAAGGTGCTCCAGCCCCTGGCCGGCGCCACCCTGGTGGAGCGGGTGCTGGGCAGCTGCCACCGGCTCGCCCCCGACCGCCAGCTGCTGGTGGTGGGGCACCAGGCCGATCGGGTGGAGCGCACCCTCGCCGGCATCGAGGGCCTGGAGTTCGTGCTGCAACAGCCCCAGAACGGCACAGGCCATGCGGTGCAGCAGCTGCTCGGGCCACTGGAAGGCTTCGAGGGCGAGCTGCTGGTGCTCAACGGCGACGTGCCGCTGCTGCGGCCGGAGACCCTGGAATCCCTGCTCTCCACCCACCGGACCAGTGGCGCCGCCGTGACCCTGCTCACCGCCCGGCTGGCGGACCCCAGCGGCTACGGCCGGGTCTTCGCCGACGCGGCGGGCCAGGTGAGCGGCATCGTGGAGCATCGCGACTGCAATGCCGAGCAGCTCGCCAACACCCTCACCAATGCGGGGATCTACTGCTTCGACTGGGCCCGGCTGGCCACCGTGCTGCCCAGCCTGAGCACCGACAACGACCAGGGCGAGCTCTATCTCACGGACACCGTGGCCCTGCTGCGGCCAGCCATGCACATGGAGGTGGGTGACCCGGACGAGGTGGCCGGCATCAACGACCGCCAGCAGCTGGCCCACTGCGAGGCGGCGCTGCAGGACCGGCTGCGCCGCCACTGGATGGCGGAGGGGGTGAGCTTCACCGATCCCGCCAGCTGCACCCTGTCCGAGCACACCCGCTTCGGCCGCGACGTGCTGGTGGAGCCCCAGTGCCACTTCCGTGGGGCCAGCAGCATCGGCGACGGCTGCCGCATCGGCCCCGGCTGCCTGATCGAGAACAGCCAGCTGGGCTCCGGGGTGGAGGTGATCCATTCGGTGCTGCGCGACAGCCACGTGGAACCCGGCTGCGCGATCGGCCCCTTCGCCCAGCTGCGGGCCGGCAGCCACCTGGGCGCCGACTGCCGCATCGGCAACTTCGTGGAGGTGAAGAACAGCCGGCTGGGGGAGGGCTGCAAGGCCAACCACCTCAGCTACCTGGGCGATGCCGACCTGGGCACCGAAGTGAATATCGGGGCCGGCACGATCACCGCCAACTTCGACGGGGTGCGCAAGCACCGCACCGTGATCGGCAGCGGCAGCAAGACCGGGGCCAATTCGGTGCTGGTGGCGCCGATCACCCTCGGGGCGGGGGTGACGGTGGGGGCCGGCTCCACCCTCACCAAGGACGTGCCCGCCGGGGCCCTGGCCCTTGGCCGGGCCCGCCAGCTGGTGAAGGAGAACTGGACCCCGCTGGCGCCGCGCCAGCAGCAGGGCGTGGCGGGCTGAATCGAAAATTTCAGGCCTAATCTTGGCCCCAGAATCACCTCGCAGCCATGGCCGTCAACCCCGTCATCTGGTTCGAGCTCTACGTCGACGACATGGCCCGGGCCCGGGCCTTCTACGAAGCCGTGTTCGAGGTCACCCTGGAATCCATGGGTGATACGGGCATGGAGTACTACGCCTTCCCGATGCAGGACGACAAGGTGGGGGCCGGCGGGGCCCTGGCCAAGATGGAGGGCATGGCCCCGGGCGGTGGTGGTGGCACCTTGATCTATTTCCACTGCGACGACTGCGCCGTGGAGGAGAGCCGGGTGGCGGGCGCCGGCGGCACCGTGATCAAGCCGAAGATGTCGATCGGCGCCTACGGCTTCATGAGCCTGGTGCTCGACACCGAAGGCAACACGATCGGGCTCCACTCCCAGGCGTGAGCGCCTCGGCCCCGGCACCACGCTTCCGCTGGTGGCACGGCGCCGCGATCCTGTTGGCCGCCAATGCCGTCAGTTTCTGGCCAGCGGGCGTGCTGGGTGACGCCGCCTTCTACACCAGCTTCCGCCTGCCCCCCTACGCCCCGCCCGACTGGCTGTTCGCGCCCCTGTGGCTGGTGCTGAACATCACCTCCCTGGTGGCCCTGGCGCGGGTGGCCAACCTCCATCCGGAGGACGGTGCCGGCCGGCTCCAGGGGGACACGGCCGGCCGGCGCCGGGGGCTGGTGCTGGTCTCGGAAGCGGTGGGCTGGCTGCTGTTCGCCGTGTTCACCACGTTCTTCTTCTGGCTGCACAGCCCGGTGCTGGCGGCCGCGGACACGGTGGCGGGCCTGCTGGTGGCGGTGGTGAGCGTGGCGGCGGCGGCCAGCCTGGATCGCCCCGCCGCCGGACTGATCGGCCTGCGGCTGCTGTGGCTGCTGCTGGCCAGTGCCGTGGCGGTGAGCGTGGCCCTGCACAACCCCGACCCGTTCCTGTCAGCCGCCCCGGCGCCAGGTGTGGAAGCGCTCCAGTAGGGCCAGGGTGCGCTGGGGGGCATGGGCCTTCTTCCAGCTTCCGGCGACGTACTTGTTGGCTTCGGCCAGGGTGGGATAGGCGTGCATCGTGCCCAGCACCTTGCCCAGGCCCAGGTTCCAACGC
Organism: Synechococcus sp. FACHB-909; assembly: GCF_014698945.1. NCBI lineage: Bacteria > Bacillati > Cyanobacteriota > Cyanophyceae > Synechococcales > Synechococcaceae > Synechococcus > Synechococcus sp. FACHB-909. The sequence goes on along the minus strand of NZ_JACJTY010000001.1, from coordinate 128,611 downwards.
ATCGCCAGCACGAATTCGGCCAGCAGCTCCCCGGCCTGCTCGGCCACGATCGTCACCCCCAGGATCCGGTCCCGGCCGGGAACCGTGAGCACTTTCACGAAGCCGGTCTCGGCCGATTCGACGATGGCCCGATCCAGCTCGGCCAGGGGGAATCGGGTGACCTCGAAGGCCACGCCCTGGGCGGTGGCCTCGTCTTCGCTCAGCCCCACCCGGGCCACCTCCGGGTCGGTGAAGGTGGTGCGCGGGATGACGCGGCCGTCGACGGCGAAGCGCACCGGATCGAACAACCCGTTCACGGCCGCATACCAGGCCTGATGGGCCGCCGTGTGGGTGAACTGCCAGGGACCGGCGGCGTCGCCGGCGGCATGGATGTTGGGGTACAGGGTCTGGAGATAGGCGTCGGTGTCGATGGTGCGGCCAGTGGGGATGCCCAGGGCCTCGAGGCCGTGGCCCTCCAGCCGGGCCTCGCGGCCCACGGCGCAGAGCAGCTCGTCCGCCTCGAGCAGCAGGGAGGCGCCGCCCACTGCCACCTGCACCTGCACGCCACCGGAGGCGCCGGGCCCCACCCGCTCCACCCGGCAACCGGTGTGGACCCGCACGCCGTCTCGCTCCAGCACCTCGCGCAGCAGCGCCCCCACCTCGGGATCCTCCCGGGGCAGCAGGCGGTCGTTGCGCTGCAGCAGGGTCACCGGCAGGCCCAGCTGGGCCAGGGCCTGGGCCAGTTCGCAGCCCACCGGGCCGCCCCCCAGCACCACCAGGCTGGGTTTCGGGGAGGGGTGCCCGGCCAGGGCGTCCCAGAGGGTCTCGCTGGTGAGCACCCGCACCGTGTCGATGCCGGGCAGGGCCGGGATCACCGGCGCGGCGCCGGTGGCCAGCACGATGGCGCGGGCCGTGAGCACGGTCTCGCTGCCATCGGCGGCGGTGATCGCCACCGCCCAGGGGCTGATCAGGCGGGCCTGGCCAAGGCGCACGTCCACCCCGAGGGCGGTGTAGCGCTCGACGCTGTCGTGGGGGGCGACGGCCGCCACCTTCTGGCGCACCCGCTCCAGCACCCGGTGCAGCTCCACCCGGGGCTCCTGGGGGGTCAGGCCATAGCGGTCGGCGTGGCGCAGGCGGGCGGCGAGGCGGGCGGAGCTGATCAGGGCCTTGCTGGGCACGCAGCCGGTGTTGAGGCAGTCCCCGCCCATGCGGTCCCGCTCCACCAGGGTCACCTTCGCCCGCACGGTGGCGGCGATGTAGGCGGTGACCAGGCCCGCCGCCCCGGCACCGATCACGATCAGGTTGCGGTCGAACCGGCGGGGGCGGGGCCAGGGGCTGTAGAGGCGCCAGAGACGCCAGCGGCCCAGCAGCAGCTTCACGATCCAGGGCAGCAGTCCCAGCAGGGCGAAGGAGGCCAGCAGGGCCGGCGAGAGGAGGCCGCTCAGGCTCGTGAGTTGGCCCAGCTGGGTGCCGGCATTCACGTACACGAGGGTGGCCGGCAGCATGCCCAGCTGGGAGACGAGCGCGAAGGGCAGCAGGGGCATGGGGGTGAGGCCCATCAGCAGATTGACGAGCACAAAGGGAACCACCGGCACCAGCCGCAGGCTGAGCAGGTAGGCGGTGCCGTCGCGGCGGACGCCCTCCTCGATCGGCCCCAGGCGCTGGCCGAACCGGCGCCGCACCGGCTCCCGCAGCAGGGTGCGGGCCAGCAGGCAGGCCGCCGTGGCCCCCAGGGTGGAGCCGATCGACACCAGCACCGTGCCCTGGAGCAGGCCGAAGATGGCGCCCCCCGCCAGGGTGAGCACGGTGGCGCCGGGCAGGGACAGCCCCGTCACCAGCACGTAGACGGCCACGAAGGCGACGGCGCTGGCCAGCGGAGCGGCCTGACGCCAGGCCAGCAGCTGCTCGCGGGAGGCCTGCAGCGCGGCGAGATCCAGCCGGTGCTGCCAGCCCTGGCTGAAGAAGAAGCCCACCCCAGCCAGCAACAGGGCGATCGCCAGGAGGCGCCCTATGGGTGCGCCGGTGGGCTTCTCCTTGGCTGGGGAGCTCATGGCTGGCCCTCTTGGGGCTCTAACGGTGGTGGGCGCTGGATCACCGGCGCCGCGGCGGCCAGGATCGCGGCCCGGTCGCCGTTCAGGGGGGGATAGATGCGCTGGCCGTTGATCAGCCGCTTGGTGCGCTTCGCCGCCTCCCCTGTCGCGACGACCCGGCGCTCCCAGCCTTCGGTGTACAGGGCCCCCCAGGGACCCAGATCGAGGATGGTGGTGTACCAGTCGATCCGCAGCGGCAACAGCGGCAGCCCCAGCAGATCGCAGACCGCGTTGTGGCCGGCGAACCGGCCCATGGGACGGCCGTGCTGACAGGACATGACCGTGGTGTGGCCGTCCTCCAGGGCGAGGCGTGCGCTGTCGCCGGCGGCGAACACACCGCTCAGCCCCTCGACCCGCAGATCGGCATCGACCGGCAGCCGGCCAAGGGCATCGGTGGGCACACCACAGACGGCGGTGAGCGGACTGGCACGCATCCCGGCACACCAGACCACCGTCCGGGTGGCGATGGCCTCACCGGAGTCGAAGCGGATCTCGCTGCCATCCAGGAAAACCACCCGCACACCGAGGCGGCACCCCACCCCCAGGGCCGCCAGGGCCTCCTCGATCACGGGCCGCGCCCCATCCCCCATGTCGGAGCCCACCCGGGGGTTGTGGTCCACCAGCACCACCCGCCCCGGCCCCGCCAGACCGGCACGCTCCCGGACGGCCTGGAGCCGGGCCGGCAGCTCGCAGGCGGCCTCGATCCCCGTCAGACCCGCGCCCACCACCACGGCCGTGAACCGACCGGGGCCGTCGGAGTGCTCCGTCAGGGCCTCCAGGTGCCCCGCCAGCCGGGAGGCGCCGCCGTAGGTGTCGACATCGAAGCCATGGGTGGCCAGGCCGGGGACCCGGGGCCGGCGCAGCTCACTGCCGAGGGCGAAGACCAGCCGGTCGTAGGCCAGCACCTGCGGACCGGCCGCGGTGTGCACGGCCACCGTCCGGCCCGTCGGATCGATGTCGCCGACCTCCCCCACCAGCCAGCGGACGCCGGCGGGCGCGAGCACCGTCTCCAGAGGCACCCTCAGGGGCGCCAGATCGGGTTCGTAGTTGCGCACGCGGATGGCGTGGAAGGCGTCGCGGTTGACGAGCAGCACCTCAACGGCGTCGGGGCCGAGGCCGAGCTGATCGAGCTGGCGGGCGGCGGCCAGGGCACTCCAGAGCCCGGCAAAGCCACCTCCGAGCACCAGGATCCTCTGGGCTCCCATCAGGTCGTTCCGGCAAGGGGCGCAGGCGTCACCGGGAGCGGATCAACCGGAGCTCAGGCTATCGAGGGCCCGGGCCTGAAGGCGGGCGGCAAGAGACGTCTCCCGGGCGACCTGCCTCTGGCTGTGGCCCCGGCCGGAGGGTTGCCGCCCGGGTGCCGGGACGGTCGGGGGCTGCCGCTCCGTGGAGCCGGGGCAATGAGGGACTGGAAAGAGATGGATATGAGGCGCGTAATAATGAGGAGAGAAGGTAGCGCTCCTGCTGGAGATGTCAGGGGATGGTTTCCGTCTTCACCGGATCATTTCAGGTGCATAGGTTGAACAGGCTCAAACGAGAAGGACAGGACATTGAAGACACACTTTATCGTCACGATGCAGAATTTACGTCGACATCTGCATCGCTTTTTCAGTATCGGAACGGCATGGATCGTTGCGGCCGGGCTTCTTTTTCTCGCCCCCGTCTTCAACCCAGCTTCCGCCCTTGCCGATGACACGGGCAACTGGTATCTGGATGACGGCTCGGGGCACCAGCTGGGGGCCGTCCTGTTCGAGCGCTCGGACATCAACGCACCCTCCGGTCTGCGGCTGCGGCTGAACGCGGAAACGGCCGGGCTGAAGCTGGATCATGTCCGTCCCATGGTGATGAGCGACGGCGGCCAGCAGGCCTGGAGCCTCGACAACCGCAGCCAGGAACTTCTGGGCGCCGCCAACGGGGCCATCCCGGTGGGCTCCTCCCAGTACGACGCCGGCTGCCTCGATCCGATCCCTGCCGACGGCATGGCGATGCGGATCACCGTGCCCAGCTCCGCCGGTGACCTGACCTTCGCCCTGGCCCCCGGCCAGGTCCAGACCATCCACTCCCTGTCGCAAGCCTGCGCCAACTAGGACCCCGGCGGTCCCACGGCTCTCTGCCCCGGTTCCCCTGCAAGGGGGGCCCGGGGTACGGCCTGTTCAGGACTTGAGGGCGGCGCGGCAGATGCGGTGCGCCGCTTCCCGCCCCCCGAACAGGTTGCGGGCCGCGGGTCCCAGCTGCAGCGCGGAGAGTCCCCCCATCACGTGCACCCGGGTACCGGGCCAGCGCAGGTCGCCGCTGAGCACGGGCCAGTCCTCGACCAGCGCCAGGGGACGCTGTTGCTGCAGCTGGCGCAGCAACGGGTGGTGGCTCACCCCCAGGCTGTGGCCGGTGGCCAGCCAGAGGCGGTCGGCCCGGTGCTGGCTGCCATCGCGGCAGTGCAGTTGCCACTGGCCCTGGCGCCAACGGGCCGAGGCGATCTGACAGCCCTCGTTCAGCTGCAGCGCTCCGGCGGCCTGCGCCTGTTGCAGCCGGCAGGCCAGCTCGGGGGTGATCGAGCCGCCGTCGCGGGCCGCCAGAACCTGCTGACGGCGGCGGTGCCAGCAGGGTTCCGCCCGGAAGTCCTTGAGATACCGGGGCCCCAGCCAGCCCGGGTCGGCATCGAAGGGCTTGCGGCGCAGCATCCTCCGGCAGAACAGGCTGACCCGGGCGCCCCGCCGGATGGCCCCCAGGGCCAGATGGGCGCTGGTCAGGCCGCCGCCGACGATCACCAGATGCTGGCCCGCCAGACCCCGGCAGGCGCCGAGGTCGAGGCTCTGGCTGTGCTGCAGGGCCTCCGCCGGGTAGGGGCCCTCGATGGCCCTGACCCAGTCCGGCAGCACCGGCGCCTCGGCCCCTGTGGCGATGACCAGCCGCTGGGGGGCCAGAACCGAACCATCGCTCAGATCCAGCTCCAGGGCGTCGTCCCCGCCGGGAGCGAGCCGGATCCGCTCGACCGCCACGGCCTGCACCCGGTCAGCCAGCTGGAAGTCGGCCACGACGCTGCGGCAGAAATCGGCGAACAGCTCCGTGTGGGGAAGGCCGTAGGGACCCTCAAGCTCAGCCCCGCGCTGGCGCTCCTGGGCGAAACGGCGCAGGGCGTGGGGATTGGGATGGGGATGGTGGGGGGAGGGGGAGCGCAGCCATGGAATCTCGTAGCGGCGCATCTGGGTGTTCCAGCGCTCCAGCCAGGTGCCACTGGGGTCGAGCACCCGCAGCCGTCGGCGCCACTGGGGCCGCTTCTGCAGCAGCAGACAGCAGAGGGTGAGGGCCTGGGGACCGGACCCGGCGACCACCAGCTCAGCCACGGCGGTCGCGGGCGGCCCGCGCCAGCGGAGACAGGGGCCCCGGCGGGGAGGTCAGGCGGTGACGGGGAATGGTGGGATGGCACAGAATGACAACCATTCTCACACCCTTGCTCCCCGTGACGCCCCGCCCGGCGCGTCAGGCAGGGGCACAGGCGCGAATTCGGTGGCCGAGGCGACAGCTTCGGTGCGTAAGCGGCCTCAAGAATGAGAATGACTTTCATTCTTGACTTCATGGGCAGCACCGGCAGCGTCAGCGCCTGGGAAGAGGCTCTCCTCGTGGCGATGATCCAGTACCCCGTCCCCGTGATCAAAAGCCCCGCGGACATCCAGACCCAGGTGGATCAGATCTGCAAGGCGGTCGCCACCACCAAGGCCGGCTACCCCGATCTCGACCTGGTCGTGTTCCCTGAGTACTCCACCCAGGGACTGAACACCGCCATCTGGACCTACGACGAGATGCTGCTGCGCATCGACTCCCCCGAAATCGACCGCTTCCGCGAGGCCTGCCGGAACAACGACGTCTGGGGGGTCTTCTCGCTGATGGAGCAGAACGACGACCCCAGCCTGCCGCCCTTCAACACGGCCATCATCATCAATTCCCAGGGTGAGATTGCCCTGCACTACCGCAAACTGCAGCCCTGGGTGCCGATCGAACCCTGGTCGCCGGGCAACTACGGCATGCCGGTCTGCGAGGGCCCCAAGGGTTCCAGGCTGGCGGTCTGCATCTGCCATGACGGCATGTTCCCCGAACTGGCGCGGGAGGCCGCCTACAAGGGGGCCAATGTCTACATCCGCATCTCCGGCTATTCCACCCAGGTCAACGACCAGTGGATCTGGACCAACCGCACCAACGCCTGGCAGAACCTGATGTACACCATCTCGGTCAATCTGGCCGGGTATGACGGCGTCTTTTACTACTTCGGGGAAGGCACCGTCTGCAATTACGACGGCAACGTGCTGCAACAGGGCCACAGAAACCCGTGGGAGATCGTCACCGCCGAGCTGTTCCCCCGCCTGGTGGACAAGGCACGGGAGAACTGGGCTCTGGAGAACAACATCTTCAACCTGGGCTGCCGCGCCTATGTGGGCAAACCCGGTGGGGAGAAGGAGAACTACCTCACCTGGGTCAGGGATCTGGCCAACGGCTGCTACAAGCTCCCCTGGGACGAGAAAATCAGGATCCGGGACGGCTGGAAGTACTACCCGGAGGGCGTCAAGCTGGGGCCCATCAGCCAGGCCGGTCTGCCCGGCTGACGCGGCCCCGGTCGGCCATGGCGGAGGAGCCTCAGCCCCCTGCCGCCACCAGCCCCGAGTGCCGGATCAGGGCCTCCGGGCTGGGGGGCCGGCCCCGGAAGGTCTCGAACACCTCGCCGGGGTGGCGGCTGCCGCCGAGGCTGAGCACCGTCTCGCGGAAGCGGCGGCCGGTGGCCTGGATCGCCGCCTCGTTCTCCAGCCCCACCTCCTCGAAGGCGCTGAAGGCATCGGCGCTGAGCACCTCGGCCCACTTGTAGGAGTAGTAGCCGGCGGAATAGCCGCCGGCGAAGATGTGGCCGAAGGAGCAGAGGAAGGCGTCCTCCTCGATCGGCTCCAGCACCGTGGTGGTGACGGCGATCTCCCGGCGCAGCTGCTCCGGGGTCCGGCCGCACTCCGGCGTCCACTGGCTGTGGAGCCGCAGGTCGGTGAGGGCGAAGTGCACCTGGCGCAGGGTGGCGGCACCGCCCATGAAGGTGCGGGCGGCCTGGAGCTTGGCGAACTCCGCCTCCGGCAGCGGTTCGCCGCTCTGCCAGTGGCGGGCCATGCCCATCAGGGTGGCGTGGTCGTAGCACCAGTTCTCCATGAACTGGCTGGGCAGTTCCACCGCATCCCATTCCACGTTGTTGATGCCGGCCGCCTGGGGGCGCTCCACCGTCGTGAGCATGTGCTGGAGGCCATGGCCGAACTCGTGGAATAGGGTCTCCACCTCCTCGAAGGTCATCAGGCTGGGGGTCTCACCCACCGGCGGGCTCTGGTTGCAGACCAGATAGGCCACGGGCAGCACGGGCGCACCGGCGGCGTCCACCGAGCGCACCAGGCATTCATCCATCCAGGCGCCGCCGCGCTTGCTGCCGGGGCGGCTGTAGGGATCCAGGTAGAAGGCCGCTAGGGGCTCGCCGCTGCCGGCGTCATCGACGCGGAAGAAGCGCACGTCCGGATGCCAGACGGGCGCCTCCCCATCGGCGGGGTGGATGCGGATGCCGAACAGGCGGTCGCAGAGCCCGAACAGCCCATCGAGCACCCGGGGCAGGGGGAACCAGGGCCGCAGGGCCTCGCTGTCGAGATCGAAGGCCTCCTGGCGCCGCACCTCCGCCCAGAAACTGACATCCCAGGGCTTGAGATCCGCCGCCTCGGCCGCCCCCTCGCGGGCCGCACAGGCGCGCAACGCCTCCAGTTCCTGGAGGGCCACCGGATAGGCGGCGGTGCGCAGGTCCTCCAGCAGGGCCTCCACGTCCGCCACCGAACCCGCCATCTTCGCGGCCAGGCTCACTTCGGCCCAGGACCCGTAGCCCAGGCGCTGGGCCTGCTCCCGCCGCAGGGTGAGGATCCGCTCGATCGCCGGCCAGTTGCCGTCGGTCTTGCCCGAAGCCCGGCTCACGTGGGCCTTGTAGGCGATCTCCCGCAGGTCGCTGCGACGGCTGTACTTCAGGAACGGGCCGAAGCGGGGCATGTCGAGCCCCAGCAGCCAGGGGCCCTCGCTAGATGTGGCCTCGCCATCGCCGGCGTCGCGGGCGGCCTGGGCCAGCTGCTCCTTGAGGCTCTCGGGCAACCCCTCCACCTCGGCCGGATCGCTGAGCCGCAGGGTCCAGGCGTTGGTGGCATCGAGCACCCGGTTGCCGAACGCGGTGGCCAGCTCCGCCAGCTCCTGGCTGGCGGCGTTGAAGGCCTCCTGGGCCTCGCCCTCCAGGCCCACGCCCCGCAGCTCCATGTCGCGCAGTTCCGCCGTCAGGATCCGCTCCTGGGTGGGATCGAGTCCGCCCTGGGCCTGGAGGCTGCGCAGCGCCTCGAACAGCACCCGGCTCTGGCCGGCCCGGTTGCCGAAGGCCACCACCGCCGCCTGCTGGCTGGCATGGGCCTCCCGCAGTTCCGGGCTGTTGCAGACGCCGTTGAGGTGGCTGACCACCCCCCAGCTCCAGCGCAGCCGCTCCCCGAGCCGGTGCAGGGGATCCATCACCTCCGCCCAGGCCAGGTTCCGGCCCGCCGCCGCCGCCGCCGCCAGATCCGCCTCCAGCCGATCGAGCTCCGCCTGGAGCGTGCTCAGCAGCGCCGGGATGTGGGCCACCACCTGGTCGGGGGTGATGGCCTCGAAGCGGGGCAGGCCCTCGCCGGCCAGCAGGGCGGGGGGGCTCTGGAGGGTGGTGGTCATCGCCGGGCTGCCGCTTCGATGGAAGACCCCATTTCAGCCCACCCGGGCGCCGGACGGCGGCTCAGCCCAGGGCGGCCATCCGTCCCATGGCCACGGCGCCATGGCTGGCCAATTCGGCCGCCAGGCCGTTGGTGCTGGCTTCGTAGAGATCGATCGCCACCCGCGGCCAGAAGCCGATCACCAGGGTGGGCACCAGCAGGGTGAGACCGATCAGCAGCTCCCGGGGCTTCATGTCACCCACCACCGCCAGGGCCGGGATCCTTGGACCGAAGAACACCCGGCGGCAGAGGGACAGCAGATAGACCGGGGTGAGCACCAGGCCGATGGCGGCCAGCACGATGGTGATCACCCGGAAGCCGACCGTGAAGCCGTCGTAGGAGGTGACCCCGAGGAACACGGTGATCTCACTGATGAAGCCGCTCATCCCGGGCAGGGCCAGGGAGGCCATGGAGCTGGCCAGGAAGAAGGCGAAGGTGATCGGCAGCACCTTGGCCAGACCGCCCATGTTGGGGATCGAGAGGGTCTCGGTGCGCTCGTAGAAGACGCCGGTGACGAAGAACATCGCCGCGGCGATGAGCCCGTGGCTGATCATCTGCAGCATGGCGCCGCTCATCCCCAGGGCATCGACGGCGCCGATGCCCAGCAGCACGAAGCCCATGTGGCTGACGGAACTGCAGGCGATGCGGCGCTTGACGTTGTCCTGGGCGAAGGCGTTGAGGGCCCCGTAGATGATGTTGATGATCCCCAGAACGATCAGGGCCGGGGCCAGCCGCAGGTGCACCTCCGGCAGCATCTGGACGTTGAAACGCAGCAGGGCGTAGCCCCCCATCTTGAGCAGCACCCCCGCCAGCAGCATCGACACCGGCGCATTCGCCTCGCCGTGGGCATCGGGCAGCCAGGTGTGCAGCGGGAACATCGGCAGCTTGACCCCGAAACCGACCAGGAAGCCCAGGTAACAGAGCAGGCCGAAGGTTCCGCCGGGGGAACGGGCCGCCAGTTCGCTGAGGTTGAGGGTGAAGGTGTCGCCGGAGAGGGCCAGCGCCAGGCCGCTGATCAGGATCAGCAGGGAGGCGGTGGCCGTGTAGAGGATGAACTTGGTGGCGGCGTACTGGCGCTGCTTGCCGCCCCAGATGGCGATCAGCAGGTAGACGGGCACCAGCTCCAGTTCCCAGGCCAGGAAGAACAGCAGGAAGTCCTGGGAGAGGAACACCAGGCTCTGGGCCGTGGCCTGCACGAGAAGCAGGGCGAAGTAGAGGCGGGTCTTGAGGCGGATGTTCCAGCTGGCCGCCACCGAGAGCAGGGTGACCAGGCCGCTGAGCACCACCAGGGGGGCGGAGAGACCATCGGCGGCGAGGGACCATTCCAGGCCGAGGGCCGGCACCCAGGCCACGCGCTCCACCAGCTGCAGGCCGCCGAGGCTGGCGTCGTAATGGCGGGCGAAGACCCAGAGAATCAGGGCCAGATCCACGCCGAGCACCCCCAGGGCCAGGGTGCGGGGAAGGCGGGGGTCGCTGCCGTCACCGGGCAGCAGGGGCATCACCAGGGCGGCGGTGGCGGGCAGCAGCACGATCAGGCTGAGCCACGGAAAACCCGCCTCGGTGAGTCCGGAAGGTAGGGAAGAGGACGCGAGCGAAAGAGGCAGGCTGGCGTCCATCACTGTGGGGTGCTCCAGGCAGGAAGTATGACGGCAGACGCTGCCGCTTCGGGACGATGTCCCCGGGCGGCAGAGCCTATCAACTGGGTAGTTCTACTCACCGAGAACGGTCTGTGGGTGGCTCCCCTCCGGCAGGGTGGCCCAGGTGCTGCCGCCCTCCTGGAGTCCCAGCACGGCGCTGTGGCTGCTCACCCCTTCCCCCAGCCAGGCGTGGGTCATGGCCTCCCCCACCGCCGCCGCCCGCTCCTCCGGGGCCAGGGCCAGCAGACTGGGCCCGGCGCCGCTGATCACGCAGCCCCAGGCCCCGGCCTCCATGGCGGCCTCCCGCACGGCCCTCCCCCCCTGGATCAGTCCCCAGCGGTAGGGCTCGTGGATGCGGTCGTGCATGCCATCGGCGATCAGATCGCCGTTGCCCGTGCGCAGCCCCTGCAGCAGCAGGGTGAGGGCCCCCAGGTTCATCACGGCGTCGCTGATCGGGATGCTGCGCGGCATGGCGCGGCGCGCCTCGCTCGTGCTCAGCCGGATGGTGGGGATGGCCACCACGGCCTTCACGGCCGGGTTCCACTCGCAGCGCACCACCCGCCAGCGGTGGGAGGCGGCCCGCGCCGTCAGGCACAGCCCGCCGAGCAGGGAGGGAACCACGTTGTCGGGATGGCCCTCGATGTCGATGGCCAGTTCCAGCAGCTTCTCGCGGCTGAGGGGCTCCCCCACCAGGGCATTGGCGCCGATCAGGCCCGCCACGATGGCGGTGGCGCTGCTGCCCAGACCCCGGGCGGGGGGCACCGCCAGCTGCACCCGCGCCTCCAGGGCCACCGCCTCCACCCCCACCTCGCGCCAGACCCGCTGGGCCGAGCGGTAGACGAGGTTGTCGGGGCCGCCGCGCAGGTGGGCCCCCTCGGGACCCTCAATGATCAGCTCGAACCGCTCACCACCCCCCTCGATCACCCGCAGCTCGAAGCGGTTGCCGAGATCCAGGGCGGCGCCGAGGCAATCGAAACCCGGGCCGATGTTGGCGGTGGTGGCGGGTACCGCCACCACCACCCCCTGGCCGATCTGGGGCCGGACCATAAACAACCTGTCGTTGGGCTCAGTGTTGCAGCCGACTCAGCCCAGCAGCATCCGGGCCCGGCAGGCGGCGCTGAAGGTGCCGACCCCAGGATCCACCACGGCGGTGATGGGCATCGGCTCCAGGGTGGAGCGCAGCCGGCCCTTGTTCAGAAACGGGCCCTGGAAGGCTTCGGAGCGCAAGCCGTCCAGCAGCTTGGCGGCCGTGCCCCCCGCCAGCCAGAGTCCGCCGCGGCTCAGACAGGCCAGGGCGAGATCGCCGCAGACACTGCCATAGGCACCCAGCCAGAGCTCCAGGGCCCGAGCCGCCAGGGGATCCCTGGCGGCGGCGGCGAGGGCCACCGCCGCCGGCAGGTCGGCCCGGTCCGGCCCATCGCCGGCCTCGCTCCAGAGCCGGGCAGGGCCGCTGAGGGGGTGGTCGCCGCCGGGGTGGTGCCGGTCGAGCAGCCAGCGGGCCACGTGCCCCAGACCGGTGCCGCTCACCACCCGCTCGATCGAGATCCGCTCCAGGGCCAGATCGGCCCTGAGCCACTGCTTCAGGTCCCATTCCGCCGCGGAACGGGGGGCGAACTCCCCGTGGGCCGCTTCGCTGGGGATGGCCCGCAGGCCCGCGGCGGTGGGCAGGCCCATGGCCACCCCCAGGCCGGTGCCGGCCCCCAGCACCAGCAGAGGCGCCTGGGGATCCCGCTGGCCCTCGCGCACGGGAGCCGTCTGGGCCGCATCGAGATGGGGCAGGCCGTAGATCAGCACGGCGAAATCGTTGACCAGCTCCACCAGCGGCAGCCCGCAGCTGCGGGCCAGGCCGGCGCTGTCGAGCACCCAGGGAAGGTTGGTGAGCCGGGCCCGCCCCCCCTCCACCGGACCGGCCACCGCGAAGCAGGCGGCGGCCGGAACACCGCCGGCCACCGGCCCGGCGACGGCCAGGAAGTGGCGCACCATCGGGGCCAGGTCCTGCCAGTCCGCCGAGGCGAACCGCTCCTCCAGCACCAGCTCGGGCCGCTCCCCACCTGGCCGCCAGAGGCTGAGCAGGGTCTTGGTGCCACCGATGTCGCCCGCCAGCAGGAGGCTCATGCCAGGGCCAGGGTGGCCAGCCGGCCAGCGTTGGCCGTGGCGGCGGCGGCCACCAGGGCGTCCGCGGCCACGCTGCCCAGATCCCCCTGGCGGCGGCTGCGCAGGCTGACCGTGCGGGTTTCGGCTTCCCGGGCACCGATCACCCCCAGCACCGGGATCTTCATCTGCTCGCCGTTGCGGATCAGCTTGCCGAGCCGATCCCCGCTGTGGTCGATGCCGGCGCGGATGCCGGAGGCCGCCAGCAGGCCCCGGAGTTCTTCGGCCCAGGGGAGGGCCTCATCGGTGACGGGCAGCAGCCGCACCTGCTCGGGGGCGAGCCAGAAGGGGAAATCGCCGGCGTAGTTCTCCACCATCACGCCGAAGAAGCGCTCCAGGGAGCCGAAGATGGCGCGGTGGATCATGATCGGCCGGCAGCGGCTGCCGTCGGCGGCCACGTAGTTCAGATCGAAGCGTTCCGGCAGGTTGAAATCGAGCTGGATCGTGGAGCACTGCCACAGCCGGCCGATCGCATCCTCGATCTTAAGGTCGATCTTCGGCCCGTAGAAGGCGCCGCCCCCCTCGTCCACCTTGTAGGCCCAGCCCTTGCGCTCCAGGGCCTCCACCAGGCCGGCGGTGGCGAGCTCCCACACCGCGTCCTCGCCGATCGACTTCTCGGGGCGGGTGGAGAGATGGATCTCGTAACTGCGGAAATCGAAGGTGGAGAGGATGCGCTCGGTGAGGTTGAGCACCCGCAGGATCTCATCGGAGATCTGCTCCGGCAGGCAGAAGACGTGGGCGTCGTCCTGGGTGAAGCCGCGCACCCGCATCAGCCCGTGCATCACCCCGGGCCGCTCGTAGCGGTAGACGGTGCCGAGCTCGGCCCAGCGGATCGGCAGCTCCCGGTAGGAGCGCAGCCGGCTGGCGAAGGTGAGCACGTGGAACGGGCAGTTCATCGGCTTGAGCTGGTACTGCCGCTCGTCCACCGCCATGGGCCCGAACATGCTCTCGCTGTAGAAGTCGAGGTGGCCCGAGGTCTTCCAGAGGCTCAGGTCGGCCACGTGGGGGGTGTAGAGGAGCTCGTAGCCGTCCTCGAAGTGGGCCGCGCGCCAGAAGTCCTCGATCAGCAGCCGCATGCGGGCACCGCGGGGGTGCCAGAACACCAGACCGGCGCCGGCCTCCTCCTCGATCGAGAACAGGTCCAGGTCGGTGCCCAGCCGTCGGTGGTCACGGCGCAGGGCCTCCTCCTTGCGCCGCTTGTGCTCCGCCAGCTGCTCGGGCGTTTCCCAGGCGGTGCCGTAGATGCGCTGCAGCTGGGCGCGCTTCTCATCACCCCGCCAGTAGGCCCCGGCCACGCTTTCGAGGGCGAAGGCCTTGGGGTTGAGCTCGCCGGTGTTGGCCACATGGGGACCGGCGCAGAGGTCCCACCACTGGTCGCCCAGGGTGTAGAGGGTGATCGGCTCGCTGAGCCCCTCCAGGATCTCCAGCTTGTAGGGCTCGTTCTGGGCCCGGATCCGCCGCTCCGCCTCCTCGCGGCTGACTTCGATGCGCTCCAGGGGAAGCTTGCGGGCAATGATCTTGCCCATCTCCTTCTGGATGGCCTTGAGATCAGCCTCGGTGAAGGGGTCCGGGTTGTCGAAGTCGTAGTAGAAGCCGCTCTCGGTCCAGGGACCGATGGTGACCTGCGCCCTTGGGAAGAGCTTCTGCACCGCCATGGCGAGCACGTGGCTCATCGAATGGCGGATGCGCAGCAGCTGGGGGCTTTCGCTCGTCTTCGGCAGCACGATGGCGGCAGCCTCGGTGGCGACACCACTGGAGGCGGCGGGGCTGGAGGCCGGTGGCACCGGTGAAGGGGGCGCGGACGTCATGGAGGCAACCTGTTGAAGGCATGGTATCCAGGCCCACCGATGGCCCCCCGGCCAGCGCCGGTACCGGGGGTCGGTACCGGGGGCCGGTGCGACCGTCGATCGGCCCTAAGTTGGAGGGGCTGAGCACTCTGATGGCCGCCCGACCCACGCCAGGACCCGTCCAGAGCGCAGTGCAGCGGCCAGCTCCCGTTGTCCCGGAGGGATCGGGGCTGAACCGGGCGGCCGAACGGCGCAGCGTCGCCCTCAGCTACCTGCTGTGGTGCACCTGCCTGGTGGGGCTGTGCGGCCTGCCGCGCTTCTACAACCGCAAGCCCCTGAGCGGCACCCTCTGGCTGCTCACCTTCGGCCTCTGCGGCATCGGCCAGCTGCTGGATCTGGTGCTGCTGCCCGACATGGTGCGCCAGGCCAACCAGTCGCTGCTGCTGGAGGAGGCCCTGGCGGGCCGCGAGACGGCGTCCTACCCGCCGATCGAACGCCAGCTGCTCCAGCTCGCCCGCCGCACCGGCAAGGCCGGCTTCACCCTCAACGACGCCCTGCTGGAGCTCCAGCTGCCCCCCCAGGCCAACAGCAGTGTGGTCAGCGCCGAGATCGAGCGGCTGCTGCTCAACCACCTGCTGGACGTGGGCAACGACGAACGGGGCCGGGTGGTCTACCGGGAACCGTGAGGCCGATCAGGCACTGGTGAGGCGCCGCTGCCGCTCCAGTTCCCGGTCGTAGAAGCGTTGCAGCTCGGTGCGGCACTTCACCGGCTGGCCGTAGTGGCTGTCGCCCGCCAGGTTCGGCAGGGAGGCCCATTCCGGTGCCAGCCGTGCCAGCACCTCGGGCGTCAGGCCCTGGCGGTCGAAGCTCCCCAGGGCACCGCGCTGCTGGATCAGATGCAGGGCGGCCTGGTCCTGGCTGGCGGGGCCGAAGTCCCGGAGTCCGAGGCGTTCAGCCGCCCGATCCCAGGTGGTGGGCAGGAACTGGTAGGCACCGGCGGCGGCACTGGCATAGCCGCGCCGCACCACGGTGTCGGGGTGACGGCTGAGGTCGCCGAAGCGGTCCCCGCCGAAGAGCACCCGGTAGCCGTCGTCGCTGCCACCCAGCCAGGTGCCTTCGGCGTAGCGGATCGTGTTGAGCAGGGCGCGCCGCTCGGGGGTGATCCCGTAGGGGCCGGGGGCGCTCGCCACCACCGGCCGGGCGGCGGGCTGGGGGGCGGGACGGACCACCTGTGGGGGGACGGGGGCGGCCGGGCGTTGCACCATCGGCAGCATCAGGAGCAGCACCAGTGTGAGGGGGCCACGCTGGAGCGGCTTCGGCGGCGACGGGAGGGGGCGACGCAAGGGCAAGCGGTCGTCAGGGATCCATGACCCTGCTCAGGCCCGGGCCCTGGACGCGAGACCCCGTCGCCCGTACTGGACAGACCGGGGCCCGGTGTGCTTGCGAACCCCCTCCAGAAGGCGGGCTTTCAGGAAATATTCAGTCGGGAGCAGGGAGGCGCGGGAAACCGGCGGCCGCTGACCGCCCCCACCGGGCAACCGGCAGGTGCCGGTACACCCACAGCAAACGATCAGCTGTCGTGATCAATACATAACGATTGATTCACGCTTTCCTCGGGCCCCTTGCCGCCAGGACCGCGCCCCGGTTCAATCCTGAGCCAGGAAACCGAGGGCACCCCGGACCCGCTGCAGGGTCGTGGCGGCCACGGCCGAAGCCCGCTCCCTCCCGTCCCTGAGCACCGACTCGAGGTGGCCAGGGTCGCTGCGCAACTCCGTGTAGCGCTGCTGCAGGGGCCGCAGGGCCTCCACCGCGGCATCAGCCAGCAGGGGTTTGAAGGCCCCCCAGCCCATGGCGGCGCAGTCCGCCGCCGCCCGCTCGCGACCAACGCCGGAGAGCAGGGCATAGAGGCTGAGCAGGTTGTCGGCCTCCGGCCGCTCCGGGTTGCCGAACTCCAGCCCCATGACCGGGTCGGTCTTGGCCCGCTTGATCTTGCGGGTGATGAGCTCGGGCGGGTCCAGCAGGGTGATGCGGGAGCCCTCGTTGGGGTCGCTCTTGCTCATCTTGCTGCTGCCGTCGGTGAGGCTCATCACCCGGGCCCCCTCCTTCAGGATCAGGGGCTCGGGCACCTTGAGGACGGGGTGCTCAGGATCCGGGGCGTAGCGGGCGTTGATGCGCTGCTGGGCGATGTCGCGGGCCAGCTCCAGGTGCTGCTTCTGGTCTTCCCCCACCGGCACCCGATCGGCGTCATAGAGAAGGATGTCCGCGGCCATCAGCACCGGGTAATCGAGCAGGCCGGCGGAGACGTTGTCGCCCTGCTTGAGCGCCTTCTCCTTGAACTGGATCATGCGCTCCAGCCAGTTGAGCGGCGTGACGCAGTTGAGCAGCCAGCAGAGCTCGCTGTGCTGGCTGACGTGGCTCTGAACGAACACCGTCGAACGCTGCGGATCGATGCCGCAGGCCAGGTAGAGGGCCGCCGTGGTGAGGGTGTCCTCCGCCAGGCGCTTCGGATCGTGGGGCACGGTGATCGCGTGCAGGTCGACCACGCAGAAGAAGGTCTCGTGGCTGTCCTGCAGGGCCACCCAGTTGCGGATCGCCCCCAGCCAGTTGCCCAGGTGCAGGGCCCCGGTGGGCTGCACGCCGGACAGCACCCGGGGGCGCGCCGTCCTGGCGCCGGTGTCGCTCACGCTTCGGGAGTGGCGTCGCCCTCGGTGTCGGCGGAAGCCGTCGCCCCCTCGGCCGTCTCAGGGGCAGTCTCCACGGCCACGGCGGGCTCCTGGGATTCGGCCTCGGCCTCCGGCGCTTCAGCCGGGGCTTCGGCTTCGATCACCGCCACCGGGGCCGCGGGCCGGCTGGGCCGGGCGAAGGGGTCGATGCGGGCACCGCCGTGGCCGCCACGGCCCACCTGGCGGGGCTGGCCATCGCCACCGCCCCGGCGGGGCTCACCCCCCCGGGGGGCGGGGGTGCGGGATCCCGCCTGGGCCCGGTGCTCGGCCACCAAGGCCTCGAGCTGTCCCTTGTCCAGCTGGTCGGCGAGGGTGCGGAGGGCAAAACCCAGCACCGCGACGGTGGAGCGCAGGCCGAAGGCCTCCTGCAGGGCGCGGGCGGCCTGCATCTCGTTGTCGCTGAGGCGGATGCGGAAGCCGCCGGGCTCCCGGTTCGGCCCCGAACGGCCGCCCCGCTCGGGGGCATCCCCGCGGCCTGAGCCCACGGGATGAGGGGTGTTGGTGTCGTCCGCCATGGCCGCAGCCCGCAATCAGGGGCAAGTGTCGCGCATCGACGTCCGGCCGGCGGCGACGTCAGGACCCAGCCACAGCAGCCGGTGCCTGCCCAGGCGGGAGCTGCCATCCCGCCGGGCCAGCACCAGCAGCGGCACGGGCCGGGGCCCGCCGGCGGCGAAGCGCAGCCGGTACTGCTGGAGCAGGTCCAGGTAGGTCTCGAGCGTCCAGCCCTGGGTGCCGCGCTCCTGGGCGGCCCAGAACTTCCGCAACGCCTCCCGGCAGGCCTCCGCCCCGAAGTCCTCCCAGCAGAGCCGCTCGGCCTCCCAGGCCGGACGACCGGCGGCCACCAGCTCCCGGTAGCGCCGCAGCTCGGGGGCCTCCTGGCTGCAGTCCGGCGGCAGGCGGCTGGCCAGGTGTTCCACCGGGACCCGGCTCAGGCGCAGCCAGCAGCGCTCCAGCAGCAGCACCGGCAGGCCGCCGTGCCAGTGGTCGCTGCCCTCCAGTTCCTCCTGGGCGCGACGCAGCTCCTCGAGGTGGGGGTCCAGCAGGAACAGGCCGTCCAGCGTCGCAGCCGGGCCGGACGTCACAGCCTTGCCGTAACGGGCATCGGAAGACGGCACGGAGGCGACCCGGACGACAAGCTGAATCATGCTGGGTCCAGCAGGGATCTGCAGGGACGGTGTCTTAAGGGAGGTGGACGCGGGGGTGTGAGCCCCGTCACTTCTGAGCTAGAGAGGCATCGCCGCCGGTACCCACCCGTGACGCCACCGGACCCCCTGCGCCCCGCCGCCCTGGCCTCCCTGCTGCCCGCCGGCTGGGGCAGGCAGGCCCTGTTGCTGGCCGGGGGGGTGATCGGGGGCGAACTGCTGCTGCGGGCGTTGCCCGGCGAAGGACTGGGTCTGGTGGGGATCGCCGGGGTGGCGGCGGGCTGGTGGTGGCTGGGCCGGCGGCCCGCCCGCCTGGCACCGCCCCGCTTGCCCGCCAGCTTCGACGCCTGGGTGCGGCGCTGCGAGGAGCTGCTGCTCCAGTTCGAGCATCTGAAGGGGGAGACGGCCGAGGGAGAGCCGGGCGAAGGCCAGATCCAGCGCCGCGCCGGCCTTGCCGCCCTGAGGGAGGAGGGGGCCCGGCCCGGTCTCCAGCTCGCCCTGGTGGGCTCCGTCGCTCCCGACGCCTCCTGGGCCCCTGCGCTGCAGCAGGCCCTGCGCGGCCGGCTGGCCCTGAGCCTGCGGTGGGGTGAGGCCCTGCCGGCGGTGAGCCGGGAGCGCCAGTGGCCGGAGGGCTTCGCCGCCGCCGATGTGGTGCTGTTCCACCTGGTGACCCCCCTGCGGGCCGCCGATCTGCGCTGGCTGGAGGCGGTGCCCAAGGTCCAGCCCCTGTGGCTGCTGGTGCAACCGGAGGCCCCCTGCGATCCGGCCGACCTGGCGGCCGAACTGGCCTCCCAGTGGCCCGGCGCCGCCGCTGACCGGCTGCTGCCGTGGGACGGCTGCCCCGAAGCCCTGACCGCCAGCCTGCAGCCCCTGGCCCGCTGGCTGGCGGCCGAGGGAGCGTCCCTGCGCCGGGCCACGCCCCTGCGGCGCATCGAGGCCCTGCACCGGTGCTGGCAGGCCGATCTGGAACGGCTGCGGCGGCAACGGCTGGTCCAGCTGCAGCAGCGCACCCAGTGGATCGTGGCGGCCGGCGTGTTCGCCGCGCCCCTGCCCTCCCTCGATCTGCTGGTGCTGGCGGCGGCCAACGGCCTGATGCTGCAGGAGATGGCCCGTCTCTGGGGCTGCCCCTGGAGCACCGAACAGCTCAAGGCCGCCGCGGTGGAACTGGGCAAGGCCTCCCTGCTGCTGGGGGTGGTGGAGTGGAGCAGCCAGGCCCTGATCGCCGCCGCGCGCCTCCACGGCGCCACCTGGCTGGTGGGCGGGGCGGTCCAGGCCCTGAGCGCGGCCTACCTGACCCGGGTGGTGAGCCATGCCATGGCCGATGTGCTGGCCCTCTCCGTCGGCGTCGAGGCTCCGGACCTCGAGCGGATCAAGCGGGAAGCCCCCCTGCTGGTGGCGCGGGCGGCCGAGGCGGAGAAGCTCGACTGGTCCGGTTTCCTGCAGCAGGCTCGGACCTGGATCAGCCAGCAGCTGACAACACCATCCCCGTCATCACTGGCCGCGCCATCCCTGCCGCCCGCGGTGTGACGCTGTTTTCATGACGTGCTTTCATGAAGTCTCTTCATGAATATTCATTGCGTATCGACCCGATTGCCTGAAGGATCGTTGCGCTCAGGTTCGGGATCCCAGGAGATTTCTTAGTGTGAACGCACCTCCCTTGTGGAGGTATCACTGCGTCTTCCTACCGTCTTACTTCCATGACCACTGCCATTCGCAGCGGCCGCTCGGAAAGCTGGGAAAGCTTCTGCGCCTGGGTCACCTCCACCAACAACCGCATCTACGTCGGTTGGTTCGGTGTGCTGATGATTCCCTGCCTCCTGGCCGCCGCCATCTGCTTCATCGTCGCCTTCATCGCGGCCCCCTCCGTCGACATCGACGGCATCCGTGAGCCCGTCGCCGGCTCCCTGATCCAGGGCAACAACATCATCTCCGGCGCCGTTGTTCCCTCCAGCAACGCCATCGGTCTGCACCTCTACCCGATCTGGGAAGCCGCCAGCCTTGACGAGTGGCTGTACAACGGTGGCCCCTACCAGCTGGTGGTCTTCCACTTCCTGATCGGCATCTCGGCCTACATGGGCCGCCAGTGGGAGCTCTCCTACCGGCTCGGCATGCGCCCCTGGATCTGCGTCGCCTACTCCGCCCCCCTCTCGGCGGCCTTCGCGGTGTTCCTGATCTACCCCTTTGGTCAGGGTTCCTTCTCCGACGGCATGCCCCTCGGCATCAGCGGCACCTTCAACTTCATGCTGGTGTTCCAGGCTGAGCACAACATCCTGATGCACCCCTTCCACATGCTGGGTGTGGCGGGTGTGTTCGGTGGCTCCCTGTTCTCCGCCATGCATGGTTCGCTCGTCACCAGCTCCCTGGTGCGTGAGACCACCGAGACCGAGTCCCAGAACTACGGCTACAAGTTCGGCCAGGAGGAAGAGACCTACAACATCGTGGCTGCCCACGGTTACTTCGGTCGCCTGATCTTCCAGTACGCCTCGTTCAACAACAGCCGCAGCCTCCACTTCTTCCTGGCCGCCTGGCCCGTGGTCGGCATCTGGTTCACCGCCCTGGGCGTGAGCACGATGGCCTTCAACCTGAACGGCTTCAACTTCAACCAGTCCATCCTTGATGGCCAGGGCCGGGTGATCAACACCTGGGCCGACGTGCTCAACCGTGCCGGCCTCGGCATGGAAGTGATGCACGAGCGCAACGCCCACAACTTCCCCCTCGATCTGGCCACCGTGCAGTCCGTTCCCGTGGCCCTGCAGGCCCCGGCGATCGGCTGATTCCCTCGGCACCCGCGATCGGCTGCGTCCCGCGGGGCGCTCACCGATCCACCCCTGCCCCCCCCAGCCCCCTCTGTCCCCTGCGGACGCCGAGGGGGCTTTTCCTTGGCGGCCATCCGGCCGTGGCTGGGCCGCGGCGGCGGCCAGAATGTTCACTCCAAGCTTTCTGTTCGCCAGCGGCCGCCATGCCCCAGCACCGCCGTGACGGCCAGGGCCACCCCGAAGGCCCCCGGTTCCGCCTGAAGCAGGCCCTGGTGGCCGCCGCCCTGGTGGTTCCGCTGCTGGCCGGCGGCTGCGCCCCCGGGCCCGAGGCCGGCGGCAAGGCCCCCGGCACCGGAGACACCGCCGGGGCCAGCGGCAGCGCAGGGGCGAAGGACGGGCGCCCCCTGGTGCTCACCACCTTCACGATCCTGGCGGACATGGCCCGCCAGGTGGCCGGCGAGCGGGTGCGGGTGGAATCGATCACCCGGCTGGGGGCCGAGATCCACGGCTACGAGCCCACCCCCAGCGATCTCAAGCGGGCCTCGGGGGCCCAGATGGTGCTGGAGAACGGCTTCGGGCTGGAACGCTGGGCCCAGCGCTTCTACGCCGGTCTCCCCGAGGTGCCCCACGTGACCCTCACCGAGGGCATCACGCCCCTGCCGATCGCCGGCGACGCCTACCAGGGCAAGCCCAACCCCCACGCCTGGATGTCCCCCCGGCTGGCCAAGGTCTATGTGGAAAACATCCGCCGCGCCCTGACCCGGCTCGACCCCGCCGGGGCCGCCACCTTCCAGCGCAATGCCAAGCGCTACAGCGCCGAGCTGGACGCCCTCGACCGGGAGCTGCGGACCTCCCTGGCCCGGATCCCCCCCGGCCAGCGGGTGCTGGCCACCTGTGAGGGGGCCTTCTCCTACCTCGCCCGCGACTACGGCCTCACCGAGGCCTACCTGTGGCCGGTGAACGCCGAATCCCAGGTCACCCCCCAGCGGATGGCCCGCCTGATCGCCCTGGTGAAGGAGCGCCGGGTGCCGGCGGTGTTCTGCGAGAGCACGGTCAGCGCCGAGCCCCAGAAGCAGGTGGCGAAGCAGTCGGGGGCCCGCTTCGGCGGCGTGTTCCACGTGGATTCGCTCTCCCTGCCGGACGGCCCGGCCCCCAATCTCCTGGAGCTGCAGCGTCATAACGTGGAGACCCTGCAAGCGGGTCTGGCGGGGAGCTGAACCGATGCCCTCTCGCCCCACCCCCTTCCCCGGCAGCGAGCGGATCGCCGTCCGCAACCTCTGCGTCGATTACCACGGGGTGGTGGCCGTCCATGAGGCCTCCCTGCATCTCGATGCCGGCACCATCTGCGCCCTGGTGGGGATGAACGGGGCCGGCAAATCCACCCTGTTCAAGGCCCTGATGGGCTTCGTGCGCCCCTCGGCCGGCAGCATCGCCATCAATGGCCTGCCCCTGCGGCAGGCGCGCCGGGCCCGGGCGGTGGCCTACGTCCCCCAGACCGAGAGCGTCGACTGGAACTTCCCGGTCAACGTCCATGAGGTGGTGATGATGGGCCGCTACGGGGCCATGAATCTGCTGCGCATCCCCCGTCCGATCGACCGGCAGGCGGTGAAGGAGGCGCTGGAGCGGGTGGACCTGTGGCCGCTGCGCCACCGCCAGATCGGAGCCCTCTCCGGCGGCCAGCGCAAGCGGGCCTTCCTGGCGCGGGCCCTGGCCCAGGGCGCCTCGGTGATGCTGCTGGATGAGCCCTTCAACGGCGTCGACATCCGCACCGAGAAACTGATGATCGAGCTGTTCGAGCAGTTCCGCCGCGAGGGGCGCACCCTGATGATCTCCACCCACGACCTGGCCCACGTCACCAGCTTCTGCGACCAGGTGGTGCTGATCAACAAGACCGTGCTCGCCTACGGCGAGACCTCCTCGGTGTTCACCAGCGAGAACCTGGCCCTCACCTTCGGCGGCCTGCGGCTGGAGGGCGACCCGACCACCGCCGTCGAGCCCGAGCCGCCGCAGGCGCCATGACGGCCGTGCTCACCTGGCTGATCGAACCGCTCCAGCAGGAGTTCATGGTGCGGGCCCTGCTGGTCAGCATGCTCGTCTCCTGTGTCTGCGGCCTGCTCTCCTGCTACATGACGCTCAAGGGCTGGGCCCTGATGGGGGATGCGGTGTCCCATGCGGTGATGCCGGGCGTGGTGATCGCCTACGCCCTGAACCTGCCCTTCGCGGTGGGGGCCTTCGTCTTCGGGGTCGGCTCGGTGGCCCTGATCGGCTACATCAAGCAGATGACCCGGATCAAGGAGGACACGGTGATCGGGCTGGTGTTCACCGGCTTCTTCGCCCTCGGCCTGACGCTGATCTCCAAGGTGCGAAGCAGCATCGACCTCTCCCACATCCTGTTCGGCAACGTGCTGGGCATCAGCTCCTCCGACATCCTCCAGACGGTGGTGATCAGCGTGCTGGTGCTCTCGGTGCTGCTGGTGCTGCGCAAGGACTTTCTGCTGTTCTGCTTCGATCCCACCCACGCCCGCTCCATCGGCCTTCACACCGGCGTGCTGCACTACCTGCTGCTGTCGATGCTGTCCCTGGCGGCCGTGGCGGGCCTGCAGACGGTGGGCATCATCCTCGTGGTGGCGATGCTGGTCACACCGGGCGCCACCGCCTACCTGCTCACCGACCGCTTCGACCGCATGGTGTGGCTCTCGATCCTCTCGGCGGTGATCTCCAGCGTGGCCGGCATCTACTGGAGCTACTGGATGGATGCCTCCACCGCCGGCTGCATCGTGCTGGTGCAGACGCTGCTGTTCCTGGTGTGCTTCCTGCTGGCGCCGCGCCATGGCCTGCTGGCCCAGCGGCGCCGCTCGCCGCGGGCCTCCCGCTTCCCATCCGCGTGAGCGCGTCCGCCAGCGGCGCCGCCCCGGTCTCGCCCGCGGACCAGCGCTGGCCCTGGTGGCCGCTGCTGCCCCTCTACCCCTACGGCCGCCGCCGCACCCTGGTGCGGGAGCTGGTGGCCGGACGGCTCTGGAGCTTCGAGCAGCTGCAGGGGGTCTGGTATGTGGCGGTGCCGATCCGCATGCTGGTGCTGCGGGTGCGGGAGGGGCTGCTGCTCTATGCCCCGGTGGCCCCCACCGCCGAGGTGCGCTCCCATCTGCGGGACCTGGAGGAGCGCCACGGCCCGGTGTGCACCATCGTCCTGCCCACCGCTTCAGGGCTGGAGCACAAGCTGCCGGTGCCGGCCATGGCCCGGGCTTTCCCTCGAGCCCAGGTATGGGTCACGCCGCGGCAGTGGAGTTTCCCCCTGGCGCTGCCGCCCGCCTGGCTGGGGTTCCCCGCCGCCCGCACCCGGGTGCTGCTCAGCGACGGGGTACCCCATGGCGACCAGCTCGACTGGCTGCCCCTGGGCCCCCTGGACCTGGGGCTGGGCACCTTCCTGGAGATCGCCTGCTTCGATCGGGCCAGCGGCAGCCTGCTGCTCACCGATGCCCTGGTGGCGATTCCGCCGGAGCCGCCGGCGGTGTTCGATCTCGATCCCACGCCACTGCTGTTCCATGCCCGCGAGCGGGGGGATGAGCCGCTGCAGGACGATCCCGAGCGACGCCTCCGGGGCTGGTGGCGGCTGGTGCTGTTCGCCACCTACCTGCGCCCCCGTCCCCTGGAGGTGCCGCCCCTGGGCGAGGTGCTGCGCCGCTGCCTGGCACCGGGGTGTCGCGACGCCCGGGCCCACTTCGGCTTCTACCCGTTCCGGTGGCTGCCCGGCTGGCAGGCCGACTTCCAGGCCCTGGCGCCGGGGGGCCGCAGCACCCTGCAGGTGGCGGCCGTGCTGGAGCGGCTGGTGTTCCCGCGCCAGCGGGCCGCCCTGGTGGCCTGGATCCGGCTTCTGGCGGGCCTGAAGGACCTGCGCTGGGTGGTTCCGGCCCACCATGACGCCCCCGTGGCCAGTTCGCCCCAGGAGCTGGCGGCCCTGGCCGATCGGATCGAAGCGGACGACTGGGCCCCCGATCAGGGAGCCTGGGAAACCCTCGCCGGAATCGACAACACCCTGGTGCGGCTGGGGCTGGTGCCGGGGGAAGGGGAGCGCTGAGGCCTGGAGGGGGCGCTGAGGGCTAGAGCTCGAGTTCGCCGGGGTCTGCGTCGAGGCCCCCCTCGAAGCCACCGCTGCCGAGCATGGCCGACTCCAGCTCCATGCGCTGCTCCATCTGGCGCAGGAAGTTACCGGTCATCATGGCCGAGGCCAGCAGGCCCGCGAGGTTGTCGCGGCTGGCCTGGATCTTCACCTCGAACTGCTCACCGGGAAGCATGCCCAGCAGGCCCTGGACGTTGTGGCGGATGATGTCCTGGATGTCGCCGGTGGCCGAGCGCGCCACCCTCTGGAGCACATCCGGGGACTGTTCCTGCAGGTACTGAATCAGCGAATTGTCGCTGATCGCCTCGTTGTCGGCGGTCAGGAACTCCGGGTTGAACATGTGCCCTCCGGTGTGCGCTGTAACACGACGTGCACCCTAACGCAGTCTTTCAAGCGGCTTCCCCAGCGTCGGGAGTGGAGAACCCAACCGGACCGAACCGGGCCAGGGGCCAGTAGCGCCAGATGGCGGTGCCGATCA
Source organism: Synechococcus sp. FACHB-909 (assembly GCF_014698945.1). Taxonomy (NCBI): domain Bacteria; kingdom Bacillati; phylum Cyanobacteriota; class Cyanophyceae; order Synechococcales; family Synechococcaceae; genus Synechococcus; species Synechococcus sp. FACHB-909. Next base: position 102,972 of record NZ_JACJTY010000001.1, on the reverse strand, counting down.
GGTCGCTCTCCGGCAGGGGGCCCCAGAGGTGGGAATCCAGGCTGGCATTGCGGTTGTCCCCCAGCACCAGCACCTGCCCAGGCGGAACCACGAAGGGCTCCAGGGCGTAGTCCATCGGCTCCCGGGCCCAGTCCGGCTCGGCGGGGAGGCCGTTGCGCCAGAGGCGGCCTCCCTTGACCTCCACCCGATCGCCGGCCACCGCCACCACCCGCTTGATCAGGGCCGCGCCGGGGTCGTAGCCCGCCTGCTGCAGGGCGGCCGGCGGATGGAAGACGACGATGCGGCCCGTCCGCACCCCCGACCCGAAGCGGGGGCTCAGCTTCTCCACCAGGACCCGGTCCTGGAGCTGCAGGGTGGGCAGCATCGAGCCCGACGGGATCCAGCGGGGCTCCACCACCGTCCAGCGCAGCAGCAGGGCCACCAGCACCCACAGCAGCAGCCGGAACAGCTGCTGCAGCAGGCCCCTTGCCGCACCCTGGGGGGCGGAAGGCGGCGTGGGCGGGGCGATGGCGGGGCCGCTGCCCATGGGGAAACCGTCCGTGAGGATGATTCCCCCATCCTGAACACCGGAGCGTCCCCCTTGGCCGGGTCCGCCACATCACTGGCCAATGTGCAGGCGGCTGTGGCGCTCCTCAACGCGCTGCGCCGGGGCGGCCTGGCCCACGGGGTGCTCTGCCCCGGCAGCCGTTCGGCCCCCCTGGCGGTGGCGGCCGCCCTGCTGGAGCCCGGGGGCCTGCAACTGCACACCGCCATCGACGAGCGTTCCGCCGCCTTCTTCGCCCTCGGCCTGGGCAGGGCCAGCGGCCAGCCAGCGGCCGTGATCACGACCTCGGGCAGCGCCGTGGCCAACCTGCTGCCCGCCGCCGTGGAGGCCGACTTCGGCTCGATCCCCCTGCTGCTGCTCACGGCCGACCGACCGGCGCGGCTCAAGGGCTGCGGCGCCAACCAGAGCGTCAACCAGGAGGTGTTCCTGGTGGGCAGCTGCCGCTGGCTGGGCGAGGGCGACCCGGAGGGGCTGGCCGCCATGGCCCCCGCGGAACTGGACGCCCTGGCCCGCCAGGCCTTGGCCGCCGCCCGGGGCGATGGGGCCGGCCGCTGCGCCGGCCCGGTGCACCTCAACCTGCCCTTCGACGAACCCCTGCATGCGGACGGCACGGATCTGACCCGGCTGGCCGCCGCACTGGCCGAAGCGCTGCCGCCGCCCCCGTCGGCTGGCCCCGCAGCCACCACGACCCCCCCGGCGCCCGCCGTGCCCCAGGCCTCTCCCGACACCGGCCTGGACCCGGACCGCCCCGGTGTCGTGGTGGCCGGCCCCTGGCGCGGGGCCCAGGCGGCCTGGCCGGCCCACGTGGAAGCCCTGCGGCGCTGGCAGCGGCGCAGCGGCTGGCCGGTGCTGGCCGATGCCCTCTCGGGCCTGCGGGGCCTGCCGGATCTGGAGACGGTGACGGCCTACGACCTGATCCTCTCGGAGGGCGCCGGCGGCGACGGGGCGACGGCGGCCGGTGAGCTGCAGGTGCTGCGCCTGGGCCCCCTGCCGGCCAGCCGGCGTCTGCAGCGCTGGCTGGCGGCCCAGGGGGGCTCCCAGGTGCTGGTGAGTGAAGGGGACGGGCGCCGGCTCGATCCCCTCGGGTCGGTGCGGGGTCAGGCGAGCGCCGGGCTGGCGGCCTGGCTGGCGGGGCAGACGCCGCCGACCGGGGCGGGCGATCCAGCAGAAGCATCACTGGCGCTGGCGGGCCGCTGGCGGCGGTCGGAGGCGGCGGTGCAGGCCCTGCTGGAGCGCGAGCTGGCCGGGGAGCAGGGGGAGCCGGCCCTGGCCAGGCGGCTGAGTCGGCTGCTGCCGGAGGGCCTGCCCGTGCTGCTGGCCAACAGCAGTCCGGTGCGGGACTGGGAGAGCTTCGCCGACCCGGCCGCCCTGCCCCGGCCGATGCATGGCTTCCGGGGGGCCTCCGGCATCGACGGCACCCTCTCGAGCGCCTGCGGCCTGGCCGAAGCCCTCGGCGCCCTGGTGCTGGTAAGCGGCGATCTGGCCCTGCTGCACGATGCCAACGGCTGGCTGTGGCGCCCGCAGCTGCGGGGGCGGCTCACCATCGTGCTGATCGACAACGGCGGCGGCGGCATCTTCGAGCAGCTGCCCATCCGCACCCAGCCGGCGGCGGCGATGGATTTCGAGCGCCTGTTCGCCATGCCCCAGCCGGTGGACCCGTTGGCGCTGGCGGCGGTGCACGGGGTCCCCGGCCGGCGGCTGGAGTGCCTGGATGCCCTGGAGGAGGCGCTGGCCTGGGCCCTGGCCCAGCCGCTGGCCCTGCTGGTGCTGACCACCGACCGACGCCGGGATGCGGCCCTGCGGCAGCGGCTGCGCACAATGGCCGCAGATCTGGCCGACCCCCTGGCCACCGGGCCGATCCCCTCCCCATGACCCCCGTTCCCCCCGCCCCGCCGCACTGGACCAGCGCAGGCACCTACAGCGACATCCGCTTCGAGACCAGCGGCGATGGGATCGCCCGGATCAGCATCAACCGGCCCGAGAAGCGCAACGCCTTCCGGCCGCTCACGGTGCAGGAGCTCTGCGATGCCTTCAACCGGGTGCGGGACGACCCCTCCATCGGTGTGGTGCTGTTCACCGGCGAGGGGCCGGCCGCCGACGGCGTCTGGGCCTTCTGCGCCGGCGGTGACCAGAGCGTGCGCGGCGACGGCGGCTATCTCGACGATTCGGGCCTGCCGCGGCTCAATGTGCTCGATCTGCAGCGGATCATCCGCAGCCTGCCCAAGGTGGTGATCGCCCTGGTGGCGGGTTACGCCATCGGCGGCGGCCAGGTGCTGCACCTGCTCTGCGACCTGAGCCTGGCGGCCGAGAACGCCGTCTTCGGCCAGACCGGGCCGCGGGTGGGAAGTTTCGACGGTGGCTTCGGCGCCGGCTACCTGGCCCGGGTGGTGGGCCAGCGCAAGGCCCGGGAGATCTGGTTCCTCTGCCGCCGCTACGACGCCCACGAGGCCCTGGCCATGGGGCTGGTGAACGCGGTGGTGCCCCTGGAGGAGCTGGAGCGCCAGGGGGTGGCCTGGGCGCGGGAGGTGCTGCAGCACAGCCCCACGGCGATCCGCTGCCTGAAGGCCGCCTTCAACGCCGAGACCGACGGGCTGGCGGGCATCCAGGAGCTGGCGGGCCAGGCCACCCACCTCTTCTATCGGACCAGCGAAGGCCAGGAGGGGCGCAATGCCTTCCTGGAGAAACGGGACCCGGACTTTTCCGAGGCGCCCTGGCTGCCCTGAGGGCCCTGGCTGCCCTGATGGGGCCCCGGTCCATACTGCCTTCCCTGGCAGCGACGACCGGTGTCCTCCTATCCGATCCCGGACAACGAAGCCGAACGGCAGGCGGCGCTGGACGACCAGTACATCCTCGATACGGAACCCGGGGAGGATTTCAACCGCATCACCCGCCTGGCCAGCCAGATGCTGGGGGTTCCGATCGCCCTGATCTCCCTGGTGGATCGCCAGCGGCAGTGGTTTCTCTCCCGGGTGGGCCTGGAGCCGAGTGAAACGCCGCGGGAGCTGGCCTTCTGTGCGCACACCATCTGCTCCGATGACGTCATGGTCGTCAGTGATGCGACCGCCGATGACCGCTTCAGGGACAATCCCCTCGTGACGGGGGACCCCCATATCCGCTTCTATGCGGGCGTCCCGCTGCAGACCCGCTCCGGCTTCAATGTGGGGACCCTGTGCGTGATCAGCCCCCAACCGAGGCAGCTTGCCGGCACGGAGCAACAGCTGCTGCAGGATCTGGCCGGCATGGTGACGCAGTATCTGGAATCGCGGCGCAACAGCTATCTCTGTCCGCTTACGGGGCTCCAGAACCGACGCCCCTTCCAGGAGGCGGGGCAGAGGGAGTGCCAGCGGGCTCGCCAGAGCGGCGATGCGCTCACCCTGCTGATCTTCGGACTCGATGATTTCCCTGGCTTCTGCGCCCGGTTCGGAGCTCCGCAGGGGGATCGGCTGCTCCAGGAGATGGCCGCCCGGCTGCTGAACCAGGTGGGGGAGAGCGCCCTTCTGGGCCGGGTGACCGCCGACGAATTCGCCATGCTGCGCCCAGGCCTCGACGGCCAGGAGGGGGTGGCCCTGGCGGAGCAGATCCGGGCCGCCCTGGCCCTCGATGGCTGGCTGGTGGAGGGCGTCCGCCATCCGCTGGCCATCAGCTGCGGTGTCGCCTCGCTGGGCGATGACGACAGCGGCTTCAAGGACCTGTTCCGGCGGGCCGAGGCGGCCCTGAGCCAGGCCAGGTTGTCGGGAACGACGCCGGCCTAGGGCGGGCCTCCCCGATCAGCGGGCCTGGACGGCCGCATAGGCCCGTGAGAGGGCGCCCTGCAGCGTTTCCACCCGGATCGGCTTGCCGATGAAGTCATCCATGCCACTGGCCAGCGCCTGGGCGCGGTCGCTCTCGCGGATGTTGGCGGTGACCGCCACGATCCAGGGACGGGCCCCACGGTCGCCCTGCTCCCGGATCCGTCGCGTGGCGTCGAATCCATCGAGTTTCGGCATTCGCAGATCCATCAGGATGATGTCCGGGTCGAGGCTGCGCTGCTGCTCCAGGGCCTCCTCCCCATCGCAGGCCACACTGACGCCGTAGCCGAGCCGTTGCAGCATCAGCTCGCAGACGCGGGCGTTGACGCGATTGTCCTCGGCCAGGAGGATCCGCAGCGGATGGCTGTCGGCGAAGCTCGCCTCTGCCGGCTCCGGCTCCGCGGGAACCGTCACCGGCAGGCTGACCGTGAACAGGCAACCCTGGCCCGGTTCGCTCTCCACCTCAATCACGCCCCCCATGGCGACCACCAGGTGGTGGCAGATGGCCAGGCCCAGGCCGGTGCCGCCATGGGGACGGGTGCTGGAGCCATCCGCCTGGGTGAAGGGCTGGAAGAGCGTCTCCCGGGAGGAGGGGCTGATCCCCGGCCCGGTATCCCGGACACGGAAGAGAACGGGCCGCCGGCCATCGGGCTGGAGGTCCTCCACGCCGACGGCCACGGCCACCTGGCCGTGCACCGTGAACCTGACCGCATTGCCCACCAGATTCACGAGGATCTGCCGCAGGTGCAGGGGATCGGAGGTCACGACATCGGGAACGTCGGCATCGAAGCTGAGCGTGATGGCCAGCCCCTTCGACTGGGCCTGCTGGCGGAACAGGTGCACGACCTCCTCCACCAGGGAGCGGAGCCGGCAAGGGGCTGCATCGATCACCAGCGCACCACTGTCGATAGCGGAGAAATCGAGCAGCTGGTTGAGCAGGAGCAGCAGCGACTCGCCGGAGTTGCGAACCGTCTGCAGGCACTCTTTCTGGTGGGGTGTGAGGCCGGTGCTCAGCAGGATGTCGGTGAGTCCGATCACACCATTGAGCGGCGTGCGCAGCTCGTGGCCCATGGTGGCCAGGAAGGTGCTCTTGGCCAGGTTGGCCTGCTCCGATTCCTGGGCCGCACGGCGGGCCAGATCGCGGGCCTCCAGGCTCACCTCCAGGGCCCGCTCCGAGGAGCGCAGCGAACGCCAGTGAAGCAAACCCGCCAGGGCGGACAGGAGGGCACTGCCGGTGAGCGAAAGGGCCAGGCTGAGGCGCAGGGGGAACAGCTGCTGGTTGAGGGTGGCCATCGACAGATCGACACCCACCAGACCCACTGTCCTGCCGGCCCCGTCACGGAAGGGAGCGAAGCTGCTCAGGAACGTGCCCCACTGATCGGTGTAGGGAACGGCACTCACCTTGGCCTTGCCGTAGCGGGCGGCCGCACGGGCGGCCGGGGGAGCATCGCCGTACCGCTCTCCGATCACCAGGGGGCTCACATCGTCCCCCTGATTCTTGATGTAGAAGGTGCTGTCGAGAACGAAGCGGAGATCCTGTGGTTGCCCCCTGAGGGTGTAGGCGTAAAAGACATCCGGCACCGACCGCCTGAGGCGGAGCAGGGGCCCGGTGGCCTGGCGATAGGCAGCGCTGCCGATCTGATCCGGGCGGGTGATCCGCTCATGCAGATCGCCATCCATCTCCGACGCCGTGACCACGGCCAGATCCCGTAATCGCTCCTGAATGTTCGCCTGGAGGCTGCCTTCGGCGGCCCGGTAGGTGACGACCAGGGCCGTGCTGGAGATGGCCATGATTCCCAGGCTCAGCAGGCAGGAATCACGTACCATTCGGCGCCTTGGCGCGGGAATGCCCTCCGGTAGCGTCACGCCCAAGGCCTCCACACTCTCCACCCTACGGCTTCGCAACCCGGCGCCACGCCTGGAAGCGATCCAGGGCGGCACAGAGATCGACGAAACGCAGGGGCTTGGAGAGGAAGTCGTTCATTCCGGCGGCTTCACACTCCTGCCGATGGGAGCTGAAGGAATAGGCCGTCAAGGCGATGATGTACACATCCGCATAACCCTCGCTACGTAGTTGTCGGGCCGCTGAGATGCCGTCCAGACGGGGCATCTCCACATCCATGACCAGCAGATCGAAGGGCTCACTTCGGAGGCACTGGAGTGTGGCCTCGCCATCGCCCACCAGCTGGGCCGACAGATTCAGCCGGGCCAGCATCAACTCCAGCACGCGCTGGTTGACGCGGTTGTCATCAGCCACCAGGATCCTCAGCCCAGGATCAAAACCCTGAGGAGAGCCGCTCTGGACAGGCTTCTGCTGGCTCTTTGAGGCCACCGCGAAGGGCAGGCGAACGGAAAAACAGCTGCCCTTGCCGAGGCTGGATTCCACCGAGATCTCACCGCCCATCAGTTGGCAGAGCCGGGAACAGATGGCCAGGCCGAGCCCGGCACTCTGGCGGGTCTGCTCCGGATCGGCGTGCCCGACGAACTCCTCGAAGATGAACGGCAGGGCGGCGGCGGAAATGCCGATGCCGGTGTCGGAGACACGCAACAACAGGCCGACCGCATCCGCCGCCGTCCGGGTCGCCTCGACGAAAAGCCGGATCTCCCCATGGTTGGTGTATTTGCAGGCATTTCCCAGCAGGTTGAAGAGGATCTGACGCAGCTTGAGATCATCACCGATCAACCATTGAGGCACTTCCGTCGACAGGCTGAGCCGCAGATCAAGCTGCCGAATGGAAGCCTGATGCTGAAAAAGGTTCAGCACGTCATCGAGCAGATGATGGAGATCAAAGGTTCTGGGGTTCAACGCCAGACGACCGGTCTCGATCTGGGAGATATCGAGAATGTCGTTGACCAGATTCAACAGATAGTCGCCGCTCTCATGGATGGTCTGGATCATCTCCCTGTGGCGTCCCTCCATCGGGCTGGCCAGCAGCAGGTCGCTCATCCCGATCACGGCGTTGAGCGGGGTACGGATCTCATGGCTCATCGTGGCCAGAAACCGTGTCTTCGACTGACTGGCCGCGAGGGCTTCATCCCGGGCCTGGCGCAGCTCAAGGGTTCGCTGGGCCACCTGCTGCTCCAGCTGATCGCGCGCGTCAATCAGCCTGTCCTGGGCCTGGACGATCGCACTCTGATCCCGGAACGTGAAGACAAGCGAGGGCTTGCTCGGGACGTTGACGGTGGCCCACGACACCTCGATGACCCGCCTGGGTGGGGCGCTGGTGAGCTCCCAGGTGGTGGTGCCCTCGGGAGCCTGCGTCCAGAAGGGCTGGCCGGCCTGGGGCTCGGCCGTGGCCTGGGGTTGGCTGTCGGGAAGGATCCCGCTCAGGGAGCGGCCCAGGCACTGCAGGCGTGGGAGACCCACGAAGCGATCGAAGGAGGCATTGGTCCACTCGACGATTCCATCGAGATCGGTGAAGGCGAGAGCTTCTTCGACCGCCCCGAGAGCCGCCTCCAGCCGGCCGAGGGTGGTGCGCAATTGGGCGACGAGCTCCAGATCGGCCATCCCGGACTCAGCTCAGCGGGCGCAGGGTCGCCGCAAAGACCCAGCCATCCCCGCGCCGTTCGGCGACGATGAAGTGCTCTGAATTGATGGCGCGCTGGTCCTTGCAGATCGTCATCAACTCCAGGGGATGGTTGAGGATCTGGGATTCACCAACGATCTGAAAGCGTGAGAATCCCAGGTGGTGGGCGTCGCGGAAAGAGTCGGGAAGAATCATGGAGAGGGACTGTCCCTCCAGATCCTGCAAGGTCCATCCATAGGTGGATTCAAACAGGTCGTTGATCTCCACGATGCACCCGTCACGGTCGGCGGCAACGAAGGGCAGGGACTTCTGGCGGAGCTCTTCAATCGTGACCATGGCCAGCGCCGCACACATCACCGGGTGATTCACAAACCTTAGCGCCGCATCCCGGAAGCCGCTCCGGCTCGATCAGGACCTGGACATGGCCACCCCCAGGCTGGACAAACCAGGAAGCCAGCCAGCCGCAACACGCCCCGGGCCGGGCCGTCCGATGACGGAAGCCCCAATCCTGCGGGAATGGTAAGATCAACGAGATTCGAGATTCCATGTGTGGATGATCTCTCCATCCTGAACCCTTCAGGTTTGCTTGATGCCCAGAGTGGCGCCGAACTGCGATCATCCATCGGCTCTCTTCTGAACGAAACGACAGGAGACATCCTGATTGACTTTCAGGGCATCGACTTCATGGACAGCAGTGGCTTCGGAGCCCTGGTTTCTGTGCTCAAACGGGTCAGGGAGCACGGAAAGCAGCTGTATCTGTGCAGTCTCACCAGCCAGGTGCGGATCGTTCTGGAGCTCACCGGCACCGAGAAGGTCTTCACCATCTTCCCGGATCGGGAGGCCTGCGTCTCGGCCCTGTCACAGAAGCCGATCGCCTGACGTTCTCAGGAAAGAATCGCTCGGATCGCCGAATAATCATCGGTGAACGGGGCGTTGGCCGTGATGTCGTGGATCTGGGAGAGCAACCGCTCGAGCCCATCGTCGTCCGACAGCAGCCCCCGGCACTGCTCCGCCAGCTGCATGAATTCCGCCAACGTACCCATCACCCCATCGGGCCGGGGGACTTCGTAGAGCCCATCGCTGTAGACGAGCAGACAGCCCCCATCTCCAACCTCCAGACTCTCGTTGGCATAGGTGGACTCCTCGAAGAGACCCACCGCCATGCCCTGGCCCCTGAGCCACAGGCTGGGAAAAGCGCCAGTGCGGCTCCAGAGCAGGGCAGGGGGGTGACCGGCGCTGGCGTAGCTCAGGGTCCTGCTGGAGAGCTGATACACCCCGTACCAGATGGTGAGGTAGCGGCCCTGATGGCGCTCCATCTGGAAACCGCTGTTGAGGGACTGCAGCACCGCGGCCGGATCCCGCAGATCGACGGGCAGCGAACGCGAGCGCAGCTGGTTGTGGACGGAAATGGAGGGGAACGCCGCCGCCAGCCCGTGGCCGGAGGCATCGGCGAGATACAGGACGAAATGATCCGCATCCAGCCAGAAGAAGTCGAAGGAATCCCCACCCAGCTCATGGGAGGGCTCGAAGCGTGCCTCCACGCGGACGGCACCGGTCATGGCCTCGGGGAACAACGAGCGCACGTAACTGGCCGCCTCTTCCAGCTCCTGATCGAGCCGGGCCTTCTGCTGCCGCAGCTCCTCGGCCAGATCCTTGAGGCGTTCGTTGGCCTGGTGCAGGCGGATGCCGGAACGGACCCGAGCCAGCAGCTCCTCGGGGTCCACCGGCTTGCTGAGGAAGTCATCGGCGCCGCAGTCAAGCCCGAGGACGCGGTCCTCCACCCGGGAACGGGAGGTGAGCAGGATGAAATGGGCCGACTGCAGGGAAGGGTCGGCCTTGCAGGCCCGGCAGACCTCCAGGCCATCCATGCCGTCCATCAGCCAGTCGCAGAGGATCAGCGTAGGCGGACAGAGGCGTGCCTGCTCGAGGGCGGCTTCGCCGGAGTCCACCATCACGACCCGGTAGCCCTTGGCGCTCAGCCGGGCCTGGAGCAGGCGGGAATGGATGCGATCGTCATCGACGAGCAGGATCGTGGTGGAGGCGCCGCTGCTGTCCATCGGGGGAGGATCAGGGGGCCGTGGGGCGTCGCTGCCGCAACGCCTCGGTGACCCGGCCAGCCTCGACGAGCAGCTGGTCGATTCTGAGCTGGGGCCACGCCTCCGGATCGGAACGCAGGGACTCCTCGACCGCTCCGCACAGGCCGGCCAGGCCCAGCGCGCCAAGGCTGGCACTGGGGGAGCGCAGGGAGTGGGCGGCAGCGATCATGGCCGGAGGGTCATGGTACTGGTGGGCCATCACGACGGCCGACACCAGGCTTGTCGCGTCTTCGAGATACAGATCGATGAGTTCCTGGAGCAGCGGCTCGGCCCCATCACCGAGTGACTGCTCAAGCTCCCCCCAGGCGCCGGCGTCGATCGGGTCATCCCCGGCCACCCCTGGCGGGGCTTCAGGTTGGTCGGGGGGGGTGTAGTGCTCCAAGGCGTAGGTGAGCTGGGCTGGCACGATCGGCTTGGCCAGGAAGTCGTCCATGCCGGCCTCGAAGCAGGCCTGACGATCCTCCGGACGGCCATGGGCTGTCATCGCGATGATCCAGGGTTGCACAAACGGAGCCGGCAGCCGCCGGATGGCCCTGGTGGTGGCATAGCCGTCCAGCTCCGGCATCTGCACATCCATGAAGACGACGTCAAAGGGGGTTGCCTGCAGGGCCGCGAGGGCCTCCGGGCCGGAAGCCACGGCATCGGCCCGGTAACCAAGGCGCTGCAGTAACAGCAGGGCCAGCTGCCGGTTCACGGGGACGTCATCGACGACGAGCAACCGCAGCGGCAGCCGATCGGCGAGCCGATGGGGGCCACCTTCCGGGGCGGGTTGGTGGGATGGCGTTGGGGGAACGGACAGCCGCCGCTCCGCTGGGCTCTGCAGTTGCTGCAGCAGGGCCCGGCGAAGCTGGCCGAGTCGCACGGGCTTGGTGAGCAGCACGGGCGGGGTCACTGGGAGAGACGCCAGCTCCGTGACCTTGCACCGGTCGGCCAGGACGATCCAGGGACGCATCCGCAGCAGGGGATCCTGCAGGAAGGACGGAGGCGATGGGTCCCCGTCGCAGGCGAGCAGACGCCCATCGATCACCACGGCAGCATGGCCGGCATCAGCGATCACGGCGGGGGCGACCCGCATGGGGATCTGACAGAGATCGGGAGCGATCACCGACAGGCCCATCCAGCCCAGCTGCTTCTGGAGAAGGGCACGGAGGGCGGGATTGGCGATCAGCAGCAGAACCGAAGCCGCGTGCGGGGCTGGAATCGGCAGGAGCTCCGGGGTGATGCTCGCTGTGGAGGTCGGGTCGAGCGTCAACAGCACGGTGAAGGTGAACACACTGCCGACCCCTTCCTCGCTGGCCAGGCCGATCGCTCCCCCCATCAACTCGCACAGACGGCGGGTGATCGCCAGCCCAAGGCCCGTGCCGCCGTAGCGCCGGGCCGTGGAGGGATCGGCCTGGCGAAAGGGTTCGAACAACTGGGGAATAAGGTCGGGCGACACGCCGATGCCGGTGTCACGGATCTGACAGGTGAACAGGCAGGGGGTTGGCTCGCCGGCCACAGCCGCCTGGGGCTCCGCCGTCAGGGTGACGACGATCTCACCCTGGGAGGTGAATTTGACGGCATTGCTCAGGAGATTCCAGAGGATCTGGCGGAGGCGGGTGAGATCACCGATGACGGCCGTGGGCAAGCTGGGGTCGATGTCCAGGATCAGTTCCACCTCCCTGTCCTGCAGACGCGACACACTCAGGTCCAGGGCCTCTTCGATGCAGATGCGCAGGTCGAAGCGCTGCTCATCCAGCTGCATGGCACCGGATTCGATCTTCGAGAAATCAAGGATGTCGTTGATGATCGTGAGCAGGGAATCGGTGCTGCTGTTGATGATCTCGACATATTCCCGATCCACGGCGTCAAGCTGCGAGTCCTGAAGCAGCCCTGCCATGCCGATGATGGCGTTCATCGGCGTTCTGATCTCATGGCTCATCGTGGCCAGGAACGTGTCCTTGGCGGCATTGGCGGCTTCAGCGGCCTGCCGGGCGGCTTCCAGCTCCGTATTGAGGGCTGAGAGGCGCTGTGTTGACTCCCGCAACTCCGCCCGCTGCGTCGTCAGAATGTCGTTGAGCTGCTGGCTTTCCGTGAGCGCCACATTCCTGGCCTGGAGCAGGAACAGGAAGTCAACCAGGGAATCATGCAGGGGAAAATCATTGATCTTCAGCCCGAGGGACTTCAAGTCCTCCAGTTGCAGCAAGCAGGGGGTACCGACGAACAGCAGCTGCTCCGTCTGATCAAGACAACAGATCTGGCCCTTCAGCTGCAACGGAATCCGGTCGGACTTGAGGATCACATGCCGATCGGTACACTCACTCAGACTGGGGAAATCCATCGGCACATCCGGCCTCATCAGCTGGAAGTGATCGTCGAGGGACTGCCCCAACAGATCCGGTTCAGGAAGGATGCGACGAAGGACGGAGCCAGCCGAACGGATGGTCAGGGCACGGTCAACGACGAGATGAAAGGGGAACAGGGGATCAAACAGATGGTCTGGCAACGGCACGGACGTCACCATCAGAAACGACACGTCGTCATTCGTGCCTCATGCCGCCTTCGGGAAGCACAGGGTCTGTTGGCGAAGCAAGGCGAACCTGGAAGAGGTCTGTGGCATCACCCTGGTCACGGGAGGCGATCTGGTCGACCGCCAGAGGTGTGCGGAAACGCTTGCCGAGGCCATGCAGCAGGCCAGTCACCATGGGGGCCAGGCCTCTCCGCTTGGAGCGGTACTCCAGTTGCATGGATGCGTCGGCGTGGTGCTCGCAACGGAAGGAGGGCGGTTGCAGCTCAGGGAAGGCCAGGGCGGCCCGGGCGTGGAGATTGTCGAGGTGATCCAGGAATTCCGGCAGGGTTTCACCCGTGCTCTCTAGAAGCTGCTCATAACCTTCCGTGGCGGTGTAGGTGATCCAGTACTCACCAAATGCCTGCATGATCTGATCACCCGAGAGGCCAAGTTCCTCGGTGGCCGCCGCCACCAGTCGATGGGTCACGTCGTCGGGATAGGCCTGGTAGGTGGAGAAGAAATCCAGATCCAGGAGATCAGCCGGCTCCTTGATGCGCTGCCAGATGTCCTCCCCATGGTGGGTGGTGACCATCTGCTGGATGGCCCGGTTGACCAGCCCGTACATCGTTGAACAGCCAGATGAAGTGAATCTAGCCCGGTGGGGCTGGCGGTATCCCTTCAGGTGTTGCCAGGTAACTGATCAAGGCACCACTGGAAATCGCGGCGAACCTGCTCGCGGACAGGCTCGTGGGCGAACAGGCGCCCACGGGTGGCAAGGATGGCCGGCAAGGTCGACGGGGGATCGAGGCTGGCCAGGTCACAACCAGGCAGATCAAGCCGCCGGCAGAGGTCCCTGCCCTTGTTGGAGTAGTGGAGATGGTACGGAACCCGTCCAGCAGCCAGTGACAGAACCGCGGTGTGAAAGCGCACGGCGATCACGATGTCCACCAGGGAAAACAGGGCCATGGCAAGCTGCCAACTCGGCACTTCCGGCTGTTCGACAAACGGATTGAGGACGGCTGTGCCGGGGGCTCGGGCCTGGATGGCGGCGGCCACCTCAAGGTCATTGTCAGAGCCGTAGGCACCGGATTGGATCAGGATGACGGGCCTGAGTCCAGCAGCGTAGAGTTCAACACTGAGCTGGGCCATCCTGGCGACGAAAGCATCATTGTCGTGGCCGTACATGCTGTCAAAACCACGCACAGAGAGCACGGCGGCCTGGGCAGGATCAATCGCCAGACGTTCAAGAGATTGCCGCGCCGCTGTCTCCGCAAGGGGAGAACTCTCCAGGACGAAGGCGATGTCGAAAGACAACCTGGCGGGCACCCCAGCAGCACAGAGCCGCTGGTGACTTTCCGCATCCCTCACACAGACAGCCGCCAGACGCTTGAAGTAGCGCTGCAGCAGGAAGAAGCTGAGGCCGTGGCAGGAGCGAGGAATCGACTGGCCGAACAGAAACGTGTGCCGGGCGCTATGCCTCAGTTCGGCGAGGTTCATGAGGAACGCCTTGGTGACGAACCATTCACGAGAATTGTTGAAGATATCGCCGCCAACGCTGATGTAGGCCTCACAATTCCTGGGCCGCTCAGGCAGGAAAGTGACGCCCAGGGTGGGATCAGGCCGCTCATCCTGAACGCAGCCCACCAGATCCACACCGGGCAGGAGCTTTCGAAACGCGCTGTAGATGGCTGCATCCCCCAGATTCAGGGTGCTGTAGGCGTTGATCAGGCCAATGCGCACGGGAGATTACAGAAGAAAGAGACAGTTCTGGTAACGCTGCGTGAACGGCTGGCGCGTTGTGCATGCTTCCAGAGCGCTTCCAGATGGCTTCCAGAGTGAAGCGATAGCATGAAAGCCTGTGCCATCGTATCAGCACAGCACAGAGCCGAATCAGCACAGACCGCCTGCAAGGGAGGGCTGGACAGGCGAAAGGATAGGGAAGGCTACAGATCCGAGCGAATGGGAGAATCCTGGCCGCCAGGATCATAGCGGTGCGGAGCCTGGCCACACGGCAGACTCATTGAGAACGCAAGAGTCGCCGCAGCTTGCCCTTCACCATCTCCAAAGTTGGAACGGAACGGACAAACTTACGATAGGCGGCACCGATACCCATGAGCTTCACCGGACGTTGGCCAGAGAATGCGGTCCGATCCAGGAGAGCAAACCATCGGTCCTGGAAGTTCGCGGAGTAATCAGCATGCCAGGGCTTGACTTTTCCTAGGAAATGGATGATTCCATCTGAAAAGCCGATATCCGCCTTGCCTTTCGACGTGTTCCACTTCGGATCAAGAACCAACCAGTCATCCGCCAGAACGATATTGAGGGCGTCTTGATCCATCTGATCAAGCAAGTCATAGTTGTCTTGGGCAATTGTCAAAGCCTTCAATTGAATATGACGTTCTCGCCAGGCGTCCAGATCCATGACAATAACCCCTGAGTTAAAGTATTGCTGAGGATTATCCAGCTTCAGCTTTTCGCGAAGGCGCTGTTGCTGCTGCGGGGTGTCGATACCACCGTCAATCACACATGCACTCGATTTCCCTTGCAGATCGAGCAGCTGCAAGCCATTCAGATCCGAGCAGACGATAAGATCCGTATCCAAGTAGATACAGCGGGATACATCAGCCAAATACTCGGGAATGAAGAAGCGTGCATATGGGGATTTGCTCTTGACGAGCAGCGTGCTTCGAAGGTTATCGACCTGCCCAAGGTCGAAGTCTATAAACTTGATGGTGCCAAGGTTGGCAGTTTGCCAGGAGGCAAAGAGCTTCTGCTTATCTTCAGGGGATAGATCAACGCTGATGACATAAACGTTGAGGGTGGTACTGCAGGCTTCCAGCGCGGACCGGACAGTAACTGCAGCACCCCAAAGATAATTCGCGGTGGCAACAATCACAATATTGACCATTGTGCCTCAAGCGTCCTTCACGCTGAAGTTTAGCTCAGGGCCATGAATCAGCAGCGTTGCCCTGGCCAATTGGCCGTATGGCCCGACATGACATCAGGGATTGCTGAACAGTGTCTTTTGGGGTGTTGCCCGTTCCCGGCCCCGTTCAGTTAAGCAATGGCGTCCCGTAGAGATGATCCTGTCGGCATGCCAGCGACGGGGAGAGATCGGACATCCGGAAGCTGTGGAGGTCGCTCGCAAGCTGAAGGGACTAGGGCGAAGCCGAGCAAAGCGCGGGCAACCTGGACCCATCACGCGGATGGATCCGCGTGCAGCCACCGAGGCCTGCTGTTGCAGACGGTGGCGGACCGATCCCCAATCCAGGATGAGGGGAAACAGTGCCACGAACCAGGGGGTGCCGAACCAGCTGCTCAGGTGGAAGTCCAGGCCTCCCTGGTACAAAACTCTCAGGTGGTAGGTTTCTGATCACTGCTGATGCAGCCTGATGGGCCTGGATGACGAACTGATGCTTGCGCTCATCGGATCAGGCTGAACATCCCAGCATGAAGCCTCGTCCCGAAATCCTGCAGATCAAGGCCGTTGACCGACAGCGCCGCCAAGGGATGGGCGGATGCACATTCAGGAGACCCTGCCTGCTTGGGATGGGAATCAACAAGCGATGGAATGGAAGCCTTTCAATCCTGCGCAGCGAACAACCCACTGGCTCACCGACTAGGGATACGCTAAGGTTGATTCGACAAGCCAATCGGGGAAACTGTTCCGAATCGACACAGATGTCGAAGTTCCTATGCTGGCTGCTTGGGCTGGCCTGCTGTATTGGCACAGTCGGTACAGCTCAGGCTTTACCGATCTCACCCGGTGATCGAGTCAAGGTGACCATTCCTGAGGGTGAAGAATTCAGTGGAATCTTTGAAATCAATCTGAACGGAGAACTTGAGCTTCCCTATCTCAAGGGAATCTCAGCCGTCGGCCTGGAACCTGAACAGCTGCAGAAGCGTGTCTCTCAAGCCCTTGTGCAACAGGGCTTCTTTCAACCATCCTTCCTCAGGGTCAGCCTGAGCGTCGTCCAGTGGGCACCGGTTCCCGTCTTCGTGATCGGATCCGCTTTTCAGCCTGGTCGCGTGTTGATCAACGAGTTGAGTGATGTCGAACAGACGCAGACTCCTGTTCAACTCTCTGGGCAGGCCCCGCTCAACCGTATGCTCACCACGGCTCTGCGTCGTGCTGGAGGCGTGACTCCCACCGCCGATGTCACCGCCGTGGAGTTGAAACGAGGATCACGAAGGCAAGTGTTAGACCTCTCCGGTGCCTTCACGGGGGTACCATTTAAGGACATCCCGCTGATTGCCGGTGATCAAGTGATTGTTCCAGACACGGGTAGCGTGAACCCACTGATCGTTCGCCCGTCGCACATCACTCCCGCTGAGGTTGAAATCAATATCTCCAATCTTACTGTTCCTGCGGCGGGGAACTCTGTTGCCGGTATTGGCTCTCAGGCCAGGAACTTTCCCTATGGCTCACGCCTGTCCCATGCCGTCATCTCGGCGAACTGTGCAGGTGGAACCATGGTCACCAATGCGCGACGCAAAGCCATCCTGGTGCGAACAGAAAGAGCCTCGGGCAAGACGACGGTCTACGAACGGGGAGTAGAAGATCTTCTTCGCGCCTCGACGGACAACGCCAACAACCCCTACCTCATGGCAGACGATGGTGTGGCCTGTTATGACTCCAAGATGACAAACTTCCAGGCCGTACTTAGTATCTTTACCCAGTTCCTGAATCCCGCCGTTTTGATTTATGATCGAAGCATTCCCTAAGTTAGAGTGAAAGAAGCTCCACCCATCATCAGACGCCTCAAGCCGAAGGTGCAGGCCGTGCAAGAACCCTTGGGCAAGGCGACGCGGCTGTTTGCTGAGCAGTTTCGAAACATCCCGGGGTTGAAGGCTCCGGATCCGAAGGGTTGGTGGAAAAAGCTGAGTCGCACGGACAAGCTTCGCTGGAGTCGTTATCTTTTCGTTTCCACATGTACGAATGGCCTGATCTGGGGATCCAGCATTCTTTATCTCTTGCTGGCGAAGCCCGTCTACACCAGTTCATGGGCTTTGATTTTACCTGGAAGCGCTAACGCTGTGAATCTAAGCCTGCCTGAGATTGGTCAAGCTACGGCATCAAATGAATCTCTTGGCTTGGCAACATTTGATCCCCGAGCCAACTATGAATTCATCTTCGTTAGCGAGCAGGTATTGGCAAGGGCTGCCAAGCTTGCCAATATTCCAAAAGCGGACTTCGCCAAGCCGCGCATTAAGAATATTGATAATACAACGCTGATGCAGATTGATACCACCGGTCCATCGCCTGAAGATGCTCGCAAGCGTGCCAATGCATTGCATGACGCCATGGTAGAGCGTCTCAATGAGCTGCGTGTCAGCGAGATCGAGCAACGGCAAGGTCCAGCACAGAAGATTCTTCTGGAAACGCAGCAGAAGCTTGAGAATGCCCAAAAGCAAGTGTCTGCATACAAGCGCCAGTCGGGCCTCACATCGACAGAACAGGTGGAGATTCTGTCGGCTAATATTGAACAACTACGCAAGCAAAGGGCCGAACTTGCTGCTCAGCAATCGCAGGCTGAAAGTCGACTGCAGAAATTGAGTGGTAGCCTGGGGCTGTCTCCATCCGAGGCCACAGATGCGTTCAAGTTGCAGGTGGATCAGATCTTCCAGCAGAACTTAAAAGACTACAGCGAGGCCACATCTATACTCAAGGTTCAACAATCGAAGTTCGGCCGAAATAATCCTCGAATTCTCAAAGAGATCAAGCGGCAAGAGGCGGCAATGCAAGCCTTGAATCAGCGTGCCACTCTCTTGCTTGGTCGGCCTGTATCCGCCCAGACGCTCTCACGACTTGCCTTGACGGGTGCAAGTTCGGGGCGCGAGTCTCTCTTTCAGAATCTGGTGAATTACCAATCAGATGCGAGTGGCGCCGCATCACAAGTTCGTAAGCTTGATCAACAGATCAGCTCTTTGGAGAACCGGCTTAGGCTGATGTCCCAGAGGCAGTCGTCGTTGGAGAATCTGAAGCGAAACGAGCAGATCGCAGAAGCCGTCTTTGCCTCCACACTGGCCAAGCTGGATCTAGGTCAGGCGAACATCTTTGCAGCGTTCCCGTTGATTCAGATTGCTGTGGAGCCATCGCTGCCGGAAAAGGCGACGTCACCAAAACGGTCATTGGTTCTTGCTGGCTCAGCCTTTGGTTCCATTCTGACGACGACCGGTCTCTGGATTCTTTGGATCCGCAAGCCCTGGATCAAGCGGCTCGGCCGTTGGGTTTCAACCTAGCCAGGAGACTTCTTTGGGACTCAAGACGCTTCTTTCCAAGGCCTTTCATTCTGAGGATGATCTTCAGCCGAGAAACGTGCCAGAGCGTCTGGTGTGGTGGTCGATTATCTGCACGTACCCCATCTGGCTGGTCGGTGGGCTGTATGTGGTGGGATCTGTTCTGTGCTGGCTACTTCTGGGTTGTCTGCTGATCAAGATCCTGGCCCGCATGGATCACCCAGAGGAGAATGAAGAGATTTCGGTTTCTCCAGTGATCTGGCTTTGGATTATCGGAATGATCGTCATGGAAGTTGCCTTGATTGCAGGCCATGTGAATTTCAACCTCGGTACGGGGGCGATCATCAAGTCCACCATTGGCTGGGCCAAGGGCTGGGCAGCCTTGGCCCTATACCCGCTAGCCGGAGCCCTGCCGATTCGCAGCAGCATCATCACCCGTGCCATTTGCATCGTCGGGCTGCATACGCTGCTCATCATGCCTTTTCTGATGCTGACCCCCAATCTGGGGCTTCCAGAGGTCCTTTACGTCTCGCCACTGAGGGCCGTCGGTGGTCCGGGGAATGAGTTCTTTGATGTTCCTCTCTACGAAATTGATGGCAGCACAGGTGATCTTCGCTGGCGTCTCTTTGCACCGTGGGGGCCAGCCCTTGGGTTTGTGGGCAACATCAACTTCATGATTTGCCTCCTGGAAAAGGACAAGAAATGGAAACTGCTCGGGATCGCTGGCTCGATCGTCATGTGCTTTGTCTGCAAGTCACGTCTGGCCCAGCTCTGCATCATCCTGATCCCGTCCGTGACGTTCGTGGTTTCCAGACTCCGCAAACCGGTCATGCTGATATCACTAGGGGTGGTCTCCTATCTGGGCGGGATCTTCGCCACGACCATTCTGACCGCCATCAATGACTACTGGGAAGGTTTCAAAGGGGCTCGGGCTGGCTCGACCCGTGTTCGCTTTGCGTTGAAGCGAATTGCCTTCCACCGCTGGGAGACTGAGGCTCCGATCTGGGGGCATGGTGTTGTGGAAGGCGGCCCCCATCTGGTGGAGTACATGGCCATCGGCTCCCATCACACCTGGGCCGGGGTTCTTTTCGTGAAGGGCATCGTGGGATTCTTCGCTATTGCGGTGCCGATGCTGGCAACGGGTGTGGATCTGCTGCGCCGCGCGGCCAGTCCCCACTATCAACTTGGCTCTGCGGGCCTGGGAATCATCATTCTCCTCTTCATGTACACGTTTGGTGAGAATCTTGAAATCCTCGTCTATCTATTCTGGCCGGGTATGGTGATCATGGGAATGGCTCTGCAGGAGAAGAAAAGCACTCCCCAGCCAGAGCTTCAGCCCGTGTTGTGATGCCGACCAAAACGAACTGCAGTCAGATGCCCGGATGCCATGATGAGCCAACAGAAGCTCCAGCGTGGGGTTGACCGTTCATGCGCCTGCTCAGCAACCTGAAACGGTTCATCCCGAAGGATCGATTCATCCGCAACATCGGCTGGATGGGTGTGGGGGAGGTGGGCATCCGAGTCTCGCGACTCGTGGCCACGGTTCTGCTGGCCAGGCTGCTGAGCCCCAGGGACTATGGCCTGGCGGCCATCGTTCTGACCTCCGGCGAACTTGTAAAAGTCTTCACACGCAACGGCATCGGCGACAAGATCGTGCAGGCCGATGCGGATGAGGTCAGCGAGATCTGTCAGACGGCATGGAGTCTGAACTGGCTGATCGGATTCAGCCTGTTTCTTATCCAAGTCATTGGTTCGACTGTCATTGCCAAGGTCTACAACGACAACGCGCTGATCGTGCCGATCATCGTGGTGAGTTTCAGCTATCTGATCTATCCACTCTCCATGGTCCAGTCGGCCCTGGTGCGTCGCAAGAATCGGCTGAAGTTCTATAGCATGACCAACCTCGCAGCCGTCGCCAGCGAAAACCTGATGACGGGGATCTTTGCGCTGCTGGGGATGGGCATGTGGGCGATTGTGCTTCCCAGGTTGCTGGTGGCTCCCGTCTGGGTCGCGATGATGCTGCGCTTCGAGCCATGGCGACCCGCGATGACGTTCACGCTCAAGCGCTGGAAGTCCGTGCTGCAATTCGGCAGTCGCATCCTTGGGGTGGAGATGCTCAACACCTTCCGGGAGAATGTGGACTATCTCCTGATCGGCCGCTTCATCGGTGTCAAGGCGCTTGGGGTGTACTACTTCGCCTTCAACGCCGGACTCGGTCTCAGCCTGAGCGTGATCAATGCCTTGTCGGTCTCGCTCTACTCCGACTTCTGTGACGTCCGCAGTCAACCCGCCGTACTCAAGGAGCGTTTCCGTAAGAACCTGCTCACCATCACCAAGGTGATCGTGCCCGTGGTTGCTTTGCAGTGCAGCCTTGCCCCGCTGTATGTGCCGATCGTCTTCGGCCGGCAATGGGTGTCTGAGGGGGCGGTGCCGATTCTCATGCTGATCTGCCTGTCGGCCCTGTCCAGGCCTTTCGCCAACGCCTCGGCGATGCTGTTCCGCGCCGTGGGCTTGCCCCAGGTGGATCTGCTCTGGAACCTGGCCTTCACGGTGGCACTCACCGTGGCCATTCTGATCGGCACGACATGGGGATCCCTGGGCGTGGCTGTCGCCGTGGCAGCGGCCCATCTCACGCTGCAACCGATCTACCTGATGCTGGGGCAACGGCTGCTGCGAAGGATCCAGATCGCTCAGCCCGCTGGCCTGTGACTGGGGCCCCGCCCGAGGCGAGGTTATGGTGTTGGAAGCCTTCAAGCCTCGCGACTCCCGCCACCGGTCCGGAGCACGTCCATGGCGCTCCGGCTGCCATCAGAACCAAGCCTGACGTCCGTCCGCCCGATCCGCTCGTGAAGATCTACGCCATTTGCCTGATCAAGAATGAGGGCGATGTCATTGCAGATTGTCTGCATCATGCACTGACGTTCTGCGATC
Source organism: Synechococcus sp. FACHB-909 (assembly GCF_014698945.1). Taxonomy (NCBI): domain Bacteria; kingdom Bacillati; phylum Cyanobacteriota; class Cyanophyceae; order Synechococcales; family Synechococcaceae; genus Synechococcus; species Synechococcus sp. FACHB-909. The sequence goes on along the minus strand of NZ_JACJTY010000001.1, from coordinate 81,358 downwards.
GGATCTTTGTTCTTGATAACGGCAGCACGGATGGTACCTGGGAAACCGTCAATGACCTTGCAGGGCAGTATCCAGCGATCGTGATTGAGGAACAGCTCCTTATTCCATTCCGTGATGGTATGCGCTCCATCGTCTACAACAAATACAATCACGAACTGACGGATCAGGATTGGTGGCTGCGGCTGGATGGGGATGAATTCCTTGAAGGGAACCCCAGAGAGGTGCTGGCCAAGGCAAATCGTGAAAGGGCCGACTTCGTGACGGCCTGGAATCTTCAGTTCTATTTCACAGATACGGATTACGAGAACTGGGCGGCCGAGCAGCTGGAAACCAACCGACCCATCACCGAACGGCGCCGCTACTACTCCGCCAACTGGCGGGAGTACCGCTTCTTCCGCAACCAGCCCGATCAACCGTGGAACGAAGCGGTAGCCCCACAGTGGCCCGATGGACTCACCAAAGCCTGTTCGCAGCGCCTCTACAACCGCCACTACCCCTACCGCACGCCTGACCAGATCAAGGAGAAGCTCCAGGCCCGTTTCGGCCACGAACAATTTCGCCATATCAACTCCATCGACTGGACATCCAAGGTGCTGCCTGCGCGCCAGCTGAACCACTTCCAGGAGGGTCAGCCACCAACCATCAACCAGTTCGATTACTACGCCAAACGCCTGCGGATGATCCGGATCACCCTGATGGGGCGTTTCAGGGCCATCCTGCGTCGACTTCTGGGCGGCCACCGCTCCAGCCATACCGCGTAGGGGGTTCGATGGCGCAGACCGATCAACCCGAAACGTCTGCGGCCGGTGCGGCCCCAGCAGGACAGCACACGCCGGCCATTTCCGTGGTGGTTCCGATCTACAACGCCGCGCCGCACATCGAGCAAACCCTGCGCTCCGTGCAGAACCAGAGCCTGAGCAACTGGGAACTGATCGCCGTTGATGACGGCTCCACCGACGACAGCTTCGCCATCGTGTCCCGCCTGTGCGGGGATGACCCCCGGGTGCACGTGGTGAGCCAGCCCAACGCGGGCGTCTCGATGGCCCGCAATCGCGGGGTGGCGCGCAGCCGTGCGCCCCTGATCGCCTTCCTCGATGCCGATGACCTCTGGCATCCCGACAAACTGGGCCTGCATGTGGCCTACCACGCCGACCATCCAGATGTCGGCGTGAGTTTCGCCCGCGTCGCGTTCCTCTCCCCTGAGGGGGCGCCCACGGGCCTGCTGGCGGCCCTGCCCCGGGAATCGCATCGGCCGGTGGACTTTCTCTGTGAGAACCCCACCAACACCACGTCGAACTGGGTGCTGCGGCGGCAGGTGTTCGACGCGGTGGGTGGATTCGTCACCGACATGAGTTATTCGGAGGATCTGGAATGGCTGCTGCGGGTGGCCTGCGATGGCCGCTGGCAGATCGCCGGCTTGCCCCAGGTGCTCACCTACTACCGCACCTCGACCGGCGGACTCTCCTCGAGCCTGCAGCGCATGGAGCGGGGCTGGCTGCGGCTGATCACCGAAGCCCGTCGCTATGCGCCGGAGCTGGTGGCGCGCCACTTCGCCACGGCCCAGGCCATCCACCTGCGCTACCTGGCCCGGCGCTCCCTGCGGCTGGGAGGGGCGCCCGCCATCGGCACCGATTTCATGCTGCGCTCCCTGCGCTCCGACTGGCGGATCCTGCTGCAGGAGCCGCGCCGTACCGTGCTCACGGCCCTGGCCGTCTTCGCCCGGCAGCTGCTGGCCCCCTTCCACCGCCCCAGTGGCCCCCGCGACGGGGCACGGCCATGATGGCTCTCGCCAACGCCCCGCTGCCTGTGAGGCCACTTCCATGAGCCGATCCCCCCTGGTCTCGGTGGTGATGCCGCTCTACAACTCCGCCGCCACGGTGAGGGAAAGCCTGGAATCCGTTCTCAGCCAGACCTACCCCAACCTGGAGATCCTGGTGGTGAACGACGGCTCCACCGATGACGGGGTGGCGATCTGCCAGGGGTACCAGGACGGGCGCATTCGGGTGGTGCATCAGCAGAACCGGGGCCTGGCCGGAGCGCGCAACACCGGCATCCGGCAGGCCAAGGGGGAGTTCCTGGGATTTCTGGACAGCGATGATCTGTGGCTGCCCACCAAGCTGGAACGCCATGTGGCCCATCTGCAGGCGCGGCCGGAGGTGGGTGTCAGCTTTTCCCGCTCCGGATTCATCGATGAGGACTCCAGGCCGATCGGGATCTACCAGATGCCGAGGCTGCAGGACATCACGCCGGAGATCGTCTTCTGCCGCAATCCGATCGGCAATGGCTCCGCGGTCGTCATCCGCCGCGAGGTCTTCGCTGCCATTCGCTTCACCGCCAATCTCTATGGCACCGAGGAAGACTTCTTCTTCGACGACAGCTTCCGTCAGTCCGAAGACATCGAGTGCTGGTTGCGGATCGCCCTCCAGACCCACTGGCGCATCGAGGGGATCCCCGAGGCCCTGACGCTTTACCGCATCAGCGACGGGGGACTCTCGGCCAACCTGATGAAGCAGTACGCCACCTGGGAGCGGGTTCTGCTCAAGACCGAAACCACCAACCCCGATTTCATCGCCCAGTGGGGCTCCAGGGCCCGGGCCTATCAGCTGCGTTACCTGGCGCGCCGGGCCACCCGCCAGCGGGATGGCGCCCTGGCCGTGCGCCTGCTGCACCAATCCCTGGCCACCGACTGGAGGGTGCTGGTGGAGGAACCACGGCGCACCCTGATCACCCTGGTGGCGGCCTATCTGCTGCTGGTGTTACCGGAGGGTCCCTATCGCTGGCTGGAGGGCCGGATGCTGCGCTCCACCGGCGCCAGCCAGAAGCGGCGCATGCAGGGGGAACTGGGACGATGAAGATCCTGCTGGTCTGTTCTTCGGGGGGGCATTTCAAGGCCCTGCAGCAACTGGTCGACTTCTGGGGGCGCCATCCCCATCTCTGGATCACCTTCCGCACGCCGACCACCGAAACGGCGCTGGCCGGGGAGCCGGTGCAATGGGCCCACAGCCCCACCAACCGCAACTTTCCGAATCTGCTGCGCAACCTGGGGCTGGCACTGCAGGTGATCCGCAGCCAGCGGCCGGACGTGATCGTTTCGACCGGTGCCGGCGTGGCCGTCCCCTTTCTTCTGCTCGGTAAGCTGTTCGGATGCAAGACCGTGTTCATCGAGTCCGTGACCCGCATCGAGACCCTGAGCCTCTCGGCGCGGCTCGTTCGACCGTTTCTTGACATCCTCTACGTGCACTGGCCCCAGCTGCAGCGTCGCTATCCCCGCGCCGAACTTGTCCAAGACAAGGTGACACCATGATCCTGGTGAGCGTGGGAACGGAACAGTTCCCGTTCAACCGGCTGATGCAGTGGATGGAGCTGCTGATCCAGCAGGAGCTCATCGATGAGGAGATCGTTGTTCAATACGGCACCTGTACCTTTCTCCCCAGCGGCACCACCGTGTACCGGTTGCTGAAGGAGGACTCCTTTCGGGCCCTGGTGGAAAAGGCTCGGATCGTGATTGCCCATTGCGGGGAAGGAACGGTCCTGTTGCTCGATGAACTGGAGCAGCCCTTCATTCTGGTGCCCCGCAGCGTCCGCTACCAGGAACATGTCGACGATCACCAGGTGGAACTCGCCCTGGCCCTGAAACAGATGGGTGTGCCGATCGCCTGGAGTCCAGGGGATCTCGTGCGCTTTCTCGGTGCCCCGTTCAAGACCTCGATCAGCGACGTGACCGACAGCTCCGCCCAGTCCCTCTGCCGGAGTCTCCACTCCCATTTTCCCGAGCCATGAACGGCGGCCCGTCTTCCCAGGATTCGTTCGTCAGGACCGTGCGCAACGGTGTCCTGATCCTGCAGCTGCCGCCCCGGCTCACCGTGGCCGAAGCCGTGGCGTTCCGCTCCGGTTTCGGGGGCTGGCTGGCGGAGGTGCAGGACCTGCGGCAGGTGATCCTGGATTTCGGGCGCACGGCCATCATCGACAGCAGCGGCATCGGTGCCCTGGTGGGCGCCATCAAGGCGGCCCAGGAGCGCGCGGTTCCCCTGGCGGCCTGGAGCCTGAACCGTCAGGTGTTCCTGGCCCTGCAGATGACGGGACTGGAGAAGGTCCTGCCGGTCACGGCCCATTCCGAGGGGCTGTTGCCCCAGCTGTCCCATACGGAGGACCAGCGGCCACCGCTCACCCACCCCTCGGTGCGCTCCGCCGTCAAGCGAGGCATGGATGTCTGCGGCGCCCTGGTGGGGCTGGGGGTCACGGCGGTGCTGTTCCTGCCCATCGCCCTGGCCATCCGTCTCGACAGCCCGGGGCCGATCCTCTTCCGGCAGGTGCGCTGCGGCTGGATGGGCCGCCATTTCCGGATCTGGAAGTTCCGCTCGATGGTCACCGATGCCGAACGGCTGAAGGACAGTGTGGTGAACCAGGCCCAGGGGGCCTTCTTCAAGAATGACAATGACCCCAGGATCACCCGCGTGGGCCGGATCCTGCGCAAGACCAGCCTGGATGAACTGCCCCAGTTCTGGAACGTGCTGATCGGCGACATGAGCCTGATCGGCACACGGCCCGCCACCCCGGACGAAGTGCGCCGCTACGCCATCCCCAGCTGGCAGCGGTTCGATGTGCGGCCTGGTCTGAGTGGCGAATGGCAGGTGAGCGGCCGCTCTTCGATCCGGGATTTCGAAGATGTGATCCGGCTGGATCTGCGCTACCAGCAGAACTGGAGCCTGGGTTACGACCTCAAGCTGATCGTCCGCACCTTTCTTGTGCTGTTCAGCAAGAACTCAGGGGCGGCATGAACCTGCCCCAGGCCTCAGAATCCGATCGGCCCCTCAGCCAGCTCGCCGTCAACAGTGATCTCGATGAGATCGAGACGGTGCTCCGCTGGTTCGAGCAGCTGGGTGATCCCGCCGTGCCGTCGGAGCTCTGGATGCAGGCCCAGCTGGCCCTTGTCGAGGGGTTCACCAACGCGGTCCGCCATGCCCACGCCGATCTGGACCCGCCGCCGCCGGTCCAGATGTCGGTGCAGGTGAGCAGCCAGCGGTTCTGCGTGCAGATCCTCGACCAGGGAGCCCCCTTCGACTTCGAGGCCGCCCTGGCGAGCGTGGAGAAGGCGATCGAAGCCAACGATCAGGATCCCCTCGCCAGGGAGGCCCACTGGGGCCTGGTGATGTTGCTGAAGCTGCGCAGCACCTATGGATGGACGATCAGCCACCGGCGGATCGACGCAGCGACCAACTGTCTGTCCCTGTGCCACCCCCTCAGCGCGGATGGGGGGGCAGGAAGGTCATCGTGAAGTACTCGGGATGGCAACGGGCTGGCTGAAAGATCGACCAGCGCGTCCACAGATGCAGGTAGTGGTTCGTCCCGTTCGGCCCCCGTCCCCAGCCATGGGCGACGGACTGGCCCCAGACGATGCTGTTCGCTTCCAGGGCCTTTCTTCGCTCCGGAGGGAGTGAGCTCAGATCTCCCCGGTAGAGGATTCTCCGGCCCCGGTAGAAGAAGGCGGGTTGGCTGTCCGTGTCCTTGTGGTGCTCATCGACCAGGAACCACACCTTCTTGCTCTTCTGGAGCAGCCAGAAGCTGCGCGAACAGCGGGGAGGGACGGTGTCGTTCTTGTAGCTGTAGAGCAGGCCGTGGTGATGGTCCGGAGCCCCAAGGGCTGGGGTGACGATCTCCAGACCCATGAACAGAAGGGCAGACGTACGGACGGCGAATCGGTGCAACCGTGGCGATGCAACCGATCGCCGCAATCGAGGCTGCAATCGGGCTCACCGTTGGACTTGGTGGGAGAATTTTAAACTGGGGCCAGGCCTGTCCTGTTCATGGGCCTCAGCCAGTGGCTGCCTTCGGCTCGCTAACCTCAGACGTGAAGTCTGATCCCGGCTGACCGCATCGTGAACCGCCAAGCCATCCTGCCCCTGGCTCTGGCCCTGTTCAGCTGTCTGGCCGGATGGTGGGTGGAGCCCGCCCTGGCCGCCGCCCCCGGCACCGAGCCGACGACGATCGGCCCCGATCCTGCAGCGACGACGGTGGAGCCCGCCTTCCCCCCGCTGCAGCTGGTCCTGGACCGCCGCAGGCGGCTGCTGAAGGTGATGGAGGGGGACCGGGAACGGCGCCGCTTCCGGGTCGGGGTGGGTATGCCCGGCTGGGAGACGCCGGTGGGTTCCTTCAGCGTGATCGAGAAGACCGCCTACCCGATCTGGGAACATCCCGCCAAGGGCGTGCGCATTCCCCCCGGCCCCACCAATCCCCTCGGTTCCCGCTGGATCGGCTTCCATCGCGACTGCAAGGGCCGGCGTGGCTTCAACGGCCAGGAGCACCTGGAGGTGAAGGGGTGCGTGACCTCCGGGTTCCACGGCACACCGAATCGCGACAGTGTCGGCGGTGCCGTCTCCCATGGCTGTGTGCGGCTGTTCGACGAGGACGTCAGGGAGCTGTTCGAGATGGTGCAGGTCGGCACACCGGTGACGGTGCTGCCCTGAGCCCGCTGTCGCCGGCAGCCGGAGCGCTCCGTGGCAGCCCGTAGAGTTCCAGGCGCACCAGCGATCGAGCACGGATGAGGGTTCTGTTTGCCGCTGCGGAGTGCGCTCCGATGATCAAGGTGGGAGGCATGGGCGACGTGGTCGGCTCCCTGCCACCGGCCCTGGCGGCATTGGGGCACGACGTCCGGATCATCATGCCGGGCTACGGAAAACTGTGGAGTCGGCTGGAGATTCCGGCCGAACCGATGTGGCGTGGCCACGCGATGGGCACCGATTTCGCCATCTACGAAACCCGCCACCCCACCAGTGGTCTGACCATCTATCTGGTGGGCCATCCGGTGTTCGATCCCGAGCGCATCTATGGCGGTGAAGATGAGGACTGGCGCTTCACCTTCTTTGCCAACGCCACGGCCGAATTCGCCTGGAACGGCGGCTGGAAGCCCCAGGTTCTCCATTGCCACGACTGGCACACGGGAATGATCCCGGTGTGGATGCATCAGGACCCGGAGATCAGCACGGTGTTCACCATCCACAACCTCCGCTACCAGGGCCCCTGGCGCTGGAAGCTGGACCGCATGACCTGGTGCCCCTGGTACATGCAGGGCGACCACACCATGGCGGCGGCCCTGCTCTATGCCGACCGGGTGAATGCGGTCTCGCCCACCTATGCGATGGAGATCCGCACGCCCGAGTACGGCGAGAGGATCGACGGCCTGCTCAACTTCATCAGCGGCAAGCTGCGCGGCATCCTCAACGGCATCGACACCGACGACTGGAATCCCGCCACCGACACCACCCTGCCGGCCCCCTTCTCCGCTGACGACCTCAGCGGCCGCAGCGCCAGCAAGCGGCTGCTGCAGGAACGGATGGGCCTCAACGTCAACCCCCGCTCCTACCTGATGGGGATGGTGAGCCGCCTGGTGGACCAGAAGGGCGTGGACCTGCTGCTGCAGGTCGCCGACCGGGTGCTGGCCTACAGCGACAGCCAGTTCGTGGTTCTGGGCACCGGTGATCGGGGCTACGAGTCCGGTCTGTGGCAGATGGCGGCCCGCCACCCCGGCCGCTTCTCCGTGTTCCTCACCTACGACGACGCCCTGTCGCGGCTGATCTATGCCGGCAGCGACGCCTTCCTGATGCCGAGCCGCTTCGAGCCCTGCGGCATCAGCCAGATGCTGGCGATGCGCTACGGCTCGATCCCTGTGGTGCGCCGCGTCGGCGGGCTGGTGGACACCGTCCCCCCCAACGACCCCACCGCCGGCACCGGCACCGGCTACGGCTTCGATCGCTACGAGGCGATCGACTTCTACACGACGATCGTGCGCTCCTGGGAGGCCTACCGCAACGAGCCCAGCTGGCAGGAGCTGCAGCGGCGGGCCATGACCACCGACTTCAGCTGGAACCGCTCCGCCCTGGAGTACGACGCCATGTACCGGGAGGTCTGCGGGGTCAAGGAGCCCACCCCCGACGCGGCCCAGGTGGAGCGCTTCTCCCAGGGTCAGGGGGCGGATCCGAGCCTGCTGCACGACGACTCCAGGCCGGAGGGGTCCCCCAAGGAGCCGCCGCCGCCCCAGCGCCCCCGCAACCCCCTGGCCCTGCTGCGCCGCCGCAACGACTCCTGAGCCAGCTCCCCGTGTCCGGCGTCCATGGCTGATCCGGTTCCACCACCCTCCGATCTGCCGGCGCCCTACGCGAGCCCCTGGGGCCGGCTCGCCCAGGCGCTGCTGGCCGTGCTGGCTTCCCTGCGCCTGAAGCTGCGCGAACTCTGGCGCCGCAATGGCGAGGGGGACCTGTCGGTGCCGGGGTTCTGGCCGCAGGGGCTGGCCCCGGTGTTCTGGCCCCTGCTGCTGGCGGCCCTGCTGGCCCTGCTCCTGGCGCTGGCGGGTCAGGCCCGGCGCGGGCTGTCCCAGCGCGGCGCCCCGACCGGCGGTGCCACGGCGCCCGTCGTGGCTCCAGCTCCCCCAGTCCCCGTCCCCACGGCGCCCGTCCCCGCACCAACGGCGATCGCCGCGCCGGAGGCGGTGGCCGAGCCCGAGCCGCCACCCGCCCTGGAGCTCGACCCCCTCCTGGCCCTGCTGGCGGAGGACGACCCGGAGCACCTGATCGCCTCGGCCCATCCCGAGCCCGCCGAAGGTCGCCTGGTGCTGACGATGGCGCCGGCCTACGCCGGCCTCCCCCCCGCGAGCCGGGGCCGCTGGGCGGAGCGCTGGCAGGAGCGCGCCCGGGGGCTGGGCTACGAGCGGCTGGAGCTGGTGGACGGCCAGCGGCGGCTGCTCGCCCGCGGCGCCCTGGTGGGGTCGGGCATGATCCTGCTCGACCCCGGAACTTCAGGTTGATGCTGCTGCCGTTCGAGCCGTTGCTCCAGCTCTTCGGCGAGCCCCTGGTGGCCCCCGGCAGCGCCGGCCCCGAGCCCATCCGTCGTGTCAGCACCGACAGCCGCGGCGATCTGACCGGCGCCCTGTTCGTGCCGCTGGTGGGGGAGCGCTTCGATGGCCACCGCTTCGTGGCCGATGCCTTCGCCGCCGGGGCGGCGGCGGCGCTGGTGCGGCGGGACCGGCTGGATGGGGCGGCGCTGGAGCAGCTGGTGGCCGGCAGCGGCCGGCCGATCTGGCCCGTGGACGACACCCTGGAGGCCTACCAGCAGCTGGCCCGCCTCTGGCGACGGCAGCTGGGGCTGCCGGTGGTGGCGGTGACCGGTTCGGCGGGCAAGACGACGACACGGGAGCTGATCCGGGCCGCCCTGTCCCCGCTCGGGCCGGTGGTGGCCAGCAGCGGCAACGAGAACAACGACGTGGGGGCGCCGCTCACGATCCTGAAGGCGGACGCGGGCACGGCGGCCCTGGTGGTGGAGATGGGCATGCGGGGACTGGGGGAGATCGACCGTCTGACCCGCTGCACCGAGCCGGACGTGGCCGTGATCACCAACATCGGCACCGCCCACATCGGCCGCCTCGGCAGCCGGGAGGCGATCGGCCAGGCCAAATGCGAAATCACCGCCGGTCTCGGGCCGGAAGGGGTGCTGGTGATTCCCGCCGGGGATCCGCTGCTGGAGCAGTCCCTGGCGCGGGTCTGGCGGGGCCGGGTCGTGCGCGTCGCCCTGGAGGACGAGGCGGCGGCCTTCCCGGCGGGGGTGCCGGCGCCGGAGCTGGTGGGCCGCCTGGAGGGGTCGCAGCTGAGCCTCCTGGACGGCCCGAGCCTGGCGCTGCCGCTGGAGGGCCGCCACAACGCACGCAACCTGCTGCTGGCGGTGGCCGTCGCCCGGGAACTGGGCGTGCCGGCGGCGGCCCTCGGCGAGCTGGCGGTGCAGCTGCCGGGCGGCCGCGCCCGACGCCTGCAGCTGGGGGGCGTGGAGCTGCTCGATGAGACCTACAACGCCTCGCCGGAGGCGGTTCTCGCCGCCCTGGAGCTGCTGGGGGCCCCGGATGGAGCCTGCGAAGGACGCCGCTATGCGGTGCTGGGCACGATGCTCGAGCTGGGGGAGCGCAGCCTGGAGCTGCACCGCCAGGTGGCGGGACGGGCCCGGGCGCTGGGTCTCGACGGACTGGTGATCGTGGCCGCCGAGGCCGAGGCGCAGGCGATGCTCGCCGCCGCCGCCGGCTTGCCGCGGCTGGCGCGGGCGGCCACGCCCGAGGAGGCGGCCGCCGTGCTGCTCGACTGGCTCGAGCCGGGGGATCGGGTGCTTCTCAAGGCCAGCCGCGGGGTGGCCCTGGAGCGGGCGATTCCCGTCCTGGAGGCAGCCATCGCCCCGGCCGCCTGAAGCCCACCGCTTGATGCCCGTTGCCGCCCCCAGCAGGATGGGGCAGCCGCCGACCGCCTCCCGATGGTGAAACCCGTGTTCGTGACCACCACCTTCACGATCGAGGGCTACACAATCACTGCCTACCGGGGCCTGGTGCGCGGCATTGTCGTGCGCTCTCCCACCCTGATGCAGGGCTTCCTGGGCGGGCTCAAGCAGATCGTGGGCGGCCGGATCGGCGCCTACACCGAGATGTGCGAGCAGGCCCGGGAGCAGGCCTACGAGCAGATGATCCAGCACGCCCGGGCCCTGGGGGCCAATGCCATCGTCGGCACCCGCTACGACGGCTCGGAGGTGCAGGGCGGCACCGCCGCCGCCACCGAGGTGCTCTGCTACGGCACCGCCGTGGTGGTGGAGCCCCGGCCCAGCAGCAGCGGCAGCAGCGCGTAGAGAAGCAGCAGGCAGCGGCACGCCATTCCGGCGTCCGTGTCCGATTGTGGAGAGCCCGCCGGAGACGCCCGATGCCTTTCTCAGCCAGCTCGATCCGGCTCCTGGCGACCTGGAGCGGCGGTGCCATGGCCACGGCCTCGCTACTGACGGGGGCGTCGCTGCCCCTTCACGCAGCCCCCCAGAACCCGCCGCTGCAGGGCACCACCTGGCAGCTGGTGGGGATCCAGTCGATGGATGACGCCCAGGGCCTGAAGCGTCCGGCGAACCCCTCCCGCTACACCCTCTCGCTCCAGGCCGATGGCCGGGCGGTCCTGCAGCTCGACTGCAACCGCGCCACGGGCAGCTGGCAGGTGGAACCCAGCACTGACCCAGGCAACGGCGGCTTCCGCTTCGGGCCCCTGGCCAGTACCAAGGCGCTGTGCCCGGCGCCCAGCCTGGGGGAACCCCTGGCCCGCCAGCTTCCCTATGTAAGGGGCTACCTGCTGCGGGACGGCCGGCTCAACCTGAGCCTGCTGGCCGATGGCGGCATCCTCATCTGGGAACCCCGCGCCGCCGCCGGGCCCGGCTACAGCAACCGGCCCGATCCGGCACTGGAGTCGGCGATCCTGGCGGCCTCCCCCGACCTGCGCCGCCCCCTGGGAAGCGCCGCCGGGGGCATGGGGCGGATCAGCTATGTGCACGCCCGCACCGACCTCGACGGGGATGGCCGTCAGGACGTGCTCGTCTACCTGATGGGTCCCTACGTGTGCGGCACCGGTGGCTGCACGCTCCAGGTGTTCCGCCCCGAAGGCCGGGGCTACCGCCTCATCAGCAGCTTCCCCACCAGCCGGCTGCCGGTCATCGTCCCGGAGGCGCGCCGCAACCGCTGGCGCGATCTCTGGCGGCTGCAGTCCGGCGGCGGCGCACCTGCCACCTGGGTGCGCGAGGTGTTCGACGGCCGGGGCTACCGCAGCAAGGAGCGCATCCCGGCGGCCGGCCGACAACCGGCGGGCACCGCCGTGCTGAGCGGCGTTCCCTCCCTGGCGGACGGGGCGCCGTTGGCGCCGCGCCCCTGATCGATCCCGGCTGGGCTGGCGCTCAGTCGTCGTCGGCCAGCCGCCACTGCAGCACTTGGCCGGCATGGAAGGGCACCAGGGTGGTGGCGTCCCCGTCGGCGGCGTTGCCGTGCAGGCGCGGCGGCACCGTGTGGGGCTCCCGCACCAGGGTGATGTGGCCCTCGTTCAGGGGCAGCCCGTAGAAGGCGGGCCCATGCAGGCTGGCGAAGGCCTCGAGGCGATCCAGGGCCCCCTCCTGCTCGAACACCGCCGCGTAGCTTTCCAGGGCGAAGGGGGCGTTGTAGATGCCGGCGCAGCCACAGGCGCTTTCCTTGGCCGAGCGGGGGTGGGGGGCCGAATCGGTGCCCAGGAAGAAGCAGGACTCCCCGGAGGTGGCCGCCTCGCGCAGGGCCAGACGATGGCGTTCGCGCTTGGCCACCGGCAGGCAGTAGAAGTCCGGCCGCAGCCCGCCCTGGAACATGGCGTTGCGGTTGATGTGCAGGTGATGGGGAGTGATGGTGGCGGCCAGGTTGGCGCCCCCCTGGCGCACGAAGGCGACGGACTCCGCCGTGGTGATGTGCTCCAGCACCACCTTCAGGCCCGGATGGCGCTGCAGCAGCGGCGCCAGGTGGCGCTCGATGAACACGGCTTCGCGATCGAAGATGTCGATCTCGGCGTCGGTCACCTCGCCGTGGATGAGCAGGGGCATGCCGATCCGCTCCATCGTGGCCAGCACCGCCTCGATCCGGGCCAGGTCGGTGACGCCGGCGGCGGCGTTGGTGGTGGCATGGGCCGGGTAGAGCTTGCAGGCGGTGAACACCCCCTCCCGGTGGCCGCGCTCGATCTCGAGCGGATCGATCGTGTCGGTGAGGTAGGCGGTGAGCAGGGGCGTGAAGCGGCTGCCATCCGGCAGGGCCGCCCGGATCCGTGCGCCGTAGGCCGCGGCGGCCGCCACCGTGGTGATCGGCGGGCTGAGGTTGGGCATCACGATCGCCCGGGCAAAGGTGCGGGCCGTGGCCGGGGCCACCGCCTGCAGCAGGGCACCGTCCCGCAGGTGCACGTGCCAGTCGTCGGGTCGCCGCAGCCTCATGCGGGAACTCACCATGGAGAGGACCTGAGGAACCGGTTCATGTCATCCAGTCTCTAGAACAGCCGCTTGCCGCCGCTGCCCGTGACCAGATAACCGCTCAGGGACAGCAGCAGGACACTTAGGCAGAAGAACGCCAGGGACGGGCCGTCAAGGATCGGCAGGGTCAGCATCGCCTTGAAGGCCGACACGATCAGGGCCACCACCAGCACCTTGACCAGCTTCTCCTTGAGTTGGTCGAGGTCGCGGATGTCGAGCAGGCCACCACCCCCCTGGTCACGTTCCCGGGCCGCCTCGATCGGAGAGATCAGCAGTTCGTAGACCCCATAGCCGAAGATCAGCAGGGCGATACCGATCAGATAGAGATCGATCCCGGTCACGATCGCCCCCAGCAGTTCGGCCACGAAGGTCTTCTTGGTGTGGGCCACATCTCCCAGGCTGACCAGCGCCTTGCCGATCTCGAGCGTGCCGAGCACGAAAGCGACGACCGTGCTGACCAGGCTCATGACCACCGGCAGGATGGCGATCAGCCGCAGGCGCCACAGAATCCGCTCGAAGCGATGCTCAAACCGCTTGAAGCGGCCATTGGGCACGGAAGCCATGCGGCGCTGATGCAATCGGCCAACCCTAGGCAGCGTTTCGGCAGCCCACATCCATCCGTCACGGCGATGCCACCACCGGTTCAGCGCTGCGGGCGCCCCAGCAGAAACACCACCGCCATGGCCAGATAGCCCAGGGCCCAGGGGGTGCCGCTGCCCCAGCCGGGATCCAGCACCGTGTCGGCCAGGGTGAAACTCCAGGCATGGATCAGCCCCAGCCAGGAGGCGACCGCCGCCACCAGGGCGCAGAGGGCGGCGGCGCGGAACCGCTGCTCGATCACGTACACCAGCATCGCCGCCAGCAGCATCGCCGCCAGGATCTGGCCCTGCTCCAGGGCGAAGGCACCGGCGGCCCACACATCCGCCTGCTGCAGGGGCAGCAGCAGCTGGGGACCGAAGGGGTTGGCCGGCGTGCCGCTGCCCCCGGCCCGTAGGCCCGCCTTGAGCATCAGGGAGCCCCAGCCGGCCAGGCCGGGCAGCAGGCCGAGGGCCACGGCGGGGGCGTGGGCCGGTGGCGTGGCCTGGAAGGCCTGGGCCGCCATCACCAGGGCGATGTAGAGCACGATCGCCATGCCGGCCTCGATCGGCACCAGCTGGCCCACCACCCCGAACAGCCCCAGCAGGCAGCCCAGGCCCATCACCAGGCCGTTGAGCCAGGAGTAGCCGATGCGGGCGCCCATCCCCTTCCAGCCCGGGTGGCCGATGTAGATGGTGGTGGGGAAGCAGGAGCCGAGTGCTGCCGCCGCGATCGTGCCGATGCCGTTGATCAGCAGGGAGCTCTTCACCGGGTAGGCGTCGCCGGCCGCCTCGGCGCTCTCCAGGTTCTGCAGGGAACCCAGCAGGTTGAACAGGCCCATGGGCACCGTCACCCCCAGCCAGGGGACCAGGGCTTCGCGACCCTCCCAGAGGGCACCGAGCCTGGGCACGGGCAGGTGGAGTCCCACCTGGGCGATGTTGGCCTGCCAGGTGGGCCCATCCAGCCGCAGCAGGCCCGTGGCCGCGGCCAGCACGATGCCCACCAGCACCGCCAGCACGCCGCCCGGCAGGGGCAGCCGGGCCTGGCCGAAGTAGGCCAGCAGGATCACCGCCAGCACGGCCAGCCCCACCACCGGGACGGCATAGGTGCGCAGCAGGAACCCCAGGCCGATGTAGCCGAGGGCGATGCCAGCCAGGGTGGAGAGCAGGGCCGCCCGGGGCAGCCAGCGGCGCAGGGGGGCCACCAGGAAAGCGCCCCCCGCCTCGATCAGCCCGGACCCCAGGCAGGCCAGCAGGCCGGCGCGCCAGGAGAGCAGCGAAGCCGCCTGGGGATCCAGACCCTGGCCGGTGGCCGCCAGCTTCACCGGCAGCATCACCAGGAACACGTAGGCGAACAGGCTGACGGTGTTGATGCCGTAGGGCAGGGCGGTGCGGTCGTCACGGCCCTCGCGCCGCCCCAGGCGGTGGGCCTGGACGGCATAGGCCACGTTGCCCACCACCAGGCTGATGCCGGTGGCCGGCAGAATCGTGCCGAAGATCAGCCCATCGGGATACCCCAGCACGCCGCGACACAGGCCCACGATCAGCAGGATCTGGATGAGGTTGTCGAGGCCGAGCCCCAGGAAGCCGTCGAGGTCGCCGCGCACCCACCAACGGGGGGACGGCGGCGGGACAGGTGCGGTGAGTTCAGCCACGGGGCAGCCCCGCCGGCACCCGGTCCGGGAACAGCATCCCATCGAGGTGGTCGCACTCGTGCTGCACCACCCGGGCGTGGAAGCCCCCCACCTCCCGCTCGAACGCCTGCCCCTGGCCATCGAAGCCCCGGTAGCGCAGGCGGCGCCAGCGGGGCACCCGGGCCCGCCAGCCGGGAACGCTCAGGCAGCCCTCCCAGGCGTCATCGTCCTGCTCCTCGCCGAGGGGCGTGAGTACGGGATTGATCAGCACCGTTTCCGGGATGGGGGGCGCCTCCGGGTAGCGGGGGTTGTGGGTGATGCCGAAGATCACGACCCGTAGGGGCACACCGATCTGGGGGGCCGCCAGGCCGGCGCCATCGGCGGCGGCCATGGTGTCGCGCAGGTCGTCGAGCAGGGCCGACAGGGCGGGGTCGTCGAAGCGTTCCACCGGCGCACTCACCTGGCGCAGGCGGGGATCGCCGATGGTGAGCACGTCACGGACGGCCATGGGCGCCTCAGGATCGGTCCCACTGTGCCGCCTTCCGGCCGCCCCGTCCGTACCATCCGCAGATGATGCTGCGATCGGCGGATCCATGGCCGTGAGCTCCCTGCGGGTGGCCGTGCTCTGTTGCGACGGCCTCTACCAACGCCACCTGGTGCGGCGGGCGGCCGAGGACTTCACCCTGGTGGGCGTGGTGCTGCAGGTGTCGCCGCCGGCGAGCCGCAGCACCCTCTCCCGCCTGGCCAAGTACCGCCGGCCCCTAAGGCTGCTGCGCCAGCTGATCGCCCGGCTGCTGCTGCGGCCCCACGACCGCCGCGGCGCCGCCCTGCAGCGGCAGCTGTTCCACCACAACGACGGCCCACCCAAGCTGCCGGACGGGGTGCCGGTGCTGGTCACCTCGGCCATCAACGAGCAGCGCACCGCCGATTTCCTGCGCCAGGTGGCCCCCGACATCGTGCTGGTGAACGGCACCCAGCTGCTGCGGGCGCCGGTGCTGGAGCTGATCCCCACCCTCCGCCACGGCATCATCAACCTGCACACCGGGCTGTCGCCCTATTCCCGCGGCGCCAACTGCAACCTCTACATGCTCATGGAGGGGCATCCGGAGCTGGTGGGCGTCACCGTGCACCACATCGACCCCGGCATCGACAGCGGCGACATCATCCTGTCGGCCCACGTGCCGATGCAGCCCGACGACGACGTCGAGACCATTGACGTACGCAGCTTCCAGGTGGGCATCGAGCTGCTGATCGAGGCGGCCCGCCGGCTCGAGGCCGGCACCGCGCCGCGGGTGCCCCAGTGGGAGAAGGGCAAGCTGTTCCTGCGGCGCACCGGCTACGTCTACGAGCCCTGGCAGCGGCTGATGGCCAACCGCCGCATCGCCCGGGGCCTGGTGCGCGACTACCTGGCCGACCAGGCGCGCCGCGACGGGGCCGTGCGGGTGGTGGGGGGGGAGCAGCCATGAGCCGCCTGGGGCGGGCCGCCAACCGGGCGGCGGACCTGCTGTTCCTGCCGCCGTTGGATCGCCTCTGGCTGCGGCGTCTGCGGGGGAAGGTTCTCTGTCTGCTGTACCACCGGGTGGACGAGCCTGGCCGGGAGCCCTTCCTCGACCGCTTCGGGGTACCGCCGATTCCCCCCGAGGAGCTGGCCGCCGAGCTCGGTGTCCTGCAGCGCCGCGGCGCCCGCTTCCTCACCTACGCCGACCTGCGGGCCGGACGCTTCCCCTCCGCTGAGGAGTTCGGGGTGATCGTCAGCTTCGATGACGGCCTGCGCTGCAACTACGAACAGGGGATGGACGTGCTCCAGGGCCTGGGCATCCCGGCCGTGTTCTTCCAGTCCACGGCGATGGACGCCGGCGGGGAGCTGGTCTGGGAGCACGCCCTCTACTGGTATGGCGCCCATCCCACCCTGGCGCCCCGGCTGGAGCAGCTGGCCCGCCAGCGGCTGGATCTGCCGGACGACCTGGAGGGCGCGGCCCTGATCGCCCGGCTGCGGGATGGCACCCCCGTGGTGCGGGTGCGGGAACTGCTGGCGGAGCTGGCGGAGCTGGCGGAGCGCTGGGGCACGGCCGGCGAACTGGCGGCGGCGGCCGAGCGCCTGTATCCCAGCGGAGATCACCTGCGCCGGGCCCGGGAGGCCGGCCACGAGCTGGGCAGCCACGGCCATCACCATGTCCCGCGCTGCAACATCAGCCCGGAGGCATTCGAGGAGGAACTGAGCCGCTCGGCCGCCGAGCTCGAGCAGGTGCTGGGGGAGGCCCCCCGGGCCTTCTCCTACCCCTTCAACAGCCATCTGCCCGGCGATGCGGAAATCTGCGGCCGCCACTACCTCCAGGTGGCCACCGTCGACGCCGCCCTGGTCACTCCCACCAGCCCGGCCCTGGACCTGCCCCGCTTCACCTGGCCGGGGCCCCACGCCAACCGGCTGCGCCGCCGCCGCTGGCTCAGCACCGGAACACTGGCCTGGCCGGGGAGATAGGGTCTGGATTCCTTCCACGTTGCGATGGCCTGGCCCCTGGCCGTGTTCGACGGGACCATCAGCCTCACCACGCTTCGGACCCTCCTGCAGGACTGGGGGTACTGGGTGGTGTTCGGCGCCATGCTGCTGGAGAACGCCGGCGTGCCCCTGCCCGGCGAGACCGTCACCCTGCTGGCGGGCTACGCGGCCGGCAGCGGCCAGCTGCAGGTGCTCGGGGTGATGGGCGCGGCGGCCGGCGGGGCGATCCTGGGGGACAACCTCGGCTACTGGGTGGGGCGCCGGGCGGGCTGGGGGCTGCTGCTGCGGGTCGGTCGGCTGCTGGGCCGGACCCCGGAGCAGATGGAGGCCCTGCGCGAACGCTTCCTGCGCCACGCCGGCAAGTCGGTGCTGCTGGGCCGGTTCGTGGCGGTGCTGCGGGTGCTGGCCGGCCCCATCGCCGGCGCGGTGCGCATGCCCTACCGCCGCTTCCTGCTGTTCAACATGCTGGGGGCGGTGCTCTGGGCCTCGACGATGGTGGGCCTGGCCTGGCTCGGGGGGCGCTGGATCCCCTTCGATCAGATGGTGAAAGGGGTCGTTGAGTTCGGCCTCGGCGCCCTGGTGCTGCTTGTGATCGTGCTGGTGGTGCCGAAGCTGGTGGGCCGCTTCGAGGAGGCGGCCCTGGAGTCCGATGGCGGGGAGCCGCCCGCCTAGAGCCCGAAGTGCCGACAGATCAGCCAGGGCACCACCAGGGCCAGGGTGATCGTGAGCGGTGCTCCGTAGCGGGCCATGTCCAGGAAGCGGTAGCGACCGGGGCCGAACACCATCAGGTTGGTCTGGTAGCCGATCGGGGTGAGGAAGCTCTGGCTGGCGGCGAAGGTGATCGCGAAGATGAAGGCCATGGGGGGCAGCGCCAGCCCCTTGGCCAGTTCGGTGGCGATCGGGATCAGCAGCACCACGGTGGTGCCGTTGCTGAGGGCCTCGGTGAAGAGCTGTCCCAGCACGAACACCACCAGCAGCACCCCGTAGGCCGGCCAGCCCTTGAGTGAGTGCAGCAGGTCGGTGGCCAGGGCCTCCGCCAGGCCGGTCTTCTGCATCGCCACGCTGAAGCAGGAGAGGGAGCCCAGCAGCAGGATCACGTCCCAGCGGACGGAGCGCAGCAGCTCGCCGGAGCGCAGGCAGCCCGTGGCCACCATCGCCACCATGGCCAGCAGCACCGCGGCCATCAGCGGCAGCAGTTTGAACATCGGCAGCAGGATCATCAGGCCCGCGATCACCATGCCGACGAGCTTGCGATCGGTGGTGGGCAGGTCCTTCTCGAGCTCGTCGAGCAGCACCAGGTCGTTGTTGGCCTGCAGGCCGCGGATGGCATCCACCGGGGCCTGCAGCAGCAGCACATCACCGGCCTGGAGCACCACCCGGCCGAGCAGCTCCCGCAGCACCTGGTTGCCCCGCCGCACCGCCAGCAGGGTGGCGTTGTAGCGCTGGCGAAAGCGCATGTCCCGCACGCTGGCCCCTGCCAGGGTGGAGCCGTTGGGCAGCAGCACCTCCACCACCCGCTGGGGGGAGGTGGTCTCGCCGGCGAGCTCGCGCAGATCCTCCTCCTGCTCGCCGATCGGGGCGAGGGTGACGGTGTGCTCCTGCTGGAGACGCAGCAGGTTGTCCCGGTTGCAGCGCAGCAGCAGCCGGTCGCCGGCCTGCAGGGGCAGGTCGGCCAGGGGGGCGCTGAAGCTGTCCTGGCCCCGGTGCAGCTCCAGCACGTCCACGTCGAAGCGCCGCTGCAGGCGGCTGTTGTGCAGCGACTGGCCGATCAGCTCGGACTGTTCCGGGATCAGCACGTCGGTGAGGTAGCCGTCGCGGGCGAGGCCGCCCAGCAGGTCCTCATCCCCCTGGCCGCGGTCGGGCAGCAGGCGGTCGGAGACCAGCACCATGTACAGCCCCCCCAGCAGCCACACGGGGATGCCGATGGCCGTGAAACTGAACAGTTCCAGGGAGCCGAAACCCAGCTGGCGGCTCACATCACTGGCCAGCAGGTTGGTGGAGGTGCCGAGCAGGGAGATGGTGCCGCCCAGCACGGTGGCGAACGACAGGGGCAGCAGCACCTTCGATGGGGAGACGCCGCGGCGGTGGCACCAGCCCTCGATCACCGGCAGCAGGGTGGCCACGATCGGGGTGTTGGGGATGAAGCCGGAGATGGGGGCCACCACCCCCACCATCAGGGCGATCATCCGCTTCGGGCTGCGGACCGCATCGGAGCCGATCAGGGCCCGCAGCCGGTCGAGGCCGCCGCTGCGGAACAACCCGGCGGAGACGGCGAACAGGCCCATCAGGGTGATCAGGGCGGGGCTGCCGAAGCCCTGCACCGCCTCATCGGGCTTGAGCACCTTGAAACTGACCAGCAGGGCGGCCGCCAGCAGGCCGGTGACCTCCGGAGCCAGCCAGCCGGTGACGAACAGCACCATCGCCCCAGCGAACACCGCCAGGGTGATCAGGCCTTCCGGCGTGGCGGCGACCGTGAGGAACGCTTGCATGGGGCCGTTCAGAGGTAGAAGCCGACCGTAGTGACGACCCGGGTGCCGTGCTCGCGCAGGGCGCGCCGCAGGCGGATCGTCGACTGGTTGTGGAGCAGGTTCTCCCAGCGGTGGCGGGTGACGAACACCGGCAGCACCACCATGCAGAAGGCGTGGCGGTCCTTGTGGTGCTGCTGCTCGAAGCGCCCCACGAACCGGGTCACCGGGTCCACCAGGGAGCGGTAGGGGGAGGGCAGCACCTCCAGGGGCACATCCGGCAGCTGGCGGCTCCACTGGGCGCGGAAGGCCTCCCCCTGGTCACCGGCGAGATCCACGTGCACCGCCACCAGGTCGCTGGCGACGCTGCGGGCGAAGCAGAGGGCCTCGTAGCTGCCCCGATGCAGCTGGCCCACCAGCACCACCGTGGGGGTGCCGTCGCCGGGAGGCGGGGGATCCGGCAATGTCAGCCGCCCGTCGGAGACGATGCGCAGGCGCCTGGCCACATGGTCGTAGTGGGTGCGGATGCGGAGGTACATCAGCACCAGCAGGGGGATGGCAAGCACCACCACCCAGGCCCCCTGGGTGAACTTGCTGATCAGCAGCACCGCCCCCACCACGGCGGTGATCGTCGCCCCCACCCCGTTGACCAGGGCCCTGGTGCGCCAGCCCCGGTCCTGCAGCTTCCACCAGTGCATCACCATCCCGGCCTGGGACAGGGTGAAGCTGATGAACACCCCGACGGCATAGAGGGGGATCAGGCGGCTGACACTGCCTTCCACCAGCACCAGCAGCAGGCCGGCCAGGGCGCTCAGGGCCAGGATGCCGTTGCTGAACACCAGCCGGTCCCCAAGGGAGGAGAGCTGGCGGGGCAGGAAGCCGTCCTGGGCCAGGAAGGCGGCCAGCCGCGGAAAATCGGCATAGGCCGTGTTGGCGGCGAGCAGCAGGATCAGCAGCGTCGCGAACTGCAGCACGAACAGCAGCGGCCCATTCCCGAAGATCAGCTCGCCCAGCTGGTAGAGGAGCGTGGGTCCGTTGTCCTCCACCACCAGGCCGCTCTGGCTGGCCAGGGCGCTGATGCCGCTGAACATCACGGCCAGCATCAGCACCATCACCACCAGCACCCGGCGGGCGTTGCGCCACTCGGTGGGCCGGAAGGCGGCGACGCTGTCGCTGATCGCCTCGATGCCGGTGAGGGCGGCACAGCCGGAGCTGAAGGCCCTCATCAGCAGCAGGGGGCCGATGACCTGCAGCCCCTGGCTGCCCTGGTGGGCCGCCTCCAGCAGCCGCTGCTGCTCCGCCACCGGCAGGGGGGGGAGCTGGCCCAGCCCGGTCTTGATCGCCCCGGCCACCAGCAGGGTGACGACGGCGGCCATGAACAGATAGGTGGGCACGCTCAGGAACCGGGCGCTGGAGCTCACCCCGCGCAGGTTGGCGAGCATGACGAGCAGCACCGCCAGCAGGCAGACGGGCACCCGCTCGGGTGCCAGCGCCGGGACATAGGAGGTGAGGGCGGCGATGCCGGCGGCCACGCTCACCGCCACCGTGAGCACGTAGTCGATCGAGAGCGAAGCCCCGGCCACCAGGCCCGCCGTCTGCCCGAGGTTCTGCTGGGAGACCCGGTAGGAGCCGCCCCCGTGGGGGTAGGCCTTGATCGTCTGGCGGTAGCTGCTGGCCACCACCAGCATCAGACCCACGATCAGGGCCGTGATCGGCAGGGTGTAACCGAGGGCTGCCGCTCCGCCCATCCCCAGCACCAGCACGATCTCCTGGGTCGCGTAGGCCACCGAGGAGAGGGCGTCGGAGCTGAGGATCGCCAGGGCCTCGGCGTTGCTGTAGCGCTCCTCGTGGTGGGCACTGGTGGGCAGGGGAGTGCCGATGAGCCGGCGCCGCAGGTTCTCGAGGCCGGCCATGCGTCGTCGACTCGCCCATGGGATGCCCTAGGACGCTAGGGGCCGTCGGGCAGCCCGTCCCAGGCCGTACCGAGCCGTCCGCCATCCGCCTGGGCCGATCCGTGCCATGGGACAACCCACGCTGCTGAGCACCCTCCTGATCCTGCTGCTGGGGGTGCTGCTGGCCCGCCTCTCGGAAGGCTGGATGGCGCGCCTGGCCGTGCCGGCGATCGTCATCGAACTCGTGCTGGGCTTCGTCCTCGGCAACACCGTGGTGCCGTTCGAGGCGATGGCACCCCTGAGCGGCCTGACGGAGCTGGGGGTGCTCACGCTGTTCTTCCAGGTGGGCCTGGAGGTGCGCGGCGACCTGCTCAGCTCCCGCCGGGGAGCGATCCTGCGCACGGTGGCGCTGAGCTTCTGCACACCCCTGCTGGCCTTCTGGCCGCTGCAGAGCGGTTTCGGCCTCTCCACCCCCACCACCCTGCTGTGCCTGGCGGTGCTGAGTGCCACCGGCACCGGTGTGACCCTGCGGCTCCTGTCCCAGCGCGGCGCCTTGCAGACCCCCTCCGGCCGGCTGCTGGTGGGGGTGTCGGTGCTGGATGACCTGCCGGCCATCGGCCTGCTGGCGATCGCCACCGCCAGCGCGGGCCTGCGCCTGGGAACGCAGGGGATCGGCTGGACCGGGCCGCTGCTGGGGGTGCTGCTGGCGGGGCTGAGCTGGCTGGCGGTGACCCACTGGGCCCGCCGCCACAGCCGGCGGCCCACGAGTGCCCTGGCGATCCTGATGCTGCTGATCGGTTCGGCCTGGGTGGGGGAGGCCTGCGGCCTCACCAGCCTGCTGGGGGCCCTCTGGGGCGGGGTGCTGATGGCCCGGCTGGGGCCGGTGGAGGGGGAGGTGCAGCGGGTGCTGACCGTGCTCTCCGAGGTGTTCCTGCCGCTCTACTTCATCAGTGTGGGGATGCGCATCTGCGCCGGCACCCTGCTGCAGCCGGCGGCCTGGAGCCTGGCGGCGGCCCTGATCGTGATGGCCCTGCTCAGCAAGCTGGCCTGCGGCCTGGGCATCGATCGCCACGACCGGCGGGCGGGGGTCGATCGCTGGCTCGTGGTGTTCGGCCTGATCCCCCGGGGCCTGCCGGGGCTGGTGTTCGCCACCACGGCGCTGAACCAGGGACTGATCGATGCCGTCCAGTTCTCCTCTCTTGTGCTGATGGTGACCGTCACCACGGTGGTGGGGCTGGTGCTGCTGGAGCGGCGGCTGCAGTCGTCAGGAGTGCAGGGCGAACGGGAGCCGGACGAACCCATGCCTAAGGTTTGGGCCACCCGTGATCCGCCGCGTTGACCGCTCCCGCCACCGCGACCGCCTGGCACGCCCTGGCACCTGAGGCCTGCCTGCAGGCGCTCGAGGCCAGCACCGAAGGGCTGAGCACCGCCCAGTGCGCCGAACGCCTGGCCAGGCTGGGGCCCAACCGGCTGGAACTCAAGGCCGGACGCAGCAACCTGCGCATCCTCTGGGACCAGTTCAGCAACGTGATGCTGATCATGCTGCTGGCGGTGGCGGCAGTGTCCGCAGGTGTGGCCTACGCCGCCCAGCGGTTCCCCAAGGATGCGATCGCCATCGTGCTGATCGTGGGCCTCAACGCCCTGCTGGGCTACCTGCAGGAAAGCCGCGCCCAGCAGGCCCTGCAGGCCCTGCGCGACATGGCCCAGCCCCTGGTGACCGTGCGCCGGGACGGCATCTGGGAGCGGCTGCCGAGCGAGCAGCTGGTGCCCGGGGACCTGATCCGGGTGGAGGCGGGCGACCGGGTACCGGCCGATGCCCGTCTGCTGGAGGTGGCCGAACTGGGCCTGCGGGAAGCGGCCCTCACCGGCGAGGCCGAAGCGGTGAACAAGCTGGCCGTGCTGGTGCTGGAACCCTCCACGCCGGTCCTGGAGCGCCAGAACTGCCTGTTCCAGGGCACCGAGGTGGTGCGCGGCCGCGGCCTGGGGGTGGTCACCGCCACAGGCATGCAGACCGAACTGGGCAAGATCGCCCAGATGATCAACACCGCGGGGGGCGAGACCACACCGCTGCAGGAACGGCTCGACGGGCTGGCCAACGTGCTGGTGGTCTCCGCCCTGGCCCTGGTGGCCGTGGTGGTGCTGCTGGGCTGGCTGCTGGGGCAGCGCCTGCTCGACCTGCTGGAGGTGGCCCTGTCGATGGCCGTGGCGATCGTGCCCGAGGGTCTGCCGGCGGTGATCACCGTGACCCTGGCGATCGGCACCCAGCGGATGGTGCAGCGGGCCGCCCTGATCCGCCGCCTGCCGGCGGTGGAGGCCCTGGGCTCGGTCACGGTGATCTGCACCGACAAGACCGGCACCCTCACCCTCAACCGCCAGGTGGTGCAGGAGCTGCGCAGCGGCACCACGGCCCTGGCGGTGAGCGGCAACGGCTACGACCCCCACGGTGAGTTCCGCCCCACCTACCTGGCCCCGCCAGCGGGTGCCGCGGGCGGCCTTGCCGCAGGAGGCCGCAATCTGCTGCTCCAGGCCGGAGTCCTGTGCAGCGACGCCGAACTCAAGCAGGAGCCGGACGGGCGCTGGGAGATCCTCGGTGATCCCACCGAGGGGGCCCTGGTGGTGGCGGCCGCCAAGGCCGATCTCGATGGCTTCGCCCTGCGCAGCCACTACAAGCGGGAAGCGGAGATCCCCTTCAGCTCCGAACGCCAGCTGATGGCCGTCTGGGTGCAGGACAGCGAGGGCAGCCTGCAGGCCCCCCTAGGGGCCAGTGCCGCCGGTTCGGCCACCCTGATGATCAGCAAGGGGGCCCCCGAGGTGATTCTCGGCACCTGTGACCGCTGGCTCGATGGGTCCGGCGTGGCGGCCCTGAGCGACGACCAGCGCCAGTGGTGGCTGGAGCAGGCCAGGGACCTGGCCGCCTCCGGCCTGCGGGTCCTCGCCTTCGCCTGCGCCCCCCACCACCCCAGCCCCGAGCAGGAACTGGAGCACCAAGTGCTGCTCGGCCTGATGGCCCAGCTGGATCCCGCCCGCCCCGAGGTGGCGCTGGCTGTGGCGCGCTGCCGGGAGGCCGGCATCCGCCCGGTGATGATCACCGGCGACCATCCCCTCACCGCCCGGGCCATCGGCGTCAACATCGGCCTGGTGGACGACAGTGCCGAGGTGGTGCTCGGCCGCCAGCTGGAGGAGGCCGATGCCGGCCAGCTGGCCGCGATCGTGGGCCGTTGCAATGTCTACGCCCGGGTGGCTCCGGAGCAGAAGCTGCGGATCGTCAAGGCCCTCCAGGGCCTCGGGCAGATCGTCGCCATGACCGGCGACGGCGTCAACGACGCCCCGGCCCTGAAGCAGGCCCATATCGGCGTGGCCATGGGCATCACCGGCACCGAGGTGAGCAAGGAGGCCTCCGACATGGTGCTGCTCGATGACAACTTCGCCACGATCGTCAATGCGGTGGAGCAGGGCCGGCTCGTCTACGCCAACATCCGCCGCTTCATCAAGTACATCCTCGGCAGCAACGTCGGCGAGCTGATCACCATCGCCTCGGCTCCGCTGCTGGGGCTGGTGGGCGTGCCGATGACGCCGATCCAGATCCTCTGGATGAACCTGGTGACCGACGGCGTGCCCGCCCTGGCCCTGGCCCTGGAGCCCGGCGAGGCCGGCCTGATGCAGCGCCCGCCCGCCGAACCGGGCGAATCGATCTTCGCCAGGGGGATCGGCAGCTACATCCTGCGCATCGGCGTGGTGTTCGCCGCCATCACGATCACGATGATGGTGCTGGCCTCCAGGGCCGGTGCCCCCTGGAAGACGATGGTCTTCACGATGCTGTGCCTCGCCCAGATGGGTCATGCCCTGGCGGCACGCAGCGACCGTCCGCTGGTGCAGGTGAATCCCTTCAC
Organism: Synechococcus sp. FACHB-909; assembly: GCF_014698945.1. Classification (NCBI taxonomy): domain Bacteria; kingdom Bacillati; phylum Cyanobacteriota; class Cyanophyceae; order Synechococcales; family Synechococcaceae; genus Synechococcus; species Synechococcus sp. FACHB-909. The sequence continues at coordinate 55,598 of NZ_JACJTY010000001.1, read as the reverse complement.
CAACCCCTGGCTGCTGGGGGCAGTGGTGTTCACCACCCTGCTGCAGTTGTCGCTCCTCTACGTGCCGGTGCTGGCCAAATTCTTCGGCACCGTTCCCCTCTCCGCCCGCGACTTGGGCATCTGCGTGGGCTTCAGTCTGGTCTTCTTCCTCTATCTGGAGCTCGAGAAGGTGTGGCGTCTGTGGCGCCGCCATCGCAGCGCCGACGCCTGAGTCCCGCACTGCCCCGGGCCGACTGATAACGAGTACTTGGTGAACCCATAGGTCTTTCCTTCCTGGAAAGGCCTCCGCCCGGCGCCTGGGATCTTAGTGTTCGCCACCACGCGGGCCATCTCCGGTCCCGACCGTTCTCCCGCCATGACCCTGTTCTTCGCCCAGACGGCCTGGCTGGTCCCCCTCTACCCCCTGGTGGCGTCCCTGCTGTCGCTGCTTTGGTCTCCGGGGCTGATCTCCCGCACGGGCCCACGCCCCTGCGGCTATCTCAACCTCACCCTGGTGAGCGTGGCCTTCGTCCACAGCTCCGCCGCCCTGATGGCGCTGCATTCCAATTCCGGCGCCGGTGCGGCCGCTCTCTACAAGCCCCTCGCCTTCGGCTGGACCTGGCTGGAGACCGCCGGGCTCAAGGTGGGCTTCGACGGCCTGATCACCGAGCCGGCCCTGATCGCCATGACGGTGATCACCGGCCTGCATGTGCTGGTGCAGATCTACGCCATCGGCTATCTGGAGATGGACTGGGGCTGGCCCCGCTTCTTCGGGTCCCTGAGCTTCTTCGAGGCCGGTCTTTGCGCCTTGGTGCTCACGGACTCGCTGTTCTTCAGCTATGTGATCCTCGAGCTGCTCACCCTGGGTACCTACCTGATCGTGGGCACCTGGTACAACCAGCCCCTGGTGGTCAAGGGCGCCCGCGATGCGTTCCTCACCAAGCGGATCGGCGACCTGATCCTGCTGGCGGGCCTGATCGCCCTGCTGCCGATCACCGGCACCTGGAACTTCCACGGGCTGCAGGCCTGGGCCGCCGATCAGGTCAACAACGGCAACCCCCTTCCCCAGGTTCTGCCGTTGATCCTGCTGGCCCTGATCGCCGGGCCGATGGGCAAATGCGCCCAGATCCCCCTGCACCTGTGGCTCGATGAGGCCATGGAGAGCCCCTTGCCCTCCACCGTGCTCCGTAACTCCGTGGTGGTGGTGGGCGGCGCCTGGGTGCTGCTGCGGCTCGAGCCCCTGATCGAACTGAGTCCCCTGGTTCAGACCGTGCTCGTGATCGTGGGAGGAACCACTGCGCTGGTGGCCTCCCTGATCGCCCTCGCCCAGATCGATGTGAAGCGCGCCCTCTCCTTCCTGGTGAGCAGCTGGCTCGGCCTGCTGTTCGTGGCGGTGGGTCTGGGCGGTATCAGCGTGGCCGATCACCTGATGCTGGTGTATCCCCTGCCGATGGCGCTGATGTTGATGGTGATCGGCGCCATCGTGATCACCAACGTCACCCAGGACCTCACCCAGCTCGGGGGCCTGTGGAGCAAGCGTCCGCTGATGGGCCTGGCCTTCCTCACAGGCGCCGCCGGCCTGATGGCCTTGCCGCCGTTCGGTGGCTTCGCCGCCCTGCGCGAGCTCATGGAGCTCACGGCCGAGAGCTCCCATCCGGTGCTGCTCGGTTCCCTGGTGCTGCTCACCAATGCCCTGATCAGCGCCGGCCTGATCCGGGTGTTCGGTCTGATCTGGGGCGGGCGTCCGTCGGTCTTCACCACCCGCTCCCCGGAGGTGCTGTGGCTGATGGCCCTGCCCACCTTCGTGCTCATGGGTCTGGTGCTGCACCTGCCGCAGCTGATGGTGATCAACGGCGTCTTCGCCCTGTCCCCCCTTCCGGGCTGGGGTCCGCTGGCGGTGCCCCTGCTGATCTCCACCCTCGTGGGCGGCGGCCTCTCGGCGGTGTTCTACCTGCGGCCCCACCCCCTGGCCCATCTGCCCGCCGCCCTCGGCGGCCTGCAGGACTGGCTGGCCCACGACATGCAGACCGAGCGCTTCTACCACCGCACCGTGGTGTGGCTGGTGGTGGCCCTGGCCCGGATCAGCGCCTGGTCGGATGAGCGGCTGTTCGAGGGCTTCAGTGGTGCCTCCGGGAGTGCCGCCCTCGAGGGTGCACGCCGGCTCAGCTTCACCACCTCCGGCCGCACCCAGGCCTATGCCCTCACCCTCCTTCTCGGGGTGCTGCTGATGGCCGCCTGGCTGCTGGCCTCCGCCCCTTCCGTTCCGTCCGAACTCGTTCGCCCGTTCCGCTGATGGGATCGTCCTCGCTCCTGCTTCTCCTGGCCGCACCCCTGGCCGGCACCCTGCTGCTGCCCCTGCTGCCGGCAACCGTTCCTTCCGTTCGGGTCCGCGGCATCGCGGCACTGTTCGGCGCCCTTCAGCTCCTGGTGGGCCTGCTCTGTTGGCAGCACCCCCCCGCCGACCTGCAGCTGTCCTGGCTGCCGAAACTCGGGCTCCGGCTCGATCTCGGTCTGGATGGCCTCTCGCTGCCGCTGGTGCTGCTCACCGCGCTGATCACCTCTCTTTCGATCCTCTCGGCAGCGGCTGACCAGTCCCGGCCGCGGCTGTTCTTCTCCCTGATGCTGGCCACCAACCTGGGTGTCGTCACGGGTCTGCTGGCCCGCAACGCCCTGCTGTTCCTCCTGGCCTTCGAGCTGGTGCTGATCCCGATCACCCTGCTGGTGGCGGTCTGGGGGGGCAAGAAACGGGCCGGTGCCGCCGTGCGTTTCCTGCTCTACAGCGCCGTCTCCGGCCTGGCCCTGCTGGCGGCCGTGCTGGCCTTCGCCTGGTTCAATCCCGCCGGTCCGCTCTTCGCTTTCGAGGATCTTCGCCAGGCCCAGTTCTCCCCCACGGCCCAACGCTGGATCCTGGCCCTGCTGCTGCTCTCCTTCGGGCTGAAGCTTCCCGTCTTTCCCCTGCACGGCTGGCAGCCCTTCACCTACGGCCAGGCCCCCACACCGGTGGTGATGTTGCTGGCGGGCTCCGTCTCCAAGCTGGGCGCTTATGGCCTGCTGCGCTTCGGCGTGGGCTTCCTTCCGGACATCTGGGCCGCCTGGTCGCCCTGGATCGCTGCCGCCGGTGCCATCAGCGCGGTGTACGGGGCGCTCAACGCCATCGCCCAGAGCGACATCCGCCGCCTGATGGCCTTCAGCTCCCTCGGCCACATGGGCCTGCTGGTGCTTGGGCTCTCGGCGGCCACCCCCCTCAGCCTGCAGGGGGCGGTGGCCCAGATGCTCGCCCACGGCATGATCGTGGCCCTGCTGTTCGCCTGCGTGGGGCTGATCGAGCGCAAGACCGGCACCACCGCCATCCCCGAGCTCTCCGGCCTGATGAACCCCCTGCGGGGACTGCCGTTCACCATGGGCATGCTGCTGCTGGCCATGATGGCCGCCGCCGGCATCCCCGGCCTGGCGGGCTTCCCTGCCGAGCTGCTGGTGTTCGAGGGCAGCTGGACCACCTTCCCCCGCGCCACCCTGGTCAGCCTGATCGCCTCGGGCTTCACCGCCGTCTACGCCATCCGCCTGTTCAACAGGGTGGGCTTCGGCCGCCTCGACAACGAGCGCGCCGACTGGACTTCCACCTGCTGGAGCGAGCGGGCGCCGGCCATGGCCCTCACCGTTCTGGTGATCGCGGCGGGCCTCTGGCCGACGGCCCTCACGGGCTGGAGTGAGACCGTATCCACTGGCCTGGCCCTGCGCACCCAGCCGTTCCTTAGCCGGGATGCCGCCCAGCCCCTCACCCTCGCCGCCGCCACCTCCCCCCTGGTCGCCGTCACCCTCCCTTCCGCCTCGGAGCTGCGCACGTCATGACGCCCCCCACCGCCACGACCCCCGAGCCCGTCACCGCTCCCCTGATCCCGCCCTCCACCCATCGCTATGCCGATGTGATCCACCGGCTGGAGGCCGGCGGCTCGATGCTGCCGGACACGCCAGAGAACCTGATGCAGATCATCGGCATCTACAAGGCCTATGCCGTGCCGATGGACTTCTATTGGCGCGACCTGCTCTACATCGCCGAGCAGGTGTTTCTCGATCCCCTGCCGGCCTTCAAGTACTTCCCCTCCCAGGAGTACCTGGATCTGCCCAACTCCTACGCCGGTGAGCAGTCGAAGCTGCGGATCTGGCGTGGTGGTGAAAAGGCCCACCCGGAACTTCTGGAGTTCATGGAGAAGGGCGAAACCGGCAAGATGTCGAAGCTGCTCCATCACCTCTGGCACGACCGGATCAACATGGAGTTCGCCGAGGCGTGCATGGAAGCCATGCTCTGGCATCAGGGCATGGGCGGCCGCTTCTACGACTATCTCGCCAGTGACGCTTACCGGGCCAACGCCGATCGCGCCATCAAGGCCTACTTCCGCGGCAATCCGCTGATGCTCGGCCTCTATCGCCTGTTCCCTGAGATGTTCATGGAGCAGGTGAAGAAGATGAGCTACTACGCCAACCTCGGCCTGTTCTGGGAGGTGATGGCGCCGGTGTTCTTCGAGATGAGCGACATCTACGACGAGGGCGGTTTCAAGGGTGTTCCCGACGCCATGAACTTCCTGGTAAATGGCATCTTCGCGGTGGCGGGCCGGCCCATCTATCACCACGTCTACATCAAGGGCGAGTGTTTCGAGATCATCCCCAAGAGCGAAGGCTTCACCTGGCTCTATGAAGCGGCTCTCCCCTACGTGGAGGCGGTCTTCTATCGCACGGCGCCATTTCGCGGCACCAAGAGCTACAACGCCCAGGCCTATCAGGTTCCTGCCGATCAGGCCGATTTCCACTACGGCATCCTCTATGCCGACGTGTTCCCCGTGGGATCGGCCGGCATCCCTCCCACCCTGTTGATGCAGGACATGCTGCATTTCCTGCCGCCCTATCTGGAGGAGCTCTACAAGCAGCACAAGCGTGGCGATGAGGACAAGCTCATCCAGCTGGGCATCACCTTCCAGCGCTCCATGTACAACGTCACCTCGGCGGTGATCCAGGCCCTGCGCTGCGCCCTGCTCTATCCGCTGGATGACACCGATCCGGAACACCTGATGGCCAACCGGCGCTTCTTCGAGGCCCAGATGGACCGCTTCCTGCGCCCTGAGGCACGCCTGCCCCAGATCCAGACCCCGGACTACCGCTAGGAGACCCCCATGGCCAACATCATCGAAACCGCCAAGGGTGCCGGCTGCTTCGGCACCCTGCTGACCGCCGTCGAGGTGGCCGGACTCACCGGCGCCCTGGAGAGCCCCGGCCCCTTCACCGTCTTCGCCCCCGTCGACGACGCCTTCGCCGCCCTCCCCCCCGGCACGGTCCAGACCCTGGTGGACAACGTCCCCCAGCTGGCCCGGATCCTGAAATTCCATGTGCTCTCCGGCGCCTACCGGCGGGAGCAACTGATTGAGCAGCCGGAATGGGAGAGCCTGGAGGGGGCTCCGGTGGCGATCCGCCGGGCGGACCCCTTCGAGGTCAAGAACGCCACCGTCGTCTCCGCCGACATCGTCTGCGACAACGGCATCGTGCACGTGATCGACCGGGTGATCCTGCCGGGATGACCAAAGCGGGCCTGCTGGCGCTGGCGGTGCTGGGTGCCCTGATGGGCTGCGCCGCCGGCAACGACGCACCCGGCAGCCCCACCATGGCCAAGATCCGCGAGCGGGGACGGCTGGTCTGCGCCGTGGATGGGGCGGTGCCCGGCTTCAGCACGGTGGGGCCCGGCGGAGCCTTCGTGGGCATCGACGCCGATTTCTGCCGGGCCGTGGCCGCCGCCGTGCTCGGCGACCCCAGCAAGGTGGAGTTCCGGCCGGTGACGGCGGGGGAGCGCTTCGTGGCCCTTGGCAGCGGCGAAGTCGACCTGCTCTCGATCAGCTCCACCCACACCCTCAGCCGCGACGCCCCCGGCGGCAACGCCCTCAGTTTCGGGCCTGTCTTCTTCTATGACGGCCAGGGGGTGATGGTGCCCGCGGCCAGCGGTGTCCGCAGCCTGCAGGAGCTGGCGGGCAAGCCGATCTGCGTCGAGAGCGGCACCAACACCGAGCTGAACCTGGCCGATCGCATGCGGGAACTGGGGGTCGCCTACCAGCCGCTGCGCTTCCAGTCGGGCGAGCAGGCCTACCCGGCCTACGAGCAGGGTCGCTGCGCCGCCATCACCAGCGACAGCTCCCTGCTGGCGGCCAAGCGCAGCGGCTTCAAGCAGCCGGCGGCCCACGTGCTGCTCCCGGAACTGCTCAGCAAGGAGCCCAGCGCCAAGGTGACGATCCAGGCCGATCCGGCCTGGGCCGATGCGGTGCGCTGGGTCACCCACACCCTGGTCCAGGCGGAGGAGAGCGGCCTCACCCAGGCCAACGTCGAGGCCCGCCTCGCCGCGGCCCGGCGGGACCCCAGCCAGGCCGAAGCGCGCCGCTTCCTGGGGGTGGAGGGGGATTTCGGCCGCCAGCTGGGCCTGCCCGCCGACTTCACGGTGCGGGTGGTGAAGGCGGTGGGCAACTACGGCGAGCTGTTCGAGCGGCACCTGGGCAGCGCCACCCCCCTGGGCCTGGAGCGGGGCCTCAACCGGCTCTGGAACAAGGGCGGTCTGCACATCGCGCCCCCCTTCCGCTGAGGAGGTTCCTCAGGGCCTACCTGCACCGGCGCGCACCTGCAACAATGCGGCCACCTTTACGTCGCAGGCATGTTCCGGACCCGGACCCGCTCCCTGGTGGTTTCCCTCTGTGCCGCCGGCCTGCTCGCCGGTTGCGCCGGCGATGGTGGCGGGGTGCAGAGCCAGAAGCTCTCCACGATCACGGGGCGGGGCAAGCTGATCTGCGGCGTGGAAGGCAAGCTGCCCGGCTTCAGCTTCGTGGGCCCCGACGGCAAGTACCTGGGCCTGGATGTGGATGTCTGCAAGGCGGTGGCCGCCGCGGTGCTGGGGGATCCCGAGAAGGTGGAGTACCGGGACCTGAACTCCAGCGAGCGCTTCGCCGCCCTGGCCAGCGGCGAGGTGGACCTGCTCTCGCGCAACACCACCATGACCCTGAGCCGCGACGCGGCCGGCGGCAACGGCCTCAGCTTCGCCCCCACCACCTTCTATGACGGCCAGGGGGTGCTGGTGCCCGTGGCCAGCGGCATCAAGGACCTCAAGGGCCTGGCCGGCAAGCCGATCTGCGTCGAGAGCGGCACCACCACCGAGCTCAACCTGGCCGACCGCATGCGGGAGCAGAACATCCCCTACACGCCGCTGAAGTTCCAGACCAGCGACCAGACCTTCGCCGCCTACCTTGGCGACCGCTGCGTGGCCGTCACCAGCGACCGCTCCCAGCTGGCGGGCAAGCGCACCAGCTTCCCCAAACCGGACGACCACACCCTGCTGCCGGTGGTCATGAGCAAGGAGCCCCTCACCCCAGCCACCACCAACGGTGATCCGGCCTGGGCCGATGCGGTGCGCTGGATCGTCTACGGCCTGATGCAGGCCGAGGAGAGCGGCATCACCCAGGCGAACGTGGACGCCAAGCTGGCCGAAGCCAAGGCCAACACCAACCAGGCCGACCTGCGCCGCTTCCTTGGGGTGGAGGGTGACTTCGGCAAGCAGCTCGGCCTGCCGCCCGACTTCGTGGTCAAGGCGGTGAAGGCCGTCGGCAACTACGGCGAGATCTTCGATCGCAACGTGGGGCCCGCCTCCGCCCTCAAGCTCGACCGCGGCCTCAACCGCCAGTGGAAGGACGGCGGCCTGATCTACTCGCCGCCCTTCCGTTGATGGCGCCGGTGCCCCCCGCCGACCCGGCCCCTCTTCCAGCCACTCCGCCTTCGCCGCCCTGGTGGCGCGACCGCCGCATCGTGCCCTGGGTGGTGCAGGCGGTGGTGGGACTGCTGGTGCTGCTGCTGATCGCCTTCCTGCTGGGCAATCTGATCCGCAACCTCACCGCCGCCGGCCTGCTGCTGAGCTGGCGCTGGCTGCAGCAGCCCGCCGGCTTCGACATCTCGGAATCGGTGATTCCGTTCAATGCCCAGCTGCCCTACTGGCGCGCCCTGGCCGCCGGTCTGGTGAACACGATCCGGGCGGTGCTGGTGGGCCTGGTGGGGGCCACCCTGCTGGGCACCCTGGTGGGGATGGCCTCCTTCAGCCACAACGGCCTGCTGCGGCGGCTGGCGCGGGTCTACGTGGAGGTGGTGCGCAACATCCCCCTGCTGCTGCAGCTGGTGTTCTGGTATTTCGTGGTGTTCCTCACCCTGCCGAACGGCGTGGCGGCGATCCAGCTGCCCGGGGTGGTGCTGGCCAAGTCGGGCCTCTACATCGCCGGGTTCGGCGAGGGGCTGCGCTGGATGGGGCCCAGCCTCGTCAACGAGGTCTGGCAGGCGCCCGTGCGCCTGAGCGTCGAGTTCGGCGCCCTGCTCACCGGCCTGATCGTCTACTCCGGCGCCTTCATCGCCGAGGTGGTGCGGGGCGGTATCGCCGCCGTGCCGAAGGGACAGTGGGAGGCGGCCTCCTCCCTGGGGCTGAGCTGGTTCGCCACCTTGCGCCGCATCGTCCTGCCCCAGTCCCTACGGGTGATCGTGCCGGGCCTCAACACCCAGTACATCTCCCTGGCCAAGAACTCCTCCCTGGCGGTGGCGGTGGGCTACACCGACCTCTATTCCGTGGCCGAAACCACCCTCAACCAGACCGGCCGGGCGGTGGAGGTGATCCTGGTGCTGCTGGCGGCCTACCTCACCCTCGACCTGCTGATCTCGGCCCTGATGAACGGTCTCAACCACCTGGTCCAGATCCGGGAGCGCTGAGATGAACGCCCTCCTGAGACGGCTGCGCGCCGAACTGTTCGCCACCCCCGCCGATGGGGCGCTCAGCGTCGCCCTGATCACGCTGCTCAGCCTGGGGGCCTTCGGGTTTCTGCGCTGGGCCCTCACCCAGGCCCAGTGGGCCGTGGTGAAGGTCAACAGCACCCTGTTCGCCGTGGGCCGCTACCCGATCGAGCAGCAGTGGCGCCTCTGGCTGCTCACCGCCCTGCTGGTGGCGGCCAGCGGCGCCACCTGGGGCCTGCTGCGCGCCCACCCCCGCCCCGACCGCACCGGGGTGCTGTGGCCACGCAACGACCGGCTGGCCCTGGTGCTTCTCGCCCTAATCGCCCTGGCCCTGCCCTCGGCCCTCGGACTCACGCTCGCCATCCAGACCCGCTGGTGGGGGCTCCTGCTGCTGCTGGCTCTCTGCCGCTGGCTGGCCGGCCGTTTCGGGGCGAACCTTTCTCCCACCGGCCGGCGGCTGGCCGCCCTGGTGTGGCCCCTGCTCTACCTGGTGGGCATGGTGCTGATCAGCGGCGGCCTGGGTCTGGTCACCGTTTCCCCTTCGGAATGGGGCGGCCTGCTGCTCACCCTGCTGGCCTCCAGCTTCGCGATCCTGCTGTGTTTCCCGATCGGGGTGCTGCTCGCCCTGGGACGCCGCAGCGAGCTGCCCCTGCTGCGCTGGGGCTCGGTGCTCTACATCGAGTTCATCCGCGGCGCGCCGCTGATCACCCTGCTGTTCCTCGGCCAGAACATCCTCGGCTTCCTGCTGCCCGGCGGCCTGGCACCCGAGCGGGTCTGGCGGGCGGCCTGGGTGCTCACCTTCTTCGCCGCCGCCTACCTGGCGGAGGCGGTGCGCTCCGGCCTGGCGGCCGTGCCCCGGGGCCAGCTGGAGGCCGCCCGCTCCCTCGGCCTCTCCTACCCGAAAGCCCTGCAGCACGTGGTGCTCCCCCAGGCCCTGCGGGTGGCCCTTCCGGCGATGGTGGGCCAGTTCATCTCGCTCCTGCAGGACACCACCCTGCTGTCGCTGATCGGATTGCTGGAACTGCTCGGCACGGCCCGCACCGTGATGGCCAACCCGGCTTTCCTGGGCCGCAACGGCGAGGTGTATCTCACCCTGGCGGTCCTGTTCTGGGGCTGCTGTGCCGCCCTCGGACTGGGCAGCCGGGCCCTGGAGCGCCGGCTTGATCCCCACGCCGTGCCCTCCGCCACCTGAGCCGCGTTCCCCTTTCCCTCCTCCCCAGCTCCGATCCCACGTCCCGCCCCATGAGCCAACCCAGCAGCGAACTGATGATCGAGGCGCGGGCCGTCGAGAAGTGGTACCCCAACGGATTCCAGGCGTTGCGCGGCGCCAGCCTGAGCGTGCGGCGGGGCGAGGTGGTGGTGATCATGGGCCCCTCGGGATCGGGCAAAAGCACCTTCATCCGCACCTTCAATGCCCTGGAGGACTTTCAGAAGGGCAGCATCACCGTCGACGGCATCGTGCTCTCCAACGACCTGCGCAACATCGATGCCATCCGCCGGGAGGTGGGCATGGTGTTCCAGCAGTTCAACCTGTTCCCGCACCTCTCTGTGCTCGACAATCTGACCCTGGCGCCGGTGCTGGTGCGCAAGCGTCCCAAGGCGGAGGTGGAGACGCAGGCCCGGGCCCTGCTGGAGCGGGTGGGCATCGCCGAACAGGCCGGCAAGTATCCCGGCCAGCTCTCGGGGGGTCAGCAGCAGCGGGTGGCGATCGCCCGGGCCCTGTGCATGGAACCGCGCATCCTCCTGTTCGATGAACCCACCAGCGCCCTCGACCCGGAGATGGTGCGTGAGGTGCTGGAGGTGATGCAGGATCTCGCCGCCGACGACATCACCATGGTGGTGGTGACCCACGAGGTGAAGTTCGCCCGCCATGTGGCCCACCGGGTGGTGCTGATGGCCGACGGCGAGGTGGTGGAGGAGGCCGAACCGGAGGTGTTCTTCACCAACCCCAGCCACGAGCGCACCCGCCGCTTCCTGGATCAGATTCTCTGACCGGGGCTGGGTGCGGCCGCTAGACCCTGGTCGCCCAGTCGGCGGCGTTGAGCTGCGGGAACAGCCCGTCCTCCCGCTCCACGCCAACCAGCCACTCCCGGGGCAGGTCGGTGCCGTGCTCGAGGGCATCGATCAGGCGCCAGAAGCGGTCGAGGTGGCGGCGGATCCGCTCCCGCGCCAGGCCGGTGGTGGTGCCGGCCCGCAGGATGAAGCTCCAGTCGGAGCTCTGGGCCAGCAGCAGCTCGCGGCCCGCCTGGGTGAGCAGGGCCCGCTGGGCGGTGCTGCCCACGCCCCGGTTCACCCGCTGCACCATGGCCCGGGAGGCGCGCTGCCACTCCGCCACCACCCAGGCGTTGGTGTCGTTGAGCCAGTAGTCGTGGTAGCCCCCCTGGCCCCAGCTGGAGGGGGCCGGCCGGCAAACCTGCAGGGCCCGGTTCTGGCTGAGCACGTCCCGCAGGTGGGTGAAGCGCACGTCCAGGGCCGGCCCCTGGCGGAACAGCTCGGCCAGGAACCGGGGCCCCTCGAACCACCAGTGGCCGAACAGCTCCGCATCGAAGGGGGCCACCAGCAGCGGCGGCGGCTCGATCGTGGCCGCCAGCTGCCCCATCTGGGCGGCGCGGCCCCGCAGGAAGGCCTCGGCGTGCTCCTTCAGCCGCTCGCCCGCCCGCTGGGGGTCGTAGGGCGCCTTGGCGTCCAGGGGGCAGCCCTGGGCGGTGACCCGGTGCAGCTTCAGCCCGAGGGGGCGGCGGTCGTGGATGCCCTGGGCCTCCAGGTCCGCTTCGGGCAGGTCCCAGCCCAGGTCGCGGTGGAACTCCCGGTAGGCCCCATCGCCCGGGTAGCCCTGGCTGGCACTCCACACCGGCAGGGTGGATTCGCTGTCACGGGCGAAGAAGGCCACCCCCGCCGGGGAGCAGATCGGCGCATAGACCCCATAGCGCGGACGGGGCAGGCCATGGAGCAGGCCGTGGCCGTCGAGCAGGGAATAGCGCAGGCCGCATTCGGCCAGGAGCCGGTCGAGGTCTTCGTAGTAGGCGCACTCCGGCAGCCAGATGCCCAGGGGCCGCTGGCCGAGCAGCCGCTGGTGCTCCCGCACGGCGGTGAGCAGCTGGGCCCGCACCGCCTCCGGTGAATCCCGCAGCAGGGGCAGATAACCGTGGGTGGCCCCACAGGTGATCAGATCCAGGACCCCCTGCTCCTGCAGCCGCCGGAAGCGGGGCAGGAGATCCCCCCCCATCTCCCGCCACTGGGCCTCGATGGCCGAGAGGGTGCCCTTCAGCTCCCGGGCCGGAACCTCCAGGTCGGGATCGGCCCCGTCGAGCAGGGTGCGGCGCAGGGCCAACCAGGCCGGGAAGCGGCCGTTGAGGGCCCGGTCGCTCAGCAGCGACAGCAGGGTGGGGGAGAGGCCGAGGGTGAGCCGGGGTCGCTGCTGCGGATCGGCGGCCGCCTGCTCCAGCACCTCCAGCAGCGGCAGATAGCATTCCTGGAGGGCCTGGAAGTACCAGTCCTCCTCGAGCGAACCGGGTTCTCCGGAGCGCACATAGGGGAGGTGGGCATGCAACACCAGGGCCAGATCGCCTGCGGCCATGGGGAAACCCTCTGTGCGGCCACTCTACGTTTCGCTCCCTGACGTTCCGCTCCCTGATGTTCCGCTCCCGGAGCCGGGTCTTCCGGCCCGTAGAGTGGGCCTAACTCATAGCTGTTCCGCCTAACCCCATGGCCCGCGATCCCGGCCGGGTATTGATCTTCGATACCACCCTCCGCGACGGGGAGCAGTCCCCCGGCGCCAGCCTCAACCTGGAGGAGAAGCTCGCGATCGCCCAGCAGCTGGCCCGCCTGGGGGTCGACATCATCGAGGCCGGCTTCCCCTTCGCCAGCAGCGGCGATTTCCACGCCGTCCAGCGCATCGCCGCCACCGTCGGAACCCCCGATGGCCCGGTGATCTGTGGCCTGGCCCGGGCCGCCAGGGGCGACATCAAGGCCTGCGCCGACGCCGTGGCCCCCGCCGCCCGCCGGCGCATCCACACCTTCATCGCCACCAGCGACATCCATCTGGAGCACAAGCTCCGCAAGACCCGCGCCGAGGTGCTTGCCATCACCGCGGAGATGGTGGCCTACGCCCGCTCCCTCGTCGACGACGTGGAGTTCTCCTGCGAGGACGCCGGCCGCAGCGACCCTGAGTTCATGCATGAGGTGATCGAGGCGGCGATCAACGCCGGCGCCACCACCATCAACATTCCCGACACGGTGGGCTACACCACCCCGGCCGAATTCGGCGCGATCATCGCCGGCATCAACCGCTCGGTGCCCAACATCGACCAGGCGGTGATCTCAGTCCATGGGCACAACGATCTCGGTCTGGCCGTCGCCAACTTCCTCGAAGCCGTCAAGAACGGCGCCCGCCAGCTGGAGTGCACCATCAACGGCATCGGTGAACGGGCCGGCAACGCCTCCCTCGAGGAGCTGGTGATGGCGCTGCACGTGCGCCGCAGCTATTTCAACCCCTTCCTGGGCCGGCCGGCCGACCAGCGCGACCCGCTCACCAACGTGCGCACCGAGGAGATCACCAAGACCTCCCGGCTGGTCTCCAACCTCACCGGCATGGCGGTGCAGCCCAACAAGGCGATCGTGGGCGCCAATGCCTTCGCCCATGAGTCCGGCATCCACCAGGACGGGGTGCTCAAGAACCGGCTCACCTACGAGATCATCGACGCCCGCACCGTCGGCCTGGCCGACAACCGCCTCTCCCTCGGCAAGCTCTCGGGCCGCAGCGCCTTCCGGGCCCGGCTCGAGGAGCTCGGATACACCCTGGAACGCACCGACCTCGACGATGCCTTCGCCCGCTTCAAGGAGCTGGCCGACCGCAAGCGGGAGATCACCGACCGGGATCTGGAGGCCATCGTCAGCGAGCAGGTGCAGCAGCAGGACCAGCCCCGCTATGCCCTGCAGTCGGTGCAGGTGAGCTGCGGCACCAACCTGCAGCCCACAGCCACCGTCACCCTGCGGGATGGCGATGGCATCGACCTGACCGAGGCGGCGATCGGCACCGGACCGGTGGATGCGGTCTGCCAGGCCCTCAACCACCTGGCCCAGGTGCCGAACGAGCTGGTGGAGTTCAGCATCAAGTCCGTCACCGAGGGCATCGACGCCATGGGCGAGGTGACCATCCGCCTGCGCCATCAGGGGGTGCTCTATTCGGGCCATGCGGCCGACACCGACATCGTCGTGGCGGCGGCCCAGGCCTTCGTGAACGCCCTCAACCGGCTGGTCTCCGGCAGCCAGCGCGCTCCGCTCCATCCCCAGAAGACGGCCCTTCCGGTGGCGGAACTGCCGCGTCTGTGAACGCCCCCAACCGCTCCCCGCTGGCCACCGGGCTGCAGCTGGCCCTGCTGCTGCTGGTGGCCGTGCTGCTGCTGCTGCCCCTGCTGTGGCTGGTGAGCACCTCACTCAAGGGGCCGGCGGAGGACATCTTCACCAGTCCTCCTGCCTTGCTGCCCAGCCAGCCGAGCCTGGAGGCCTACGGGCGCCTGTTCGCCGCCAACCCGATGGGCACCTACCTGCTCAACAGCACGATCGTCAGCGCCCTGGCGGTGCTGGCCAACCTGCTGTTCTGCTCCCTGGCCGCCTACCCCCTGGCGCGGATGCGTTTCAAGGGCCGCGGACTGGTGCTCGCCCTGGTGGTGGCCACGATCCTGATCCCCTTCCAGGTGGTGATGATCCCCCTCTATCTTCTGATGGTGCAGATCGGGCTGCGCAACACCCTCTGGGCCCTGATCGTGCCCCAGGCGGCCACGGCCTTCGGCATCTTCCTGCTGCGCCAGAGCTTCCTGGCGGTGCCGGTGGAGCTGGAGGAGGCGGCCCGGATCGATGGCTGCACCCCCATCGGCGAATGGTGGAACGTGATGCTGCCGGCGGCCCGGGCCGACCTGATCACCCTGGCGATGTTCGTGTTCATCGGCACCTGGAGTGACTTCCTCTGGCCGCTGATCATTCTCGACGACCCCACCCTCTACACCCTGCCCCTGGGCCTGCAGCAGCTGGCCAGCAGCTTCTCCCTCGACTGGCGCCTGGTGGCGGCCGGCTCGGTGGTCTCGATCCTGCCGGTGCTGCTGCTGTTCGTGCTGCTGCAGCGCTACATCCTGCCCAGCGCCAGCGGCGACGCCGTCAAGGGCTGAGGCCCCCCAGGGGGCTCAGGGGGTGCTCACCGGCGGGGGGCGAAGCACGCCGCCGTCGCCGCGGTCGGCCGGGGCCTGGCCGGGGCGGCCGCCGGGTCCCGGGGAGGGCATCGGTGCGGCGGGGAAGGGGTCCGGATCCCGCTGGGGGCGCCGCACCGCCCGGCCCTGCAGGTCGGCCAGGGCGGAACGCCACTCGTCCTGCTGCTGCTCAAGTGCCTCCAGCCGCTGGGCCCCGGCTTCCAGGGTCTGGAGGCGCCCCACCATCGCCCGCTGCTGCTCCTCCAGCACGGAGGTGCGATCGAGGGCGCGGCTGTTCTCCAGCCCCTGCAGCCGCTGCTCCAGCTTCATCAGCAGCTGGCTCTGTTCCCGCGTCTTGCCCAGGATCACCAGGAACAGGACAGCGAGCATGGAGCTCAGGCCGATCTGCAGCCAGCTGGTCCAGGCCGGCGGGCCGGAGGCCGGGGGCGGGGGGGAACGCCGGGAGCCGTCGTCTTCGCGGTCAGTGATCGAGACCATGCGCCCCCTGTGCTGACCCATCCTGCCCTGAGCGGCCCGGGGCGTCAGCCGCCGGCCGCGGGCAGGCCGGCGCCGCTGCGGGCGGCAGCACCGGCCAGCAGCTCCGCCACGGTGGAGCGGTAGACGGCGCTCGCCTGCTCCGGATCCCGGCCGATGCAGGTCATGCCCAGCTTGCCGAACTCCGAGAGGCAGCCCAGCAGGTGAAACACGCTGCCCTGCAGGCGGGCCGGATCGTAGTGGAGGCCGGCCTCGGCCACGATGTCGATCAGGTCGAGGGGCATCAGGCCCCGCAGGCGGGGGTCGCTGAGGTTGTCGGTGGCGCGGTAGTGCAGCGGCTGGCCGGTGGGGGAGAGGAAGCAGCCGGTGGCGGGGTCGAGGCTGCCGGCGGTGATCGCCCGCAGGGCCATGAAGGGATGGGTGGTGCCCCCCTGGCGCAGGTTGACCTCGATGGCCTGCAGGTCCCAGCGCTCGCCGAAGCGGCGGGCGATGAAGTCGACCCCGAAGCGCTCGAGGGCCCCTTCGGCGGCGAGGGCCCGGCCGACGGCCAGGCCGTGCTCCATCAGCGCCACCCGGTAGGGCTCGGCGGCAGGGAAGCAGCAGCCCAGGTAGGTCTGGCCACCGGCGCCGCCGAGGATCTGCTCGTGGGTGGAGAGCACCTCCACCATCCCGCCCGGGTGGATCGTGCCCTGCACGCTCGGGGAGCGCAGCGCCTCGCCGCCCTCCAGCCAGGCCTCGGCCAGGGCCCCCTGGCCGGCCAGCAGCTCCGTCCAGCCGGCCGCGGGCATCGGCAGAGCCTCCAGGGCCCGCCGGATCCGCCCGACCCGCTCGCGCCGGGCCAGCCCGGCCAGCGCCAGGGGCGTGAAATCGAGGCGGGCATTGCCCTCGCCGCTGAAGCCCTCGTTCAGCTTGACGACACAGCCGCCCAGCCCGGGGTCGCCCTCCCAAAGGTCGGTCACCGCCTCCGCCAGCTCATCGAGGCCGTGGGCCAGCCCGGTGCCGGGGGGGTGGGGAACGCCGCAGCGGGCGAACAGCTCCCGGCTGCCGGCCTTGGTGCCCCAGTAGCCCAGGGCCGGATCGGTGCCCAGCAGGGGCACCTGCAGGCGCTCGGAGAGGGTCTTCTCCAGCTCGGTCACCACGTAGCAGATGATGAAACTCCGGCCCGGCCGCAGCCGCTCCCGGATCCGTCCGAGCAGGGCCGGCCGCTCCAGCAGCTTCTGCGTCAGGGGCCGGGCGGAGCCGTCGTCGGTGTCGAACAGGTGCAGCCGGCGGCGGGCATGGGAGGTGGGCACCCCCGGCATCAGCTCGAGCACCGCATCCACCACCAGTTCGGGCAGCAGCTTGCTGGTGACATAGACCACCTGCACGCCTGGGTTGCGCAGCCGCATCAGGGAGAACAGCTGGCGTTCCTCGTAGTGGTGGGCGCCCGTGACCAGGGCCAGCTGGGAGGGGTCCATGGTGAGCGAAGGCACCATCAGCAGGTCGAAATCCGCACCCGCCCCGCCCCCGGCGTCGCCGTGCTCCCGGCCCCACGGGGCCTGCAGCCCCTGCTGCAGTTCGCGGAAGCTCAGGACCATGGCCGGATGGGCGGAATGTCGTCATGCTGACCACCACAGCGACCAGCGCCAATGGAGTCGTTCACGGTGAGTGCCCTCGGCTATGGCGCCGCCTCACTCACCACCCTGAGCCTGTTCCCCCAGGCGCTGAAGACCGTGCGCAGCGGCGACACCAGCGCCATCTCGCTGCGGATGTACGGCCTGTTCACCCTCGGGGTGCTGGCCTGGGCCGTTTACGGCCTGCTGCGGGCCGACGGTCCGGTGATCGCCGCCAACCTGATCACGCTGATCCCGGCCTCGGTGGTGCTGGAACGCAAGCTGCGGTCTCTGTTGGAGGGCCGGGACCGTCGGGGCCCCGGGGGGAGGCGCTGAGGTGGCGGCACCCATGGACAACGGCGCCCTGTTCGTCGCGATCGGGGCGGTGCCGGGGGCCTGGCTGCGCTTCCGGGTGGTCAACCACTTCGAACCGATGCTGCCCCGCAAGCACTGGGGAACGTTCGGGGTGAATCTGATCGCCTGCTTCGCCATCGGCCTGCTGGTGAGCCTGGAGGCCAGCTGCGGGCTAGCCGCCGGTCGTGCCCTGCTGCTGCTGGGCACGGGCTTCCTGGGCAGCTTCAGCACCTTCTCCACCTGGATCGCCGAGCTGCACGCGACCCTGCACCAACGCCAGCGCCGCGAGGCCGTCCTGCTCTGCGGCGGTTCGGTGCTGGGGGGCCTGCTGGCCGTCAGCGCCGGCCTGGCCATCGGCGGCAGCTAGGGGAGAACGATGGCGCCATTCCCGAGCGAAAGCCCCCCCAGCCTGCGCCGCGAGGCGCGGGACCTGCTGCTGGTGGCTGCGGGGGCGGTGCCCGGCGCCCTGCTGCGCTGGCGCCTGGAGGACGTCGGCAAGGGCCTGGAGGGGGTGCCCACCGGGCTGATCGAAGCCGACCTGGTGGCCAATCTGCTCGGCACCTTCCTGATCGGTGTGATCGCCGGCCTGCACCCCCCCCGGCCCCGGCTGCTGCTGCTGGGCGGCATCGGCTTCTGCGGCTCGCTCACCACCTTCAGCAGCTGGATGCTGGAGATCAGCCTGGCGCTGCGGCGCGGACGCCCCGATGAGGCGCTCGCCGTGGTGCTGGTCAGCCTGCTGGGGGGCCTGGTGGTGGTGACGCTGGGGCTCGGGGTGGGCCGCTGGCTGGGGCGGTCGCGGCTCAGGCGCTGAAGGCCTTGCGGGGGGGGATGGGGTAGGGAATACGGCGGTGGCGCATGCGCTTCCAGACCCGCACGAAGGCGCGGATCACCAGCTCCAGCTCCGCCCGCGAGATGCCGCTGCCGTCGAGCTGGCCGTCGTTCTGGCGGGCCTCCACCAGCCGCCGGACCATCGCCCGGGCCTCGGCTTCGGTGGTGCCCGGCGGCAGGGAGCGCAGGGCGGCCTCACAGCCGTCGGCCAGCATCAGAATCGCCGTCTCCCGGCTGCGGGGCGCCGGACCGCGGTAGCGGAACTGCTCCTCCCGCACCGAAGGGTCCCGTTCCTTGGCCTGGTGGAGGAAGTAGCCCATCTTCAGCCGGCCCTGGTGCTCGGGGATGAAATCCGCCAGGGGGCGGGGAAGCCGGTAGCGACGGGCCAGCTTCAGCCCCTCGTCGACGTGGGCCTGGAGGATGGCGGCACTGGCGAAGGGATCGTCGAGTTCGTCGTGGGGGTTGGCGCCGTGCTCCTGGTTCTCGATGAACCACTGGGGCCCGTGCAGCTTGCCGACATCGTGGTAGAGGGCACCGGTGCGGATCAGGTCCACATCACCCTGGATGGCGCGGGCGCCCTCCTCGGCCAGGCCGCAGATCATCAGGGTGTGCTCGAAGGTGCCCGGCGCCTCCATCGACAACCGGCGCAGCAGGGGCCGCTCCAGATCGGCCAGCTCCATCAGCCGGGCCCGGGTGAGCAGGCCGAAGAAGCTTTCCACCAGCGGCGCCAGCAGCAGGCCTCCCATCAGCAGGCCCGCCACCAGCAGGGCCTCCTGCAGCAGATCGGTGCTGCTGAACAACCCCTGGGAGGCCTCGAGGCTGCCCAGGTGGAAGAGCTGGATCAGCAGCCACTGCAGCAGCACGGCCCCGATGGGCAGCAACAGGGCCAGCTGCAGCAGCTGGGCCCGGTTGCGCTGCCGTCCCGCCAGCACCGCCGCGATCGCGGCCACCAGGGCCGCCACCCCCAGCTGGGGAACCAGCAGGCCCTCGACAGGCACCGGCCAGAGCATGGCGGCCACAGCCAGCCAGGCCAGGCCGGCGGCCGTACCCAGCCCCTGGGAGAGCAGCAGGGTGGGGGGAACCAGCAGGGCCAGGGGGCTGACCTGGCTGCCGAGCCAGAGCTTGCACCCCTGCACCAGCACCAGCATCGCCAGGGCCAGCAGGGCCTGGCGGGGTTCGAGGCTGGCGCGCCAGCGGCGCATCACCAGCAGCAGCACCCCGCAGGCGGCCAGGGCCTCACTGAAGCGTCCCAGCCAGGCCAGGGGGCGGGGGCGATGGTTGACCAGATCGAAATGCTCCAGCACGTCGAAGGCCTGGGGGCTGATCGGTTCCCCCTGCCGTGTGATCAGGTCGTTCTTACGCACCCGGATCGTGGGCAGCCCCTGGCGGGTGAGCAGGTCCTCGATGCGGCGCTGGCTGAGGAAGCTGTCGCCGCGGAGGTTGGTACGGCCCTGGAGGCTGGCGGCCAGCAGGCGGCTGCCCAGGCTGCGGGCGGGGGGGGAAAGGTCCTGCAGCTGCAGCTCCGCGGCCGTGAGCAGCTGGCCCTCGGAGAGGCTGGCCACGACACCCTGGCTGAGCATGCGCTGCTGGGCCCGTCGCAGGGAGACCTTCCAGCGCATCAGGTCGGGGGGCGTCAGCCCCGTCAGCCAGCGGCGCTCCTCTTCGGTGAGATTGAGGGAATCGGGCCGGGGCTGGTCGTCGGCCACCGTCTGGCGCACCCGCTGCAGCCGCAGCTCCAGCTGCTGCACCAGGGCCTCACTGGCCTGGGGGTCGACCACCTGGATCTGGCTGCGGGGCAGCATCTGGCTGCGGCGCTGCTCCAGGTCGGTGCTGTCGATCACCGTGGCATCGCTCGGGGCCCGGGCCGTGAACGGGGCCGGCATGCCGGGACGCAGGTTCGGCTCCACCAGCCAGGGCCAGCTGGAGAGAAGCGCCACCAGCAGACAGAGCAGAAGCACGAGCAGACCGCCCCCGGGGCGCCAGGCCACCAGGGCCTGGCGGGGACGCTCGAGCCGCAGCAAGTGGCGCCACAGTCCCCTGATCCGCCGCAGCCCGAATCTCATCGGTCCAGGCTAGCCAACGGTTGAGGGTCCCCCTCCGGGTGGCTTCGGTGCATGCTGGGGTTCGGCAACGCACCCCCCCGATGGCCACCCTTCTTGATGGCAGGCGACTGGCGGCGGTGATCGAAGGGCGGCTGCACGCCGTGGTCGCCGATGGGCTGGCGGTGGCGGGACGGCCCCCCGGCCTGGCGGTGCTGCGGGTGGGGGATGACCCCGCCAGCGGCGTCTACGTAGCCAACAAGGAGAAGGCCTGCCGCCGCGTCGGCATCAGCAGCCATGGCGGCCATCTGGCGGCGGACACCCCGGCGGAGGAGGTGCTGGCCCTGATCGCGCGCCTCAACGCCGACCCGACGGTCGACGGCATCCTGCTGCAGCTGCCCCTGCCGCAGGGCCTGGACGAGGGGCCGCTGCTGGCGGCGATCGACCCGGACAAGGACGCCGATGGTCTGCACACCCTCAACCTGGGTCGCCTGCTCAAGGGGGAGCGGGGTCCGCGCAGCTGCACGCCGGCCGGGGTGATGGCCCTGCTGCGCAGCGCCGACGTGCCGATCGCCGGCGCCCAGGCCGTGGTGGTCGGCCGCAGCATCCTGGTGGGCAAGCCGATGGCCCTGATGCTCCAGGCCGCCGATGCCACCGTCACCATGGCCCATTCGCGCACCCATCACCTCGACGAGGTGACCCGGGAGGCCGAGATCCTGGTGGTGGCGGCCGGTCGCCCGCGGCTGATCGGCGCCCGGCACATCCGGCCTGGGGCGGTGGTGGTGGATGTGGGCATCCACCGGCTGGAGGGCAGGCTCTGCGGCGATGTGGACTACGAGGCGGTCGAACCGCTGGTGGCGGCGATCACGCCGGTGCCCGGTGGGGTGGGGCCGATGACGGTGGCGATGCTGCTGGTCAACACCGTGCTGGCCTGGTGCGAGCGCCACGGGATCGACACAACGGACCTGGCGGATCTGCGCCCCTGAGGCCCGCCTGGGACGCCCCCCGGACGGCAGCGCCGCTCAGGGCCGGGGCGCCGTGGTGCGGGTGGCGTCGTGGGGTTCGCCGGAGCCGATCAGCAGGGGTACGGCCACGCCGATGCGGACCAGACCCGACGCCAGCAGCAGACCGGCCAGCAGGACGGCGGCGAGGCTGCCGCAGATCACTGGCACCAGGTCCGGCTCGCTGTTCAGGGGGGCCTGCATCGCGCGCTGAGACGTGACTGCATCGAGCATGGCGGCGCTGGGGTTCCCGGACCGCACGCCTTCACCGGCCTTCACCGAAGGGTTCGTATCGTGTCGAAACATCAAGGTGGCGGCGCCCGGCCCGTGGCCTGAGAGAATCCGCGCCAACCCTCAGGACCCCATGACCCCGGCGGTGAGCACGGCCTTCGACTTCACCGCCTACCTGGAGGCGGCCCGCTGGCGCGTGGAGGCCGCCCTGGACAGCTCCCTGGGACCCGAGCGTCCGGAGTCGCTGCGGGAGGCGATGCGCTACTCCCTGCTGGCGGGCGGCAAGCGGCTGCGGCCGATCCTCACCCTGGCGGCCTGTGAGCTGGCGGGCGGCGATGCCGATCTGGCCATGCCCACGGCGGTGGCGATGGAGATGATCCACACCATGTCGCTCATCCATGACGACCTGCCCGCCATGGACAACGACGACCTGCGCCGCGGCCGGCCCACCAACCACAAGGTGTACGGCGAGGCCAAGGCCATCCTGGCCGGCGATGCCCTGCTGACTCGCGCCTTCGAGATGGTGGCCCTGCGCAGCCCGGGGGTGCCTCCCGAACGGCTGCTCCAGGTGGTGGGCGAGCTGTCCCTGGCCTCCGGCGCCCCCGGCCTGGTGGGCGGCCAGGTGGTGGACCTGGAGTGCGAGGCCCGCCAGGTGGATCTCGACACCCTCGAATACATCCATCTCCACAAGACCGGCGCCCTGCTGCGGGCCTGCGTGATCTCCGGCGCCCTGGTCGCCGGGGCCTCCGAGGAGCTGCTGACGGCCCTGCGCACCTACGCCCGCGGCATCGGCCTGGCCTTCCAGATCATCGACGACATCCTTGATGTCACCGCCAGCAGCGACGTGCTGGGCAAGACGGCGGGCAAGGACCTGGCCGCCGACAAGACCACCTACCCGAAACTGCTGGGCCTGGAGGAGTCCCGCCGGCGCGCCGATGCGCTGGTGAGCGAAGCCAAGGCGGTGCTGGAGCCCTGGAGCGCCAAGGCCGCCCCCCTGCTGGCCCTGGCCGACTACATCACCAGTCGCGACCGATGAGCGAAGCCATCGGCGCACTCAATGCCCTGGGCGAGCTGCTGGCCAACGGCGTGCTCGCCTGGGGCCTGGCCGCCTGCGGCGTGGCCCAGCTCTCCAAGCTGCTGATTGAGCTGGTGGTGCACCGCCGCTGGCGCCCGGCGGTGCTGATCGAGACGGGCGGCATGCCGTCGAGCCACTCCTCCCTGATGACGGGCACCGCCGCGGGCCTGGGCTGGGAGCTGGGATTCGCCGATCCCCTGTTCGCCCTGGCGGCTGTGCTCTGCTTCGTCGTGCTCTACGACGCCAGCGGTGTGCGGCGGGCCGCCGGACTGACGGCCCAGCGGGTGAACGGACTCCCCGACGGTCTCTGGGACACCCTTCCCCAGGACGGCCCGCCGGAGGGGGCTCCGGTGCTGCGCCCCCTGAAGGAGAACCTCGGCCACACCCGCGCGGAGGTGCTGGTGGGCAGCCTGATCGGGCCCCTGGTGGCGCTGCCGGGCCTGGCCTTGCTCGGCTCGCCGCTGCAGATCGCCCAGGGCGCCGGCTGGCTGCCGCTGGGGTGAGCGATCACGACGGCCTGAGCGACGACCAGCAGCAGGCGGCCGCCGCCTTCGCCGACTGGCTCGGGGCCCCGGCCGACGGGGTGCCCTTCGTGCTGGAGGGCTACGCCGGCACCGGCAAGACCTTCCTGTCGATGCGGTTCCTGGCCCAGGCGGAGCGGGCCGGTCTCTGCTGGACCGTGGTCGCCCCCACCCACAAGGCGGTGGGCGTGCTGCGCCACCACCTGGCCCTGGCGGGTCTGCACCCCACCTGGTACCCCTCCACCATCCACCGCCTGCTGCGGCTCAAGCTGAAGCGGCAGGGGGACCGGGAGCGCTGTGAGGAGACCCTCCAGACCGCCCTGGCGCTGGAGAACCTCGGGCTGGTGCTGATCGACGAGGCCTCCATGGTGGATGGCGGCCTGCTGGAGATCACCCTGCGCTGCGCCCAGGCCTACCGCACCCGGCTGGTGTTCGTGGGGGATCCGGCCCAGCTGCCGCCGGTGGGGGAGGAGCTCAGTCCGGTGTTCGCCATGGGGCGGTCCCGGCGGGTGGCCCTGACCCACGTGGTCCGCCACGGGGGCCCGGTGCTGCGCCTGGCCGGCGGCCTGCGGGAAGGGGCCCTGCCCTGTAGCCGGCCGCCGCTGCTGGATCCGGTGCGCACCACCGAGGGCCGGGTGTCGCTGCTGGGGCGGAGCGACTGGCTGGCGGCCGCCCAGGAAGGCCTGCGCCGCAGCGCCGAAGCCGATGATCCCGACCTGGCCCGGATCCTCTGCTACACGAACCGCTCCCTGGAGCGGCTGGTGCCGATCGCCCGCCGCGCCCTGCACGGGGCCATGGCCGACCAGCTGCCGGTGCTCCCCGGCGAGGTGCTGATCACCCGCACGGCCGTGATGGCGCCGGCCTGCCGGGAAGGGGACGCCGCCGCCGAGGAGCCGGACCTGCTGCTGGGCAGCAACCGGGAGCTGGTGGTGCGGGACGTGCGGCCCGACCGCTGCGATCTGGCCGAATTCGGGGTGGATGCCTCCCTCGGCCCTGCGGTGATCGACACCCTCAGCGCCACCGTGGAGTCGGGGGAGGCCCAGCTCAACCTGCGCCTGCTGCCGCCGATCGGCAGCGCAGGGCGGGCCTGCCTGGACGGGGTGCTGGAGCGGCTGCGGCTGCAGGCCAGGGAGGCGGGCCAGAAGGACGGCAAGGCCCTCTGGCGCCGCTTCTTCCTGGTGCGCGACGCCTTCGCCTCCCTCGGACCGGCGGCCGTGCTCACCGTCCATCGCAGCCAGGGCAGCACCTTCGGCGAGGTGTTCATCGACGAGGACGTCTTCTGGCCCCGGGACCTGCCGCTGCGCCAGCGGCTGGTCTATGTGGCGGTGAGCCGGGCCAGCCAGGCGGTGACCCTGATGGCGGGGGCCGCAGACCCCGGCGAGCGGGAGCGCTGGGACCGCTGGCTGCGGGACACCGGCGGCAACGCCGCCGACACCTGAAGCGGAGGGGGACCGGTGCGTGCGCAAAAGGGACCGACCCGTTACCCTCATCACGACCGACTCGTGCTGGGCGCCTGATTCGTGCTGGAATCCCGTCCCCCGTCCGCGACCCCCGGCATGGCGCTTCCCCAGGCGGGACCGATGGCCATGATCGCCACCACCCCGGCCACGGACGGGCAGGCGGTCGGCACCAGAGCCGGCGGCGGTGAACTGCTGACGGATGTGGGGGCCCTGGCGATCGCTGCGGCCCTGGTGGGCGTGGTCGTGCTGGTGCGGCGCTGGCTGATGCTGCGCTCCCGCCAGCCCCTGCCTGGCCTGCCGAAGGAGCGGGTGCTGCCCCTCTCCCGCCACGGCGCCCTGCACGACCCCAAGTATCTGGGCCGGATCCTGGAGGCCGAGGAGCCACCGACGGGCCCCTGAGCACTCACCCCGCCCGCAGGCCTTCCACCCCCTGCCAGCCGAGGTAGATCGCCAGGCCGAAGCAGATGGCCGCCACGATCAGCTCGGCGTTGTCGAACAGCCAGAGCTTGCCCGCCTGGAGCACCGGCAGCAGCCGCTCCTGACCCACCAGCACCAGCCCCGCCAGGGGCAGCAGCAGCAGGGTGCCGGAGAACAGGCTGAAGATCGCCGTGGTCAGCACCTCCCGGGGCCGGCTCAGCCCGGCCTCCAGCAGGCTGGCGGCGGTGCGGGCATAGAGGAAAAGGTCGTCCGGGCTCGACACCTGCACGGCGGCGCTGAGGCCGAGCAGGAGCGGCAGGGGCAGGGCGCAGAAGCCGTCCAGCCGGCGGGTCCAGCCGGGGGGACCGCCCCCCTGGCGGCTGCTCAGCAGACCGTTGAGGCCCAGGGCCAGCAGTCCGCCCGCCCCCAGCAGGTCGAGGCCGGTGCGCTGGTCAGTGCCCCGCTCCATCGTGAGCAGCAGGCCATGGCCCACGGTCAGCAGCAGGGCGATGGCCGCCGCGGAGGTGAGCAGCCAGCCGATCACGAACCAGCTGCCGCGGCGGAGCGGGCTGGGGCCCAGCAGGATCAGCAGCAGCAGGCCGATGTGCAGCGGACTGAAGCTGATCGCCAGGCCGAATCCGAACAGTTCACTCCAGAGGCTGGGGGTCGGCATCCATGGGAGTCATGACGCCCCATTGTCCGGTGCTGGGGGTTCAGGTGCGGATCTCGAACCAGTCCGTGCCCGCCACGGCGACCTGGCCACTGGTGACGCCGCTCACCTGGGCGCCCTGGGGCCCCTTCTCGCACCAGAGACGCAGTTCCACCAGCCGGTCGGGCAGCCCCTCGGCCTCCACCTCCACCGACCCGTCAGGACGGTTGCGGACCCAGCCGCTGAGGCCGAGGTCGATGGCCTTCTGGCGGCAGCCCAGGCGGTATCCCACCCCCTGCACCTGACCACGGACGCTCATGCGCCAGCGCTCATGGGTGGTGGCGGTCACCCGGAGACTGGGTTGCAGGAAACGGCGTTCCTCGGCAGCGGCACGGCGCTGGCGGCGGATCTGGCCAGTCTCGAGGGAATCGCCGGGCATCCAGCCCAGTGGAGGTGCAGCCAGGTGGCGTGAACGGTCGGCGCGCTCCATCCTTCGATCCTCCCGGGTGATCCCCATCCTTCAAGTTGCCACAGGCTCTCGGCCTCTGCCAACACCTCTGCGCCCGAAGGCTGTGGCAGCAGCTGCCAGCGGTGGAACTCATG
This sequence comes from Synechococcus sp. FACHB-909, assembly GCF_014698945.1. Taxonomy (NCBI): domain Bacteria; kingdom Bacillati; phylum Cyanobacteriota; class Cyanophyceae; order Synechococcales; family Synechococcaceae; genus Synechococcus; species Synechococcus sp. FACHB-909. The sequence goes on along the minus strand of NZ_JACJTY010000001.1, from coordinate 29,385 downwards.
GCCGCAGAGGGATTCACCGCGACGCACCAGCAGCCCGTCGGCCTCCGGCAACGCCTGGCGGTAACCGAGGCTGAGGGGTCCCCGGCGGGCGCGGAAGGGGAGCAGGCCGGCCATGGGGTGGGGCAGGCCGTCCGGGTCCTCCAGCTCCCGGCCCAGCAGCAGAAGACCGCCGCATTCGGCCACGATCGGCAGGCCGGCCCGGGCGGCGGCCCGGAGGGATCCGAGGCTGCGGCGGCTGGCCGCCAGACGGGGGGCATGGAGTTCGGGGTAGCCGCCGGGCAGCAGCACCGCCCGGCAGTCCGGGGGGAGGGGATCGTCGGCCAGGGGGCTCCAGGGCACGGGGCTGAGGCCGCAGGCCTGGAGCAGCTCCTGGGCTTCCGGGTAGCGGAAGTGGAAGGCCGCATCGCTGGCGATCGCCACCGGCAGGCGGGTTCCGGCCCCGGCGGCTACCGAAGACCCGGCGGCCCCGGCGGGGGCCGGCTCCGGCGGGACCCGGTCGAGGCACCAGCGGATCGGATCGCGCCGTTCCGGCGCCGGCTCAGGCGGTGCCAGCAGCGGCCACAGCCGGTCCAGGTCGAGGTGCTCCTCAGCCAGGGCGGCCCAGATCTTCTGGCGCTCCCCCAGGTCGCCCAGCTCGCCCGGGGTGAGCAGGCCCAGGTGGCGGGAGGGCAGCTCCAGGCTGGGATGGCTGGGCAGCACCCCCAGCAGGGGCACCTCGATGGTGGCCAGGGCCTCGGCCAACAGCAGCCGGTGCCGTTCGCTGCCGACCCGGTTCAGCACCACCCCCGCCAGGCTCACCCGGGGCGGGCCGTGGTCGCGGAAGCCGCGCACCAGGGCCGCCAGGCTGCCGGCCTGGCGCGACGCCTCCACCACCAGCACCACCGGCAGCCCCAGCAGGGCCGCCACGGCGGCGGAACTGCCCTCACTGCCGGACCCGCGGCCGTCGAACAGGCCCATGACCCCCTCCACCAGCACCCGTCCGGCGCGGCCGCCGTGCCAGCGGTAGCTGCGCCGCACCCACTCCTCGCCGCAGAGCAGGGGGTCGAGGTTGCGGCAGGGGCGGCCCGCCACCGCCCCCAGCAGCTGGGGGTCGAGGTAGTCGGGACCCACCTTGAAGGGCTGGATGGTCTCCCCCCGCGCCCGGGCCACGGCCGCCAGGCTGAGGCTCAGCAGGGTCTTGCCGCTGCCGCTGCAGGGGGCCGCGATCAGGCAGCTCATGCGGTCGGCGGCATCGGCCGCTCCGGCGGAAGGTGCCTCAGCCTGGCAGCAGGCTCGCCGCCAGCGGGGCCGCCGCCGCCAGCAGCGGTGAGGTGGAATCGTGGCCCCCCGAGAGCAGGCGGGCCATCTCCATCTCCTCGCTCTCCTCCGGCAGGGGCACCACCCCCTCCGCCAGCTCCATGCTGGCCATGCCGCCGGACTCCAGGCGCATGCAGCCGCCGGACTCCGAGCAGAGAATCACGCAAAGGGGTGGGCGCTGCTGCGGTTCACAGATAAGACGCATGCCGACGATGGCGCCGGGGTGGGTCTTGGGCACGCCCATGGGCACGGGCATCAGGGTGAACTGCACCGCCACCCCGTCGGTGCGCTCGAACTCCGCCGTGATCCCCGGGCCCGGCCCGTCCACCTCCACCGCGTAGCTGGTGATCAGGTGCCAGCCGAGGCGGTCGGCGATCCAGGCGGCCAGCAACAGCCCCTTCACCGGGTGGTCGCCCTCGACATCGATATCGAGCTGCACCACATGGCCGAGGGCATCGCGGCGGGACGGGGGATCGAACACCATGGCCAGGGATTCGCGCCAGGTGCGCAGCCGCAGCCAGTTGAGATCGTTGACGGCCTGGCCGGCGCTGATCCGGGCCAGCATCAGGTCGAGGCAGCGACGCGGCTCCCCGAGGGAGCTGTCGATCACCAGCCGCCGCGGCACCGGCGCCAGGGCCTCGAGCATCTCGGAGGGCTCATCCAGGCTGCTGTTCCACCACACCCAGCAGGGCAGGGAGTCGTCCACCAGGGAAACGATCAGATCGAGGCTCTGCTTCAGGGCGCCCATGCCGCCGCGCAGCACCACCACGTCGCCGCAGGCGGCGCCGGCGCCGCCCTCCTCCGGCAGCGGGCAGTAGGCCGCCACCAGGGTCTCGAGCGGATGGCCCGGGTCGAGGGTGGGGGCCAGGGTGATCAGGCGCCGCGGCATGTGGGCGCTGATGGCGCTCTCGACGAACTGGCCGCGCAGGTCCTCGGGCCGGTGGTTCCCCTCCTTCTGGCCGATGGCCCAGGCCAGGCGGGGATCCATGGGTGCCGTGCTGTACGGCAGACCGGTTTCGGGCACGGCCTGGCGGGCCGCCTCCAGCAGCTCGGCGCGCAGCAGGCCGGTGATCGGCCCGTCGACCCGGCCGATGCGCACCATCTGCTGCTCCAGCCAGGAGGGCTCCCAGACCACCAGGGTGAAGGTGGCGGCCCCGGTGGAGCCCTCCAGGTCATGGGTCCAGAGGCGGTGCAGGTAGGGGTTGACCTCCTCGGGCGGCAGATCGAGGGGGGCCTGGAGGGTGAGCTGGGGAGCCATGGGGGGAGGCAGGGGGCGGAGGTCGCTGGGCTGGGGAGCTGGAGGGAGAGGTGGCCTGACCCGTGTCTCAGGGACGCCGCCAGATCAGGCCGTCACTGGCCAGGAGGCCATCGGCGGCGGTGGGCCCCCAGGTGCGGGCCTCGTAGGGCTGGACCGGCAGCTGCCAGGGGGATTCCTCGATCAGGGACAGCAGCGGTGTGTACAGCCGCCAGGCCGCCTCCACCTCGTCACTGCGGGTGAACAGGGTGGGATCGCCCAGCATGGCGTCGGCGAGCAGGCGCACGTAACCCTCGTCGGAGGGCTCGCCGAAGGATTCGTCGTAGCTGAAGGCCATGTCGACAGGGCGGCTGCGCATGCCGGAACCGGGGGCCTTGACCTCGAACTTGAACTCGGCGCCCTCGTCGGGCTGGATGCGCAGGATCAGCTGGTTGGGGGTGGGGGCGCCACCGGCGGCGTCGAACAGGTGCACCGGAGCCTCACGGAAGGTGAGCACCACCTCGCTGAGGCGTTTCGGCAGCCGCTTGCCGGTGCGCAGGTAGAAGGGCACCCCCTGCCAGCGCCAGTTGTTGATGGCCACCTTCATGGCCACATAGGTTTCGGTGGTGCTGTTGGCGTTGACCCCGGGCTCCTGGCGGTAGCCGGGCAGGGGCCGGGCCATGCTGCCGCCGGCGGCGTACTGGCCCCGCACACAGCATTTCCAGGGCTCCTCCTCGTTGGCCAGGCTGGCCGACTGCAGCACCTTGGCCTTCTCGTTGCGGATGGCCTCCGGATCGAAGCGGCCGGGGGCCTCCATGGCGGTGAGGGCCAGGATCTGGGTGAGGTGGTTCTGCACCATGTCCCGCAGGGCGCCGGACGACTCGTAGTAACCGGCCCGCTCCTCCACCCCCACGGTTTCGGCCGCGGTGATCTGGACGCTGGAGATGTAGTTGCGGTTCCAGATCGGCTCGAAGATCGTGTTGGCGAAGCGCAGCACCAGGATGTTCTGGACCGTTTCCTTGCCCAGGTAATGGTCGATGCGGAACACCTGGCTTTCCTTGGCGCAGGCCTGCACCACCTTGTTGAGGGCCTGGGCGCTGGCGTAGTCGCGGCCGAAGGGCTTCTCGATCACCACCCGGCTGCGCTCGGCATCGGCCAGCAGACCGGCACCGGCCAGGGCGCGGCAGCCGCTGCCGTAGAACTCCGGCGAGACCGAGAGATAGAAGGTGCGGTTGCCCCGGGTGGCCCGCAACCGGTCGATGCTTTCCAGCCGCTGGCCGAGGCGCACCAGGTGGTCGGGCTGCTGCAGGTCGACCGGCTCGTAGAAGAGGCCCTGGGCGAACTGCTCCCAGGCGGTGCGATGGGAGGCGATCTCATCGGCCAGGGCGGCCCCCATCTTCTCGCGGAACTCCTCATCGCTCCAGGGCCTTCGGGCGCAGCCGAGCACGGCGAATTCGCTGGGCAGCCGTCGCTGGCGGAACAGCTCGAACAGCGCCGGGATCAGCTTGCGGTGGGTGAGATCACCGCTGGCCCCGAAGATGACGATGCACTGGGGCGAGATCACCCGCTCCTGGCGCAGACCAACCCGCAGCGGGTTGGTGAGGATGGCGGTCATGGGGAGGGCGTCCGGTCATCCCTGGTTTAACGGCGGCGCAGGCATCCCGCTGCATCGCTGCGACAGGGAGCCTGCCGGTGTGAGCATTCTCGGATCGTCAGCCATGAAAAAGGCCCGCCGGAGGCGGGCCCTGGAACGGGGGCGGTGTGCCCCGGGGTGCGTTCGGCTCAGTAGGTCTCGACGTGCCAGCGGTCGGCCTTCTTGAGCTGGGGCCGCAGCTCGCTCCACTCGAGGCCCTTGGCGGCGGCGGCGGCGGTCATGGCCTCGTCGATGCCGGGCTCCATGCCGCGCAGACCGCACATGTAGACGTGGGTCTTGGGATCCTCGATCAGGGAGAAGATCTCGTCGGCGTGCTCGGTGACGCGGTCCTGGATGTACATCCGGCCGCCACTGGGGTTCTGCTGCTCGCGGCTGATCGCCTTGGTGTAGCGGAAGTTCTCCGGGTACTCGGCCAGGTAGCGCTGGAAGTCGTCCTCGTAGAGGAGGTTGGGCGTCTTGGGGACCCCCATGATCAGCCAGGCCTTGCCGCGGAACTGGTACTCGGGGTTCTTGGCCCGCTCGGAGGGCTCGAACATGCGGCGCAGGTAGGCCCGCATCGGAGCGATGCCGGTGCCGGTGGCCAGCATGATGATGTTGGCGTCCTCATCGGCGGGCAGGAGCATCTCCTTGCCCACGGGGCCGGTGATCTTCACCTTGGCGCCCGGCTCGATGTCGCAGAGGAAGGTGGAGCAGACACCGTTGATGGTGGTGCCGTCCTTCTCGTACTGGAGCTGGCGCACGCAGAGGGAGACCGTGCCGCCCTCGCAGTTGTCGCCATGGCGGGTGCTGGCGATCGAATAGAGACGCAGCTTGTGGGGCTTGCCGTTGGCGTCCTCGCCATCGGGAATGATGCCGATGCTCTGGCCTTCGATGTAGTGGAGGTTGCCTTCCGAGAGGTCGAAGGTGATGTGGTTCACCCGGCCGATGGCCCCCTCGGCCAGGAGGCTGTAGTTGCCGGTGACCGTGCCGATGAAGGGATCCTTCGGCTTGTAGAGGTTGACCGGGACGTCGGCGTGGCTCACGGGGGCTTTCTTGGCGGGGGTGGGGGTGGCGGCCGGGGCGTCGGAAACCGCAGCGTCAGAGGGGGCCGGAGCGGAGCCGGCGGGGACCTCCTCGGCGTTGACGGCCTTGATGCGTCCGCCCTGCTGGGCGATGGTCTGCATCAGCCGCTGCAGCTGGGGGAATGGCACGGTGATCCGGCGCTCGGCCCGCCGCTGCAGGCCGACGCCGAAGCCTTCGACCACAACCGTGAACATGCGGCCGTCGGACTGGGTGGCCTTGCCGGTGGAAACACGCATGCGGGCGTCGGAGCCGAAAATCGGCCCGATCATAGAGAACTCGCCCCACGCCCCTTCGGTGCGGATTCGTTGACCGGATTCCGGAGACACCGGTTAGTTTGTGTTCCGTCGCACCAATCCCGGTGCCGACCGCTGCCACCCTCACGCAAGCCCCGAGCGAGCTCCGATCCGTCTTGGCACAGCTTCTGGCGTCGTTTCCCCGCCCCGTGCACCTCCCTTCCACTGAGGCCATGGTCGCCAGCGAGGCCAGTTGTGCCCTCGACACGATCCAGCAGGAGATGGAGCGTCTCCCCCAGGGCACCCGGCGCCTGGCGGTGCAGCTGCGCCTTGATCTCCCCCCCGAGTGGATCTGGTCGGTTCTCACCGACTACGACCATCTCGATCGCTTCATTCCCAATCTCGCCAGCTCCCGCCAGCTCTGGCGCCGCGGCAATCTGGTCGCCCTGGAGCAGGTGGGCACCCAGCAGTTCTGCGGTCTGCGCTTCAGTGCCCGCGTCCAGCTGGAGCTCAGCGAAGAGCCGGAGCAGGGTCGCCTGGCCTTCCGCATGCTGGAGGGCGATTTCCGCTGCTTCCAGGGCGTCTGGCAGGTGGGCGCCGACGACACCAGCACCTGGCTCCTCTACGACCTCACCGTGCAGGGCAAGCCGGGCATGCCGATCGGCCTGATCGAGCAGCGGCTCAAGGAGGATCTGGCCAGCAACCTGCGGGGCGTGCAGCGCGAAGCCCAGCGCCGCGCCCAGCAGCTCTGAGGCCCTTCGCCATCCGGCCCTGATGCCAACGGCATGGCCAGGGAGCCGCTGAACAGCACCCCTGAAGAAATGGCCCGGCTCAGGACGAAACCGTCCCGAGCCCGGAACCGATGCATACCCCCAAGGGGATTCGAACCCCTGTCGCCTCCGTGAAAGGGAGGTGTCCTAGGCCTCTAGACGATGGGGGCGAGGCCACAGCCGGCTTGGCGCCGATCTGATGTGCTGGACGCTACGGGCCGGAGGGACCCTTCGTCAAGGAAGGCCCTCGGCGGTGGGCCGGCCGGGGAGGGAGCGGTCCGGTTCCGGGGAGCTCTGGCCGGTCCAGACCGGCACGGTGAAGTTGAAGCAGGCGCCCTCGCCGGGTTCGGACACCACCCAGATGCGGCCCCCGTGCACCTCGGCGATGCGGCGGCACACCGACAGGCCCACGCCGAAGCCGGAGGTGGTGCCGGAGGTCTGGGGCAGCCGCACCCGGTCCTGGAAGATGCGGTGCTGCTCCTCGCGGGGAATCCCCGGCCCGCTGTCGCAGATGCTCACCTGCACCCACTGGCTGGTGCGGTGCATGAGGCTGAGGCTCACCTTGCCGCCGTCGGGGGTGAACTTGAGGGCATTTTCCAGCAGGTTGAGGAACACCTGCCGCATGCGCCGCTGGTCGGCATGGACGTCGGGCAGGTCGGCGGGGATGTCGGTGACCAGCTGCAGGCCCCGGCCCACCCAGAGTTTCTCCAGCTCGAGGATGGCCTCGGCCGCCACCTGGCTGAGATCCAGGCGCTGGGGGTTGAACAGGGCCTCCCAACGGGTGGTGCCCACCTCCAGCAGGTCCCTGGAGAGGGCCTCGATGTCGTCGAGCCGGCGGTTGAGCACGTCGCGGAAGCGGCTCTCGTCGATCTGGCCCAGGGCATGGCTCTGCAGGGCCAGCTTGGCGGCGGTGAGGGGGGTGCGCAGCTCGTGGGCCACCATGCGCAGCAGCCGTTCCTGGACGCCCAGCCGCTCGATCAGGGTTTCGTTCTCCTGACGCAGCACCAGCAGCTGGTCCTCGAGCTGCACCTCCCTCTGGCTGCGGCTGCCATCCATCTCCGCCGGCCGCAGGCTCAGCCCCAGGGTGGTGACCACCTCCATCTGCTGCCAGCGGGGCAGCCAGATGCGCAGCTGCTGGGCCAGGGTGTTGCCGGCGAAGACCTGCTTGGGCAGGGGATCGAGCTTGATCAGGGCCGGGGTGGCCACCAGGCGGTGCAGTTCGAGCAGCTCGGGATGGTCGGCCGGATCGGCCACCTGGAGGGACACCTTGCAGGTGCAGTCCTCCGATTGCAGGAAGGCCAGCAGGGCCCGCAGGTCAGCGGAGGCCATGTGATGGCGGGCCGCCACCAGCAGCAGCTTGAGCGGTTTCTGGGCCTCACCGGTGGCGGTGCCGGCCTCGGCCACCGCCGACGGCGACGACGACATGGGCGGGAAATCGGGCTCCCCCAGGACCGGCAACGGCAGGAATGCGGCAATGCACCCAACCTTATGGGGTTTTGGGCAGAACCCGGAAACGTCGCTAGGACTTCAGGAATCGCGCCCCTGTGCCCGGATGGGCCAGCCATGACCACACCGACCCATCCCGGTCTCACCAGGGAAACGCCCGTGCAGAGCCGCATCCGCCTCGACACCAGCGTGAGGCGCTGGTTCGCCCGCAACCTGGGGCTCTGGCGATCGCGCCGCACCTACTTCTTCACCAAGGACGACGAGGTGCTGCGGGTGGACATGAACCTCCGCATCGAGGTCCACGGCGAGCTGGTGGACGGGGATGAGGGCTACCGGTTCACCTGGTGGGCGGAGGGACATCAGCCCTTCTTCGAGACCAAACCCGACTACCGGCCCGAGGGCACGATGGAGGCCTGGCTGTGTGGTCACCAGCTGCGGCGCAGCTGCGGCTATCTGGCGGGGGCCCCCACGGTCAGCCAGATCCGCCAGATCGATGAGCACACCATGGCCTTCCAGTCCCACTACGACGACTGGGACGTCCTCGAGCAGATCCGCCTGGTGGATGGGGACAACTACCGCTCCCGGTCGATCCACACCTGGCGTCACGGCAGTCTCGAGCTGGTGGAGCTCCACCACGAGATCCGGCTGGAGGCGGCGGGAGAGCCGATCGGTTAATCGCTGTCAGGGCCGGGGCCCCGCCGGCTGGGCCGCCTCGCGGAGCGGTCTCTGCGGCGGGTGTGGCGGCTGCTGCGATGCAGCACGATGGTGGTTCATGAATCCCTACCCCTTGTCTCACCTGCTCCGCCGCTCCCGGCCGCTGCTGGCCCCCCTGGTCGCCATGCCGCTGCTGCTGGCACCTCTGGCGGCGCACGCCGCCCCCGCCACCCCCGCCGAGATGGGGCTTTACACCCGCATCGGCGCCGTCAACGTCTGCATCTCCCGCGCCGCCGGCATCGACTTCGAGAAATCGGTGGGCATCGCCGGCGAAACCATCGCCCAGCTGATCCTCGGCCAGCACAAGGGCGAGATCCAGCAGGTGGGCACCAAGGCCCTCACCATCGAGGAGCTGCGCCGCGGCGCCATCAACTCGGCCGTGCTCGGAGCCGCCGAGATCTGCCCCAAGGAGGTGCCGGCCGACGTGATGAAGAAGGTTCAGGACGCCATCAAGCAGCAGGGCGCCGCCCGGCCTGGGGCACCAGCTCCTGCGACCCCGGCGGCCCCCAGGTAAGCCCCTGATGGCCGTCGTCCACCTCGCCGACTACCGTCCGGCGCCCTACCTGCTGGAGCGCACCGACCTGACGGTGCGCCTGTTCGCCGACCATGCCCTGGTGGAGGCGCGGCTGGCGTTCCTGCCCAGGCCCGGCGCCCCGGAGGCGCCGGAAGGGCCGGTGGAACCGCTGGAGCTCCGCGGGGTGGATCTGGAGCTGCGGGCCCTGGCGATCGATGGCGTGCCCCTGCCCCCCGAGGCGTATCGGCTGGAGGACGACCGCCTGTTGGTGCTGCAGCCGCCCCGGCGGCCGTTCGTGCTCACCAGCACGGTGTGGCTTGATCCGCGGGCCAACACCAGCCTCGAGGGGCTCTACGTGAGCGGCGGGATGGTCACCACCCAGTGCGAGGCGGAGGGCTTCCGCCGCATCACCTATCACCCGGATCGTCCCGACCTGCTCAGCCGCTTCCTAGTGCGGATCGAGGCCGACCGTGCCAGCTGCCCGGTGCTGCTCTCCAACGGCAACGGCATCGAGGCCGGCGACCTGCCGAGCGGGCCCGATGGTGCCGCGCGCCATTACGCCGTCTGGGACGATCCCTTCCCCAAGCCCTCCTATCTGTTCGCCCTGGTGGCGGGCCGGCTGGAGGAGGTGCGCGACACGTTCGTGACCGCCGATGGGCGCACCGTGCAGCTGCGCCTGCACGTGGAGCCGGGCGATGCCCCCTACACCGCCCACGCCATGGCCTCCCTGAAGCGGGCGATGGAGTGGGACGAGCGCGTCTATGGCCTGGCCTACGACCTCGACGAGTACAACATCGTCGCCGTGCGCCACTTCAACATGGGCGCGATGGAGAACAAGAGCCTCAACATCTTCAACTCCAAGCTGGTGCTCGCCGACGCCGCCACGGCCACCGATGGCGAGTTGGAGCGGATCGAGAGTGTGATCGCCCACGAATACTTCCACAACTGGACAGGCAACCGCATCACCTGCCGCGACTGGTTCCAGCTGTCGCTGAAGGAGGGGCTCACCGTCTTCCGGGATCAGAGCTTCTCGGCCGATCTGCATGGCCATGCGCTCAACCGGATCGAGAACGTGGCGATGCTGCGCAACACCCAGTTCCGGGAGGATGCGGGTCCGACGGCCCATCCGGTGCAGCCGGATCAGTATCAGGCGATCGACAACTTCTACACCACCACGATCTACGAAAAGGGATCGGAGGTGATCCGGGTGCTGCACACCCTGCTGGGGGAGGAGACCTTCCAGCGGGGCATGGCGCTGTACGTGGAGCGCCACGACGGCACCGCCGCCACCTGCGAGGACTTCGTGCAGGCGATGCAGGATGCCGCCGGCGAGCTGGACGACAGCTGCCGCCTGCCGCCCTTCGATTTCGTGCAGTTCCGCCGCTGGTACCACCAGGCGGGCACGCCGGTGCTGCAGGTGCGGCGCCGCTGGAACAAGGCCGCCGGGACCCTGGAGCTGTTCGTGCGCCAGTCCACCCCCGCCACCTCGGGCCAGCCCCACAAGCAACCCCTGGTGATCCCCCTGGCCGTGGGCCTGGTGGGCCAGGCCGGCCAGCCCCTGCCGATGCGGCTGGTGGCCGAGGACCCCGACCACGGTGCGGCGCCTCTGATGGGCCGCCGCTGGGGGGCGGGCACGCGGCTGCTGCTGATCGATCAGGAGGAGCAGGTCTTCCGCTTCGAGGGGCTGCCGGCCCAGGCGCCGCCGCCGGCCCTCTCCCTGCTGCGCCAGTTCTCGGCGCCGGTGAAGGTGGCCCTGGGGCGGCCCTCCAGTGAGCTGGTGCATCTGCTGGCCGCCGACAGCGACCCCTTCGCCCGCTGGGATGCGGGCCAGGTGCTGCTGCGCCGCGCCCTGCTGCGCCGGGCCGCCGGCCGGGTGGATGGGGTGCTGGAGGACGCCTTGATCGACGCCTTCGGGCGGATCCTGGCCGACCCCTCCCTTTCAGAGGCCAGCCGCAGCGTGCTGCTGTCCCTGCCGGGGCTGGCCGAACTGGAGGATGGGGCGCCGGAGCCCGATCCACCGGCCCTGTTCGCCGCCCTGCAGGCCCTGCGCCGCCGCTTCGGCGAGGCCCTGGCCGAGCCCCTGGAGCGGGCCCTGGAGCGGGTCAGCGAGCAGTGGGCCCTGGCGTGGCCCGAGGGGGTGGGCGACCGGATGCTGACGGGCTCGATCTGGAGCTGGCGGGTGGCCGCGGGTGATGCGGCGGCGATCGCGGCGGCCCGCGCGGCGGTGGACGGCCCGTCGATGACCCTGGCCCGGGCGGGCCTGCGGGCGCTGCAGGACCATCCCATCGCGGCCCGCCAGGAGGCGGTGGACGCCTTCTACGCCCGCTGGGAAGACAAACCCGTGATCCTCGATTCCTGGTTCGCCCTGGAGGCGTCCGCCCCCTTCGCTGACGGCCTGGAGCGGGTGCAGCGGCTGCTCGACCATCCGCGCTTCGATCCGGCCGCGCCCAACGCGGTGCGGGCGGTGCTGGGGGGATTGGCGGGCAACCCACCGGTGTTCCATGCCGCCGACGGCAGCGGCTACCGCTTCATGGCCGACCAGATCGTCGCCCTCGACCAGCGCAACCCGATCACGGCCTCGCGCATGGCCAAGGTGTTCAGCCGCTGGCAGAGCTACGGCCCCGGACGGCGCGAGCGGATGCGGGAAGCCCTCGAGGGGCTGGCGGCGGCCGAGCTCTCCACCAACACCCGCGAGGTGGTGGGCCAGTGCCTCGGTACACCCACTGGGGACGCCTAGCGGCCGCCGAACACCTCGCGGTTGAGGCGGCGGAAGGCGGCCTGGCGGGCGGCGGCCCCCTCGGGGCCGGCGTACTGACCCCAGAGCCCCTCCCAGTAGAAGAAGATCACGCCGTGGCCGCGGGCGGCGGAGAGGCGCACCTTCTGCTCAAGGGTGGCCATGTCGGGGGTGCGGCCGCCGAAACCGGAGAGGATGCCGATCTCCACCGGCATGCCCCAGCGGCGGGCCTTGACCAGCGCCGGCTGGTCGAGGTCGCGGGCGAAGCCCTTCACCGAATAGGCGTAGTTCTGCACGATCAGGTCGTCGACCAGTTCGCCCAGGGCCCAGAGCTCCCAGTCCTGCAGCCAGTGGTTGTAGGCGAAGCGGAAGGGGCCCGGCGAGAGGCTGATCACCGTGCGCCGCGGACCGCCCGCCTCCTGCATCGTGCTCCGCAGTTCCCGCAGCAGGGCGGTGAGCTGCTGGCGGCGCCACTTCATCCAGTAGCGGTCGTTGAAGTTGGCGGGCGGCTCCCGGCCGGTGTCCGCCACGTAGAGGGCGCGGGTGTAGGGGTCGTAGCCCAGCTCCACCGGCCAGGCGAAGTGGTCGTCGAGCTGGATGCCGTCGACGCCGCAGCGCTGGACGATCTCCTTGATCAGGCCGATGAAGCGGGCCCGCACCCCCGGGTGGGCCGGATTCAGCCACACCCGCAGATCCTTGAGCGGGGAGGTCTTGAGGTTGGCGCCATGCATGGCGTAGAGGGCACTGCCATCGGCGCGACGCAGCACCCACTCCGGATTCTTCTGGACGACCTCGGCATCGCCGGGCTCCATCAGGCCGTATTCGAACCAGGGGATCACCTGCATGCCGCGGCGATGGGCGGCCTTGGTGAAGCGGCAGATGGGGTCGAGGCCGGGGTTGGAGCGGGCCAGGGCCGGCTCCAGCGGCGCCCAGCGGCTGCGGTGGAAGGTGGCGCCCCGGCTCCAGACGTTGGGGTAGAGGGTGTTGAAGCCGGCGGCGTCGAGCTGGGCGACGGCGGTCTCGATGCGTGCGGCGTCGTAGTAGAGGGGGCTGGGGCTGTTGGTGAGCCACACCCCGACGCGGCGCTCGAACCCCTTGGGCAGGCGGCTTTGGGCGTCGGCCGGCCGAGGGGCCCCCACGGTGAGGGCCAGCAGGGCCGTGACGAGCACGGTGAGGGGCACCGGCAGGTGGCGCTTGAGATGGGCGAAGCGTTTCAGGGGCACCCGACGGGCCGGTGCAGCGGGAGCCTCCATGGTGGTGCCGCTCAGCGGAACATCGAGCTGACCGAGCTCTCCTGGTGGATGCGCCAGATCGTTTCACCGAGCATGTTGGCGATCGAGAGCACCCGCAGCTGGGGGAAGTGCAGATCGGGGGGCAGGGGGATGCTGTTGGTCACCACCACCTCCTCGAACAGGCCCGGGGTGGAAAGACGCTCAACGGCGGGGGGGGAGAAGACGGCGTGGGTGGCGCAGGCCAGCACCCGTGCCGCCCCCCGGGCCCGCAGCAGCTGGGCGCCCTGGAAGATGGTGCCGCCGGTGTCGATCATGTCGTCGATCAGGATCGCCGTCTTGCCGACCACGTCACCGATCACGGTGAGGCTCTCGGCCACGTTGTGGCCGGAGCGGCGCTTGTCGATGATGGCCAGGGGCGCATCCTTCATCTGCTTGGCGAAGGCCCGGGCCCGGGCCACACCCCCCACGTCGGGGGACACCACCACCACTTCACCCAGGTCCCGGGTGGAGAGGTAGTCGACCAGGACGGGGGAGCCGTAGATGTGGTCGCAGGGGATGTCGAAGTAGCCCTGGATCTGGGAGGAGTGCAGGTCCATGGCCAGCACCCGCTCGACGCCGGACTTGACCAGCAGGTTGGCCACCAGCTTGGCGGTGATCGATTCGCGGCCGGCCGTCTTGCGGTCGGCCCGGGCGTAGCCGTAGTAGGGGATGACCGCCGTGATCTGGCGCGCCGAGGCCCGCCGGCAGGCATCCACCATGATCAGCAGCTCCATCAGGTGATCGTTCACCGGAGCGCAGGTGGGCTGGATCAGGAAGACGTCGCAGCCGCGGATCGACTCCTGGATCTGGATGTAGAGCTCGCCGTCGGCGAAACGCTTGATCACCCTCGGGCCGTCGGGCACGCCGAGATAGGCGCCGATCTCGCGGGCCAGATCGGGGTTGGCATTGCCGCAGAACAACCGCAACCGGCGAGGGTCGTGGCTGGTGAGGGGCGGCTGCCCGCTCTGCTCCACCCGTTCAGCGGTCGAGAAAGTGGACAAGGGCGCAGGCGGCGTTGCTTCGCAGCACGATGGTAGAAGCGAGCCGGCCCGGACAGTGCAAACAACCATGTCGGTTTCAGGGTTCGGCGCGGAGCCGAAAGGCGGCCTGCTGCTGGTGGGCCTGGGGAGGCAACGGGAGCTGGAGGGCCTGGCGGCGGTGGCGGCGCGGCTGGCCGCCGCCGAGGGGGTGGCCCTGAGGGAGCTGGCCGGCGCCGCCGATCCCGATTCCGGCCTGGCGGCCCTGAGCGCGGCGGCGACGGGCCCGTGGCTGGCCGCCCTGCCCGTCGATGCGGGCCTGCCACTGGAGCGGGGCGGCAGCTGGGCCGAGGCCCTCGGGGCCTGGCGCCAGCCCTGCCTGCTGGTGCTGCGGGGCGAGCAGATGGACACGGGGCTGCCGGCGGCCGGCACCGCCCTGCTGGAGCACTGGCGGGTGCCCCTGGCCGGGCTGATGCAAGTGGGCGGCGACTGGCAGCCGGCGATGCGTCGCCGCGACGGCCTGCCCTGGCTGGGCTGGCTGCCGGATAGCGGTGGCCAGAGCGGCGCGGAAAGCGAGGAGGCCGGAGCCGCAATGGCGGCGCTGCAGCAGGTGCTGCGGGGCCGCTGGCGGGTGCTGCAGGCGGCCTAGGGGGGTGCGGCCCTCACTCGCCCCGTTCCTCCCCGCCGTTCTCGCCCTCTTCGGCTTCACCGCCGGAGCCGCCCGCCGCAGGGGCCCCGGGCTCCATGGTGACGCCGAGCTCGCGGCAGGTACCGATCGGATCGACGCCCGGTGCCAGGCCGAGGGCCCTGCGCAGGGCATCGATCTGGCCGACCGACTGGAGGTCGATCGTGTTGGCCACCTGCTGGCAGGCGATCGTCTGCAGGGCCCGGCCATCGGGGCGGCCGCAGCCGGCCAGGAGGCCGAGGGCCGCAAGGGCGGCAAGAGAGACGACCCGAGTCATGGGGATGCCGGAGACAACGCCCGCCAACGTAAGGGCGCCAGGCTCACTCCCCCAGGGCTTCGGCCACGGCGCGCTGGAACACCGCCTCCTCGGGGGTGACGCCGGTCCACTGCTCGAAGATCTGCATGGCCAGCTGCACCAGCATCTCGACGCCATCCACCACCGGGCAGCTGTGGCGGCGGGCCGTCGCCAGGAACGGGGTGATGCGGGGGTTGGTGATCACGTCGACCACCAGGCAGGCCGGATCCACCGTGTCCCAGCGGACGGGCACCGGCTCCAGCTCCGGCGCGCAGCCCAGGTGGGTGGCATTCATCAGCAGGGTGGTGCCCGCCGGCACCACCACCTCCCCCTGCCACGGCTGCCACACCGCCGGCACCCCGGAGGCGCGGGTGACGGTGTCCGCCACCTCCTGGCCCTGCTCCTGCCGCCGGGTGATCAGGGTGAGGTGGGCCGCGCCGGCCCAGGCCATCTCCACCGCCATGGCCCGGCCGGCACCGCCGGCCCCGAGCATCACCACCCGCCGGCCCGCCAGGGGCGCCAGCTTCTCGATCGCCTTCACCACCCCCTTGCCGTCGTTGTTGTGGCCGATCAGGCGGCCCGCCTCGATGGTGAGGTAGTTGGCGGCGCCGATGGCCCGCACGTCGTCATCGACGTCATCGAGCAGGGGCAGCACCGCCACCTTGTAGGGCACGGTGATGGCCATGCCGCTGTAGCCCAGGGGCACCAGGGCCCGCACCGCCAGGGCCAGGTCCGCCGTGTTGGCGATGTCGTTCTTCCAGAACTGCCAGCACAGCCCGTGGTGGGCATAGACCGCATCGAACATCCGATCGATCGGGTTTTCCGCCACCGGATGGCCGAGCATGCCGGTCATCTGCTTCTGGGTAGGGATCACGGCAAGCCGGCGGGAGGCCCCAGGCTGGCAGGGGTGGGGCGATGGAGGGGGGATCAGGAGGCCGGGGTGCTGCCGTTGACCCGGCGCAGGCCGGTGAAGCCCATCACCACCGGCGGCTGGATCGGGGTGAGCTGCTGGGCGGTGGCCTCGAGGAAAGCGACAAGGATCGTGATCAGCAGGATGTAGTGACGCAGGGAAGGATCCGAGGGGCCTTGGGACGAGGACAGCTGGATCGATCAGCGCGAGCCGGCTCACCAGGGCCACCTTGGCGCCGAGGAAACCCAGGGGGCGATCGGGAAGGAACAGCCCGTCGCATTTGTCCGCCGCCAGGGCTCAGCCGACATCGCACTGACCCTCCAGCCGTCGATGCAGGTAGGCCTGGAGCTCCGGATCACAGGCGTAGACCCAGCAAGCCTTCGTGCCCCGGCTCATCAGGGTGCGGTAGGTGTTGCGAATGATCGCGTCCGCCTTCAGTCGGATCGCCTGGGGCTCGCGTTTCAGACCCACCTTGTAGCCCTTCAGTGACTGATCGGATCGTGCCCTTGCCGTCGGAACCGACACAACCTGGCCATCACGGAATGCCAGATCCGGCCCGATGATCACCCCGATCGTCTCCAACTCCAGCCCCTGGCAGGTGTGGATGCAGCCCACCTCCTCCACCGTTCCCTTTTTCATGATCCACACGCTGCCATCCTTCCTCAAGTTCCAGCGTGCCCTATACTCGTAACGCTCGATCGAGATGTCCCAGGCCTTGGGGTGATACTTCGACGCCCAGTTCCAGCAATAACCGGCCACCATCCGTGCCTGGTTCCCATGATTGGCCTGTCGGATCGACTCGTGCAGGGCCACCGGATCGTCGAACACACGGAAGTCGTAGCTGCCTTGCTCCAGCCGACCGTTCGCTGTGTCGCGGATGCCGAGGGTTTGATCCAGCCAAGCCAGATAGCCATCGGAGCCACTGCAACGGAACTGCGATGGCAGCATGTCACGGTGCAATTCAGCTTCATGGAATTGGCACCATTTCTCGATCTCACCCGTGCTCCCGATATCATCAAAAGTGACGCGCTGATCCTCATCGAGGAAGAACACTGTCAGCTTACTGGCGTGGATGATCTCCTTGATCTGGTTTTCCCCCTCCTTGTCGTAGATGGTCTTGGTCATCAGCCGGTGGCTTTCATCCACGATCAGGGTGTCGTAGAACCCCTCCGGGCACCCCACGAAGCAGGCTGAGCCACAGAAAAGATTGTCGTACTCCCCTTTCGTAAGGGAGCCGGTGAGCTTGGCCCGGTATACATGTCGGGGTGCCATGTTCTTACTGACATAGCGAGCGTTCAGCCCCATCCCAAGCAGCCTGGCCAAGAGGTTCACAGCTACGACCGATTTGCCGGTGCCGGGCCCGCCCTGCACCAACAGCACACAATGCCGCCCTTCCCGGAGCTGACGTGCCAAGGCCAGCGCCTTTTCGAACACCACCTTCTGCTCGTCGATCAGCACGAACTCGGCGTTGCCCTTCAGCATTCGCTCCACTGCGTCGGCGAGCTGCCGGCTCGGCTTGGCCTTCCCATCGCGGATCTGCTCGATCGTGCGACCTCGGTCACCCTCCTCCAGGCAGCGGCGCAGGAAGGCAGCCATGGCAGCATTGTCATGACGTAGGAACAATGGCGCCTGCTCTAGATAGGGTTGGTAACGGGCATCGGTGATGCCGCTGCCGTCTTTGCAGTTGTGCAGGTAAGCGCAGGGGCTAAGGGCAATCTTGTGCTCCACCACCGCCGTGTTGAATCCCCGGAGCAGCGCCCCGTAGCTCATCGCCTGATAGGAGGGATGCGTGGTCTCGCGCGGTCCCTTACCCAGAAAGGTGCGCACTACCCCATCCAGATCGGTGGGTTCCACCGTTTCCCACTGCTTCAGTTCCACGATCACCGCAGCCGGATCTCCAGCCTGGTTGCGCCCTGATAGCAGCAAGTCAATACGCTTGGCGGTGTTGTGGATACGGTATTCGATCGCCACCCCCAACTCTTTGGGGATCGCCTCGAACTGCAGCACGTTGCCCACGCACTGAAGCGAATTCTGCCAGGCGCGAAACTCATTGACAGCCACTTTGTGACCGGTCATGGCGATGTAGCGCTCACGCACCTCCTCTTCGATACGCTGCTCGCGAACGTGCTTGAGGAACTCTTCCCGCGTTTCGAGGTAGATGATCACGTCGGTAAAACGCTCAAAGAAGGCGCATGAGAGGATGCAGGCTCTAGGTTGCTGATGTTGTTGCAGTTCGGTCTCAAGGCAAGCTTGAGCCAAGCAGGATACGAGTTTGCCACCGCCTCATTGACCACCTCGATCGATCGGCGCAGACCCTTGAACTGAAGCTCCGACGTGGGCTTGTCGATCCTGAGCACGAGCACCTTTTCCTCTCACCTGTGAGCACGCTCGCCAGGATATGGGCGAATCGAACTCGTTGGCGTTGCTGGTGACGGGGAGGGACATGGTCAGGGGCGGCGGGGAAGGCCATAGGTCCAGGGGTTTATCAGCTCCAAGCCGATCGCCTCGAAGTTTGCGGGTTTCGGGGTGGCAAGTTGGGCGCATTGGGCATGGGTGGTGGCGGCGATCACGGCATCGGCAGTGGCGATCGGTCTGGCCTGTCGCTCACACCGGCTCACCAGCGCACCCCTCGTGCGAAAGACTAGTGGGGTCTCCCCGGTTGCTGTCGCCATGGCGTCCCTGCGCTGCCACCTGCTGATCGGCCAGCCCGCCAGCGGCAAGACCACCCTCGCCCGGGCCCTGGCGCCCCTGCTGGCCGGCCCCGGCGATCCCCCCGCCCTGGTGCTCTCCACCGACGCGATCCGGGAGGAGGTCTTCGGGGATGCGGCGGTGCAGGGCCCCTGGGTGGACATCCAGCAGCGGCTGCACCAGCGCCTGGTGGAGGCCGTGGCGGCGGGCATCCCGGTGATCGTGGATGCGACCCACGCCCGCCGGGCCTGGCGGCTGGCGATCACCCAGGGCCTCCCACTGCCGGCACCGGTGGAGTGGATCGGCTGGTGGCTGTACACCGATCTGCCCACATCGCTGGCCTGGAACGCCCGGCGCAGCCGGCCGGTGCCGGTGCCGGTGATCCAGGAGATGGCCGCCGCCCTGGCCGATCCCCACTTCGGGCCCTCCCGTGCCGAGGGCTTCGCCGCCCTCTGCACCGTGGTGCCCAGCCACCACAGCGATCTGGAGCCGGTGCTGGCGGCCGAACTGGCCGGACTCGACCGCCGCATCCGCTCGGCCACCAACCGGGAGCGCCAGGTGCAGCGCCACGGCTACTCGCGCCTGCTCGATCTGGAGCGGCTGCTGCACCTGATCCGGCTGCTGAGCACCTGGCCCGACCTGGCGGCCAGCGATCCCGCCGGCGCCGAGGAGCTGACGGCGATCCTCTCCCCCCTGCCGGAGGGCGATCTGGCCGATCGGGCCGCCGCCTTCCTGGGCCGCCTGCACGGCAGCTGCTACGCCGATGCCTCGGCGATCCGGCAGGACCTGGCCTGGCTGGAGGCCAACGGCTTCTGCAGCGCCCTGCCGGCCGCTACACCGATCCAGCTGGCGCCGCTGGCCCGCAGCCGGCCAGGGGCCGTCCATGGCGGCCTGCCGCCGATGGGCGATGGGCCGGTGTTCGTGCGGGTGATGACCCTGCTGCGCCACCTGCTCCAGGTGCCCTTCGACCGGCCGGCCGAGCGCGGCGGCAACCTGCACCAGCACCTGATCGCCGCCACCGAGGCGATCCCGGGGGCCTACCTGCCGGGGGAAACGGCCACCCTGCGCAAGGACCTCGAGAAGATCCTCACCCCCTACGGCTTCCGCAGCCGCAACGACAACGTGCGCCACGGCTACTGCCTCGGCACCGCCGTGCTCTCGCCGCCGCGCCTGCGGGAGCTCCACAACGTGGTGCGCCAGACCGCCGGCCGCCTGGCCGACCCCTCCGCCCAGGACCTGCTCAGCGAACTCGACGAGCGACTGGGCTGGTCCGGCATCAGCGCCGCCGAACTGGCGCCGGTGCGCAGCTACGCCCGCCACACCGTGGTGGACATGGCCCTGGTGCGCCGTGATTCGCTGGCGGCGCCGCGCCGCGCCGAGGCGATCGAGACGGTGATCGTGGAGCACCGCCGCGTGCTCCTGACCCGCTACCCGGGGATGGGCAGCTTCGCCGACAGCCCCAGCGGTGAGCTGCGGGTCTGGCCGCTGCAGCTGATCTTCCACCACGTGGGCTGGTATCTCCTTTTCGAGGAGGACCACCTGGGCCACGACCAGGGGCTGATCCGCAGCGAGCGGCTCGATCGCCTTGCCATGGGCCAGGTCCACGGCGACCTGCGCCGCAGCGCCGACAGCCACGCGGCGGCCCTCAAGCGGCTGGAGCGGCTGCTGCACCACAGCGGCGGCATCTACTTCGGCACCGACCTGGAGCAGCAGCGGCAGATCACCGGCGCCTCGCCCCAGCGCCGCGGCCAGGCGCTGGAGACCCTGCGCTTCCGCTGTGCCCCCTGGGCCTTCGCCTTCATCCGCGAGGGCCTGCAGCGCTATCCGATCGAGCACACCCGCTTCTCCCGGCCGCTCCCGGAGGACACCTGGTGGCACCACCCCAGGGCCCCCCACGTGCTGGAGCCCGGCCCGGCCGGCAGCAGCCACCCCTACCCGGTGGAACTCGACCTGCCCCCCTGGACCGTGGCTGCCGACATCGACCTGCGCAGCTGGCTGTTCGCCTTCGGCGGCGGCATCCGCATCGAGAGCCCCGAGGCCCTGCGCCTGGAGCTGCTGCAGCGCTGCCGCGAGACGATCGAGGCGAACGGCGCCGAGAAATCCCTCCCTAACAGTTTCGGCTTCCGCAGAGGGGGCAGGCCTGATTAGCACCCGGCTTGCATTCGGATCAGCCGTTTAGCCTTTCAGTGAGAGATGCAAAAACAATTCGATTCTGACTGAGCAGCTCTCCATACAACTCACCAAACTGGTCATCGAGAGTGGAAGTGACTTGGCGACCTTCTACGAGGCCTGCGAGCGTGCTCAGCACGAGCTAGCGGCTCTGCCCCCGGCACTCATCAAGCAAGTATCCAGCCAGTACTCGCAAACCGAGTACTCTCCGTTTATTCGGAATCCGAGTGGCCATGGGTGGGGAAGAGGCGGTCATCCGTTCACCGGCCCAGCTGGGGCAGCTGGTGCAGACCCTCAGGCGCCAGCGGAACCTCAGCCAGAGGGAGTTGGCCCAGAGCGCTGGCGGCATCAGCCAGGCGCGGATGTCGGCCCTTGAGCTCCATCCCGAGCGCCTCACCCTGGATCGCCTGCTGCTGATCACCGCCGCCCTCGACCTGGAGCTGGTGGTCCGCCCAAGAACCGCGCCTGCACCAGTGGCGGAGTGGTGATGGGACGACCCAGGCAATCGCGGGAGCTGACGGTCTGGATGAATGGTGAGCAGGTAGGAATCTGGGTACTGCCGGTGCGCAGGTCCCAGGAGTTCCATTACGCCAGGAGTTGGCTGTCGTCCCCGAACCATCGCCCCCTGTCCCTGTCGCTCCAGCCGGTGCCAGCAGCCACCGTGTTGCGGGGCCTTGCGGTGGAGGCCTGGTTCGAGAATCTTCTTCCCGACAGCGCCTCCATCCGCCAGCGCGTGCAGCAGCGCTTCAGGACCGCCAGCACCGGTGCCTTCGATCTCCTGGAGGCTGTTGGTCGTGACTGCGCGGGGGCTGTTCAACTGCTGCCTCCTGGCGAGCAGCCTTCCGGGCTGGATCGCATCGAAGCGGACCCCCTCACAGACAGAGCCATCGGGCACCTGCTGAGGGGTGTCACCGCTCCAACGGCCTCAGCACTGGCCGGGCCATCAGACGAGGAGCTGAGGCTTTCGGTGGCCGGTGCCCAGGAGAAAACGGCGCTGCTGTTCCACGGCGATCGCTGGTGCCGCCCCTTGGGCAGCACCCCCACCAGCCATCTGTTCAAGCTCCCCATGGGTGTAGTGGGAACCGGCCAGATCGATCTCAGCACCTCGGTGGAGAACGAGTGGCTGTGCGGTCGCCTCCTGGAGGCCTACGGTCTTGAGGTGGCCAATGCCCAGATGGCCGCGTTTGATGGTCAGCGCTGCCTGATCGTGGAGCGCTTCGATCGCCGGCTCCATCCCAAGGGGAGCCACTGGCTGCGGCTTCCCACCGAGGACTTCTGCCAGGCCACCGCCACCCCACCCCGATTCAAATACGAAAGCGAAGGGGGCCCTGGCATGGTGGCAATCAGCCAATGGCTCGCCCAATCCGCCACTGCTGAGAAGGATCTGCAAACCTTTTTCTCTGCCCAGGTGCTGTTCTGGATGTTGCGTGCCATCGATGGCCACGCCAAAAACTTCAGCCTCTTTCTGCAGCAGGGAGGCCGCTATCAGCTCACCCCCCTCTACGACGTCCTCTCGGCCTGGCCCGTCATCGGTAAAGGCGCGGGCCTGTATGCCCAGCAAAAGATCCGGATGGCCATGGCCTGGCATGGAACCAAGAGCCGCACCTACAAACCCCTGCAGATTCAGCGGCGTCACCTAACCACCACCGCCTCCCGTCTGGGCCTGGGCGGCCGTGCGAACGACCTGCTGGAGTCCTTGATCGTCAGAACCCCCGGGGTGATCGCAGCTGTCGCCGCCAAGCTCCCAAAGGATTTCCCGGCTGCCGTTGCAGAGCCGATCTTTGAAGGGCTGCAGGCCTCCGCGACTCAGCTCAGCCATCAGCCATAAGAAGCCCTCACCAGCAGGGATTGCAGGGCCACGAAACCAGGCTCAGGATCCAGGAGAGCCATGACAACGCCCACCGATTCGCACCCACAAGCTCAAGAGGCTTGCCGTGTTGGCCAATCTGTCACCCGTCATCGACACGTTGCTGATGCACACCTTCAACGCCAAATCTCACACCCGCAGCGTCACCCGGCTCAGCAGGGTGCTGGCGCCGGTGGCGATGAACTGCACCCCGATCGCCAGGGTGAACAGGCCCATCACCTTGATCAGCACCGTCATCCCCACATGGCCCAACAGCCGGGTGAGGCGGGTGGCGAAGGTGAACATCAGGCCGATCAGGATCGCCATCGCCCAGATCGCCGCGAACAGCTCGAGGCGGTGGTTGAGGGTGTGGGCGCCTTCGGCATACACCGTGATCGTCGACATCGTGCCGGCGCCGGTGGTGAGGGGCAGGGAGATCGGCACGATCGCCGAGGAGGTCATCTGCCCCACATCCATGCGCGACACATCGAGGTTCTTCTCGTGGGAATCGCCCGGATCGGTGGCATTCAGCATGCTCAGACCGCTGAAGCCCAGCAGCAGGCCGCCGGCGATCTGGAAGGCACTGACGCTGATGCCGAAGAACTGGAGCACCGCCGTGCCCAGGAAATAGGCGCCCAGCATGATCAGCAGGCTGGACAAGGTGGTGATCCGGATCACCCGTCGCACCTGGCTGGCGGGCACCCCCTGGCTCAGGGTGAGGAACGGCCCGATGGCAGGGAAGTTGTTGGCCACGGCGAACAGCCCCAGCAGGTAGTGCTGGAAGGTGCTCGGCACCAGGAACTCGGGAGTGACGGCCATGGTGGCCAGTATCGCTACGGGGCCACCGGCTCCTTCCAGAGCGGCGGGGTCGCACTGGCCTCCAGCTGGCGCAGGCCCTTGTGCTTCTCCTCGGCGGGCTTCAGCGGCAGGCTGGCGAACTGCACCGGCTTGCTGCCATCCAGCCCGGCCGCCAGCAGGCTGAGGGTCTCTCCCGGCGTCAGGTTGGTCTGCACCTTCGGCTGCAGCTGGTTCACCAGGAACGGCAGCTTGGCCAGCCGCTCCGGCTGCAGCATCCGCTCCCGCAGGCTGTTGGCCACCAGCTGCTGGTTGCTGCGGCGGCCGGTGTCGCCCAGCCAGGTGTCGCGGAAGCGCACCAGCTGCTCGACCTTGTTGCCCCCCAGCTGCTGCAGCCCGGCCTGCAGGTCGATGGTCAGCTTCTGGGTCTGATCGGTGTAGCTCATCCGCCGCGGCGGGCTCAGTTCCAGACCCCCCAGCCCGTTGACCAGGTCCCTCAGCGCCCCCCGGGAGAGCACCAGGTAGCGGTCGGGGGCGGGGGGCTGGAGCCCCACCAGCTCGCGCACCGCATCGGCGGTGAGCGCCACACCCCCGAGGCGGAAGGCCTCACCCAGGCGCTTGGGGCCCTTCTGCCCGGGCAGGTTCACGGCCACTTCGGTGGGCAGGTTGAGCACCTGCAGGGGCCCCTCCGGGTTGACGCGCACCAGCAGCAGGGCATCGGCGTTGGCCGGCCCGGCGGGGGCGGCTTTGTTGATCGGCGCGCCGACCGTCTCGGCATCGCTGCCGATCACCAGCAGGGTGATGGCCCGCGCCGGCGGGGCGGCCAGGCTGGCGGGGCCCACCTCGGGGGTGGGCGCCAGAGCCCGGTCGGGCATCGGCCAGAGCAGCCCCAGGACGCCCATCCCCACCACGGCGCCGGCGGCGGTGACGCCGAGGCTCTTGAGCAGCCGCCCGGTGGCCAGGCGCCGCTTCGGAGCCGGGGCCTTCGGGGTCCCGGTGCCGGGGGCTTCGGTTGGGCGGGGCTTCCGGCGGGCGGGCATCGGGGCCGAAACGGAGGGGAGCTGCAGGCACTCTCGCGCAGGCGACGCCGCGGGCCGGCGGCATGGGAGCGCAACGACGGATAGCTTGAGCGTCGAGCTCCTGCGCCCACCACCGCTTGTCCTCCGTTCCTTCACCGGCGCCGTCGTCCCTGGCGCCGCACGATCGAGCCCGACCCCTGGCCAAGGGCAGCCCCAAACCCGCCAAGGATCTCTGCAGCGACTGCGGCCTCTGCGACAGCCGCTGGGTGGCCTACGTGCGCCGGGCCTGCGCCTTCCTCGAGCAGCGCTTCGAGGCCATGGAGGAACAGGCCCACGGCCGCAGCCGCCGCCTCGACGACGAGGACGAGCTCTACTTCGGTGTCCACCAGCGCATGGTCACCGCCCGGCTGCGCCAGCCGATCGAGGGGGCCCAGTGGACCGGCATCGTCAGCCGCATCGGCGTGCGGGCCCTGGAGAGCGGCTTGGTGGATGCGGTGCTGTGCGTGCAGCAGAGCGAGGACGACCGCTTCACCCCGGTGCCGGTGCTGGCCCGCACCCCGGAGGAGGTGCTGGCGGCGCGGGTGAACAAACCCACCCTCTCCCCCAACCTGGAGGTGCTCGAGCAGTTGCCGGGCAGCGGCATCGAGCGGCTGCTGGCCATCGGGGTGGGCTGCCAGATCCAGGCCCTGCGGGCCGTGCAGGCCACCCTGCCCCTGCAGAAGCTCTACGTGCTCGGCCTGCCCTGCGTCGACAACGTCAGCCGGGACGGGCTGCAGACCTTCCTGGAGAGCGCCAGCCGCTCCCCCGACACGGTGGTGCACTACGAGTTCATGCAGGACTTCCGCATCCACTTCCGCCACAGCGACGGCCAGGAGGAGATGGTGCCCTTCTTCGGCCTCGACACGCCCGCCCTCAAGGACGTGTTCGCCCCCAGCTGCCTGAGCTGCTTCGACTACACCAACGCCGGCGCCGATCTGGTGGTGGGCTACATGGGCGCCACGTTCGGCCGCCAGTGGGTCACCGTGCGCAACCCCCTCGGCCAGGAGCTGCTGGATCTGGTGGAGCCGGAGCTGGATCTGGCGCCGGTGACCAGCTCCGGCGATCGCCGCCAGGCGGTGCAGCAGGGCATCGACGCCTACGAGAAGGCCCTCAGACTCCCCATGTGGCTGGCGGAGCTGGTGGGGGTGTTCGTGCAGCGCTTCGGGCCCAAGGGGCTCGAGTACGGCCGCTTCTCGATCGATTCCCACTTCACGCGCAATGCCCTCTGGCTGCAGCGCCACCACCCGGAGAAGGTCGACGCCCACATCCCGGCCTTCGCCCGCCGGATCGTGGACCGCTATCGCCTGCCGAAACCGTGAGCAGCGACCCCCGGGCCTGCGGCGTACTGCTCCACCCCACGGCCCTGCCGGGCACCCGGGCCTGCGGCAGCTTCGGCGCCGCCGCCCGCGACTGGATCGACCTGCTGGCCGCCGAGGGGGTGGGGGTGTGGCAACTGCTGCCCCTGGCCCCCACTGACGGCACCGGCTCCCCCTACAGCTCCCCCAGCGGCTCGGCCCTCAACCCCTGGCTGATCGATGCCGACGACCTGGTGGCCGAGGGCCTGATCACCGCCGCCGACCGGGACGCCCTGCCCCTGGGAGCTGAGGATCGCCTCGATCCGGCCATCGCCGGCGAGCGCGCGGCCGCCATCGCCGCAGCCCTGGCCCGGGGCTGGGCCGGGCAGCCGCCGGAGCGCCGGGCGGCCTTCGATCGCTGGGAGGAGCGCCAGCGCTTCTGGCTGGTCGACCACTGCCGCTTCATGGTGATCCGCCGCCTCCAGGGGGGGCGGCCCTGGTGGGAATGGCCGGAGCCCCTGGCCCGGCGCCAGGCCCCCGCCCTGCGGGCCCTGGTCGACGCCCAGAGCCAGGCCCTGCAGGAGGAGGCTCTGCTGCAGTGGCAGCTCCAGGTCCAGTGGGGCCGGCTGCAGGAGCGGGCCCATCGCCAGGGGGTGCGCCTGGTGGGTGATCTGCCCTTCTACGTGGCCCACGACAGCGCCGATGTCTGGAGCCACCGGCGCCTGTTCTCCCTTCGGGCCGACGGCGGCCTGGTGGAGCAGAGCGGCGTGCCGCCGGACTACTTCTCCACCACCGGCCAGCTCTGGGGCACCCCCGTCTACCGCTGGTGGGTGCATCGCCTCACCGGCTTCCGCTGGTGGCTGCAGCGGCTGAGGCGGCAGCTGGAGCTGATGGATCTGCTGCGGCTCGACCACTTCCGGGCCCTGGAGGCCTACTGGAGCGTCCCCGGCGCCGATGCCACCGCCGAGCACGGCTCCTGGCGTCCCTCCCCCGGCGCCGCCCTGCTGGGCGGCCTGCGGTCCCGCTGCCGCCGCCAGGGACGGCTGCTCCCCGGCGGCCGGCTGCCGCTGATCGCCGAAGACCTCGGCGTCATCACCCCGGCGGTGGAGGCCCTGCGCGACCGCTTCGCCCTGCCGGGCATGAAGATCCTGCAGTTCGCCTTCGACGGCAACGACGACAACCCTTACCTGCCGGCGAACTACAGCGGCAGCCGCTGGGTGGTGTACACCGGCACCCACGACAACGCCACCAGCCTCGGCTGGTGGCAGAATCTCGACGACGGGGCCCGGGGTCGGGTGGCGGCGGTGGTGGGGGGTGAGGTGCGGGCGCCGAGCTGGCAGCTGCTGGAGGTGGCGCTGGCCTCGCCGGCCGATCTGGCGGTGGTGCCGCTGCAGGACCTGCTGGAGCTGGGAGACGAGGCTCGCTTCAACACCCCCGGCACCATTGACGGCAACTGGAGCTGGCGGCTCTCGCAGCCGGTGTCGGCGCTGGCCGGGCCCCTGCAGGGCTTCGGGGCCATGGCGGCCCGCTATGGCCGGGGGCGCGGGGCGGCGGCCGGAGCCGGGGGCGGGTAGAGGAACTGGGCCTGGCCCTGGGGCGTGGCCCCCACAGCGCCGGGATCGGCGGCCCCCGCGGGCGCCAGCGGCTGGCCGTTCCAGCGCACGGACCCGGCCGGCGGGGCCGGCTCGAGCCGCAGGCTGAAGGGGGGCAGCACCGGCAGGCTGAGGCTGCCCTGCACCGCCGGCAGCTGGGTTTCGACGCCCCGGTCGCTGCGCAGCGACAGCCGGGTGGGCCGGGCCAGCTCGAGGCGCAGCAGGCCGAGGGCGAGATCGGGCCGGTTCTGGCTGGTCTCGCGGCGCAGCCGCTGGAGCCCCTGGCCGGCGGCGGCCTTGCCCAGGGGCCGCAGGTCGGGGTAGGCGCCCAGGATGGCCCGGTCCGCATCCTCCAGATCCGCCCGGTCGCTCTGCTCGGCACTGAGGGGCGGGATCGGCCGCAGCACATGCAGCCCCTGGGCGGCCAGCTGGCGCTGCTGCAGGTTGAGCCCGTAGATCAGACCGCCGCACAGCACCGCATAAAGCACGGTGCCCTGCCAGGTGGTGAAGACGTCGATCGAGCCCGGGGTGAAGCGCAGCAGGACCGTGTCCCGCCGCCGGCCGTGCTGGCGGTCCTGCTCCGGCGGCAGCACGCCGTCGAGGCTGCCGCGGGGCAGCTCCAGGTGCTGCTCCAGCAGGGGCAGCATCGTTCGCAGGTAGGCCGCCTCCGGCAGCCGGTCCCGCCAACCCCGCTCCAGGGCCTCGAGCACGGCGGTGCTGATGCGGGTGTCGAGGGCGAGCTGGCGCAGGCCGAGGCCGCGGCTCTCGCGGGCCTCCCGCAGCTGCTGGCCGGCGACCAGCAGGGGATCCAGGGGCCGCTCCTCAACGGCCGGACGCAGCGGGCGGCGCTGGCCCGGCAAGCGTTCGCGCAGGCGCTGGAGCAGGGGCTTGGCCGGAGTGGGCAAGGAAGGGGGGCTCAGGGAGCGACGGCCAGGGGGCCCCATTCTCCCGGTTCGACCCTGCGCCAGGCCCCTTCCGCCAGATCCCCCAGCTGTACAGGGCCGATGGCGATCCGGCTGAGGTCGAGCACCGGATGGCCGAGGATCTCGGCGGTGCGCCGGATCTGGCGGTTGCGGCCCTCCCGCAGCACCAGCTCCAGCAGGGTGGCGCCGCGGTGGTGGCGCAGCCGCCGCAGCTCCACCGGCAGGCTGGGCAGGCCGTCGAGGGGCACGCCGGCCCGCCAGCGCTCCAGGGTGGCCGTGCGGGGCAGCCCCTCCACCCAGACCCGGTAGGTCTTGCGGTGGCCGTAGCGGGGATGGGTGAGGCGCAGGGTGAGCGCGCCATCGGTGCTGAGCAGCAGGGCGCCGCGGCTGTCGGCGTCGAGGCGGCCCACCGGATGCAGTCCGGGGCGCAGCTCGGGCGGCAGCAGCTCCAGCACAGTGGGGCGGCCGTGGGGGTCATGGCAGGTGCTGAGCACCCCGGCCGGCTTGTTGAGCAGCAGCGTCAGGGTGGTGCTGGGCAGTTCCAGGGGCCGGCCGTCGACACTGATCCGGTCGCTGGCGGGGTCGGCCCGATCCCCGAGCTGGGCCAACGCGCCGTTGACCCGCACCCGGCCGTCGCGCAGCCAGATCTCCGCCTGGCGGCGGGAGCAGAGCCCAGCGGCCGCCACGAGTTTCTGAAGTCTGTCGGCGCCCATGCCCCCATTCTGGGGACCGCTCCAGGTCGGAGCGAGTCCGCAAAGTGATGGTAGATTTACGAAACCAAACGGTTTCGTAACAAGGGACGATGCCTTCGATCACCGTCACGGCTTCCTCCGCGTCCTTGCTGGTCCCCACCGGCGATTCGCTGCGTTCCTACCTGCGCGACATCGGCCGGGTGCCGTTGCTCAGCCACGAGCAGGAGATCACCCTGGGCCGCCAGGTGCAGGACCTGATGGCCCTCGAGGAGATTCGCGAGGAGCTCACCCTGCGCTC
The DNA here is from genome assembly GCF_014698945.1 of Synechococcus sp. FACHB-909. Taxonomy (NCBI): domain Bacteria; kingdom Bacillati; phylum Cyanobacteriota; class Cyanophyceae; order Synechococcales; family Synechococcaceae; genus Synechococcus; species Synechococcus sp. FACHB-909. The sequence continues at coordinate 234 of NZ_JACJTY010000001.1, read as the reverse complement.
CGGTGGTGAGGAGCCCAGCCCCGAGCTGCTCGCCGCCGAGGCGGGGCTCACCCCGGCCCTGCTGCGCAAGCGCCTGCACGCCGGCCGCCGCGCCAAGGAGCGGATGGTGGCCGCCAACCTGCGCCTGGTGGTCAGCGTCGCCAAGAAGTACACCAAGCGGAACATGGAACTCCTGGACCTGATCCAGGAGGGCACCATCGGCCTGGTGCGGGGTGTCGAGAAGTTCGATCCCAC